>JBKBTF010000010.1:0-76092 GCA_046291395.1 Blastomonas sp. | reverse complement strand
GAATCGTGGCTGCGACGCATGCCGCGCTTGGAGGGTGAGGTTTTTCTTTTAGGAACAGCCATGGCAGGATCTGCTTACCTTAATTGCTTGTCTATCAATGCGATAACGCCATGTTTTCCGCAGCAGACGCGTTTTGCGCAGCCTGCCGGTGGAGCAACTAGGCCCGTTCGCGTGCGAAGGCGGGGCTATAACGAAAATCTCGTGCGTTGCAAGCATTGTCACGCTAGGTCCGGCGCAGAAATCGCCGCACATTCAGGCGAACAAACGATGAGGGAAAACCACATGAGCCTGCCGCTGACACTGACCATGGCCGCCGCTGCCGGATTGATCAATATCTGGCTCGCGATCCGGATCGGCCAGGTGCGCACCAGCCAGAAGGTCAGCGTGGGCGATGGCGGCAACGAGTTCGTCATCCGCCGCATGCGGGCGCAGGCCAATTTCGTCGAGTTCACGCCTTTCGTGCTGATCCTGATCGCCGGACTCGAAGCCTCGGGCTTTGCCGCGACATGGATGTGGATCATTGGTGTTGTCTACATGATCGGGCGGCTGGCGCATGGTCTGGGCATGGATGGCGGTGCGTTCAAACTGGGCCGCATGATCGGCACGCTGACCACGCTGCTGACGCTGCTCGGCCTGTCGGGCTATGCGGTGTATGTGGCCAGCGTGCTGCCGGTGGCGTGAAGCAAGATATTCTCCCCTACCGCTTGCGGGAGGGGCAGGTCCGGCTTGCCGGACCGGGGTGGGCCTGAATTTTTCGATGTTGCAGGCCCACCCCGACCTGCGGCCACCCCTCCCGCACGCGGGAGGGGAGAAAATTAGGCCAGCACGTGATCGGCAACAAACCCATTCCGCTGGCGTTCGAAGCCGAAATTGCTGGTCGGACCATGGCCAGGAACGAACACGGTTTCATTGCCCAGTGGCCAGAGCTTCTGGGTGATCGAATCAATCAGATCCTGATGATTGCCGCGCGGAAAATCGGTGCGGCCGATCGAACCCTGGAAGATCACGTCGCCGACGATCGCCAACTTCGAGGGCGCGTGGTGGAAGACGATGTGCCCCGGCGTGTGGCCCGGGCAATGGATGACATCGAGAACCAGATTGCCGACGGTGACGGTGTCACCATCCTTGAGCCAGCGATCGGGCTCGAACACCGCGCCTGCGATCCCGTAATTGCGGCCATCATCGTCGAGCCGCGATATCCAGAAGCGGTCTTCCTCATGCGGACCCTCGATCGTGAGACCGAGTTCCTTGGCGAGCGTACCGGTCTCGCCGCAATGGTCGATATGGCCATGCGTCACCAGCAGCTTTTCCAGCGTCACCCCGGCCTGCGCGACAGCGGCCTTGAGCTTGGGCAGATCACCGCCCGGATCGATCAGCGCGCCCTTCATCGTTTCGGTACACCACATCAGCGTACAATTCTGCTGCAGCGGCGTCACCGGAATGATCGCGGCGCGAAGGGGCGGTTCTGAGGGATTGGTGGCGGGGTTGGTCATGAGCGGTATGTGGCAAGGATGGATGGTGCGTGCAAGTCACAGCATGCCCAACACCCCAAACCCGCGCCTCAAAACTCCTTGATCAGCCGGGCCGCAGCTTCGGGCCGGGCAACATCGTACCGCGCCTTGTGAACGCCGAGCCCGAATTGCAGGTTGGTATGCTGACCGAGCTTCTGGTGCCATTGCGGCGTGACCCGAAGCGACCGCTTGCCGCCGCTGCGCACGTTGACTTCCAGCCCTGCGACCGAACGTTGGTTGACGTCATAGAAGGTCGAATGGTTGATCAGCAACGCATCCTTGTTGCTTGTGAATCCCGGACTGATCTCGCCAACGCCGACCATCGCGAGCGCGCTCCAACGGGAATTGAACCGCTGTCCGATCATATAGAGCAAAGTATTGAACACGCGCTTTTCGTGCCGGTCATAGACGCCCAGATACTGCCAGCCATGGATTGCCCTGCCATTTTCGAGCGTCCCGAACGTGCCCTGCAGGCCCAGCTTGAACTCTGCCAGGCTGCCGTTCTCAAACGGCAGCTCGAACTCAATCGCATGGCCCCGCGCGAAGGCATATTCGACTTCCGGGGCCCATTCCACGACACGAGGATCGCCCGACAGCGGGGCCAGAGCCAGCACATTGGCTTCCAGCTCACCTCTATCGGCGCCAAGCGGCCGAATCATATCGAACACCATCGGCTCCGGGATCACGGGAACCGATGTGCTGGATGCCAGCGCCGGGGCGGTCGGCAGGACAAGGCACAGGCAGGCTAACAGTGATTTGATCATGGGCAAATGGCTCTATCGAATTAGCGTGTCAGCCCCCCTGGCGCCGACAGCTAGCCAGCCACGATGACAGAACTGTGACATTATGGCGGTTCACACCCGCCGCCCTGCCCAGATCACCCGCCCCACGATTGCAACGCTCTCCGGCGAGACATCGACATAACTGGGGTACAGCGCGTTGTCCGAGGTCACCGACAGCCGCCCGTCGGGCCGGAACGCCAGCCGCTTGACGATCAGCGCGTCGTCCATGCGCAGCACGTGGATGCCGTCGCGGCGGCGGACGGGGCCGCCGGAGGGCATCGCAACGAGAATGTCGTCGCCATCGCTTAATGTCGGGGCCATGGAATCGCCTTCGACCTGGATCATCGTCACCGCATCCGAGCCTGCGCCAAGCCTGCGCAGCCAGGCCTCGTCGAAAGCGATCTCCGCGAGCGGCGCTTCGTCGTCGGGCAAGGCCCCCGCCCCCGCCGAAGCCCCCACGGCCAGGCGCGGGATCAGACGCATGCGCGATGGCAGGCCGCGCGCATTCCCCGATCGTTGCGCCCCCTGACGCGAGGGGATCGTACCACGGCGTGGTGCAGGCAGAGCATCATCGGGCGCGCCAAGCTGCTGTTCCGACACACCGAAGAACTGCGCAAGCAACCGCCGGTCGCGCTCGTCGAGGCGCTTGGGAGAACCCCGCCGGAGGAACTGCTGGACGTACGACGGGTTCTTGCCGAGCAACTGCGAGACGCCGGCAAAGCTCAGCCCCCGCGCTGCGATCAGCGCCTCCAGCGTCTGGCGAACGTCGTCTGTCTCCATAATGGATATATAGCACAGGAAATATCCGCTTCAAGGATATTTCCTACACTGCGCGAATCGCATATAGGAATAATCCTACCGCTGCTACGGACCCATTCCGCAGGCTGAAAGGAGAATTCTCATGCCGCTGCTGCGCCTCATCGAAATCTTCCTGCGCGAAACCGGGATGGCTCGCACCCGCTTCGGTCGCCTGTCGGCGGGCGACCCCCGACTGGTCGATGATCTGCGCAATGGCCGCGAACCACGCGAGGCCCTGCGGCAGCGGGTGGAACATTTCATGAACATCTATCGCCAGGAGCAGGCATGATCCACCAGAAAATCCGTCACGACCCCGCCACCGCACTGATCTGCGCGGTGCTATCGCTGGCGAAAGGCGATGCCTCGCTGGAGGAGCATCGCGGGACAGCCTGGGCCAGCGCGACGTTCAGCGGCATGCGACACGTGATGCGGCTCCGGTTCGACAGCGAACAGGCGGTGACCACCGCGTTGTGGCTCGCCCGCATCCTGCCCGAGCACGAATTTGCGATATCCGGTCATCTGGTCGCCGATATCGCGGTGACCGATACGCATCGCCGCGACGAAGGCATGCCCATCATGACCTTGGTGATCGAGGCGCTGACCGTCGAGGCGGACTGAACCGCCCTGCCCCTCAATGCCTCGGTCTAATTCCCCCTAGCCGCCAGCATCGCGGGGCGCGGGCCGAGCCAGTCGGCCATCGTCACGGTATCGCTGACCTTGTAGGGCTTGCCGCTCGCGTTGAGGAAAAGCTTCTCCATTTCGGACCGGGTAAAGGGTCGCGAGCCGAGACGTCCGAAGATCGCCATCTGCCCGCCCGATTCATCGACACCGCGGTCGCGGTCCAGCCCCTTGGCGACCGCGAGTGCGGCCGATGGGGTCCGGGCGAAAGCGATCAGATCAGGCCGCGGATCGGGGGAGAAGCCGTAGAAATTGGGCTGGCTCGACGGCGATGTCAGCTGCAGCACCTTCATCCCGTTGCGGCCATCGGCGACATAGGCGAACAGGGTCGCGTTGGTGGAGCCCACGATCACGTCCTCGGCATCGTTGAGCAGGCCACCGGCGTTGTAGCGCATGTACTCGCGCGGCGCCTCGGGGTTGGTCATGTCGATGATGACGAGGCCATCCTGCTTGGCCGCGACATAGGCGAAGGTGCGCGCCAGATAGAGCTTGCGCGCATCGGCCAGCCGGACTGTCCCTGATGGCACCGCAACAGGCGCCTCGAGACGGGTGATGTCGAACAGCTTGATCCCCTCTGCATCGGTCACCCACAGATAGCGGAACTGCACCGCGCTCGCGCGTGCGTCATTGAGCGGCAGTACCGCCATCAATTGCGGATTGAGCTTCGAATGATCGAAATCGCGCGGCGCATTGGCGGGTGGGTCGTCCGCCAGCCGCACCACCACGAGTCCCGCATCAGCGGTGATATAGGCAAAGTCACCCGCCAGCGTGATGTGGCGTGCGCCCTTGAGCACATTGTCCGGGTTCCAGGTCAGCGTCCGTTTGAAGAAGTTGTTGCGGAACTCGCCATCGGCCAGCGTATCGATGTTGACCGCGATCAGGCCTTCGACGCTGTCGGTGATGAAGGCGTAGTGATAGACCGCGCGGAACGCCTGTTCCTGATTGGCCTCGCGCATTTCGGGCGTGTTGCGCGTCGGCGCGATCGGCTGGGTGGTGGCGATCGCCATGCAGGTCGCGTTGGTGGTCTTGACGTGCGTGTCATGCCCCAGCGACGAGAACGGCGCGCGGACGATGCGTTCGGAAAAGCCCTTGTTGCCGATCGAGGCGATGTCATAGGCGCGGAAACCGCCCTTGCCTTCGGCCACGAACATGTACTCGCCGCGGTTCTGCAGGCAGTTCACCCGGCCCGCGGTATTCTGCACGACATTGGCAAACTCCTCGAGCGCGTAGGACTCGCCCGAGAACTTGGCATCGAAGGTCTTGCCGCGCGTCCAGTTCTTGAGCTCGCGGCCGTTCTGCTCGACATGCAATTTGTAGTAATCGGGATAGGCATAGCGGTGCAGATACGACCCGATCACCGCCTGCGGCTCGTCCCATTCGGTCACGCGCACCGCCTCGAAGCCGCCTTCGAGCCCGAACCAGCTGTTCAGCCCGACGAAGTTGACGAAGTTGGTGCCGAGCAGCAGCAACTGCGACATCACCGCATTGTTGTCGTTCGCTGCGCTCAGGTGGCAATCCGAGCACTGCTTGGTCTCGGTCTTGCGCACCGTGTGCGGGAAGTGCGGCGCGAACGCCTGTGACGAGAAGCCGGGCGCCGAGATCGGCGGCTGCTGCACGTAGATGCGCTCGCGGTTGATGTTGGTCGACGACAGGATCAGCGCCGAGGTCGAGCGGATAGGAGCGATGATGTTGCCCTTGCTGGTCTGGTGGCGGCCGATCTGGAACATCTCGTCACGCGCGACCTGCGGATTGTAGGTCGCATAGTTGCGTGTCTCGTCTTCCTCGTATTTGTGGACCTTGGCCTTCCAGTTGGCCTCGATCGGCAGATGGCAGCCACCGCATGACGTCGTCCAGCTCAGGTGGCAGGTGAAGCACGCCATCTCTTCGGTGTTGTGCGCACGGTCGGCCTTGGCGACGGAAGGTCCGAAGCTGTACTTGCCGGTGTTCGCACCGTCCTTCGCCATCAGCTTGGAGCGCGCGGCCTTGGGGTTGAAATCCGGGCTGGCGGGATCGACCGCGTCCTTAACCAGGCTGACCTGCCAGGAAAGCTCTGGATCGAGCACCGAACGCTGGATCAGCACGCGCTTGCCGGTGGCGTCCTTCATCCATTCAAAGCGGCGCTGGCCATCGGGATTGCGGATCAGCGCCAGGTTGTTGCCCTTGGGCCGCGCCGCGAGGTTCGACGTGAACAATGTCGGATAGGCATCGGGCGTGCCGTGACAGTCCTTGCAGCCGATCTCGACCGCATTGGCGACCTCGCCGTAGATCAGCCCGTTGCCATGGGCATCCTGACTGAAGTGGCAATCGACGCACTGCATGCCAAGCTCGGCATGGATGTCCATCATGTGCACCGATTTGCCGGGGTTGGTGCCGACGGGGACGAACTTGCCCTCGCCCGCCTTGCGGAACTTCTCGGGATCGTCGGGCGAGACCATATTGGCGGTGTCGGTGCCCCAGGTCGCCATATTGCCCTCGGCATCGAGCAGATTGCCCTTGCGATCGCGCTTGAGGATGGCGCGGAAGTTCCAGCCATGGCCGTGATAATCGGCAAACTGGGTGTCCCTCGCCTCGGTGTTGAGATCATAGACGTTGCGCACGAACTCGATGTCCGACCACAGACCGCGCGCCGCAGCGCCTTCCGGGTTGCGGTCCAGCGTCGCGCGCACTTCCTTGGCGGTCGGATAATGCTGGCGCTTGTAGACGCGCTGATACTCTTCCTCCGACATGCCCTCGGGCTTGGGTGCGCGGTTCTCCGGCCCCGGCCACAGCAAGGGCGCGTCGGATTCGTAATCCCACATCGTGTAGCCGAGATAGCTGTTCAGGAAGATGTTGGGCTGGTGCATGTGGCAGTTCATGCACTGCGCGGTCGGGATCGCGCGGGTGAAGGCATGCTTGAGCGGGTGGCCCTTTTCCTTGAACGCAGCCTTTTGGGCATGAGCCTCGCCGCCGCCATGTGACGCGCCATGCTCGCTCGCGCCTTCGGCCAGGGTGGTGCCATGATCGCCCTTATGGTCACCGCCGCCATGATCGTCATGGTGCTCGGCGGCATCATAGGTGCCATAGCGACCGGGGCGCTTCTGGCCTTCGGTCAAGGTGTTGATCGTCGGATCGTCGGTGATCGTCTGCCCGTCGCGGCCGTATTTGGCATAGATCAGGCTGTGGCGCGGTTCGCGGTCATTGGCATAGACGACATGGCACGCCGCGCAGCCCGACGCGCGATAATCGCCCGGCTGGTCGTTGGTGCCCATCTGCCAGAGGAACGGATCGTTGAGCCGGGTCTTGTGGATGTTGATCACCGGCACCGCGACGCGCAGGCCGGTGCCGGGACCGCGGTTCGACTGCTTAAGATCGGGACGGCCCGGCTCTTCCAGCCGCTGGATGATGCCGCCGACATTGGGCAGGCCGATCTCGGGGAACTGCGAGTTGATGTTGCGCCCGCCGCGCTCGAAAACGCGGAAGATGTCGCCCGGCGGCAGGATGTGCCAGGTCGGCAGCGGGTACATCACCGGTAGCGCGCCACGCGCCTTTTCGGCTTCGGTCACGGTGCCATGGGCAGCGCCCGCTTCAGTGGCGGCGGACTTGATCATCGCCGGCTGGCCATCGCGGGTGAAGCTCTCGCCGAACAGATAGTTCTTGAACGGCACGATGCCGTTATTGTACGCGGCCCCACCCCACAGCATCGCCCCGGTCGCCATCAACGAGCGTTCTGACGCCTCGATGATCTCGATATGGCAGGCGCCGCATGATTCGCGCACCACGCGGTAATCCGACGGATTGACGAAGCGGATGAACTCGGGCGCTTCCTTCGCGAGCAGCGCGTAGGATCGCTGCGGGTTGGCCGAGGACGGCCATTTCCACGCCACCGGATATTTGGGCAGGACATGGCTCTTCATCAGCGCGTCCTGATAGGGCAGGCTTGTCCGGCCCCAGGCGTTGTCGCCCATGATCGTCGCATCGCCGCCATGGCAATCGGTGCAGCCCAGCACGACAGCGGGCGATGCGTGCATGGTCTTGTGGTCGCTCGCGGTATGGCACGACTGGCAGCCGGCGCTCTTGGCGTCGGCTTCGGGCCATTCCTGGCTCGCCGGGGCTGGCGCCGTGAACGTATACTTGACCTTCTGCGCCTTCTCCTTGCCCGATGCGAGCAGCTGATCCGCCGGAAGCGTGGCCAGCGTGACGAGCAACAAGCCCGCCAGCAGCAGCTTCCAGTTGAAGGCCCCCCTATGGAAGGCCGGCGCGTTTCCGCGCGCCCGGTCAGTACGCCAGAATTGCATTGAACAGCACCGAATAAAAGAGGTCTGACTTGCCCGATTGGGTGAACAGGTCGCGGAAGCCCTTGGAGGGATCGAACACCGCGCCGGAGAGGCGGAAGACGAGGTTCTGGTTGGCGTTGGGCCGCCAGATCAACGCCGCCGAGGCATCGAGACCGATCGAACTGGGCACGGTGCCTTCTTGGCGCAGCGCCTCGATCGTGTCGGTCTTGTGGAACCACAGATGGTTGACGTTGGCCGACAGCCGCGTCGTCGCGCTCAGGTCGAAATCCGCGCCCGCGCCCAACAGCACGGTGCCGGGGTTGTTGAAGTTCGACTGGCCCTGTTCCTTGGATGAGCGCAGCGAATTGAGGATGCCGTTGCGGCCATTGATGCCGACCGCGCGGCCGCCGCCGGCAAACGGAATGACCTGTCGAATCCAGTAGCTGGTATCCGCGCCGGCAAAGATCGGGTTCTCGAAGATCGCATCGAACCCGGCCTCGGTGTCGTTGTACGGGTCACCGTCACCGCTGGCGAACAATCCCTGCAACCGGAAGCGCGCCCAATCATAATCATAACTGACTTCCGCCGCACCGAAATAAGATCGGATATCGGCCTTGCGGCTGGTGAAGAAGCTGTTGCGGTCCTCCCCGAACGCGCCATAGGCTTGCCCTGTGATGTTGAACCGGCCGATCCGGCCATCGACGGCATAGCCCAGATACACCACGTCATATTCGCGCGAGCGCAGGTCGCCGAGCAGCGCAGGGCGCACCGGGAAGCCGTTGTCGTCGATCCTGAACTCGCGGCCGCCCTCGCGGTTCATGTTGTAGGTTACCGAAACCTGGCTGGTCAGGCCGACCATTGGAAAATCCTGCCGATAGGCGTTGGCGAAGAACACCCAGTCGTCGCGCGGCGTATCGACCACGCTGTTGAGGCCCGAATTGGTATCCTTCTCCAGGCGCCAGAACGCACCGAGGTTGAACTGGAACCGGTTGTTGTCGCGGTTGCCGAACAGGCGGATGCCAAGCTGGTTGTCCTGGAACAGGAAACCGCGGAAATCGGCCTGCATCGGCTGGATACCCGCGCGCAGCGAAATGAAATCATAGCGGGAGGTGTCGTAGGCGCCGAGGTGATAGTCGATGAACGCTTCCTGGATGCCGACGAAATGGTCGGTGCGCTGCGTCGGCTTGGAAGGCTCGACGAACAGGATGCGGCGTTCGTTGACATCGACATGGTTGATCTGCGCCGCCAGCGTGAGCCGGTATTCGATAGCGGGCGGCTTGTAGGTCGTCTCACCCTTGATCAGCGCGAACCCGGCGATCACGGTCTGCGCCAGCACCAGTGAATCCGCACGGCCGAACACGTCCAGGCTGCCGGGACGCGACGTCGTCTGCACGCCCACCGGCGTGGGGAAACTGCGCGGTTCGACCACCGTGTCCGAAATGACATTGGCGACGAAGAACCAGTCGTCCTCCTTGAGGAAACCGGGGCGCTTGCCTTTGGGCAAAGGCCTGTCGCCCTTGAGGATGTTCTGGTGATACGGGTCGAGTTTCGAACGGCAGACGTTCGACAGGTTGGGATAGAGCCCGTAGATCGACTGGTCGCCGCCCTTGGTGGGGCAAAGCGAGGTGACGATGCGCCAGCGGTCGGGCACCGGAAACTCGTCGGTCGGAAAGGCTTCGGGCGCAGGCGCGCGCACTGCCCCGGGATTGTCCTGCGTCACCCGGTCGGGCAGCTGCTTTTCCACGCCGGGGCGGCGGCGATCATCGATCAAGGCCGCGTCGGCATCTATGGCTTCGGGGTCGGCCCCCTGGGTATCGGGCGAGCCGGGCGCAGGTGCCTCCTGCTCTGCGGTCAGCAGCAGCACATCGGCGCTCGCGCCCCAAAACGACGCATCGGCGTCCCCTGAGAGCAGCGGCGAGCTCAGACGGTGCGGCGCTGGGGCCAAAGTCCTGGATCGAGGCGCTGCAAGCTGTGGCTCGATCGCGCGGAGGTCCTGCGTGATCCGGCCGAGCGCGGTGCCATGTCCCGCCTCCGCCGTTGCCAGCGCGATCGTCGCGGTCTGCTGCCCCTTCCCCGCATACGGTCCGGTATCCGAATCCACAGCCCCGCCGCCATTCCCGGCCAATGCCAATATCGGGATCAGGGCGACGAGGGACGCTGCCATTTACAGCCCCTCGCAGACATTCTGGGCGTTGGTATCGAGGAACGGCGCAAACGGGCAGCTGACATAGCGCAGGCGGACCTGGGCGGTGCCAAGGTTTACCACCACCCGGTCGGCACGTATGTCCTTGGGGGCATTGCCCACGCCGCCGATCCGGGCGCCGCCGTTGTGCAGCCCCAGGAAGCTCACCATGTCGTCCTGATCGATGCCGTCACCCGAGACCCCGATGCCGCCGACCAGCACGTTGCCGCGATAGATCGGCACCGCGCCGGGGAATATCTGGATGCCGTTTTCAAGCCGGTTCTGCCCCTGCACCGTATCGGGCAAGGCCGTGCAGCGCTGCGCAGTATCGGTGGGCGAAGCGCCCGAGACGAACTGCGAATGCTGAACGATGTTGCCAGCCACCAATTGCACCTGCAGGCCGACCGCGAACGGATTGAAATCCTCGATTCCGCGCGACAGTGGGCCTGGCGGACGGCCAAGCTCCCCATCAGGAAAATAGGGACGCGCCAGATTGCCGACGCTGCGGTTGCCATAAGCGATGGTGCCCGTGAGCGAATTGGGATCGCCCAGGAATGTCCGCATCGCCGCAACGAACGGCGCGACACCGCCGCCAGCCGACATCAGGTTGGACGCGGCCTGCGCGTTGGAGAAGAACATCGCGGTGCGGGCCTTCTGGAGCGACACATCGATCCCGAAGATCGGCGCATCGGGCGAGCGGACCACACCCAGAACCTCGCCATGGGTATCGACGACCGAGATCGACGCCTGCATCCGGCTGTCGAGCGGGCGGCGGATCTGCGCACGCGCGCGGGTCAGCACGGTGAACGCTTCTTCGAGGATCGCGCGAACCTCGGCTGCGGTCAGCGGCTGCGAACTGCTGACACTGTCGGTCCCGGCGCGGATCGGATAGCGATTGTTGCCCGCGCCATCAGTGAGGATGAATGCATCGGAGTTGTTGAACTCCGCCGCACGCGCGGCGCGGATGCCCGATGCCTCGGTACCGTAGGGCGTTCCCGCGATGATTGTCGCGGTGCTGTAGCCGCGCACCGCGACGATGCTGCCCGCAACGCCGTTGATCGCGGCGAAGTTGTTGGCCAGCGCGCCGATGTCGCCGGTGTTGATATCGCTGAACCGCAAGCTGGTGCCGTCGACCGTGATCCGGTCGGCACGGATCGCTTCGGGTGCGGCAAAGCCTTGCGTCCCGGCAAAGGCGATCGCCTCTTCCGGGTCGATATCGCGATCGAGGATATTGGGATCGAAGCCATAATCGCCATCGCCCATAACCCCGATGGCTCCGACGACCACGCCGTTCTTGTAGAGCGGCAAGCCGCCAGGGTCGGCGGCGAGGCCCAAGGGTGCGCGCTTGGGCCCGATCAACGCCGAGGTGCCACCGGCCGACTGGAACCGTGCGGCCAGGTCGGAGCACGGCAACTGGCTGAATTGCACGCCGAACAGCGGACCGCTCTCAAGCCCGCGCGTCGAGGGCGCGGGCGGGAAATGCTGCTGGACGATCTGGCTGGCAGTGCGGCTGGAAAAGGCGTTGCCGCCGCTCGACAGATACGCGCCGGTCACCGCCTTGGAGATCGCCGCCATCTCTGCGGGCACATCAAGACCCTGCGCATCGACGAGCGGGCTGTTCAGCCCCGCCTCGGTCATCGCGCTGGTCCGCGCCAGAGCGCGCGCGCCGTTCATGCGGAAGACGCCGAGCACATTGCCCACCCGGTCGACCACCGCGATCACCGAGGGCAGATTGCGCCGCTGCGCTTCGCCTACAGCCTGCGCGATTATGGTCTGAACTTCTGCGACGCTCAGTGATTCCTGGGCCGGCGCGGTGAAATTGCCACCCGCCGGCGGAGGCGCGGGATTGGGCGTCGGTGTGGGACTGGGTGCGGGCGTGGTGCCGCTGCTGTTGCCGCCCCCGCAGGAGGTGAGCATCAGCGCTACCACTGCGAGCGAGGCCGTGAACCTGCCGATCCGCATCATGCCGCAAAACTCCGACCTGAAACGAGCGTGGGATATGCGCCCCCACTGATGGCGATCAAATCTGCTACTTCAGCACACACCACTTGCGTCATCTCCCTGCCGCCCGGATCACTGGAGTGACCGGATGGTGCGCACCGCGCCGCCCAGAGCCCGGCGAAATTCCAGCGGCTTGTATGAATTGGGCTCGGCAACAGCAGCGTACGCCTGGTTGATCTGGGCGCGCAGCGATGTCGCAGCGCCAGCGGACACCTGACCCTGCGTGACCAGGCCGCTGAGCAGCGTATCGACCGCCATCACCGCCTGAACGCTGCCTTCATAATCAGTGAAGCGCGGACTGACGGCCTCGCTGGCGATCGACTCCATGATCGCGAAGGTCTGCGCCCGGGTAAAGTCGCTGCGGCTGAACCGGTCGGCCAGCGCCATCGCGGTATGGCGCAGCCGGTTCGCCGCTTCGACCGCGGGCCCGCGGCCCTGCGCCATCGCGGCGTGGAAGCCCCGCGCCTGGGTTTCATATTGCGACGCCAGTTCGGGCGCGGCGATCCGAACTGCGGCCGACAGCATGATCATGTTCTCGTCATTGTACGGCGGCATACCGGTCGGGATCGGCCGTCCCGGGTTTGCGATCTTTGACGGACGCGCATCCTCCTCGTCATAGATTCGCCGGTGGCAACTATGGCAGTCGAAGAAATAGAATTCGGGGAACGCGCCCTCCTGGCCGATACCCGGCTTGACGAACAGGCTGAGCGAGCGCTCCAGCGCGACCGCCTGCCCCACCGCCCACATCCGCATGGAATTGGTCTTTCCCTTGCGCTGGCGGTAATCGGCATCCTCGTCGTGATGCTGGGTCAGCGTCGAGAACAGGTCTAGCTCGAACGCAATGCGCGGATGCCCCGCTGCCATGATGCGGTGGTTCACGAACTGGCCCGGCGCGTCATTTCCAAGATGGCAGTCGAGGCACACTCCGGCACGCGCCTGCGCATTTTCCAGCGGGATCATGCCTTGCGAAACGTTGCGCGCATGGCTGGTACCGGTGGCGTAATGGCTGGCGAGCCAGCCTGAGGCCGCGCCATGGCATGCTTCGCAGCTCACCCCGTCGCTGACCTGATAGCGCGGACCCTTGGCGGCGGCCGGCGTCGCGTGGCAGCCCAGGCACATCGCGGCCGAGCGCGGATCGCCGATACCAAGCTTTTTGCCGATAGCCAGGCTGCGCGGCTCGCCCAGCACGCGATAGGCGCGGGCATGGGCTCCACCGGGTGTCGATTCTTCCTGCCAGCGCCACAATTCGTCTTGGCGCACGACTTCACCGTCCGCCTCGTTGCGGCCGTGACAGGTCGATCCCGCACAACTTCCGACCCCCATATGGGTGCCACGTGCCGCGCCGGCCGCCTGCGCCTCGAGCCTTTCGGCTCCGGCAAGATTTGCGGTGAAGAAAGCGCCGATGGCAAGCGCGAGGCATCCCAGAGCTGCACATGCAGCCCGGACGCCAGCCAAGCGTGAAACGGCCCAAAGCCCTGAATTGTGCATCGTCGCTTTTACCCCCGGCCCCGTGCAGGTCCGGCCCCCGATAGACTAACGATGCGACCCCTTAGTCTTCTCTTGCAGAGCCTTATCGCCGGTTCGCACCTCACTTTCAAGGCAATCCTTGTGGAGCCCGGGCAAAAACATCCCATGGCCCGCTCTGCAATCGTCACCATCCACCGCTTGCCGCATCGCAGCGCATTTGCCATGCTCGCAACGTCATCAGGAGTTCATGATATGCCGCTGGGTCTTGGTCTGTCCGAAGGTGCGTGGCTTGGGCATCTGGCCTTCGCGATTCTCGCGGTCGCGCTGATCGCGCCGCCGATGCCATGGATGCGAGTCGGCATCGTGCTGTCCTCGCTGGCCGGCCTGGGGTTCGCGATCGCCTTCGCCAGGGATCTTGGCCTCGCCTTCTGGTTCGTCGTGCTGCTCGTCACCAGCGCTTCGATGCTCGCGCGCTACCTGATGGCAGAGCGCAACTCACGCTTTTCGTCCGAGGAAGAGGCTTTGCGCGCCAGCTTCATGGGCGAAATGACCCGCGCTGGCGCCCGCCATCTGATGGACCAGGGCAACTGGATCACCGGACGTAGCGGCGAAGTGCTGATCAACGAGGGCGAAGCGATCAGCCACCTGTTCTACCTGCACGAAGGCGCTGCCGAGATTTCGCTGCACGGCCAGCATGTCGGTGCGGTCGGCAGCGGTGACCTGGTCGGCGATGCGACCGCGCTGAGCGGTGCGCCTGCAACCGGCACGGTCCGGCTGATCACCGATAGTCGCTTCTGGTGCGTTTCAGCGCCAAAATTGCGCCAGTATCTCGATCTACACCCCGATGCGCGCACGGTGATCGAGCGGCAGATCAACAGTGCGCTCGACCGCAAGCTGCGCGCCGCCAACGCCGCGCTGGCGGGAGGCTAGAAAACTCCTCGGCAGCCTGAGTCCGGGCGGGCGAACGCCGTTTCGCAGCGCCCTTGTTCCCTTAAAGCTGCGGCCCCAACACCGTGTCTATGCCATGCACCATGCCATTGTTGGCCTGCAGATCGGGCATCGCGATCGACGCGACGTTGCCGCTCGCATCCGACAGCCTGATCTGGTCGAGTTCGACCGAGGCGTTGAGCCGTTCGCCCTGCAATGTCACGATCTCCACGCTGCCGCCGCCATCGCCGATGCGCTTGCGCAGATCGGCCGCTGTCAGACGTCCGGGGACCACGTGGTATTTGAGCACCGTCGCCAGCCGGTCCTTGTTGGCGGGAAGCAGCAGTTCGGCCAGCGTGTCGACACCGATCTTGTCGAACGCGCCATTATCGGGCGCGAACAGCGTCATCGGCGAATCTGCGCCCAGGGCGGCTGCCAGCTCGGCCGTCTTGATCGCGCGCGCCAGGGTCGACAGGTCGGGGGTGCGCAGCACCACCTCGTCAATTCGCAGGATCGCGTCGGGCTCCTCCTCTGCTGCGGTTTCGGCAGCATCGAGGCTGCGACTATCGATCCGCTTGACCGGATCGCCGCCGCCATCCTGGCTGCCACAGGCCGCCAGCGACAGGCTTACTCCCACCAGGGCTGCAACGGCATGTGAACGCATCATATTCTCCAATATTCGATCGAGCAGGATCAGCCTTGGTCCTGCTTGTCCAGAAAGACAAAGTCACGGTCCAGGCTGAGCATATGGGCACCGCCATCAACGAAAAGCAACTGGCCCGTGATAGCGGGCTCGTCTGCAAGGTAGCGCACTGCACGTGCG
This sequence comes from Blastomonas sp., assembly GCA_046291395.1. Lineage (GTDB taxonomy): Bacteria > Pseudomonadota > Alphaproteobacteria > Sphingomonadales > Sphingomonadaceae > Blastomonas. The sequence goes on along the minus strand of JBKBTF010000010.1, from coordinate 60,670 downwards.
ATGTCTTGCGGTGTGGACAACCGCCCAAACGGCATCCTAGCGGCGAGCCGTGCCATTTGCGCGTCGTCATAGTCGCTGGTTGCCAGCGTGAGACCCGGCGCGACGCCATTGACCCGCGCCCGCACCCCAAAGGCGCGGGCCAGCGTGCGGATCGATTCGGCCAGCGCCTGTTTGGACAGGGTATAGGACAACTGGTCGCCATTGGGGTTGCGGACCCTCTGGTCGATGATCTGGACGATGCAAGGCTGAGCGCCCGTAGCCGCTGCCGCGACGAGCTCGCGCGCCAGCAGGATCGGCGCAAAGGTGTTGACCGCGAAATGGTCGCTCAGCATCTGCGGAGTCATGCTGGCGGGGTCGTCATATTCGAACAGCGAAGCGTTGTTGACCAGCAGATCGGGTGCGCGGCCGAAATGCGTTACCACCTGTGCCATCAGCGTGCCGGGCGCATCGGGTAGTGCTAAATCGGCAACGAAGCCGTGCCATTGGGTTTTGTAGGCCGCCAGCGTGTCCGCCAGTTCAGCATCGGGAACCGCATCGCTGTGTCCGTGCAGCGCAAGCGTCCAACCGGCACGGGCAAGGTCGGCCGCGATCGCTGCTCCCACCCGGCGGCACCCGCCGGTGACAAGCGCGAGCCGCGGCGTTGCTGTCCCCACCTGGCCGGTCACCTGCGTGTCCGGGTCAGCGTGATGCCGATCGATTCGCCCTGTTCTGCGATCGCCAGCTTGATGATCTTGATGGTGAGCTTCCGGATGCGAGGATCCTGCAGGAAAAGTGTCTCGATGACATGATCGGCGACAGCCTCGATCAGCGTGAAATGCACGCCCTGGGGCAATGCGGTCGATGCCGCGAGCTTGAGGTCCATATAGTTTTTCGACGCGGCCAGAGGCGTGTCGGGCGCATAATGGTCTTGCGCCAGCATCTGAGCCTGGATGGTGAAGCGCAGCGGCTGGGGCAGCTTGGTCTCTTCGGAATAGATTCCGGTGAGCACGTTGACGTCAAAATCAGCGACTTCGAGGATCAGGCTGTCGGGTGTGGTGTCAGTCAATGTGGGGCGCCTGTTCTGCATGGAAAGCGTAGATGGCCCGAGAATGCCGGGAAGTCATCAATATCCGCCGCGCGTTGGCAAATTGCGCGTGTCAGCGCAAGCGTTCAACCGTTCGACCCCCCGTTCGACCAGCGCGCAAAGATCGCCGTCGGCAGCAGCCGCCCGCCCGATTGTTCGCGCACCGCAAGCTCGCCGACCTCGACCTTGCCCGGCAGATCGGCGAAATGCGCCGCGAGCAGCTCGCCCAGCGCCAGCGCCGACATGCGGACGGCGTAGACCGTCAGGAACAGGCAGCGCGACCGGTCATCGAGCAGTCTGCGGCAGTCGGCGATCAGCGCGGGCAGATGCTCCTCGAGCTTCCACACCTCGCCTTCAGGACCACGCCCGAACTTGGGCGGATCGAGCAGGATCGCGTCATAGCGCTTGCCGCGGCGCACCTCGCGCGCAGCGAACTTGACGCAATCATCGACCAGCCAGCGGATCGGAAGATCGTCCATCCCCGAAAGCGCGGCGTTGGCGCGCGCCGCTGCCACCGACTTCTTCGAGGCATCGACATGGGTCAGTTCGGCACCTGCGGCCGCCATCGCCAGCGTGCCCACGCCGGTATAGCCGAACAGGTTGAGCGCCCTAACCGCCCCCGCGCCCGCACCGTCACCTTCATGCTGACCAATCTGCCCGCGCAACCAGCGCCACACCGGGTCCATATCGGGGAAGAAGCCGAGGTGCCGGAAAGGAGTGTTGAGCGCGGTCAGCCGCACCTCTTGCCACGCCAAGGGCCAACCCTCGCGCGGCACATTGGCTTCCAGCTGCCATTTGCCGCCGCCGTCCTCGTCGGATCCTGGGATGAACGCGCCGTCCGCGTCCCAGTCGGGCAGCGTCGTCGGCCACATCGCCTGTGGTTCGGGGCGGATGAAGCGGTACGGGCCATACGCCTCGAACTTGCGCCCGCCGCCGCTGTCGATCAACGTGTAATCCTCGCGCGGCTCGCCGATCATCAGCACCGGTTGCGGATCGAGGACGGCCATAAGCGAACGTCAGCCCTTGGCAGGAACAGCACGCGCAGCGATGTAGTCGCGCACGGTGGTGTAATCGCCCGCCAGCTTGTCGAAGCGCTCGGCTCGCTCGAACAGATCGCCGACCCGGGCGGGCAGACGCGGGCGCAGGCCCGTTGCACGCTCGACCGCATCGCGGAACTTGGAAGGGTGCGCCGTCGCCAGCGTGACACAGGGGATCGAGCGGTCGAGCGTGCCTGCGTCCTGCAGCCGGTGCGCCGCGCCAAGCCCGATTGCAGTGTGCGGATCGAGCATCTGGCCGGCATCATCCCAGGCCCGGCGCATCGCGATGCCCATCTCTTCGGGATCGATACTGGCGCTGACGAAAATGCCGTTCGCGCCTTCGCGCATCGCAGGGGTGAGCTGCATGGCCTTGCTTGCCTCGAAACCCTGCATCCGTGCAGCGGTCAGCGCGCCATCGCGGCCTTCAAGGTCGAACAGCAACCGCTCGAAGTTCGAGCTGACCTGGATATCCATCGAAGGTGCGGCGGTGGGTGTAACGCTGCCTGCCGAATAATCACCGGCGCTCAGCGCACGGTGGAGGATGTCGTTGACGTTGGTCGCAACCACCAGCCTGGCGATCGGCAAGCCCATCTGGCTGGCGACATAGCCTGCGAACACATCGCCGAAATTGCCGGTGGGCACCGAGAACGCCACCGGACGGTGCGGCGCGCCCAGCTGCAGCGCGGCGGCAAAGTAATAGACGATCTGCGCCATCAACCGCGCCCAGTTGATCGAGTTGACCGCCGACAGCGTGAACCTCCCCGCAAAGTCGGGATCGCCGAACATCCGCTTCACCATTGCCTGGGCATCGTCGAAGCTGCCATCGATGGCGATATTGTGGACATTGGGGGCCAGCACCGTGGTCATCTGCCGCCGCTGAACGTCCGACACCCGGCCGTCGGGGTGGAGCATGAAGATATCCACCTTCTCGCGTCCCGCGACCGCATCGATCGCCGCAGAACCGGTATCGCCGGAGGTCGCGCCGACGATGGTCAGGTGCGTGTCGCGGTTCGACAGAAAGCGTTCGAACAGATGGCCGAGCAGCTGGAGCGCGACATCCTTGAACGCCAGCGTCGGTCCATGGAACAGTTCGAGCAGCCAGTTGCTCTCATCGAGCTGAACCAGCGGGGTGATCGCCTTGTGCGAAAAGCGCCCATAGGCCGCCTCGCATAGCCCGTGCAGCTCTTCTTCGGTCAGGCTGCCGGCCACATAGGGCGCCATGATCTTCACCGCGAGGTCGACATAAGGCAGGCCCGCCATCGCCGCGATCTCGGCGTGCGTGAACTTCGGCCAGCTCCGCGGAACGTACAGTCCGCCATCGCTTGCCAAACCCGCCAGCGTCACGCCCTCGAAATCGAGTGCCGCCGCCTTACCCCTGGTGCTGATATAGTCCATGGGATGGACCCGTTAGCGACCCTGCCTGCCGCTTGCAATGGCCGCGTCAGTCTTCGGGGCTTTCGTAAAACATCAGGACGGCGGGTCCTTCGGGAGTCTCGATCTCACCATGCTCCACAAAGCCTGCGCGGACATAGGCGCTGCGCGCGCGCTGATTGTCCGGATCGGGATCGATGCACAGCACCCTGACGCCCTGCGCGTTGAGCTGCTTGGCGAGCATTGCCAGCAGTTTGGCACCATGTCCCTTGCCGATCAGCGATGGCACGCCGATGAAGCAATCGACCGCGCGCGCGCCCTGCGGCAGATCCTGCAGATGCTTCTGCGGCCAGGCGTGAACCTCGAAATGCTGGATATAGGCGACTGGATAGCCATCGAGCATCCCGATCAGCTGGACCATATCGGGATTGTCCATATCCTCTTCGATCAGCGCGAGCTCATGCTTGGGATCGCCCCACCACTTGCGGACCTCGGGGGTTTCCAGCCACGAGGCGATCAGGGGCAGATCGGAATGGGTAACCCTGTGGAAGCCGTAATAATGTCCGCCCTGCATGGTCTCTCCTTACGGCATCACGCGGACGATCAGGATCGTGCCCGCCTTGCGACTGCCAGACCATATATAACGGCAGCCAGCCCCGCGAATAAAAACCATTGTATCGCATAGGCCCAATGATTGTTCGGAATGTCCTCTGGCGAGGGGCGCTGCACGGCCTGAAGTCCGGCCACCGGCGGCGCAGCGACCAGCCGGATCAGGTGCGCGCTGTCTGGCGCGATCACGCCGGTGACCTGCCCGCCCGTCCAGTCCGGATCATCGGGGCGCAGCGACCACCCGGCCACGACCTGCGCGCCAGGACCCTCGGCGCCGGTCGAGCACGATGCGATATGCACCCAGCCCGCCTGTCCGCGCGCGTTACGCCCGCTGGCCGAGCGCCAGCCAGTCACGGTCAGGCAATTGACCGACGAGACCCGATAAAGCGGCAGTGCATCCCGATCGGGCACCGACGGCCAGGCGACAGCAGGCTGGTCGGACGCGGTCGCGTATTCATCGAGCAAAGCCTCTTTCCACGCCATGCGCTGGAGCTGCCAGACGCCAAGCGCGATCATGATCGCAATGGCGATGCCGACGACCACGGTCGGCCAAAACGGCAGGCGCTTCATGGCTCTTCCCTCGCATCGTCCACCACCCGCCCCTCGCGAACCTCGGCGCGGGCCTCGTGGATCAGCATCGCAGCCTTCGATACCCGCAGCGAAAGCAGCACCAGACCGGTGGTGATCGGCACCCACAGCACGATATGCACCCAGAAGGGCGGGCTCGTCCGCAACTGCAGCACCAGCGCCAGGGCGCACACAATCGCGCCGATCACCAGGATCAGGAAGGCTGCGGGGCCATCGCCGACATTATAGGCGGAAAAATCATGCCCGCAGGCGCTGCACCGGGGTGCAAAGCGCACCCAGCCGGCGAACAGCGTGCGCGATCCGCAGGCGGGGCATTCGCCGAAAAGGGCAGCCTGGACCAGACCAGACTGCCCTTCGACGACAGGCGTATCATCCATGATGACCGCGCATATTCATAGCGTGAAGATCAATGCGTCACCGCACCCCAGCCACCCCAGACATAGATGACGAGGAAGAGGAACAGCCACACCACGTCAACAAAGTGCCAGTACCAGGCAGCCGCTTCGAAGCCGAAATGCTGCTTGGGGGTAAAGTGGCCTTTATAGGCACGCACCAGGCAGACGATCAGGAAGATCGTGCCGACCAGAACGTGGAAGCCGTGGAAGCCAGTGGCCATGTAGAACGCCGAACCGTAGTTCAGGTCCTTGAACGGGAATGGAGCCACGGCATATTCATAGGCCTGAACGCTGCTGAACAGAATGCCGAGCAGGATGGTGAGCCAAAGGCCCTTGATCAGGCCATCACGGTCGCCGTTGATCAGCGAGTGGTGCGCCCAGGTCACGGTGGTGCCCGAACACAGCAGGATCAGCGTATTGAGCAATGGCAGTTCAAACGCGTTGAGAACCTCGATGCCCTGCGGGGGCCAGGTTCCGCCGACCACGTCTGCGGTCGAGGGGAACAAGGAGAAATCGAACCACGCCCAGAACCAGCCAACGAAGAACATGACCTCCGAGGCGATGAACAGGATCATCCCGTAACGCAGATGGAGCTGAACCACAGGAGTGTGATCACCCGAATGCGCTTCCTTGATGACCTGCGCCCACCAGAAATAGAACGTGGCGGCCACGGCGGCGACGCCAGCGTAGAAAACGATGCCCATCGTATCGATGCTGTGCATCCACAGGATTGCGCCTACGGCCATGAGCAGCGCGGACATCGATCCGGCAAACGGAATGATGCTGGGCGGCAAAATATGATAATCGTGGTTCTTTGTTCCGGCCATCGGTCTGGTCCCTGTCGTCCCTAAAGCGTCTTTAAACTAAGCCCTTAACTGCCCTTATTCGCCTGGTCCAGCGGGTAAAAGGTGTAGCTGAGGGTTATCTCTTCGATATCCTTGGTCTCCGGATCGGTGAGGATCGCGGGGTCCACATAATAGATTACCGGCATGCGGACCTTTTCGCCCGGCTGCAGCGTCTGCTCGGTGAAGCAGAAGCACTGGACCTTGGCGAAATAGCGTCCGGCCTGCACCGGCGTGACGTTGAACGTCGCGGTGCCGGTCACCGGCTTGCTCGACAGGTTCTCCGCCACGAAGGCAGCCATGTCGCGCGCGCCGATGGTGATCTTCTCAGTCGGATTTTCGGGCTTGAACCGCCATGGCAGCGCCGAGGACACGTTCGAATCGAACCGGACGACGATCTGCTTGTCGGTCACCGCGATCGCGGAGGCGGTCTCTTCGCTCACCTTCATCGTGGTTCCGCCGAAGCCGGTCGCCTCGCAGAAGATACGGTACAGCGGAACAGCGGCATAGCCCATGCCCAGCATGCCCACGGCAAAGCACAGCGCGAGCAACGCAGCCTTCCGGTTGCGGCTCGACACCTCGGGATTGAGGGTTGCAGCGTTCATCCCCACACTCCGATCTTCACGATGGTGATGACATAGAACATCACGCACAAGGCGATCAGGATTCCGGCCATGAACAACGCGCGGCTGCGCTGGCGCGCGCGCAACTGCGCCAGCACTTCGGGGTCGTTGAAATCGGGGGTCGGGCGATCGCTCATGCGGCGATCACCGGGACAACGGCGCGGTCGATCACCAGCGCGGTGAACACCATGAACAGATACACGATAGAATAGGCGAACAGCTGTTTTTCAGGCTTCAGCGTATCACCCTCGCCTGCGACGCGGAAGCCAACGCGGGCTGCAAGCACCACGAAGATGCCGGTCAGCACCAGCGCGCTGACGCCATAGGTCCAGCCGGTGAGCCCAAGCGCGAACGGTGCCATCGCGGTTGCCAGCAGCACCAGCGAGTAACCGAACACCTGATGGCGGGTCGATTTCTCTCCCGCAACATTGGGCATCATCGGAATGCCGACGCGCGCATAATCCATCTTCACAAACAGCGCGAGCGCCCAGAAGTGCGGCGGGGTCCAGAAGAAGATGAGCGAGAACAGCAGGATCGGCAGCATCGTGACATCGCCGGTCACCGCAGCCCAGCCGATCACCGGCGGGAAAGCCCCTGCCCCGCCACCGATCACGATGTTCTGCGGCGTGTTGGGCTTGAGCCAGATCGTGTAGATCACGGCGTAATAGAAGATCGAGAAGGCGAGGATGCCGGCCGACAGCCAGTTGACCGCCAGCCCCATGATGCCAACCGAAAAGCCCGACAGTGCCAGACCGAACTGCAGCGCAGCCTCGCGGTCCATGCGACCGGCGGGGATCGGCCGGTTGGCGGTGCGCTTCATCAGCGCGTCGAGATCGGATTCGTAATACTGGTTGAGCGCGGCAGCGCCGCCTGCTCCCATCGCGATGCACAGGATCGCGACGAAGCCGATCACCGGATGGATCATGCCGGGCGCGGCAAGCAGGCCGCACAAACCGGTAAAGACGACCAGCCGGATCACGCCGGGTTTGGTCAACGCCCAGAAATCGCGCCAATGCGCTGGCATCAGCGCGCCATGCGGCACAGGCAAGCTGCCCGGCTGGCGATCCATCTGCTGTGCGGCTTCGGTCATGTCACTCAATACCCAAATGGCAAACCCCTCCCGGTCCGGGAGGGGCTGCGGGCCGGTTCAGGATGTACCCCTCACCGGCCCATTCAGTTGCCCGAACCTGCCTGCGATCACTTGATGACGGGCAGCGTTTCGAACTGGTGGAACGGCGGCGGGCTGGACAGGGTCCACTCCAGGGTCGTGGCACCCTCGCCCCAGTAATTGCCTTCGGCACGACGTCCGGCAACCAGCGAATAGGCGATGTTGATGAAGAAGATCACCATGCCGATCGCCATGATGGCGTAACCGATCGACGCGATCTCGTTCCAGTAGGCGAACGCCTCGGGATAATCGGGATAGCGGCGCGGCATGCCCTGACGACCCAGGAAGTGCATCGGGAAGAACAGGATGTTCACGCCCACGAAGAAGATCCAGAAGTGCAGATGGCCCAGCAGCTCGTTATAGTGACGGCCGCTCATCTTGGGGAACCAGTAATAGAACCCTGCGAAGATCGAGAACACCGCACCCAGCGAGAGCACGTAATGGAAGTGCGCGACCACATAATAGGTGTCGTGCAGGTTGTCATCGACACCACCATTGGCGAGCACAACACCGGTCACGCCGCCCACGGTGAACATGAAGATGAAGCCCAGCGCCCACACCATCGGGGTCTTGAAGGTGAGCGAACCGCCCCACATCGTCGCGATCCACGAGAAGATCTTGATGCCCGTGGGCACCGCGATCACCATGGTCGCTGCGGTGAAGTACATCTTCATGTTGACCGACAGACCGACGGTGAACATGTGGTGCGCCCAAACCACGAAGCCGACGACGCCGATGGCGACCATGGCATAGGCCATGCCGAGATAGCCGAACACCGGCTTCTTGGAGAAGGTTGCGATGATGTGGCTGATCATGCCGAAACCGGGCAGGATCATGATGTACACTTCGGGGTGGCCAAAGAACCAGAACAGGTGCTGATAGAGGACCGGGTCACCACCGCCAGCGGCGTTGAAGAAGGCCGAGCCGAAGTTACGGTCGGTCAGCAGCATGGTGATGGCAGCGGCCAGAACCGGCAGCGAAAGAAGCAGCAGGAATGCGGTAACCAGCATCGACCACACGAACAGCGGCATCTTGTTGAGCGTCATGCCCGGAGCGCGCATGTTGAAGATGGTGGTGATGAAGTTGATCGCACCCAGGATCGACGAGGCACCGGCAAGGTGCAGCGACAGGATGGCAAGATCGACTGCCGGGCCCACCGAACCGCTGGTCGACAGCGGAGCGTAGACGGTCCAGCCGGTGCCAGCACCCAGGCCAGAACCGCCGGGAACGAAGGTCGAACCGAGCAGCAGCGCGAAAGCGGGGATCAGCAGCCAGAACGAGATGTTGTTCATCCGCGGGAACGCCATGTCCGGCGCGCCGATCATGATGGGCACGAACCAGTTGCCGAAGCCACCGACCATCGCAGGCATGACCATGAAGAACACCATGATCAGGCCATGCGCGGTGATCAGCACGTTCCACATATGGTACGCCTGATCGAGCGTGGCTTCGCTGCCCTGCATCATGCTGGCCCAACCCTGCAGATACTGGACGCCGGGCTCTGCCAGTTCCATCCGCATCAGGCCGGAAATGGCACCGCCGATGATCCCCGCGACGATCGCGAAGATCAGGTACAGCGTACCGATGTCCTTGTGGTTGGTCGACATGAACCAGCGCTGGAAGAACGCGGGCTTGTGGTCGTCATGCGCATGATCGTGGTCATGCAGATCGGCCGGGTTGGCTGCAATCGTGGTCATGGGGTTGCCCTGTCCTTACTGAGCGGCTGCAGGAGCGGCAGCGGCAGCAGCCGCGCCTTCTGTTGCAGGAGTGGTGGTGGCGGCTGCAGGAGCAGCGGCGGGAGCGGCGGCGACTTCGTCGCTTGCGACGGTGCCGCCCTGCGAACGGACCCATGCGTCAAACTGGGCACGGGGCAGAGCCTCGACCGCGATCGGCATGAAGGCGTGACGCGCGCCGCACAGTTCGGAGCACTGGCCGTAATACACCCCGGGCTCCTTGATGATCAGCATCTTCTCGTTCGACCGACCCGGGACCGAGTCCATCTTGAACCAGAGCGAGGGCACCGCAAAACTGTGGATCACATCCGAAGCCGTCGTAATGATACGGATCGGCTCGCCTGCCGGAACCACCATGCGATTGTCGACGGCCAGCTGAAATGGCTCGCCGCGCTTGATGGCCTCCTCTTCGGGCAGCATGTTCGAAATGATTTCGAAGTCGCCGTTATCGGGATAATTGTAGCCCCAATACCACTGATAACCCGTCACCTTGACGGTCACCGCCGATGCGGGCGCAGGCTTGTACTGCTTGGCGAGCAGATCGATCGACGGCACCGCAATGCCCACCAGGATCAGCACCGGAACCAGCGTCCAGATCACCTCGATCGTGGTGTTATGCGTCACCCGCGACGGGTTGGGATTGGCCGAGGCGCGATAGCGAAACATTACCCAAATCAGGAGAAAAAGCACGAGCAGGCAGATCCCGACGATGATCGGCAGGAGCACGATGGTGTCGAGCCAATAGGCATAGTCGCCAAGTTCCGAATACTGGTCCTGGTAATCAATTCCCCGGTCGACAGGCATGCCCTTGCCTGGCGTCGGCGCCATCGGGGTGTAGCTCGAATCGAGCGCGCCGGCCGCGGCGGCATCTGCCGGTGAGGCCTCTGCCGTGGTGGCGGAAGCATCGGTTGCTTCAGGTGCAACCTGCGTGCTGGGGGCCGGCGCCGTCACGGGCGGAGCCGGCGGCGTCTGAGCCAGCGCCAGCGGGGCGGTTGCGAGAACAAGGGCTGCGAAACCGATAGATTTCGTCCAAGATGCGAACGCCATTCGTAGAATGTCCCTGTATGGGCAGGGCATCCGTCCACGTCCCGTAGTGCCGGATCACTGCCGTGATTGCGTCATAGCTAACCGTGCCTATACGCAGGCTTGCCGCCAGTCTCAAGCCAATCTAGGGATATTTTTTGTGCACATGCGCACGCCCGCCCCCATGGGCCGCAACGACGCTACGTAAAAGGCAGAATACGATGCAGGAAGAAGAGATTCTGGCGGAATTTCGCGCCAGTCAGGCGTTGCTCGAAGGGCACTTCATCTTATCCTCCGGGCTGCACAGCGCACATTATCTGCAATGCGCCCGCGTGCTGATGGACCCGATGCGCGCCTCGCGTCTCGCCAGCGCGCTTGCCAGCCGGATGCCGCGCGACGTCCGCAGCCAGATCGAACTCGTCATCTCGCCCGCGATGGGCGGCCTGATCATCGGTCATGAGATGGGCCGGGCTTTGGGTGTCGAGGCGATGTTCGTGGAACGCCCGACCGGAACCTTCGAATTGCGGCGGGGCTTTGCGATCAAACCGGGGCAGAAGGTGCTGCTGATGGAAGACGTGGTCACCACCGGGCTGTCATCGCGCGAAGCGATCGCGGCGGTGAATGCTGCGGGCGGCGATGTCATCGCGGCAGGCGCGCTGGTCGACCGCTCGGCGGGCGAAGTCTCGCTCGGCGTCCCCTTTTTCCCGCTGATCTCGCTCAATTTCCCGAGCTATCCCGCCGATGCCCTGCCGCCGGAGCTTGCCGCGACACCGGCGATCAAGCCGGGAAGCCGCAAGGAGCCCGACGCGGCATGACGGGGCATCTGCGCCTCGGCGTCAACATCGACCACGTCGCCACCATCCGCAACGCGCGCGGCGGCGATCATCCCGATCCGATGCGCGCGGTGCGGATCGTGCAGGAGGCAGGCGGCGATGGCATCACCGTGCATCTGCGCGAGGACCGTCGGCATATCAGCGACAGCGATCTCGACGCGATCATGGCGGGCGCCACCCTGCCGATCAATCTGGAGATGGCTGCAACCGAGGAAATGCTCGAGATCGCGTTGCGCCACAAGCCGCACGCCGCATGCATCGTGCCGGAAAAGCGCGAGGAGCGCACCACCGAGGGCGGGCTCGACGCCGCCGGGCTGCACAACACGCTCACCCCGATCGTCGGCCGCCTCACCGAGGCCGGCATCCGCGTCAGCCTGTTCATCGAACCCGACGCACGCCAGATCGATGCAGCGATACTGCTGGGCGCGCCGGTGGTCGAACTGCACACCGGGCGCTATGCGCATCTGTGGCTCGACGAAGACCGCGCCGGGATCGAGACCGAACTCAAGCGCATCGCCGATGCAGCCGCGCTTGCCACCAAGAACGGCATCGAACCGCATGCCGGCCATGGCCTGACCTTCGACAACGTCCAGCCGATCGCCGCCATCCCGCAACTGGCCGAGCTCAACATTGGCCATTATCTGATCGGCGAGGCGATCTTCGATGGCCTCGAAGCCAGCATCCGTCGGATGCGGCAGCTGATGGACGAGGCGCGGTGAGATTCGTGACAATGCAGACACGCGCTCCCCTTCCCTCTCCCTTTACGGGAGAGGGAGCGAGACTTGGCAGCTTGCTGCCTAGTCGCAGCGGGAGAGGGTCAATGCGCCATGCGTCCGCCCCCCTCTCCAGGAGTTGTCAGGCAGCAAGCTGCCAGCCCAACTCCATCCTCCCCCGCAAGGGGGGAGGAGTATCAGCATGATCATCGGCCTGGGCTCCGACCTGTGCAATATCGAACGAATCCAGAAGTCGCTCGACCGCTTTGGCGCGCGGTTCGAACAGCGCGTCTTCACCGAAACCGAGCAGGCCAAGGCCGCGCGGCGCCCGTTCACCAAGGCGGGTACGCTGGCCAAACGGTTCGCCGCCAAGGAGGCTTTTTCGAAGGCGGTGGGAACCGGATTCAAGGCCGGGGTGTTCATGAAGGACATCGGCGTCGTCAATGCTCCGTCAGGCGCGCCGACCCTTAACCTTACCGGGGGAGCCAAAGCCCGGCTGGACAGCATGATTCCTGCAGGCCATAGCGCCTTTATTCATCTGACGCTCACCGATGATCATCCATGGGCGCAGGCATTCGTGATCATCGAGGCGCGGCCCATTGACTGACACTCCCCCGCCTCGCCCGGACCCGAAAGACAGCGCAATGGCACCCGAGTCTCCCGATATTGCAATGGAGGGCGAAAGCCTTCGCCGAACCCCGGCCCAGGACGAGCAGAAGCCGATCAACTGGTTCGAGGAAATCCGCGGCCTGCTGCTGCTGCTGCTCGCGGTGCTGGCGTTCCATTCGCTGGTCGCCAAGCCCTTCTATATCCCCACCATGTCGATGATGCCCAACCTGCTGGTCGGCGACCGGCTGGTGGTGAGCAAATATCCCTATGGCTGGTCGTGGGTTTCGGTGTCTTTCCACCTGTTGCCGCCGATGAAGGGCCGGATCATGGGATCGACCCCTGAATATGGCGACATCGTCATCGCCACACCACAAGGCGCCAGCGCCGATTACATCAAGCGTGTCATCGGTCGCCCGGGCGACACCATCGAGGTGCAATCGGGCCGAGTGATCCTGAACGGCGAGGAAGTGGTCCGTTCGGTGCAGCCCAACCTGCTGCTGCCGGTCGATGTCAATTCGCCTTGCAACGCGAGCGATTTCCCGATGCTCAAGATGCGCGGTGCGGATGGCAGGTTCTATTGCGACCTGCCGATCATACGCGAGACCCTGCCCAATGGCGTATCGTACAACACCATCGATCTGGGTCCAGACTATCCGCTCGACAATTACGGGCCTTATACTGTCCCCGAGGGCCATGTCTTCCTGATGGGAGACAACCGCGACCGCAGCGCCGACAGCCGCGCCAGCCGCGAGGAGCTGGGCCTGGGCGGTGCAGTGCCACTCGAGAATATCGGTGGTCGCGCAGAAATCGTGACATTCTCGCTCGATGGCACGACAAGCTGGAACCCGGTGAGCTGGTGGGAATCGCTGCGCGGTGACCGCGCCGGCAACAGCCTTCGCGCCAACAAGGATTGAGCGCAAAGGTGGGCTAGCACGCACGGCTGGAATGGGCCGGGCGGGAACCAGCCCTCGCGCTGAACGTGGTTAGGCTTTAGGCACTTGTGCCACTCGCCGCCGCGTGGAATCCGGTTACTGACGTCCTCGCGCGATCACAGAATGTTCGCCATGGCATATCCACCACCTACCTCCCACGAAGCCCAACCCGAGTCTCCCAGCCCGGCCGAGATGCGCGATCCGATGGTGCGTGCGGAATTCAGGCGCGCCTTCATCTGGACCTCGGTTTTGCTTGGCACGGTGCTGGTTGCGCTGCTCGCGCAGCCGATCCTGGTGATCATTGGCGGGATCGTGGTAGCCTGCATGCTCGATGGCGGAACGCGGCTGCTGGGGCGGGTGCTGCCGATTGCGCGCGGCCTGCGGCTGACCTTGGTGCTGCTCGCGGTCATCGCCTTTATCGGCTGGGTTGGCCTGTTTGCGGGTTCGGAAATCGCAGAGCAGGCAGCACAGTTGCCATCTGTGATTGAATTGCAGATCGACCGGATCAGTGAGCTGGCCGCGCGCTACAAGTTCACCGCCGGCTCGGACGACCTCAGCACGATCGCCAGCCAAGCGATGTCGAGCCTGGGCCAGGTAACCCTGGCGGTAACCTCAGTGCTTGGTGGTCTTGCTAGCCTTGCAATGATCTGCGTGCTCGGGGTTTTCGTCGCCGCCGATCCGCGACTGTACGAGCGCGGCTTCGCATGGATGCTGCCCATGTCAGAGCGCGGAAATTTTTACGATACGCTGGAGAAGATCGGCTCGACCCTGCGCCGTCTGCTTGCCGGGCGTCTGCTCGGCATGTTCGTCGAAGGCGTCGGAACCTGGGCCCTGCTCGCGATCGGCGGAGTCCCGATGGCAGCACTGCTCGGGCTGCTCACCGGATTGCTCGCCTTTCTCCCCAATATCGGCGCGATCATATCGGGCATCCTGATCGTATCTGTCGGCTTCACCGCGGGCACCGGCACGGGCATATACGCCTTGTGCGTCTATGTCGGCGTGCAGGCCGTCGATAGCTATCTCATCGTGCCCATGGTTGCCAAAAAGGCTGTCGACCTTGCACCCGCACTGGTGCTGGGCGCGCAGATCATCATGGGGGCCCTGTTCGGTATTCTCGGACTGGCGCTGGCAGATCCGATTGTCGCATCGATCAAGGTCGCCCTGGAACGCCAGTCGAGTCGCATCGCAAAAGCGGATCCCTCGCTCCCTGGTGGCGCTCCATCCGCATCAGGGCTGCCATGAGCCTGAAAGCGCTGCGGCTCAGCCAGGCTTGCGCTTGGCGAGCAGCATCTCGGCTATCTTGTAGGTGCGGTCGTTGTCGACATCGACCGCATAGGCACCTTCGGTGAGCAGGAAGGCACGGATCTTGACCTTGAAGCGGCGCGATATTGCCGCCATCGCGCCATCGACGCTCGACCAGCCCATCCGGAAACGGATGAGGTTGAGGATGCCAAAGGCCTGCGCGATTCGGCCCTTGGTCTTGATGAATTGTCCACCGGCGCGGAAGGCCTCTGCCGCACGGAAGGATGCGGCATCGCGTAGCCAATAGGCATTGCAGTTCGAGATCGCCATGTCCCTGAATTCGTAGAACCGCCGCTGCGCTTCGGGGTGCTCCGCCTGGATCGACGATTTCTCGGCGATCGCGATCACCGCCCCTGCCCCCTCGCGCATGCCAAAATCATGGATGCCGCGGATTTCCTCTGCCGTCACCAGCACATTGTCACCGGTGGTGATCAGCATCGGAAACGGATTGCCCGCCTCCTCGATCACCGCCTCGATGCTTTCGACGATGCCGTCGCGCGAAACGCTCATGTGCAGCCGTCCGGCAGCGGTCAGTTCGGCCACGCCGGGTACATCGGCGACCACGGACGGATCATGGATCGACACCCAGATCTGGCTGTCGGGCCAGCCGTCCGCCACGCCTTCCAGCACCCATTGCAGCAGCGGCTTGCCCTGGATCGGCACGTTGCACTTGTGTGTTACACCGGCAGCTTGTGCCAGCGGATCGAGCTTGCCATCGCGTTTGCCCGCGAGAATGAGAATCGTAGGCGACGCCATGCAACGAACCTTCCGTGCGACCTTGTTTGGCGCGCATATAGGGCGGGTTCGCCAAGGCAACAACCCGCCTGCCTCTTCCCTTTGGCGCGCCACACGCTAAGGACAGCGCGGAAGAAGCAACGCTGAGGGACGTCTGATGGGTGAAACGCTGAACATCGCGCTGGTCGGGTTGGGGACTGTCGGCGCGGGCGTGATCCGGCTGCTCGAGGAGAACGCTGCGCTGATCGCCCGGCGCGCGGGCAAACCGATTCGGGTCGCGGCGATCACCGCGCGCGATCGATCCAAGGATCGCGGCGTCGACCTTTCGGGCTATGAATGGGTCGACGACATGGGCGAGTTCGCCACCCGCGCCGATATCGACGTGGTTGTGGAACTCATTGGTGGCGCGGACGGTCCGGCGCTTACCCTGGCAAAGGAAAGCATTGCCGGCGGCAAGGCCTTCGTCACCGCCAACAAGGCGATGGTTGCGCACCATGGCCTCGATCTGGCCCAGCGCGCCGAGACCGCTGGGCTGGCGTTCAAATACGAAGCCGCAGTCGCCGGCGGCATTCCGGTGATCAAGGGACTGCGCGAGGGTGCGGCCGCCAACCGGCTGGAGCGAGTCTACGGCATTCTCAACGGCACCTGCAATTTCATCCTTTCGGCGATGGAAAAGACCGGCCAGGACTTTGCCGATGTGCTCGCCGAGGCGCAGGCGCGCGGCTTCGCCGAGGCCGACCCCAGCTTCGACATCGATGGCGTCGATGCCGCGCACAAACTGTCGATCCTCGCCGCACTCGCCTTTGGAACCCAGCTCGATTTCGACGGCATCGAGCGCAGCGGCATCCGCAAGATCCTCTCGGCCGACATCGCCCAGGCCGATGCCTTGGGCTATCGCATCCGGCTGATCGGAATGGCCGAGATCGACGGCAGCAACGGCGATGCCCGGCTGTTCCAGCGGGTGCATCCCTATCTGGTGCCCAAGAATCATCCGCTGGCGCATGTCGACGGATCGACCAACGCGGTGGTGGCTGAGGGCAATTTCTCCGGCAGGCTGCTGTTTCAAGGTGCCGGCGCGGGCGACGGCCCGACCGCCAGCGCCGTGGTCGCCGATCTGATCGACATTGCGCGGGGCGAAATCGGTCCCGCCTTCTCGATGCCGGTGCGTGAGCTTGAGCAGATGCACCGCGCTGATACCGGCCATCGGGTCGGCAAATGCTATCTGCGCTTCGAGGTCGCCGACCGGCCCGGCGTCCTTGCAGAAATTACCGCTGCGATGCGCGATGCCGGGGTGTCGATCGAAAGCCTGATACAGAAAGGCCGCAGCCCCAATGGCAGCGTGCTGGTCGCCATGGTCACGCATGAAGGTCCCGAAAGCGCGGTCGCTGCAACCATTTCGGCGCTCAACGGTTCCCCCAGCCTGCACGCCGAACCCCTTGTGATCCATATACTGGGAGACTGACCCCATGCCTTCAGGTCTTGCCGCCCTTTTGGACGATGTCGCGGCGCTGACGCGGCTGGCAGCCGTGTCGCTCGATGATGTTGGCGCCGCCTCGGCCAAGGCCGGGACCAAGGCGATGGGCGTGGTGGTCGACGATGCAGCGGTCACCCCGCAATATGTCACCGATTTCCAGCCCGAGCGCGAGCTGCCGGTGATCTGGCGGATTGCCAAGGGGTCGCTGTTCAACAAGTTCGTCATCCTGCTGCCCATTGGCCTGCTGCTCAGCGCCTTCCTTCCCTGGCTGATCACGCCGATCCTGATGCTGGGCGGCCTATATCTATGCTTCGAGGGCGCGGAAAAGGTGATCCACAAGCTCGGCCATCATCAAGACACCGTAGAGGTGATGGAACAGGTCAAGGACATGTTTGCCCTGGAAGATGAGCGCGTATCCGGCGCGGTGCGTACCGACCTTATCCTCTCGGCCGAGATCATGGCGATCGCGCTGTCCGAAGTGGCATCGCGGCCGATCGCGATCCAGGCGGTGGTTCTGGCAGTGGTCGGGCTGGTCATTACTGCGGGCGTGTATGGCGCGGTGGCGCTGATCGTGAAGATGGACGATTTCGGCCTGCATCTGGCGCGCCGGGATTCGGCGGCGCTGCAGGGCTTTGGCCGCGGCTTGGTCAAGGCGATGCCGGTTGTGATGTCGGCGCTGGCAATCATCGGCACGGCGGCGATGATCTGGGTCGGCGGGCAGATCATCATCCACGGCCTCGCGGTATTCGGGCTTGCCGGGCCGGAGCACCTGATCCACGACATCGCAGTGTCCGCCGGAACGGCGGTCCCTGCCGTCAGCGGGCTGGTCGAATGGCTGGTGGGAGCGCTGGGCGCCGGCATCGTGGGGTTAGTTCTTGGCAGCATCATCGCATTCGCATTGAAGGCTCTGCCTAGCAAAGCGCACTGACGGAGGTTGCGCAGCGTCCCTCGACCGCCTGCGCGTCAAGGCCGACGGTCTCAGCTTCCCCCCCCCCTCGATGGGGGAGGGCTTATGGGCTCAGCGTGCGGCCCGCGCATAGACATTGATCGGCTTGGGATCGAGCCAAGCCTCGCCGATCTTCACAAACCCCAATTTGGCCGCGACATGCTCGGACGCCACATGCCCCGAATCGATGATGCAGCGAATCTCGGCTGCTTTCAGCACGCTGTCATTCCACGCCATCACGGCACTCATCGCCTCGCTGACCAGTCCCTTGGACCAGTGATCCGGCGCGATCGCCCAACCGGCCTCCGGAAACCCCTCAAGCTCGGGGATGCCGCGTTCGAAACTGGCAAGTCCACCCACACCGACCAGAGCATCGGTCTGCCGGTCGGCAAACAGCCAATAGCCAAAGCCGCACAGCGCCCACAGTCCGTGCATACCGATGAAGCGCGTCCAGCTTTCGGTGCGTGTGCGCGGCTTGCCGCCGATATAGGCGGTGACGCGTTCATCGGCCCACATCGCGGCATACGCTTCGAAATCGCCGATCACCGGCGCGCGCAGCCGCAGCCTTTCGGTCTCGATCACCGGAATAGCGATCACAGACCGCCGCCGCTGCTGCCCGCCGCCTGTTCGCGCCGCCGCTCGGCTGCCTCGGCCTCGCGTGCCTTTTTCAGATATTCTTCATCCACCTCGGGCAGCTTGGAAAAATCGATCATATAGGCGGCTGGTGGCGGGCAAGGCGGAATGACGCAAAGGCCGCTGAAAGTCGCCTTGCCCTTGAAGATGCCATCGCCCGCCACATCCGGCGCGGGCGGCGGCCCCCCGGTGGCGAGCCGCCCTTCGGTTTCGAGCGGCACGCGGAACTTCGCACTCGGATCGATCTCACCGCACACCACGATATCGTTGCCGCGCGATCCCGGCAGGCAGCGCTTGGCGCGCGCTTCCTTGCCCGTCCATTCGTCGGCCTTGCGGATGAGCTGCCTTACCTTGGCGTCAACCTGATCGGACTCGCGCTGCTCGGGCTCGGGCAGCTGCGTGTCATCCTGCGAGTCCTGGGCGCTTGCAGGCGAAACAAAAACTGCGGAAAAGGCCATCAGGGCAGCCGCGAACAGCATTCTCGACAATGCAATAATGCTCCCTTATGGACCGGCCACAATGCACCGGACCTGGAACGCGACTGGTGCCCCATAATAGAAGGATGACCCGCCTGCCATGTCCAGCGCAAGCCTGAAAGCGACGCCCCCTGCAGAAACTCCGCAACTCGACCGTGTTTTGGTGCTCGAGATGGTCCGCGTGACCGAGGCAGCCGCCATCGCCGCCTCCAAGCTGATCGGCCGGGGCGATGAAAAGGCAGCCGATGCCGCTGCCGTCGAAGCGATGCGTGCCGCGCTCAACGGACTGGATATCGACGGCACCGTGGTGATTGGCGAAGGCGAGCGCGACGAGGCGCCGATGCTGTATATCGGCGAGAAGGTGGGCCTGGGCAATGAAGGCGCGCCGCGCATCGACATTGCGCTCGACCCGCTCGAAGGCACCACCATCACCGCCAAGGCCGGCCCGAATGCACTGGCCGTGCTGGCGATCGCCGAAAACGGCTGCCTGCTCAATGCGCCCGATGTCTATATGGACAAGATCGCGGTGGGCCCGGGCTATCCCGAAGGTGTGATCGATCTCAACAAATCCCCGACCGAGAACGTGCAAGCCGTGGCCGCCGCCAAGGGCGTCAAGCCCGGTGACATCATCGTATGCGTGCTCGACCGGCCCCGCCATGCCGATCTTATCGCCGAGTTGCGCGGCCTGGGCTGCGGCATCATGCTGATTCCCGATGGCGATGTCGCAGGCGTCATCGCCACCACCGATCCCGATACCACCATCGACTTGTATATGGGCTCCGGTGGCGCGCCCGAGGGCGTTCTGGCGGCAGCGGCGCTGCGCTGTGTCGGCGGCCAGTTCAAGGGCCGGCTGCTGTTCCGCAACGACGATGAACGCGCCCGTGCCCGCAAATGGGGCATCGAGGATCTGAACGCGATCTACGACCTGTCGGACCTTGCCAAGGGCGACTGCATCTTCGCCGCCACCGGCGTGACCGATGGCTCGCTGCTCGAAGGCGTCAAGCGTCGCCGCGACGGTGTGATGACCACCGAAACCGTGGTGATGCGCTCGTCGAGCGGCACCGTACGCTGGGTCAAGGGCGAGCACCGCATCGCCGACTAGGAACTTGGGGCGGACATCGGACGCGCGCACCGCGCCGTCCGGCGGGGGAAGCGTTGCTATGGCCTTTTCAATTACCGGCTTCGATCTGGGCAGGTTCGTGGCCGCGACCCTGGCCGAAGATCTTGGGCCCGGTGGCGTCGACGTCACCTCGCAAAGCGTCATCCCCGCCGATGCGCGTTTTACCGGCGTGATGGATGCCCGGCACGACATGGTCGTTGCCGGGCTGCCGATCGCCGAGGCCTTTTTCCGCGCGCTCGATCCCGATTGCGAGGTCAGCCTGCTGGTCGAAGAAGGCACCCAGGTGGCCGCGGGGTCCGATATATTGCGCGTAGCGGGCAAGGCGCGCGCGCTGCTGACCGCCGAGCGTTCGGCGCTCAACACCGTCCAGCATTTGAGCGGCGTCGCCAGTCTGACCCGTCAGTATGTCGACGCGATCGCGGGCACCGGCGCGGTGCTGCTGGACACACGCAAGACCATCCCCGGACTTCGCCTGCTCGAAAAATACGCCACGCGTCAGGGCGGCGCGCAGAACCACCGCATGGGACTGTGGGATGCCGCGATGATCAAGGATAACCACGTCGCTGTCGCAGGCGATGTCGGCGAGGCGGTGCGGCGGGCGGTTGCCGCTGGAATCGAACGGATCATCGTCGAGGTCGATCATGTCGAGCAGATCGAACCCGCGCTCGCCGCCGGCGCCACCCATCTGCTGCTCGACAACATGTCGCCTGCCACCTTGCGCGGCGCAGTGACCTTGGTCGGCGGCCGGGTGCCGTGTGAAGCCTCGGGCGGGGTCACGCTCGACACCATTCGCGCGATCGCTGAAACCGGCGTGGACTTTATCTCGGTCGGACGTCTGACCCAGTCGGCGCCGGCTGCCGATGTCGGGCTGGACTTCACGGCGGCCTAGATGCGGCGGCTGGCTGCCCTTGCCATCATTGCGGCAACGGGCGCGGGCATGCCAGTCGTGGCACAGGCGCAGGCCTTTCAGTGCCGGATGCCCGAGAAGCTTGCTGCGCTCGTCCCGCCCAAACGTCGGTCGGGCGACCTGCGGCGGGTCGCACCCATCACCAGCTATACGCTCGCGCTGAGCTGGTCGCCGGAATATTGCAAGAACCGAGAAGAGACTCCTGGCGAGGCGCTGCAGTGCAGCCGCAACTATGGCGAATTTGGCTTCGTTCTGCACGGGCTGTGGCCTGAGGGCAAGACCGCCGCCTATCCGCAATACTGCGCCCGCACCCCGGTGCCGGTACCGCCATCGGTGGTCCGCAGCACCTTGTGCGCGATGCCGTCCCAGCGGCTTATCGCATATCAATGGGACAAGCACGGCAGCTGCATGGCTCGTGATCCCGCAAGCTATTTCCGAACCGCAACAAACGTTTACCGCGCAATACGACTGCCCGATATGGAGCGGCTGTCACGTCGCGCGCTGACCCATGGCATGCTGCGCCGCGAGCTCGCGCAGGCGAACCCCGGCATGACGCCGCAGAGCATCGCGATCCGCAGCAATGCGCGTGGCTGGCTGCAGGAGGTACGCATCTGCCTGGGGCTTGACTACCGTCCCCGCGCCTGTCCTCCCGGTGTCCGCCAGCCCCGCGGCGATACGCCTCTGCGAATCTGGCGCGGCCTCTAGCCGCTCCATGCGACACTCAGCGCACCAGCACCTCGTCGAGCTGCAACGCCTTGCGCCCCCACACCAGCACGAACACGCACAGCGCGATGATGATCGCAAAGGATTCGAGCGGCGCGATATTGTACAGCCACACGCCGATCGCAGGCGCCACGATATAGGCCGCGCCGTTGATCGATGCGACGATGCCAGCCACCTGGCCCTGCTCTGCGCGAGTGACTGCCAGCGAGGCTCCTGCGGTGAAGCCGGGGCGGAACAGGCCGAAGCCCAGAGAGGCGATGGCAAAGCCCAGCGCGATCGCGTTAAGGCTGCTTGAAAACGCCACCATGGTGCATCCCGCAGCAGCCAGCGCCATGCCCCAGAGCGTCGAGGTGCGCGGTCCCATCTTGAGATAGGGGATCAGCCCCCATTGCGCGAGCAGCGTGGCGAACGCCCCGGACATCAGCACCAGCCCGGTGGGACCGGCTGCCAGCTCGGGCGTCGCGCGCAGATCCAGCCGGTCAAGCAGCATGAACCCGACCAGCCCCAGGATCATCGCGTTGGCATGGCCGCCGACCAGCCCGGTGATCAGCCAGGGACGCAGCCGCGCATCGCGCCACGACAAACGCTGTTGCGACATGCCCGCGTTCTCGGCAGGGGCGTCATCGTGTTCATCGGCATCATAGACCTCGCCCGCCGCGCCCGAGCTCATCGGTTCCGATACCAGCCGTCCCCGCGCCGCAAAACTGGGCGTGTCGTCGGGCAGTCTCAGCTTCAGCGTCACCAGCACCAACAGGCCGAAAGCGGCGAACACGAAGAACGGGCTGGGCAGCCCGAGGAAAGGCAGAATGATTAGCGGAGCCAGCGCCGGACCGATCACGGTGCCAAGCCCGAAGGACGAAGATATCATCGAAAGTGACTGGGTGCGTTCCTGTCGGCTGGTGCGCGCGGCGACATAGGCCTGCACCGCGGGCGGGCCAGCCGACCCCAGCCCACCATACAAGCTGCGAAACATCGCGAAGATCAGCATCGTCCACAGCGCCGAGAGATAACCGTGCAACCCGGCCATCAGCGTCAGTCCGCACAATGCGAACGATGATATGAAGCCGACCAGCCCCAGGTTCATCAGGGCCTTGCGTCCGCGCCGATCGGACAGACGAGCCCAGCGGGGCGCGAAGAACATCCACAGCAGGGCCGACCAGCTATAGGCCAGGCTCACCCAGACGTCGGCGACCCCCAGCCTTGTTCCTATGGCGGGCATGACCGATTGCATCGCGGTGTTGCCGGCAGCCGTCACCAGCATCACCATGAACAGCAAGGCCATGCGATCGGTGGGCAGTTTCTGGCCGACTTGCGGGCCCTCGTGCTGGGCAGGCATATCGCTCATGGCCAGGCATAGCCTCTCTCGATTCGGGCGACGTGGAGCGTGTAAAAAGTGTACCAGCGGCCCCGCCCTGCCTCGCGCGCGGCGCTGTGCTCGGGATCGTCACGCCACGCCCTGGCGCTGGCCTCGTCCGCCCAATAGCTCACCGTAATGCCGAAACCGTCGGCGCCCCCGGCATGATCCATCCCGACAAAGCCTGGCTGCCGTGCGGCCAGCGCGTCCATCGCCGATGCTGCCGCAGCATAGCCGTCTGCATCCTGCCCGCTGTGCTGAGCTGCGAAAATTACCGCGATGACGCCGGGGGCATGAATGCGGGAATCTGTGGACGCGTGCATGGCCAATGCTCTACGCGTTGGGCCCTGCGTTGCAAAGGCTTGCGATGGCCGGTGGATGCACATGATTGCTTTGCGGGCCCCAATCTGCAATTGTGATAGGCTGTTGACAGATATTCTGAGAGGTTCTTCATGCAATCCAACGACCTGGCCCAGCTGCCCGCGCGGCAGCGGATCAAGGCGCGCGCCGAGCGGTTTTTTGGGGCCTGGGGCGTATTTTTCAAAGGGTTTCTGAAGCACCCGGTGATGGTCGGTTCAATCGTGCCATCTTCCGATCGTACCATCCGCAAGATGCTGGCACCGGTTCCCTGGCAGGACGTGCAGCTTTTTGTCGAATACGGGCCGGGTGTGGGCACCTTCTGCCGTCGGGTGCTCGAAAAGCTGCCCCGCAACGCGACTTATATTGCGATCGACACCAATCCCGATTTCATCCGCTATCTTCGCAAGACCATCCCTGACAGTCGCTTCATTGCGGTGCATGGCTCTGCCGCCGATGTCGAGGAAATCATCGCCAGCCATGGCTTTGCCCATGCCGATTTCGTGCTGTCGGGCCTGCCGCTATCGACCCTGCCGGCCAACGTCGCCGATGACATCGCTCAGGCCACCCATCGCGCGCTGCGACCGGGCGGCGCATTCCTGATCTATCAGTTCAACACCTTTGCCCTGCAGTTGATCCGGCCCTATTTCGACAGGGTGGATCGCGGCTTCGAAGCCTGGAATGTCCTGCCATGCCAGCTTTTCTGGGGCTGGAAGGCAGAAGATCAAGCCACTCAATCGAACGCCTGACGTTGACTTTGCGCGGCCCAGCGACTAAGGCCCGCCTTTCCCTGATATTCTGACAGAGTCTGGAGCCCGTTCATGGCGCGCGTTACCGTTGAAGATTGCATCGACAAGGTCACCAACCGGTTTGATCTCGTTCTGCTCGCTGCCCAGCGCGCACGCGAGATCAGCGGCGGTGCGGAACTGACCATCGATCGCGATCGCGACAAGAACCCGGTCGTGGCGCTGCGCGAGATCGCGGACGAGACCGTGTTTCCCGACGAACTCAAGGAAGGCCTGATCGTCTCGCTGCAGAAGGTGCAGGTTGACGATGATGACATGCCCGACGAGATCGGCTCGCTCAGCCTGTCGGCCGAAGCCCTGCGGCTCACCGCATCGGCACCTGCCCGCACCAGCAACGTGGGCAGCGACTTCGAGGGTTGATCCGTCGGGTCGCCACACGATCATCACGAAAAAGGCCGCGCTCCCGAACGGGATCGCGGCCTTTTTTCATGAGATTAGCGTGGAGACATCATTCGCCTGCTTTTCATCGTCAGCCCGGCGACTTTAAAACTTGCCTTCGGACTTTGCCCCTATTTGCAGGGGTATTTCTGCTTCATGAAATCGTACAGCGCGGTGCGGAACGGCTGCTTCTGTTTCGCTACGGAAAGCTTGGCAAGATAGGTCTTGAGCTCCTCGCCCTTCATCTTTCCCTCGCCCTTGGGCGGGGGGCAGCTGTGGCGCGGTCCTCCAGCCTTGGTCTGTCTGGCGATGTCGGAGCGGTATAGCGTCAGCACCCGGTCGCTTTCGGCGCGCAACGCGCGCACATCGGACGACATCAGCGCGGCAGGCCCAAGGCTTTCAGCCTTGTTCATCGCAGCGAGAAACTGCGCTGCGGTCATCTCCGATGTCGCGCCGATGCAAAGAAATGCCGCTGTGGCCAGCATGGCCGACCGGGTTGCCCAATTCATAGCCTGTACCTCCACCCAACTGTGCGGCCGCAATAACACACCCAGATGAACTGCAGATGACCTTATTTCGAGGCCTTTGCGCATGGGAAGCGGAGCGTCATGACCAGCGCAAAGGCGGTGGTCACAGGCATCGGACGATGCGCTTCAGGAAAAGCCCGGAAATAGTCGGTGATGTCCGCGAGCGCAAGCTGTGCGTGACCTGGTGGCGGAGGGCAGCTCGACGGTGGCTCGCCACGGCCAACGGCTTCTGCGAGGCTGGCGCGATAGGCCATGGCTGCCTGCATTATCGCGCCACGAACCGCAACTGCCTCGGGCGATACAGCGGCGCCATCACCGTCCAACGCCAGCAGGGCGTCCGCCCGCGCCAGAAATTCGGCGACGGTTTCTGGCGGGGCCTGAACGGCAACCGGCGCCGCGGCCTGAAGGGCCAGCAGCGCCGGGATCATCATGCCAGCAATCACACCGAACGGGAGCGATCAGGCACCCTGCGGCTTTGGATCGTGGAACGGACCCTTGCGCTTGCCGGCGCGCGGGATCACTGCCCCGATACCGGGTGCCACATCGGGCTTGATCGATTTTCCATCGGGACGATCGAGCTTGCCGGTCTCGACCAATTCCTGGATTTCGTCACCGCTCAGCGTTTCATATTCGAGCAATGCCTGCGCCAGCGTGTGGAGCTGGTCGACATGCTCGGACAATACCGACTTGGCACGATCATAACCCTGATCGACGATCTTGCGGATTTCCGCGTCGATCTTGCGGGCGGTCTCGTCTGACATCATCATCCGCTGGCTCTGGCCATAGCCCAGATAGCCTTCGGACTGCTCTTCATACTGCAGCGGGCCGAGTTCGTCGGACATGCCCCATTTGGTGACCATGTCGCGCGCCAGCTTGGTGGCATACTGGATGTCACCGCTCGCGCCCGACGACACCTTGTCATAGCCGAAGATCACTTCCTCGGCGACGCGGCCCCCCATCGAAACCGCAAGGTTGGCGTACATCTTGTCGCGATGATAGCTGTAGACGTCGCGTTCGGGCAGACGCATCACCATGCCCAAGGCGCGGCCGCGCGGGATGATCGTGGCCTTGTGGATCGGGTCCGACGCTTCCTCGTGCACCGCGACGATCGCGTGACCGGCTTCGTGGTAAGCCGTCATCTTCTTCTCGTCATCGGTCATGACCATCGACTTGCGCTCGGCTCCCATCATGACCTTGTCCTTGGCGGCCTCGAATTCGCTCATCGCAACTAGACGCTTGCCACGCCGCGCGGCGAGCAGGGCCGCCTCGTTGACGAGGTTGGCAAGATCCGCGCCCGAGAAGCCGGGGGTGCCGCGTGCGATGGTGCGGGCATTGACGTCGGGCGCCAGCGGCACCTTCTTCATGTGCACCTGCAGGATCTTTTCGCGACCCTCGATATCGGGAACCGGGACGACGACCTGGCGGTCGAACCGACCCGGACGCAGCAGCGCAGGATCGAGCACATCGGGACGGTTGGTCGCCGCGATGATGATGATGCCCTCGTTGGCCTCGAAGCCATCCATTTCGACCAGAAGCTGGTTCAGCGTCTGTTCGCGCTCGTCATTCGAATTGCCAAGCCCAGACCCGCGATGACGACCGACCGCATCGATTTCATCGATGAAGACGATGCACGGCGCGTTCTTCTTGGCTTGCTCGAACATGTCGCGCACGCGGCTGGCACCGACGCCGACGAACATTTCGACGAAGTCCGAGCCCGAGATGGTGAAGAAGGGCACGCCCGCCTCACCTGCAATCGCGCGGGCAAGCAAGGTCTTGCCGGTGCCGGGCGAGCCGACCAGCAGCGCGCCCTTGGGGATCTGGCCGCCGAGTCGCGCAAACTTGCTGGGATCGCGCAGGAACTCGACGATCTCCTGAAGCTCCTCGCGGGCCTCGTCGATGCCGGCAACGTCCTGGAAGGTCACCTTGCCCGACTTTTCGGTGAGCAATTTGGCCTTCGACTTGCCGAAGCCCATCGCACCGCTTGCTCCGCCACCCTTCTGCACCTGACGCAGAACGAAGAAGGCGATGGCGATGATCAGGATGAAGGGCAGCGACTGGAGCAGGATGTACATCAGAAGGCTCGGCTGCTCTTCAGCCTTGCCACTGTAATCAATACCTTTTTCCTCAAGCAGCGGGATCAGCGTGGGGTCGTTTTCGACCCGGACCGCGGTGAACTGCTCATCGTTGACATAGGTTCCGGAGACGCGATCGGGCGAGATCACGACATTCTTGACCTGGCCATCGGCCACGCGGTCACGGAAGGTGGAATAGCTGATCGAGCTGCCCCGGTCAGCGCTGCCACGCGTGTCCATCAGCGACACGACCACCAGCAATCCGATGATCACGCCCGCCCAGATGAGCATGTTCTTCATCCAGCCGTTCTGGTTGGCGTTGGGATCCTGATCGTCGTTCATTACAGTGCCTTTGCGGAAATAAACTATGTTCAAGATAGGCCGCTAATCCTGAATGACAATATAATCCGCCCGCCATTTGGCCTGGGAATCGATTATTCGGTCGCGTCTCCTGTGCCCTGGCTCTCGCGCCGTGCCGGTGCGGGTACAAAACGCCAAGGCTCTCCACCCCGGCAAAGGACATCTCCGATCATCCCTTGTCCGCCCGATTGCAGTGTCGCAATCAGCCGGTCGAGAGCCTCGCCACGCGGTGCGATGTCGGGCTGAACCCCGGCCAAACAGCGCAGCACCAGCCTGCGCAACAAAGCTGCGGGATAAGTTGCGCAGGACAGCGTGACCTCATCGGAGCCGACCCGAACGACCGCATGCGCTTCCCGCTCGGCCATCCAGTCCAGCGCCTCTGCCGCATCGGCCAGCGCAGAAGCCGACCGCACAGCCTGAAGCGGATCGATCAGGTCGAACCGTTCCAGAGCCTCACGCATACGCACCCGATCGAAGTTTCGATTGGCGTTGCTGGGATCGCGCACGAAGGGGATTGCATGACGGACGCAATGGTCTTCGAGCTCGGCCTTGCCGAAGCCCAGCATCGGGCGGATCACCTGGCCATTGCGGGCGCGTACCCCGGCGAGGCCGTCCACCCCGCTACCCCGCGCCAGCCGCATCAACACGGTTTCAAGCTGGTCGTCGGCATGATGCGCAGTGGCGATGAAGTCCGCACCGGTGCGCGCTGCCTCATCAGCCAGCAGCCGGTAGCGAAGCGCCCGTGCTGCGGCCTGGACGCTTCCGGTGATGGGGCTATGCGGCAGCAGCGTCTTGTGGCTGACCCCGACGCCTGCACAATAAGCAGCCACCGTCAAAGCCTCGTCGGCGCTTTCGGGGCGCAGCTGATGATCGACCGTGGCGGCGAATAGCGCACCTGCCCAGCTCCGTCTGACCAGATCGACCATGGCCATGCTGTCCGGTCCGCCCGATACCGCAAGAAGCAGAGCGGCGCCCTGCCCCCCCGTCAGCGCGGCGAGTGCGTTGGCAACCCTGGTGAGAGCGTCGTTACTTGCATCCGGCATTGCGGCGCCCGGTGGCCAACCGGTCTGACAGGCGACCCTTGGCGACATCAGGGTACACCTCGGCCAGTTCAGCGAAGGCGATGCAAGCCTTGGGTTTCTCGTTGAGCTTGATCAGCGATTCACCCAGGAAGTACAGGCTTTCGGGCGCACGATCGCCCTTGGGTTCCTTCTCGTAATTCTCGGCGAACATCTTGGCGGCAGCGCTGGGCTTGCCATCGTCCAGATACGCCCGGCCCAGCAGGTTGCGGGTATAGCTCGACCTTTTGTGCTTGGGGTGCTTGTCCAGCGCGAAGCGGAGCTGTGCCTGCGCCTCGGGCAGGAACTTGGCCTCCCACAACCGATAGCCATAAAGATAGGCATCCTCGCCCGCATCGGAGGTTTGCGGCTTTTCGATCCGGGAAACCGCGGCAATCCGCTCGGCGCTCGGCGCAGCAGCGGCTGCACTGTTCGTTGCGGCAGATGCTGTCGGCCCCGCGCCGACCGCTCCAGACGTTCCGCCCATCGACGCGGCTGGTACTGCGGCGGCGGCCTGCACTGCCTTGTCCTCAAGCATCGCCAGCCGCTTTTCCAGCTGACCCATCTTGAAGCCATTCTCTTCGGTCTGCGCGGTCAACCTGGAAATCTGGATTTCCAGCGTATCCACGCGCGACAGGAGATCGGTAATCGGCGCGCTCGCGCTGGTGCCGGTGGTGTTGGGAGCGGCGGCCGGCGCGGAGATTTCCGGCTCGAAGAACCGGTCGGATCCACCGGGGAATACCTTTCGCTGCACCGCGCGCATCTCGGTCTCCAGCTTCTTGACCCGCGGCTCGATCGAGGCGGCCTGGGCTGCTGCCGGACTGGTTGACGCCATCAACGCTGCAATCAAGGCACCGGCGAGCACGCGGCCAGCTTGGCTGAGTGGGCGTGCAAAGAGCAGGGAAAAACGGCGGGTGGACATGTCGGGCTCCAGCTCAGGAAAAGTGTTCGCAATGAATCTGTTCGCAGTGAATCTATACGGCTCCCACAGCTTTCGTCAAAGCCGTGCGATCACAAAATTGATGTCATGCCTGTTCTGAACCTGGGTTGACCGGAATCGGCCGCGGCATTCAGCCTGCCTGATCGTCGCCGGCCTCGGCTTCGGTCGATTGCTGGCCGACCTCGGCAGGGCGCGCCAGCAGCGCAGTGGCCGTGACCGGTACGTCCTTGACCGCAACCTCCGCCGTGCCGAGCGGCGCGACGGTGCGGCCGCCTACCGTGATCTCGAACGCGTCAGGCCGCCCGGTCCACACCTGCGGACCCATGGCATTGCCCGGCACGGTATATTGCTCGCCCAGCGCCATCTGTTTCTGCATCAGCTGCTTGCCGTCGCCATCGTAGAACTTGATCCAGATGTTGTCTTCGGTCGCAGTGAACACCACCTCGGCCTTGGGATCGATGGCGGGCTCTGCGGCCCGGGAGCGGACCGTTGCAGCCGGCTTGGCGACAGGCGCGCTGCCCGATGCAGCATCGGCAGCCTGCGCCAGTTCCTCGACATTGGCGCCCGGGAAGAAATAGGTCCGCCAGATGCCGAAACCGGCGATCAGGATTACCGCGCCGACCGCAGCCGCCAGCCAGGCGATCCGCGCTGACGGCACCTTGCTGGGCTCGTCCAGATCGAATTGTGTGGCCTCACGTGACGGTCCAGCAGACGCGCCGCCCAGCGCCTCTCGGATTTTCTGCGCGATCTCCTCCTCGGGCAGATCGACCGCGCGGGCATAGGCACGGCCGAAGCCGA
Organism: Blastomonas sp.; assembly: GCA_046291395.1. Lineage (GTDB taxonomy): Bacteria > Pseudomonadota > Alphaproteobacteria > Sphingomonadales > Sphingomonadaceae > Blastomonas. The sequence continues at coordinate 30,165 of JBKBTF010000010.1, read as the reverse complement.
TCGCATAGGTGCGCCCCGGAAGGCTGGCAAAATCGCCCGCCTCCAGCGTTTCGAGATGCCGCACAGGAATGCGGGTACGCGAAGCTACGTCCTCGAGCGTCATCTTGTGGGCCATGCGGGCATCACGCAAACGCTCTCCAGCATGGGCGGGAGGGAATAATGTCCCGTCTTCCGCACCATCTGCAGATGGTTCGCGTTGTGTTTCCTCTGGCGTCTTGGCCACGTGTGCGCTCCCGGCCCGGGTTTACCCGGTTGTAGTATTGCCCCTGAACATCAGAAACTACGGACGGCTGTCAAAGTCAACGTTTTTGGCCGATTCCACCGGGCAGCCGATGAAAACAAATGTAACAAAAGCGGCGCCACAACCTCCCCCGCAATCGCTTGCAGCCGTTTATGCCAGTTCGACACCCTGCGCCTGTGCCCAGGCAAGCAGCTCCGCCCGCATATCTGCCGGCGGATGGCTCAGCATCTCTTCCATCTTGGCGCTTGCCGCGCCGATGTCGAGCGAGCGCACCATCGCCTTGATCGGCCCCACTGCAGCCGGCGTGATCGACAGCCGCCGCATCCCGATGCCAAGCAGCGCCAGCGCCTCCAGCTGCCGCCCGCCCATCTCGCCGCAGACGGTGACGTCGATGTTGTAGGGCGCGACATCGCGCACCACCCGTCGCAGGAAACGCAGGATCGAGGCCGATATCCAGTCGTAGCGCTGCGCCAATCTGGGGTGCGCACGGTCCGCCGCGAGCAGGAACTGGGTGAGATCGTTGGTGCCGATCGACAGGAAATCGAGCTTGGGCCCGAGGATATCGAGCGTTTCGGCGAGCGCCGGTACCTCGAGCATCGCGCCATAGCGAATGCGCTCGGGCAGCATCTTCTTGCGCGCCTTGAGGAACGCGAGCTGCTCTTCGAACACTTGCCGCGCCGCATCGAACTCCCAAGGCTCGGCGACCATCGGGAACATCACGTTGAGCGTGCGCCCCGCCGCAGCCTCGATCAGCGCGCGCGCCTGGACCTTGAGCAGACCGTCTCGCTCCAGCGCCAGCCGCAATGCGCGCCAGCCCATTGCGGGGTTCTCTTCTCCCGGGCCGTCCTCGCGCAGATACGGCAGCGACTTGTCGCCACCGATATCCAGCGTCCGGAAGATCACGGGCTTTCCGCCCGCTGCATCGAGCACATCGCGATAGAGGCGCAACTGCCGCTCGCGCTGCGGCAATGTCGCAGAGACGAGGAACTGGAACTCGGTGCGGAACAGCCCAACACCGTCCGCGCCGGTGATCGCCAGATGCGCGATATCGTCGCGAAGGCCCGCGTTGATCAGCACGCCGATCCGGGTGCCATCCTTGCTGACCGGCTCGACATCGCGGAGCGCGGCATATGCCGCCAACTTCTCGCGGCTGCGCAGGAACTTCTGCTCGAACGCCTCGATCACCTGCGGCGCGGGGCGGATCAGCACCGAGTTCTCGTTGGTGTCGATCAGCAGATGATCGTCCTGCCGCAACTGGTGGCGGATGTTGCGCATCCGCCCCATCACCGGAATGCCCATGGCGCGCGCGACGATGGTGACGTGCGCAGTCAATGATCCTTCCTCGAGGATCACGCCCTTCAGCCGCCGCCGATCGTATTCGAGCAATTCGGCCGGGCCCAGGTTGCGCGCGATCAGGATGGTGTCCTGCCTCAGTCCCATCTGCGCTGCGGTGCCGATCTGGCCCGAGACGATGCGCAGCAGCCGGTTGGACAGATCCTCCAGATCGTGCATCCGGTCGGCGAGCAGTGGATCGTCGATCTGCCGCATCCGCATCCGGGTGCGCTGCTGGACGCGCTCGATTGCGGCTTCCGCGGTCAGCCCGCTGTCGATCGCTTCGTTGATCCTGCGCGACCAGCCTTCGTCATAGGCGAACATCTTGTAGGTCTCGAGCACCTCGTCATGCTCGCCGCCGGTGCCGAATTCGGCCTGGCTCGACATCTTGTCGATCTGCTCGCGCATCTTGATGAACGCGGAATAGACCCGTTGGCGTTCCGCCTCGATGTCTTCGGCGACGACATGCTCGATGGTGATGCGCGGCTGGTGGAACACCGCCTTGCCGCTCGCCAGCCCTGCAACCAGCGGAAACCCGATTTCGTGCTGCGCATGGGTGAGCTCTGCCGGGTTGTCGATATTGCCGTGGCCATCGACCATCTCGGCATTGGCGATCAGCTCTGACAGCACCATCGCGACGGTCTGCATCGCCTCGATCTCGACTTCGAGATAGCGGCGCGGCTCGACATGCTGGATGCACAGCACGCCAATGGCGCGCTCCATGCGGACGATCGGCACGCCGGCAAAGCTGTGGAATTTCTCCTCGCCGGTTTCGGGACGGTACTGGAAGTCGGGGTGCGCGGTCGCCTCGGCAAGGTTCAGCGTCTCGACATTCTTGGCGATCGTGCCGGTCAGGCCCTGCCCCAAAGCCAGCTTTGTGACATGCACCGCCTCCTGGTTGAGCCCGCGCGTGGCGAACAGCTCGAGCACGCCCTCGCGCAGCAGATAGATCGAGCACACCTCGCTGTTGAGCGAATCGCCGATGATGTCGACCACCTGGTTGAGCTTGGCCTGCGCGTTGCTCCGAGCGGCCATAACGTCGTGCAGACGGGTCAGGATGTTGCGGGCGGCAAGGGTGGCGTTGATCTGGGCTTCCGACATGGGTGGAGGTCTAGCACGCACTTCGGCGTGAGGCTATCGGCGCTTGCCGCCGCATTGGGGGGATCACGAGGTTCGATTAGCCCAGCGTGTCGATTTGATGCGGGCTGCCGGGTACCGGCATGCTAACAGCCGAACACTGGAGCGGTGCTCGGCTCAGCCGATCATGTTCTCTCCGCTCATGGGATGCCAACAAGGCCGCGACCTGCGGCCCGGGCGACCGGGAAGGCGTGCCACATGGCTGCCGATCAATCACCGATCAATCTGGGGCAGACGCTGGGGCTGGCGGTGGTGCTTGCGTCCAACGCACCCTTGTTGCTGCTTGATGAAAAACTGGCCATCGTCGCGGCGAGCGACAGTTTTTGCGACGCGTTCGGTATCGACCGCGCAACGGTCACCGGGCAGACCATTTACGACTTGGACCATCACCATTGGGACCTGCCGCGGATGCACTCGTTGATCGAAGCGACACTTTCGGGCGCGGCAGATATCGATGCCTATGAAATGGAAATCAAGACCAGTGCTGGCGCGATACGCTGCGTGGTGATCAAGGCGCAGCTGCTCGAATATGGCGACATTCACAACTCGCGGATGCTGGTCACGGTCATCGACGTCACCGAGAGTCGGAAGGACGAAAAAAGGCACAAGGAGCTGATCCAGACGAATTCCGCGCTTCTGCATGAGATGCAGCACCGCGTCGCCAACAGCCTCCAGATCATCGCCAGCATCCTGATGCAAAGCGCGCGCAAGGTGCAGTCAGAAGAGGCCCGCGGTCATTTGAGCGATGCGCATCAGCGGGTCATGTCGATCGCGACCCTGCAGCGCCACCTGGCACAGTCAGATGGCGGTGCAGTCGACCTGGCCCCTTATCTCGCGCAGTTGTGCGCAAGCATCGGCGCCTCGATGATCCATGACCGCAAGCGATTGACACTGACAACCCGCGTCGACCCGGTTTCAATCGATGGAGATGTATCTGTCAGCATGGGGCTGGTCGTGACCGAACTGGTGATCAATGCACTCAAGCACGCCTTTCCGGACGGCCGGAAGGGTCATGTCGTTGTCGGCTTCGCCGCCAGCGGAGGGGACTGGACGCTTTCGGTGTCTGATGACGGCATAGGGATGGCAGGGCACCCCGAGGATGCGCAGGCCGGGCTCGGCACCCGCATAATCCAGGCGCTTGCCAAACAGCTGGGGGCAGAGATTTCGGTCGAGGACGCCGCGCCGGGAACGCGCGTATCGCTGATCCACACCGAGCAGATAGAACGCCATATCGCCGCTAACGACGAAGCTGAAAGTGGCGCTGTCTGACTGTTATAACCCGGGCAGAATATAACGCGGGCAGAAGTTGCCCCGTCGGGTTTGGGAGATGGTACCGTCAAAGGGCGGTTGCCTGAGCTGACGACCTTCCTGCCATCCCCCGGAAATCCGCTCTTCAGTGCGCCATGGCGTCAGTTGTTGCGGGGCGCTCTGCCCCTCCCCGGCGCCCGGCGCGCGGTCTGACCCCTCGTCAGACGCGCCGGGCTGGGATTTGCGACCGGGGGGGCTTTCCCGGTCCGCAGGAAGTCACGTCAGCCGATCAATGCAGGCTGATCTCTTCCTTGATGCGCAGTTTCTGCTTCTTGAGCTTGGCGATCCGCGCGGTGTCGGGCGCGGGCCTGCTTTCTTCGTCGTGGATCATTCGTTCAATACCGGCATGCTTGGCCTTGAGGGCTTGCGTATGACTGTCTTGCAACATCTATGTCTCCTTCGACTCGTTGGCCCTTCTCATCTTGGGAGCACGATCTAAACATAAAATTTATGGGCTGTCTTTGGCGTTATGCACAGGTGCGCTTGCAATGCGGCGAAACATTCCATAACCGCGACAGTCGGCAGGCGTCCGGCCTGCGCTAAAGCTATTGCGGGCCAAGTTCACGGCCCGGTCCCGGTCTGGAAAGGCGTCGCGCGTGACTGAGGAAGAAGTCCGGCAGAAGCTGGCCCTGCTGCGCATAGAACATCGCGATCTCGATCATGCCATCGGCTCGTTGAGCAACGGCGGCACCGCCGACATGCTGCAGCTCGCCCGGCTGAAGAAGCGCAAGCTGATGCTGCGCGACCAGATCGCCATGCTCGAGGATTACCTGATTCCCGACATCATCGCCTGAGCGCGCACGACGCATGCCCTTTCACCCGGCGCAAGGCAACTGTTCCGCATTGATACAAACACTTGCCATGCGTGCTTAACCATAGGTTGCCGCTGGGCAGCAGCATGGGTTTTTGGCAAGGATGAAGAATGTCCAGCCGCAAGTTCCCTTTTACCGCCAAATTGGTCGAGTCGCTCTATGTCGAGGCAATGGTCCTCGCCGACGAGGCGCGCTCCTATTTCGAGCTTAGCCCCGAAGAGCAGGGCGTGGAGCGGCACAACGATATCCGCATCGACATGTCGTGTGAATCGCTGCGCGTGACCACCCGACTGATGCATTCGATCGCCTGGCTGCTCAACCAGAAGGCGTATCTGGCAGGCGAATTGTCGGCGCATCAATTGCACAGCCGCAGCCGGTCGCTGGGCAAGTGCACATCGAGCGATCCGTTTGTGGTCGCTCGGCTCCCGCAGGAGGCGCAAAGGCTGGTGCGCGAAACCCAGCATTTGCTCGACCGGCTGGTGCGGCTGGAAAAGTCGCTGGAGGCGGAGCGGCTGGGTTTTGTAGAGGAGGCGGCGCTGCGCCCTGCGGTGTTGCAGATGCAGGCACGGCTCGCCAGCGAACTCGCCTGATCCCGCCGGCTTTGACCGCCCGCACCTTAGCGATTGCAATCCTTCGCCGCTGGTTTAATCATTTGATTAAATAGCGATTGGGCGAGACCCGGCGGAGAGGACAGGCATGGCAGCGTTTCCGACGCGGGCGGAAGATATCGACCATCGCTGGCTGCAGGCGCAACTGGACGCCGCAGACCTGTTGGGTGGCGCGCGGATCACCGGCTTCACGCTCACATCGATCGGTACGGGACAAGTGGGCGATACGGTGCGCATCGCGCTGGCTTATGACCGCCCTGCCCCCAGCTTACCGGCTTCGATCGCGGCCAAACTGCCGTCGCGAGACGCCACCAGCCGCTCGACTGCCGCACATTTCCGCCTGTATCTGCGCGAGGTGAACTTCTACGCGCGTGTCGCGCCGTTGGTCGCGATGCGCGTTCCCAGGGTCTATGCCGCGCTGGTCGATGAGACCGGCTGCGACTTCATCCTGCTGTTCGAGGATCTGGGACCAGCCAGCGTGGGCGACCAGCTGGCATCGTGCACGATCGAGCAAGCGCGATTGGCGGTATGCCAGGCTGCATCCTTGCATGCCTCGACTGACAATCTGCCCTTGCTCGAGGAGGAATGGCTGCTGCCCGACCCGGCCGCGCGCGACTGGATCATCCAGGCCTATCCTGGCGCGCAGGCGGTGTTTCGCGAGCGCTATGCCGGTCTGATCGAGCCCGAGTATCTCGCTATCTGCGAAGCGCTGGCAGAACACGGGCATAGCTGGTTCAGGTGGCAGGCTCGCACCCGCTGCCTCACCCATGGCGACTACCGGCTGGACAACATGCTGTTCGACATTGGCGGCGGTGCGGAACCGCTGGCGGTGGTCGACTGGCAGACCTGTGTTACCGGCGCGGGCACCAGCGATCTTGGCTATCTGCTCGGCACCGGTATCGGCACCGAGCTGCGGCGCGCGCACGAGGATGACCTGATCAACCTGTATTGCGCCGAAATGACCCACCGGGGCGTGCCGCGCAGCCGCGATGCCATTTGGGACGATTACCGCATCGGCGCGTTGTCGGGCCTGTCGACCGCGGTGTTCAGCGCCGCCTTTGTCGAACGCACCGAGCGCGGCGATGCCAACTTCCTGTCGATGGCGCGCGGCGCGTGCAGCCTGGCGCTCGACCATGACAGCATCGGCGCGCTGCTGCGCCAGGCCAACAATCAAGCGGAAACAACGATATGCTGACCAACGGTGATGACTTTCCGCTGCACCAGACCGCAGAGCCGGTCGCTTATGCAGGCACCGACCGCAATTTCTACGACCGCTATTTCTTCAACGGCTACAATCCTGATGGCTCGGGGTTTTTCGCGCTGGCGTTCGGCGTGTATCCGCACCTCGATGTCGCAGATGCAAGCTTTTCCGTGATACGCAATGGGTTGCAGCACAACCTTCATGCTTCGCGCGAGCTGCAGATGGAACGGATGGACATGGCCGTGGGGCCGATCCGGATCGAGGTGACCGAACCACTGAAAGCCTTGCGCATCCTGGTCGACGGCGAGGGCATCCGCGCCGATATCACGTTCACCGGTCGCGCCTTCCCCATTGAGGAGCCGCGCTTTACCTTCCGCAATGGTCCGCGCACCTTCATGGACTACACGCGGATGACCCAGAACGGGCGCTATACCGGCTGGATCGAGATCGATGGTGCGCGGACAGAGCTTGCCCCCGGTTGCGCGGGAACCCGTGATCGCAGCTGGGGCGTTCGCCCGATCGGCGCTCCCGATGCCCAGCCGCATGCGGGCAGCGCACAGCCGGCATTCTTCTGGCAATGGACCCCGGTCAATCTCGAGCGCCGCAGCCTGTTCTTCCACCTCAACGCCCATCGTTCGGGATCGGCGTGGAACACCCGTGCGGTGATCGCGCCCGATGGCGCGGGCCATGACGGGTTCCACGAGACTCCGTCGGCCCGGCTAGACACGCGGATCGAACCCGGCACCCGCTGGCCCGCAGGTGGCACGCTGACGATCCAGACCGACACCGGGCCGCTCGCGGTCGCGTTCGAGCCGATCCAGCGCTTCCAGATGCGCGGGCTGGGCTATACCTGCCCGAAATGGGGCCATGGCCGCTATCATGGGCCGCTGGTGGTCGAGCGCGATGTGATCGACCTCGCCGCGATCGACCCGCTGGCACCGACGATGGACAACCTGCACGTGCAGATCCTCTCACGGGCCACCACCAGCGATGGCGAACAGGGTCTGGGCACCTTCGAGCAGCTTGTGCTCGGGCCTTATGAACCGTGGGGGCTGACCGGCTATGTCGATACGCCGGCCAGCCGATAATCCCGTTTACTTGCGCGAAACGCGGACGTTCTTGGTGCGATAGACCTTGGGGCGATGCCGCACGGGTGCCACGTGGCTGGTCACCACCTCTTCGGTACAGGTGCCCGGCGTGATCGTCACCGTGGTGATGATCGGCGGCGGATAGTAATAATAATATCCCGGCGGCGGGGGCGGATATCCGCCATGCTGACCGGGAGGCGGCGGATATCCTCCGCCGTGCTGCGCCAGCAGACGACGGCAGCGCTCGCGGTCCTCCGCCTTGTCGATCACCATCCCGGCAATCGCGCCCACGCCCGCGCCGATCAGCGTCCCACCGGTGCGGTTGCCGCGCCCGGCGATACGATTGCCCGCCAGACCTCCGATACCGGCGCCGATGGCCGCGCCGCCCAGGCCATTGTCGCGGCGGCAGGCTTCGAGGAACGCCGGGTCATAGTCACCAGCATATGCAGGCGGCGGAGGCATCATGGGAGGTGCGCCAACCGGCGGTGAGGCATAGCTGGTGCCGTAGCCGCCCTGCACCTCGCGCGCGAGCAGCCGCTTGCAGCGCTCGCGATCCTCGGCCTTGTCGATCACCATCCCGGCAACCGCGCCCACGCCCGCGCCGATCAGCGTACCGCCGGTGCGGTTGCCGCGTCCGGCGATACGATTGCCCGCAAGTCCGCCGGCTGCGGCGCCGATTGCGGCCCCGCCAAGGCCGCTGTCGCGACGGCAGGCTTCGAGAAAGGCTGGGTCGTAGTCGCGATCATACGGCGTCACGGTCGGCGCAGGAGCGGCGACATAGTCGTCATCAAAATCCACGCCAGGCGCGGCCTGGTCTGCCGTGCGCGCCCAGTGCGTGCCGTGCACCACGTCGTCATTGCCCAGAAGCAGGTCGCCATCGTAGTTATAAGGATCGTAATCGGGCGAATAGGTCTGCGAAACGACCGGCTGGCCCGCCTGCGCCGCCTGCCAGTTGACCCCCTGCACGCTGTCATAGACGCGGCCGTTGCGGTCGGTCAGTACCGCATCGTCATAATAGCGCGACCAGCCATAGCCTTGTGCCGGGCGGGACAGGCCATAGCCCTGCCAGTTGGCGATGTAATAGGTTGGTGCGATCCAGACGCGTGGCAGCAGAAAACCGCGGAACGGGCGGACATAGGCGGGTGCCCCGACAGGCAGGCGCGCGCCATAGACCGGCCGATTGGCGGATCCGCGGTTGAGCGCGCTGCTGATCTGGAGATCGATCTTGCCCGGGAGCGAGCGCACCAGCCCCGATTCGGCACCGTGAGCGGGTATCGCCATCGCCACCCCGCTCGCCAGACAAGCGGCAATCGCAGTGTAGCGCACACGAGAAAAAGCGCTGCTCTTCATGGTTAATTCCCCTTGAACAATCGGGCCGACCATTCGGGCCCGGTGGCACCAGAGCCCCCGCAACCTTCCGGCTTGGTTAAGCGATCGTTAGCATTTACAAAGGGTTTTCACCATTGCACCGATGTAAAACCGGGTGCATCGGGCGAGGCTGTTTCAATATGGGGCAAAGCGCCGCGGCTGCGTTACTGGATCAGATGCGTCCGGCCAGGGTCCTTGCCAACCGCTCGATCCCGGCGCGATCATCGGCATCGAACCTTGACAGATTTGGGCTATCCAGGTCGATCACATGGGTCACCTTCCCCTCATGGATGACGGGAACAACCAGTTCGGATTGGCTGGCCGCATCGCAGGCAATGTGCCCGGGAAAGGCATGAACGTCATCGACCAGCTGGGTCTCGCCGCTGGCCGCCGCAGTGCCGCAAACTCCGCTACCCAGCGCGATGCGGATGCAGGCGGGCTTGCCGACGAAGGGGCCCAGCACCAGTTCATCGTCCACCATGCGGTAGAATCCTGCCCAGTTGAGACCGGGAAGATATTGCCCGATCAGTGCTGCAACATTGGCCATGTTGGCCACGCTGTCGGCCTCGCCATCGACCAGCGCGAGAGCGGCGGAGTGGAGGTCGTCATACAGCTGAACTTTGGGAGCATTTTGATCAATCTCAAAGGCATACATGATAGAATTTCCAGATTAATGCGAGATCAGTCGAAGGCGACACGGCCGCGATTTTTCTTGACCGTCGCGCGATTTTTCTTGCCCGCCAGCCGCTCGGTCTTGCCCACCCGGTTGAGCCGCGAGCGGGCGCGGGTGGCAGGCAGATCATAGGCCTCCGCCAGCATCGCCGCGACACGTTCACGGGCGAGCTTGCGGTTGGCTTCCTGGGTGCGGTGGTTGCGCGCCAGGATGACCAGTTCGCCATCCTGATTGACCTTGGAGCCCGCCAGTGATTTCAGTCGGTTATAAACCAATGGTGGCAAACCCAGCGCATAGATGTTGACGTGAAGCTGGACCGCAGTCGCGACCTTGTTGACGTTCTGACCGCCAGGCCCCGATGCGGTGATGAACTTTTCCGAGACGATGGCGTGATCGGGAACGTCGATATCAGGCATTGCCAGTCTCCCTGGCCGCAAATCCCAGATCGACAAAACGCTTGGGCATCGGCGCGTACGCCGTGATCGGCGGTTTGTCCCCGCGTGGCAGGGCGAGCCTCGCAGCGTGGAGCATCAGCCCCGACGGGTAGGTCTTGCCGTAAAACGGATCTCCCAGCAGCGGTTTGCCCAGCCCGTGAAGCGCATGGACCCGGATCTGGTGCGTTCGCCCGGTTTCCGGCTGGAACTCGATCAGGGAATACCCGCCCACCGCATCGATCCGCTTCCAGTGCGTCACAGCGCGCTTGCCGGCGGCGTCGGGAACGATCCGCCAGCCGTGCTCGGCGGTGCTGGTCTTGCCCAATGCGATGTCGATCGTGCCGTGGTCATCGGTGAGGTCGCCCTCGACGATGCCCAGATAAGTCTTTTCGACCGTCCCGGCTTCGAACGCTGTTCCGTAGCGCTTGTGCGCCTTGGCGTGGCGCGCCAGCAGCAGGCAGCCCGACGTATCCTGATCGAGCCGGTGCACCGCCAACGGCAAGCGCTGGAAGCCGAAGCGAAGATGGGTGAGATAATCGTCCAGACTGCGCCCACCCTTGCGCGGCTGCGTGACCGGCAGCCCCGCCGGCTTGTCGATGACGATCGCCTCGCCATCGATGAAGGGCAGCGTCTCAGCGACGCAGAATGCGGGTGTGTGAAAGCCCATGATGCTCAGGCGACCTCAGCCATCTCGAAGCTGTGCGCAAACAGCTCGATCGCGCGCATCCTGTCGATATGATAATAGGCGTTGCACGAGATCATCAGCTCGTCCGCGCCGAAGGCCTCGACCAAAGTCTCGACCTTGTCGCGTACCACCTCGGGGGTACCGAATGCCGCGATCCGCGCTTGCGCCCCGATAATCATCGCTTCACTGTCGGTGAAACCAATATCGCGGCTTTCCTCGGGCGAAACCGCTGGCTGGTGCCCGCCGCCGAGCAGTCGCGCGATGTTGAGGAAATAGTTCTTGCGCAGCAGATCGGCATAGCCCGCATCGTCGCAGGCGAAGGCGGTGGTCGCGAGCATGACATAGGGTTTGTCGAGCGTAGTGCTGGGGCGGAAATTGTGGCGGTACAGTTCGGTCAGCCCGGGCGTGGCCTGGGGGTTGATGAACAGGGCCAGCGCATAGGGCAGCCCCAGTTGCGCGGCGAGCACCGCGCTGTCCGGGCTTGTACCCAGAATCCACACGGGTACCTCGCCTTCGGGCTCGGGGCTCAGGCGCGGCTCTGCCAGATCGCCGGTCATATAGCCGACAAGGCCGGCCACCTGTTGCGGAAAATCGCGGAACGAGGGCGGGTGCGGGGCGGACAGCGCCGCAGCCACGCGCATCTCGCCGCCAGGCGCGCGGCCGACGCCCAGATCGATGCGGCCGGGATAAAGGTTGCTCAGCACCGCGAACTGCTCGGCGACCTTGTAGGCGCTGTAATGCGGCAGCATCACCCCGCCCGACCCAAGCCGGATACGCGAGGTGCGCGCGCCCATCGCGGCGATCAGGATTTCCGGTGCACTGCCGCACAGAAACCGGCTGGCATGGTGTTCGGACACCCACAGCCGGTGATAGCCAAGTCTGTCGGCGAGTTCGGCAGCCTCCAGCGTCCCGCCAAGCGCGGCAGTGGCGGGCACATCGGCGAAGCGCACCGACTGGTCGAGAAGCGAGAATTTTACCATGCCCTCAATGATAGGGCATTTGGGGCGGCTCACAAGCCCCACCCGGCCTGGCCTGGCGGGTGAACCGCCCCATGATGCTTATCCGCCCGTCATCCCGGGCGCTGCGCCGATCAGTTTTCCTTGATGTCTTGCGGGCGCAGGCCAGACATATCCGGTGCCGTCCGGGGCGCAGAGCCAGGCGATCTCTCGATGCGCTGCTGGCGTTGAGGCCGTGGCGCCCGTTCGGCGCGGGGCGGAACGGTTCCGGGCTGCGCCTGCGGAGAGGGCTGACGCATCGCCGGGCGCTGGCGACCTTCGCCGCCCCTGCCCTGCCGGGTCTCTACGCCCTGCCCTGGACCACCCTGGCGGTTACCCTGCCAGTTGCGACGCCCCTCGCGTTGCTCCCTGGGCTGACCTACCGCCTGCTGCTGCTGCTGCTGTTGCTGCCAGCGCTCCATCCGCTGCTGCCGATCCTGGGGAGCAAGGCCACCCATGCGCTCGCGTTCGTCACGGCGTGTCCGCGGATTCTGGTCGCTATTGCCCCGACGTTCCTGCCGCCAGTCGCGCCGATCATCGAGCGTTTCACGCCGGCCGTCGCGGCGCACGTCCCGCCTGTCGTCGGGTCGGCCCTGGCGGAAGTCCTGCCTGTTGCCACGACGCTGCTGCTGATACTGCCAGCGCTGCTGCCCCCAATACTGCCGGTGGCGATCCTGCATCGCAAAGCGCCGCCCGCCGGGACGGTCGTAGATCCAGGTGCCATAGCCGGGATAATAAAAATTGTCCCAGTATCCGCCGCCATAACCGATCTGGCCAAAGCCATAGCCATAATCGCAGCCATAGAAGCTGTCCCAAGCGGAATAGCCGTCGCAATAGGGATCGTAACCGCCGGCATATCCGCCGCTGCCGACCCCGACGGAAACCCCGCCGTAACCACCATAGTCTCCCACGCCATAAGCGCAGGCGGACAAGGACGCCGCACCCAAGGTGATCGCTGCGATGCGGGCGGCGCGGCGACCGATGGCTTGAAGGCCAGAGCGTTCAATAAATGCAAAACGGGTCAAAGCCATGGTATCCTGTCTCGCCGCATGATCTGGCGCGGCGGGCCGACGGAGCGGGGCTCCGATAATTCGTTCATATAACTGTCAAGTTGAATTAACGATGAATAGCCATGTGATGACAGACAACGCTTGCTAACATTGATGTCAGTTGGTATTTAATGGATCGATTAAACCAGTGCAGAGGATTTCCCATGGCTACCGTGCTTGCGCCCCAAACACACGCCCCTCAGCGCGAAATGTTCCCCGATCACACCATCCAGCGCGATAGCGGAAACCCGCACTGGACCCGCCTGTCCAGCAGCAGCGCGCTTGACCATATCCCCGGAGAGGACGGGCTTCCGGTGCTGGGCGTGACGCTCAGGATGCTCAAGGATCCCGAAAAGTTCGGCAAGGAAATGCGCGACAAATACGGCCCGGTCTATCGGACCAACGCCTTCGGGCGGCGGCAGGTGGCGCTGTTCGGCGCCGATGCCAACGAGCTGGTGCTGTTCGATCGCGACAAGGTGTTCTCGTCCGAACAGGGCTGGGGTCCGGTGCTCAACCTCTTGTTCCCGCGTGGACTGATGCTGATGGATTTCGACCATCACCGCGCCGATCGCCGCGCGCTGTCGATCGCGTTCAAGCCCGCCCCGATGCGCCATTATGCCGAAAAGCTCAACGAGGGCATCGGTACGCGGGTACTCGACTGGTCGAACAGGGATATCACCTTCTACACCGAGATCAAGAAGCTGACGCTCGACCTTGCGGCCACATCCTTTCTGGGCATCCCCTGGGGTCCCGAAGCCGACAAGATCAACACCGCATTCGTCGATATGGTGCAGGCGTCGATCGGCGTCGTCCGCCGGCCTTTGCCCTTCACCAAGATGGGCAAGGGCGTGGCGGGGCGCAAATTCCTGGTCGACTACTTCACCCCGCAGGTGCTGCAGCGGCGCGAGCAGCAGGGGCCCGACATGTTCAGCCAAATCTGCCGCGCAACCCGCGACGACGGCAGCCTGCTCACCACCGACGAGGTGGTCGATCACATGAACTTCCTAATGATGGCCGCACACGACACCATCACCTCATCGGCCAGCTCTTTGGTCTGGCTGCTGGCCAAGAACCCCGAATGGCAGGACAAGATCCGCGCCGAGCTGCTCGAGCACGCGCCCGCAGGGGCACCGATGCCTTATGACGCGCTGCCCAATCTGGAGCTCACCGAAATGGCGTTCAAGGAAGCGCTGCGGTTGATCCCGCCTGTCCCCTCCACCCCGCGCCGCGCGCTCAAGGATTTCGAGTTCGGCGGCTATCGCATCCCGGCGGGCACACCGGTCAGCATCAGCTCGTCGTTCACCCACAAGCAGGAAGAGCACTGGCCCGATCCGCTGCGCTTCGATCCGATGCGCTTCACCCCCGAGGCGACGCGCAACCGGCACAAATACGCCTGGGTGCCGTTTGGCGGCGGCGCGCATATGTGTCTGGGGCTGCATTTTGCGTATATGCAGATCAAGGTACTGATGCACCACATCCTCAGCCAGCACCGCATCGTCATCGAGCCGGGCTACAATCCCGCGTGGCAGGCATGGCCGATCCCGCAGCCCAAGGACGGCCTGAAGGTGCGGTTCGAGCGGATCTGACACCCCCGCCCTCTCCCATCACCCCCGCGCACGCGAGGGTATGCTTCACTTTCTGACGTAGCGCCGGAGCGGGATTCCCGCGTTTGCGGGAATGCCGGGCGGAAAACGGGTTTGCGTAGGGAAGACGGGACGCTAAAGCGCTCGCCTGACCACCACAGGAGACGCCCCGATGCCGCAACTCGTCCTCATCCGCCACGGCCAGTCGCAATGGAATCTGGAGAACCGGTTCACCGGCTGGTGGGATGTCGATGTTACCGAAAAAGGTGCGGAGGAAGCAAGGGCGGCCGGAAGGTTGATGCGCGACAAGGGTCTGGACTTCGATATCGCCTTCACCTCGCTGCAGACCCGCGCGATCAAGACGCTCAATCTGGCGCTCGAGGAAATGACCCGGCTGTGGCTGCCGGTGGAGAAGGACTGGCGGCTCAACGAGCGCCATTATGGCGGGCTGACCGGGCTCGACAAGGCCCAGACCGCCGCCAGGCACGGTGACGAGCAGGTGCACATCTGGCGTCGCAGCTTCGACATTCCGCCGCCGCCGATGGATGCCGGGTCCGAATTCGACCTGTCGAAGGACCGGCGCTACGAAGGAATAGCGATCCCCAACACCGAAAGCCTCAAGGACACCATCGCGCGCGTGCTGCCCTATTGGGAAAGCCGCATCGCGCCCGAACTCAAGGCGGGCAAGCGGGTGATCATCTCCGCGCACGGCAACTCGCTGCGCGCTTTGGTCAAGCACCTCTCAGGCATCGCCGACGATGCGATCACCAGCCTCGAAATCCCCACCGGCCAGCCGATCGTCTACAACCTCGACGACAATCTCGCCGAGGTGGAACGCTATTATCTCAGCGAGCGCTGAGCGCCGCCTTCCCGATCATGCGGTGAACTGCGCGTCGTAATGGTCGATCTCGGCCAGAAGATGCGCGATCTGGTCGGGCGGCAGGAAGGAACCGGTGAAGCTGTTCCGGGCCAGTGCGCTGAGCTGCTCGCGGCTGAGGTCGAGCGCGTCTGCGATCGCGTGATAGTTGGCGTTCACATAGCCTCCGAAATAGGCAGGGTCGTCCGAATTGACCGTCGCCTTGAGCCCTGAATCGAGCATCTGCTTCACCGGGCTGTCGGCGATGTCACCTATCACGCACAATTTGAGGTTGGACAGCGGACAGACGGTGAGCGTCATCCCCTCGCCCGCCAGCCGCTTGACCAGACCTGCGTCCTCCAGCGCGCGGTTGCCATGGTCGATGCGGTCGACGTGCAGCACGTCGAGCGCCTCATGGACATATTCGGGCGGTCCCTCCTCGCCAGCATGCGCCACCAGTTTCAGCCCCAGCGAACGGGCGCGCGCGAACACCTTGGCGAACTTGGAAGGCGGATGGCCGTTCTCCGATGAATCGAGCCCCACGCCTGCGATCCTGTCGAGATAGGGCAGCGCTTCATCGAGCGTGGCCTCCGCCGCCGCCTCGTCCAGATGGCGCAGGAAGCACATGATCAGCTGCGAGGTGATGCCCCATTGCTTCTCGCCATCGGCGAGCGCGTCGCTGATCCCGGTGATCACGTCGGCAAAGCGCACTCCGCGTTCGGTATGGCCCTGCGGATCGAAAAAGATTTCGACATGGCGGACATGGTCGGCGTGCGCGCGTTCGAGATAGGCCCATGTCAGGTCATAGAAATCCTGAGCGGTCAGCAGCACCGCCATGCCCTGGTAATAGATGTCGAGGAAATCCTGCAGATTGCTGAAATTATAAGCCTTCCGAATATCCTCGACATTGGCAAAGGGGATATTCACCTGGTTGCGCTGCGCCAGCGCGAACAGCATTTCGGGCTCGAGCGAGCCCTCAATGTGCAGGTGAAGCTCGGCCTTGGGGAGGCGATCGATATAGGCGGTGCGCTGTTCGGGGGTCATGACGGCGTTATGCCAAGCGGGCGGCGCGGGTGCAATTGGCTAAGCACGCATTCCGTCACCCCCGCGCACGCGGGGGGTCCCGCTTCTTCCTTGGCCCTGAGGCAAAAGCGTCATTCCCGCGTTCGCGGGAATGACGAACGAAGGCAACGCTTTCTCACTCCCCCAGGATGATATTCGCCCCGGGCTTGTGCGCGCGGATTTCCTCGACCGTGAGCCCTACGATCTCGTGCGGGAAGACCAGCCATTGTTCGGTCTCGTGCACGCAATAATCGGGTGTCAGATCGGTCAGATTGCGCGAGGGCTTGTAATAGACCGTGGCGATCCGCCAATCGTGCGGCATGTTGTATCGGCATTTGGCGGCAAGCTCGTGGATGAAGGCGCGGATCGAGCGGCCGCTGTCGAAGACATCGTCGACCACCAGCAGCCGGTCCTCGGGGCTCAAAGTGTCGATCAGATAACCCAGGGCATAAACCCGCACGTCCTTGCTCTGCTGGTCGATGCCGTAATAGCTCGCGGTGCGGATCGCGATGTGATCGGCATTGATGCCGTGATATTCCATCAGTTCCTGCACCGCGATCCCCACCGGCGCACCGCCGCGCCAGATGCCAACGATGTGCGTTGGCTGGTAGCCGCTGTCGATCACCTGCATGGCCAAGCGATAGCTGTCCTCCAACAGGCTGTTGGCGCTGATATAGAGCTTGTCGGTGGTCATATGCGGGGCTGGCCTTGCCTGTTGAACGCGAAGGCCTTCATGCCAGCGTCGCGGCGCCGGTCAACCCCTGCGCCTTCACGACCGCCCCGCCCGCGTGATGACAACCGCCGCGATTGCCAGCAGCAGAATCGCGCCGGCCTCGAACAGGATTTTGTCGGGCGCCATGTCCTTGCCCTGCAGCACGATCAGCCGCGCAAGCGCGGTGATGGCTATGAAGATCGGATAGACGAACGGTGATCCGCGCCCGGTATAGAATACCGCGATCATGCCGATGACTTCGGTATAGAGAAACATCAGCAGGATATCGGCGAGGCTGATCGTCCGGGCCGCAACGATGTTGGCGATCTCGATGCCCGCCGCACCCAGCGTCATCAGGGCGACGAGCACCAGCAGAACATGCTCGATCAGGCGGAAACCACGCACGGCCAGGGCATCGTCTGCCAGCGGCGGCGCTGCATCGGTGATCGGATCGACCGGGTTTGCCATGCCCGTCAATAGCACGGCATGGCCAGCCCGTCAGGCGTTAATCCACCAGCGAATGGCATAGGCGACGACGCCGATGAAGCCGACAGAGATCAGCCAGATCGCGGCCATCCAGCCGATCTTCTGGGCAAGCGGGCGGGCATCGCCGCGATCAGCATCATCGCTGTCGGGCAGCATCAATGATAGCCCTCGTCGCCGACCTTGCCCCGGAACACCCAATAGGCCCAGGCCGTGTAGCCGATGATCAGGGGCACGATGAACAGCGTGCCGACCAGCATGAACATCTGGCTGCTGGGGTGAGTCGCGGCATCCCAGATCGTAATCTCATCGGGGACCACATAAGGGAACATCGAGATGCCGAGCCCGATCATACCCATCAGGAACAACGCCAGCGTGAGCAGGAAGGGCGCGTAATCGCGGCGTTTCTGAAGTGCACGGAACAACAAAGCGCTGATCAGCGCGACCAGCACCGGCACCTGCGCCGAAAACAGCACATTGGGGAACGTGAACCAGCGCGAGAAATACCCCGCATCGAGAAACGGCGTGTACAGGCTGACCGCCCCTAGCGCGATCAGCGTCGCGGGAAACAGCTTCCAGCTCAGCCGGAACGCATGGTCCTGCACCGGGCCTTCGGTCTTCATGATCAGCCAGGTCGATCCCAGCAGGCCATAGCCGATGACCGTGCCGATGCCGGTGAGCACCGAATACAGGCTGAGCCAATCCAGCCAGCCTCCGGCATAGGCGCGGCCTTCGACTTCGACCCCCTGCAGCAGCGCGCCCAGGGTCACGCCCTGCGCAAACGCGGCAACGAACGAGCCTGCGGTGAACGAAAAATCCCAGAATGGCTGATGATTGGGATCGCGCCAGCGTCCCTCGAACGCGACGCCGCGCAGCACCAACCCCAGCAGCATCGCGATGATCGGCGGATAGATCGCAGGCAGGATGACCGCATAGGCCAAGGGAAACGCCGCGAGCAGCCCTCCCCCGCCCAGCACCAGCCAGGTCTCGTT
This sequence comes from Blastomonas sp., assembly GCA_046291395.1. Lineage (GTDB taxonomy): Bacteria > Pseudomonadota > Alphaproteobacteria > Sphingomonadales > Sphingomonadaceae > Blastomonas. The sequence continues at coordinate 11,546 of JBKBTF010000010.1, read as the reverse complement.
GCCATCCCAGACCGGGGCCACCGAGTTCATCGCCTTGTCGCGCTCCGCGCCGCGCCCCAGCGCCGGGAAGATGATGCCGATGCCAAGGTCGAACCCGTCCATCACCACATAGGCGAACACGGCAAAGGCGATGATGAACGCCCAGACGATGGTCAGGTCGATGCTCATGTGCCTTTCTCCTGCATGGTGCCGCTCTGCCCGCGCCGGGTGCTGTCAGCCGATGCCGGCGTGATCCCTGCCGTGCGCAGCGGGCCCGATGCCGCGGCCTCCTCGTGCCCGGTGGCAGGCTTGCTCATCAGCTTGAGGATATACAAAGTACCAGCGCCGAACATGATGAAATAGGTGATCACGAACGCCAGCAGCGAGGCGCCGACTGCGGGCGCGGCGAGCGGCGAGACGCTGTCCGCCGTCGTCAGCAGGCCATAGACGGTATATGGCTGGCGGCCGACCTCGGTGGTCACCCAGCCCGCGATCACCGCGACGAAGCCCGATGGCCCCATCACGATCGCCGCGCGGTGCAGCCAGCGCCAGTCGAACAGGCGCCCGCGAACCCGCGCAAGCAGGCTGAACAGCCCGATCCCCAGCATCGCAAAGCCGATGCCCACCATGATGCGGAACGACCAGAACACCATGCCCACCGGCGGCTGCTCGGCTTCCGGGATGGTGTCGAGCCCGGCAAGCGGGGCGTTCAGATCATGCTTGAGGATCAGCGAGGATGCCTTCGGGATCTGCACGGCGTAATCGACGCGCTTTTCCGCGCTGTTGGGAATTCCGAACAGGATCAAGGGCGCGCCATCGGGGTGGCTGTCGTAATGGCCCTCCATCGCCATCACCTTGGCGGGTTGATGCTCGAGTGTGTTGAGCCCATGCATGTCGCCTGCAAAAATCTGCAGCGGGGCAACCAGGGCTGCCATCCACATCGCCATCGAAAACATCCGCCGTGCAGCCATATCGGTTTTGTTCTTGAGCAGGTGATACGCCCCCACCGCACCGACGACGAACGCGGTGGTCAGATATGCGGCCATCACGGTATGCACCAGGCGATAGGGAAAGCTGGGGTTGAAGATGATATCGAGCCAGCTTCCAGCGGGAACGAACTGGCCGTTGGCGGCGATTTCATAGCCTGTCGGAGTCTGCATCCAGCTGTTGACGCTCAGGATCCAGAACGCCGAGATGAAGGTGCCCAGTGCGACCATCAAGGTTGCGGTGAAGTGCAGCTTGCGTCCCACCTTGTCCATGCCGAACAGCATGACGCCCAGAAACCCTGCCTCGAGGAAGAATGCGGTGAGCACCTCATACGCCATTAGCGGGCCGATCACCGGACCGGTCCTGTCCGAAAACACAGACCAGTTGGTGCCGAACTGGTAGGACATGACGATGCCCGACACGACGCCCATGGCAAAGGCGATCGCGAAGATCTTGCGCCAGTATTTGAACAGGTCGAGATAGGTATTGTCGTTGGTCTTGAGCCAAAGGCCTTCCAGGACGGCCAGATAGCTCGCAAGTCCAATCGAAAAGGCCGGGAAGATAAAGTGGAAGCTAACCGTAAAGGCAAACTGAATTCGTGCCAGAATCAGCGCGTCAAAACCGTCGAACATTGCGTGCGACCTCCGGATACCACTTGGCCACGGGGGACGACCGGACATCCGGAACAGAATGTCCGCCCCCGCGAGTTTCGACCCATTAGGGCTGCTGGTCAGTAGCGACCATAGGACACATTGTCCCAGCGTAGCCCGACCTTGTCCAGCACCAGCAGAAAATTCCGCGAGCCCGCGTCGCGACTGATCGGTCTAGGTGCGCAAGGTTTGATCAAAAAACGCCAGAGTCCTGTCCCACGCCAGCTTTGCCGCAGCCTCGTCATAACGCGGCGTGGTGTCGTTGTGGAAACCGTGGCTGGTGCCGGGGTAGAAATGCGCCTTGTATGTTTGTTCATGCGCCTTGAGCGCAGCTTCGTACGCAGGCCAGGTCGCGTTGACCCGCTCGTCATTCTCGGCAAAATGGATCAGCAACGGCGCCTCGATCTTGGGAACCTCTTCGGGCCGCGCCTGACGGCCATAGAACGGCGCTGCGGCCGCAAGATCGGGATAGGCTACCGCCAGCGCATGGCAAACACCGCCGCCATAGCAGAAGCCGGTAACCCCCACCTTGCCGGTCGAGGCTTCATGCCCGCGCACATATTCGAACCCGGCAAAGAAATCCTCCATCAGCTTGGCCGGATCGAGCGACGCCTGCATCGTGCGGCCCTCGTCATCGGAGCCGGGATAGCCGCCAAGCGACGTTAGACCGTCTGGTCCAAGCGCAAGATACCCCGATTTGGCGAGCCTGCGCACGACATCCTCGATATATGGGTTCAGCCCGCGGTTCTCATGCACAACCAGCACGGCGGGCAGTTTGCCCTTGGCCCCCTTGGGCCGCGCCATCAGGCCGCGCACCGTGCCATGGCCTTCGGGACTGGGATATTCGACCCGCATTGTCTCGATCGCCGGATCGTCGGGCGGGACCTGCTGGGCGAGCGCATAATCGGGACGGAGTTGATTGTAGATCATTAGTCCTGTCACGCCCGCTGCCGCATAGCGCCCGGCCTGCCGGATAAATTCGCGTTTACTGAGCTTGCCGTGCACATAACCATCGAAAATCTCGAGGATATGCGGGTGAAAATCACTGGCGCGCATCTTTTGGCGTGGTGGGATGGTGTCGGTCATTTGGACTGTCCCCGATAGGATCGCTGCGCATGCAGACTCATGGACATGACCATGCAGGCCCTGTCTGAAGCTGCAAGCGTTATCCGCACAATTGTTCCGCGCCCTGCATTCGTCGAGGCTAGAACAGACCAATCGGTTCAAGACTAAACCGCTCAGTCGGAAGCAGCGCCGATAGTACCCCGGTCAATCATCGCACAGAGCATGTCGGTGACCAGCGCAACCGGGGCATTGTCCCGTCGGCAGCGGGCCAACAGCATCGCCCCTTCATGCGAGGCGATAATGGTGGCAGCGATGTCGCGTGCCCGGGCAACTGCGACGCCTTCGAGCATCAGCCATTTTGCAAGCCGCATCTCGATGCGCTGATAGGCGATGCGTACGGCATCGGCCAGGGCGCTGTCATCGCCCCCCTGCTCCTGCCCGATGACGGCGAGCAGCGAACCATCGCGCCAGTCGGTCCGCTCCAGCCAGGCTGACGACTCCGCGCCCAGTTGGCGCAAAAATCCAACGATATCAGCCCCTGTGCCGGAAGCTTCATCCAGTGCGGCCAGCGAACTTGCGGCGATACGGGTGATGCAGGCCTCAGCCAGCTCGGGCTTTCCGCCCGGGAAATGATGGTAAAGCGACCCCTTGGGGGTCTCCGACAGCGCCAGAATCTCGGCAAGGCCCACCGCATGATAGCCTCGCTGCTGAAACAGCCGTGTGGCAACCTGCAACAGCCTCAGCCGGGTCGGGTGAACGGACCCCGCCTCCTTCGGTGCATGGGAGGCAGACGCGCGCATTGCGCCATCCTGGGAGACAAAAAGCATCATAGACCGTTCAGTCTAATGCTTCTGCCCGTCGCGTCAAGCTCCACCCCGCAGCGGACGTTCACGCTGGCGAGACCACGGCGATCAAGGCCAGTGCGGTGGCGACACGGCGTTCGCTGCCCCCGTCAACGACGGCAAACAGCTGAGCCTCGACCGAGACATTGCGCCGACCCTGTTTTATCACTGCGGCGCGGGCACGAAGCATTTTGGTGGTGGCCGGAGCATGAAACTGCACGGTATAGCTTGCCGTCACGACATCTCCAGCCAATGTCGCCGCCGCCCAGGAACAGGCGGTATCGGCGAGGGCGCCCACCAATCCGCCATGGACAAAGCCGTGATGCTGGGTCTGTTCCTCGCGTATGTCGAGCTCCAGGCATACCTGGCCGCTACCTGCCGCGACCAATCGCATGCCGCTCCAGCGATTGAACCCGGATGCCTGGGACGATTTGCGTAACACTGCTTCAATCGCCGGGTCCGAATAGGAAAGATCCACGGGTTGAGCCTCCTTCATCATTTCAGCCTGATTAATCCGACCGGTCAGTACACTATCGTAAAGGACCGACTGGTCGGTTTGTCAAGTGGGATGTCGTGGTCGCTTTTGGCATAAGTCCCATCTTCGGTTCGCAGGCTATGGCCTTCATCGTCTATCTGTGCTGTTTCATAATACTTGGTGCGATCAGGTTCCGGCGCGCGCACGGGGGCAGGTTCAATGCAAAGTGTCGACAGACATCTCTCGCTCGATGCCATGCGCGGCTTTGGTGTGATGGGCATCCTGCTGCTCAACATCATCGGTTTCGCAATGCCGGGGGCAGCCTATATCAATCCGGCCGCATGGGGCGGGACCGATCCGCTGAACATCGGCGTGTGGGCAACCAATTTCGTGCTGTTCGACGGCAAGATGCGCGGACTGTTCAGCGTCCTGTTCGGCGCAAGCATGCTGCTCATCATCCAGCGGGCGGAGGCTTCGGGGCAGAACGCGAAGTCGGTCCATCTCAACCGCATGGCCTGGCTGTTCGCGATCGGCGCCGCCCACTACATCGTCCTGTGGTGGGGCGACATTCTGGTGCCCTATGCCATCAGCGGGACCCTTGCGCTGTATTTCGTCCACAAGGATCTAAAGCAGCTCGTCCGCTGGGCCATCATCTTGTATTCCCTCTACTTTGTGATCGCCTGCCTGATGGTAGCGGGCGGCTGGTGGCAGTCGATCCAGGGCCTGGCCCCTGGTGCGGACCCGGCTACCATCGAAAGCACCCGCAAGATGCTGGCGAGCTTCGGTCAGCCCGGATCATCGGACATCGCCCGCGATCTGGCCTTGTACAGGGGTGGCTGGCAGGCGATCTTCGCCGACAATCTGTCGACCTTCCCATCTTCGCTGACCAATGCATTGCTGCTGTTCACGCTCGATACGCTGGGAATGATGCTGCTTGGCATGGCCATGCTGAAGAGCGGCTTCATCCTGGGCCTGTGGGCACCGTCGATGTACGCCAAGATAGCGCGCCGTGCCTTCGCCATCGGCCTGGGTCCGATGATAGCGCTGGCCGCCTGGGTGATCGCCAGCGATTTCGATACCATGACCGCGTTTGGCGCGTTCTTCGCGTTTTCGTTTCCCTTCCGCGTGGTCCTCACCGTCGGTTGGGTGGCAGCATTGCTTTGGCTGATCGTGCGCTATCGTGACAACGCCCTGATCGTGCGGGTCGCGGCGGCCGGGCGCGCGGCGTTCAGCAACTATCTCGGCACCAGCGCCATAATGACCTTCATCTTCTATGGCTGGGGGCTGGGGCTGTTCGGCCAGATCGACCGGATCACGGCGATGGCCTTCGTCCTGGGGGCATGGGGAATCATGCTTTGGTGGTCCAAGCCCTGGCTGGAACGGTTTCGCTTCGGGCCCGCCGAATGGCTTTGGCGGTCGTTGGCACGCCGCAGCGTCCAGCCTATGCGTTTGCGATAAATTCTCAAAAAGACTGTTGCGATGCGTTCTCAATATCGCTATTCCTGCTGCAACAGGAGAGACGCATGGTTGTTTGCATCTGCAACGCGATTCGCGAACAGGATCTGAAAGACGCTCTGCGCGATGGCGCTGCCCGTCCGACTGAGATCTACGCCCGGCTGGGTCGGCGTCCCAAGTGTGGTCAGTGCCTGTCGTTCGCGCAAAGCATTATCAGCCGGGAAACTGCGACCGCCTAGCAGTAGCCTGCAAATTTCTCTATAAAAATCAAATATTTCCCGCGCCGCACCGCTTCCCATGGGACGGTTTTGTCGCTATGATATGTGCCTGATTTGAACACGCCCCGGCCTTTTAGGCCCGCCAGGCGAACCAGGAGTATCATCATGAAGGGCGACCCCAAGGTCATCGAGTTTCTCAACGACGCGCTCAAGAACGAGCTGACCGCGATCAACCAGTATTTCCTGCACTCCAAGATGCTGCAGAGCTGGGGCATCAAGAAGCTGGCGAAATTCGAGTACGAAGAATCCATCGACGAGATGAAGCACGCCGACAAGCTGGCGGACCGAATCCTGTTCCTTGATGGCCTGCCCAATTTCCAGCTGCTCGGACGGCTCAAGATCGGCGAGACGGTCGAGGAAATCCTCAAGGCCGATCTCGCGCTCGAGAACGAGGCTATTCCCATGCTCAAGGAAGCCATCGCCTATTGCGAAAGCGTGCGCGACTTCGGGAGCCGCGATTTGCTGGCTTATATCCTCCACAGCGAGGAAGAGCATGTCGACACGCTCGAAGCGCAGTTCGATCTGATCGCGCGCATGGGCATCGAAAACTACATCCACCTTCAGTCGAGCCCGGCCGAAGACTGAACACTGCTGCACACGGGGTGACAAGCCGTCATCCCGTGTGCGCCCATGACAGGCTACCGCGCCGTGTCACGTAAACCCATGCGTTATTGCGCGGTCCACCCGCCGTCGACCACCAGCTCCGAACCGGTAACATAGCTGGCGTCGTCGCTGGCAAGGAAGAAGATCGCGCCGGCAATTTCTTCAGGCTGGGCCAGTCTCCCGATCGGGGTCGCGGCATTCATCGCGGCGACCAGATCGTCGGTTTTCTCTGCAAAGCCCTTGTCGACCCAGCGCTGGAACCCGGCGTTGAGCAACGGCGTCTCGACAAAGCCGGGATGCACCGAATTGGCGTGGATCGGCATGCGCTTGCTGGCAAACTCCACCGCTATGCCCTTGGTGAACATCCGCACGGCGCCCTTGCTGGCGTTGTAGGCAGACACTTCACTGTAGCCAGTAATCCCCATGATCGAGCTGACGTTGATGATGCTCGCTCCGCCCTTCACCGCCGTCCCGCCTTGCGCCAGCAGCGGCACGAACGTGCGCGTGCCCAGGAAAACGCCATCGACATTGATGGCCATGATCCTGCGCCAGTCGGCCAACGCGATGGATTGGACCGGTCCGGTCAGATCGATACCCGCATTGTTGACGAGAATGTGCAGCGCCCCATGTATCCGCGTAACGTGGTCTAGCGCGGCGTGCCAATCCTGCTCGCAGGCGACATCGGCCTGGACATAGCTGGCGTCTGCGCCAAACTCCGCAAGAGCAGCGGCGGCATCTTCCGGGCTGTCGAGATCAGACAGCACGACCTTTGCGCCTTCGGCCAGAAACCGCTCGACACATGCGCGGCCGATGCCGCGCAATCCGCCGGAGATGAACGCCACCCGGCCCGGCAGGCGTTTCGATTCCAAATTCGTCACGCCGGCAACTCCTTGTCCAGTTTTGTGACGATCAATACGCCATGCGGACTTGATCGACCACCCGTCGCCTGATCGCCGGGGAGGGGATGCAGATCAGTCCGCAAATTTTGCCGATGGACCGGCTGCATCCAACCCGTTAACCTCCCGGTTAAACAGGACAGAGGATGACACGGATGAGCGACACCATCGAACTGCAGCGTGATGCCACCGAGCAGACAGGCCCCTTTGTTCGGCCCGATGTCGCGATGCTGCTGGCGATGCTGTCGGCATCGGGCGCGCCGCCGATGAACGAGATGAGCCCCGCCGATGCGCGCGAGGCCTATCGTATGATGCGCTTCGTTGCCGATGCCGAGCCCACCGAGCTGGCCATCGTGCGCGATCTCACCTGCCCCGGCCCGGCCGGGGAAATCGGCCTGCGTTATTACGATGCCCGGGAAACCCGCGAGGCTGGCCCCGCGATCATGTTCTTCCATGGCGGCGGCTTCGTCATCGGCGATCTGGAATCGCACCACCCCTATTGCACCGAGCTCGCAGCAAAGATGGACCTTCCGGTGATCGCGGTCGACTATCGGCTCGCACCCGAGCACCCCTTCCCCGCTGCCACGGACGATTGCGAAGCGGCTGCGCGCTGGCTGGCCCAGAATGGCAAGACACTGGGCCTCGATATCACCGGGCTTGTCTTCACCGGAGACAGCGCGGGCGGCAATCTGACGATCGTCACCACCCAGGCGCTGATCGCCAACCCCGCAGCCGTGCCGGTCATCGCGCAGGCGCCATTGTATCCCGTGGTCGATTCGACTCAGACCGGCGGATCGTTCACCGAATTTGCCGACGGCTATCTGCTCACTGCCGATGCGATGAACTGGTTCGGCGAGAGCTACGCCGCCGTCCCGGGTGACCTGCGCAACGATTGCATCAATGGCGATCTTGCCAGCCTGCCGCCGACGCTACTGGTCACGGCCGGGCTGGACCCGCTGCGCGATCAGGGCCGCGACTTTGCAGCGCGCGCCATTCTGGCGGGCGTCGATGTCACCTATATGGAAATGCGCGGGACGATCCATGGCTTCATCTGCCTGCGCAAGGGCATTCCTTCGGCGCAAGATGATTGCGACGCGATCTTCCGGGGCATGAAGGCGATGCTGGCGCTGTGAGCGGACGGCGCTTCATCGGCGCATTGCTGGCCGGATGGCTGGTGGCAGTGGCGGTACCATCCGCGCCGCTAGCCGCACAATCCGCGCCCAAGGTGCGCAACAAGGCCGATTTCGCAGGCATCGCCAGCGAATATCGGCGGCAGCGTGCCGCAGACCCGGATGCATGCTGCAGCTTTGCCGCGCCGGTGTTTGACCGCATGATGTCCTTCCGCTTGTTCGACACGTTCGAACCGGTCTACGAAGCGCAGAACGAACGGCAGAAAATCCTGGAATTCGTGCCTGAAGGCGCGACAGTCGAGGACTGGAGCCGGATGATCACCCTGTCGGCGTTCAGCGGTGCAGGCGCGGCGTCGGTGTCCACCGCGGAAATGCAGGCGCGATTCTTCAACTCGACCAAGGGGTGCGAGACCACCAATTTCTCGAGGGTCATCGTCAGTGGCCGGATGGTCGACGGCACTGAATACAACCTTTCGTCCATCGGGTGCGGATCGACCGCAGCGGGAGGCTATCCTGGTGCCGTATCTGGACGGGGCGAGCAGTTTCTGGCGCTGTTGCTGCGCGACAAGCAAAATGTCGTCGTGCTGCAATATGCCGAGCGGGGTGAAGGCTTTGCCCCGGGCGGCGAGCCGATCAGCGACGAGACCGCCAAAGCGGTGATGAGCCGGTTTCGCTCCATCGCGTTTTGCCGAAGCGAGACTCCTCCCAGTGATTGTTCAATTGCTTTTGACGCCCCCTGACCGCTAAGGCGTGGGGCATGAGCGAATTTGACAGTCTTCCCTATCGTCCCTGCGCGGGCATCATGCTGGTCAACAACGACGGCAAGGTGTTCGTCGGCCAGCGGCTCGATAGCAGCGCAGACGCCTGGCAGATGCCGCAGGGCGGCATCGATCCCGGCGAGGAGCCCGAACAGGCCGCCTATCGCGAACTTGGCGAGGAAACCGGTATCGTGCCGAACCTGGTCGAGGTGATCGCCCGTTCGCGCGAGGAGCATCTTTACGACCTTCCGGCCGATCTGATGGGCCGGATGTGGGGCGGAAGGTATCGCGGCCAGCGGCAGTTCTGGTTCCTGATGCGCTTCATGGGGACCGATGCCGACATCAACATCGAGACCGATCATCAGGAGTTCCGCGCCTGGCGCTGGACCGCCGCCGAGACGCTGGAGGGACTGATCGTGCCTTTCAAGCGACGGTTGTACCGCGCGGTGGTGGAAGAGTTCCGCCCGCTGATCTAGTGTAAGAGCTTGTTTCCATCCGATTGGGGAGGCCCGACCTGACCGCCAGCCGTGCCTTGCCCGGCGCAATCGCTGCATTTCTGCTCGCTTCCCAGCCCGTGGCTGCGCAGGTGCCCGACGGCGTGACCAAGCTGATCGATACCGCATTGCGTTCAGGCGACAAGGCAGGGCTGGATGCGGTGTTGCGCTATGCCAAGCAGGCCCACCCGCAATCCGCCGAAGCCATTGATGCGCAGGTCGCAGCATTTCGGACCGACTCGTCGAGCCAACGGTCGCAGGTTGCGCCAGTTCCGGTGCCAGCGCCCGTCATCGTTGCGCAAACACAAGCGCCGGCTGCTTCCCCCGCCACCGAAACCGCAGCGGCGGATATCAAATGGACCGGCGAAGGCGAGCTCGGTGCGTTCACCAGCACGGGCAACGCACCGGGAATGGGGCTGGCTGCGGGCCTCAAGCTCACTGCCGAGGGCGAGGATTGGCGCGTGGGACTGCTGGGCCGGGCGGATTACCAGGAAACCAACGACGTCGTGGTGCGCGAGCAGTACCGGTTCAGCGCAGAGCCCAACTACAAGTTCAACGAGCGCGGCTACGTCTATGGCCTGGGCCAGTTCGAGCAGGACCGCTTTCAGGGTTTCCACTCGCGCTACAGTGTCTCAGGCGGTGTAGGCTACAGCTTCCTGACCGGTGATAACGCCAAGCTCAGTGTCAAGGCTGGGCCAGCCTGGCGGTTTACCCAGCTCGTGACCGGTATCGACGAATCGGTTGTGGCCGGGCTTGCCTCGGTCGATATCAAGCTGAAGCTGACCCCTACGATCCAGTTGAGCGAGGCCGCCAGCGCTTATGTCGACGAGCAGCGCAGCACGCTGTTTTCGGTTGCGGCGCTCGATAGCCAATTGATTGGCAAGCTGAAGGCGAGGCTGTCCTATACCGTGCAGTATGAATCGACCCCGGCGCTGGGGCGGGCCCCCACCGATACAACCAGCCGGTTGACCCTGGTCTACGGCTTCTGATGCCCGGCGGAGCGGTGTTGACACACCCTGGCGCCGCCCGTTAGCCGGTAAACATAGCCGCCGCCGACCGAAGCGGTTGCGGCGACAATCAAGGCAGAGGACCGACGCCATGACCAGCATTTCCCCCCGCACCGGCGGACGCGTCCTGGTCGATCAACTGGTGGCGCAGGGGTGCGACCGGATCTTCACCGTTCCTGGCGAGAGCTTTTTGGCGGTGCTCGATGCGCTGCATGATGTGCCGCAGATCGACACGGTGGTGTGCCGTCAGGAAGGCGGCGTGGCCTTCATGGCGTGCGCAGATGGCGCGATGACCGGGCGGCCGGGTGTTGCGTTCGTCACCCGCGGCCCCGGCGCGACCAACGCCAGCATCGGCGTGCACGTGGCAATGCAGGACAGCAAGCCAATGGTGCTGTTCATCGGCGATGTCGATCGCGGCATGCGCGACCGCGAGGGCTTTCAGGAGGTCGACTTCCAGGCGATGTTCGCGCCCTTGTGCAAATGGGCGGCGCGGATCGACGACGCCGCACGCATTCCCGAGTATGTCGCGCGCGCGTGGTCGGTCGCCATTTCCGGCCGACCGGGCCCGGTGGTGCTCGCCCTGCCCGAGGACATGCTCAAGGACGTGGTCGAAATTGCCGAACGGCCGCGCGTCACCCGCCCTGCGCAGCCCGTCTGCCCGAACGGCTTTGCCGTGATGATGGAAATGCTCGAAGGCGCGACCGCCCCGATCGCGATCATCGGCGGCGCGGACTGGGGCGCCGGGTCGCGCGCCAATTTTCAGGAGTTTGCCGAGCGCATGGGGCTTCCGGTCGCCTGCGCGTTTCGCCAGCAGGACGCGTTCGACAACGGCTCGCCAGTCTGGGCAGGCAATCTGGGCTACGGCCCAAACCCCGGGCTGGTGGCGCGGGTCAAGTCCGCCGACCTGATCCTCGCGGTCGGCGCGCG
>JBKBTF010000082.1:0-11126 GCA_046291395.1 Blastomonas sp. | reverse complement strand
CAGTCCGGTTGCTCGGTCGTGAGAACAATCTGATGTTGCTCGAATATGCCGGGGAGCGAATGCTCTCTCACATCGTTGCCGAGCACGGCGACTACCAGGCGACCGAAATTGCAGCGGAACTGATGGCGAAGCTGTATGCCGCATCTGAGGAACCCCTGCCTTCTGCCCTTCTCCCGATCCGGGATCGCTTTGCAGCTTTGTTTCAGCGGGCGCGCGATGATCAAAACGCAGGTTGTCAAGCTGACTACGTCCACGCGGCGATTATAGCCGATCAAATGATGAGCAATGCCTCGGAACTGCGTGGGCTACATGGCGATCTGCATCATGAAAACATCATGTTCTCCAGTCGCGGCTGGCTGGTGATAGATCCCGTCGGTCTGGTCGGTGAAGTGGGCTTTGGCGCCGCCAATATGTTCTACGATCCGGCTGACAGAGACGACCTTTGTCTCGATCCTAGACGCATTGCACAGATGGCGGACGCATTCTCTCGTGCGCTGGACGTCGATCCGCGTCGCCTGCTCGACCAGGCGTACGCTTATGGGTGCCTTTCCGCAGCTTGGAACGCGGATGGAGAAGAGGAGCAACGCGATCTAGCTATCGCGGCCGCGATCAAGCAGGTGCGACAGACGTCATACTAGATATCAAGCGACTTCTCCTATCCCCTGGGAACACATCAATCTTACCGGAGAATATCGTTGGCCAAAGCCTTAGCGTAGGATTTCGCCCTCTCCCGCAAACGACCCCAAGTCATCCAAAATGACGCTCGCCGCAGTATCCAGTTGCGCCATGCGATCGTTCAGGATGCCAAACACGATATCGTCCGACACAAGTTTCTCGCTGTCCAAAGCCAGCTTCGCGGCCTGCCAGGCCGGGGTCCCTGCCGCAACTGCCGCGCGCAGCATGTCCCTGGTCGATAGCTGGACTGAGCCGAACTGCTCTTTAACAGGCCGCTGAAAAACTCCTGCCTCGACGCCTGTCGCGGAACATGATTCACCGTCGCCACTACGATGGCGACGGAGTATGGGATGCGTGGATCAGATCAGGTGACGGGCTCGCTGTTCAGCTACGTCGATCTCGAGGAGCGTATTCCGGCGCGACACTCGCTTCGCAAGATCAGGGCCGTCGTCAACGATGCGCTGCGCTCCTTGGATGCCGAGTTCGACCGGCTCTACGCGCGGGAAGGCCGCCCCTCCATCGCGCCGGAACGATTGATCCGGGCCAGCCTGCTGCAGATCCTCTACTCGATCCGGTCCGAGCGGCAACTCATGGAGCAGATGGATTGCAACCTGCTGTTCCGCTGGTTCGTGGGCCTCGGGATCGACGATGCCGTCTGGGTCCCGGCCGTGTTCACGAAGAACCGCGACCGGCTGCTGACCACGGACATGTTGCGCCGGATCATGGCCGCCATCCTGGCGCATCGCGAGGTGGCACCGCTGCTGTCGGAAGATCATTTCTCGGTCGACGGCACCCTGGTGAAGGCCTGGGCGTCGATGAAGAGTTTCCAGCCGAAGGAAAGGGCTGCGTCCGACGGGGACGAGGGTCCCGGCGATCCGCCAGATTCCAGTGTGCCGCCCGCATCCTCCTCTGACCAGTCCACCGCCGAGCCCGATCCAATGACCCGCCCCACACGCCGCAACCGCAACGCCGAAGTCGACTTCCGTGGCGAACGCCGGTCGAACGCGACCCATGCTTCGATGACCGATCCGGAGGCACGGCTGTTCAAGAAGTCCCCCGGCGCCGGCGCTATGCTGTGCTTCATGGGGCATAGCCTGATGGAGAACCGCTCCGGGCTGATCGTGCAGGCCGACCTGACGCGGGCGGACGGCCACGCCGAGCGGCGTGCTGCCATCGACATGCTTCACCGCCACTCGCCCGGTTCGACGCGGCGCCTGACCCTGGCCGCAGACCGCGGTTACGACAGCGCGGACTTCGTCGCCGAACTGCGCCAGATGGTGGTCACGCCGCATGTCGCCCAGAAGTCTCGACACTCCGCCATCGACGGCAGAACCACCCGGCACCCTGGCTACGCCAAGTCACAGCGGCGCCGGAAGAAGATCGAGGAACCTTTCGGCTGGGTCAAAACCGTCGGCGGCATGACGCAGACCCTGTATCGCGGCATCGAGCGCGTGCGGGCCCGCTTCACGCTGGCGATGGCGGCGTGCAACCTCGCGAGGCTCCCGAAACTGCTCGCCGCCTGAGCCGGAAAGCAGGATACTCGGACTGCCTGCCCATGATCCAGCCACACCCAGCATCCGCGTAGAGAGAAACCGTTCCTCACAGCAGCTCTTTTCAGCGGCCGGTTAAGCATCCGGGCCCGCGTCCCCTTGCCAGCGCCGGGTAGGCAAAAAAGACAAGGATCGCGGTTTTCAGTTCCGTCATCATGCCCCCCTGTTGGCCCGGTTCTGGATCAATTCGTCGATGACGCCGGGATCAGCCAGCGTCGAGGTGTCGCCAAGCGCACCGAAGTCATCCTCGGCAATCTTGCGCAGGATGCGGCGCATGATCTTGCCGGAACGGGTCTTGGGCAGGCCTGGCGCCCATTGAATCAGGTCGGGCTTGGCGATGGGGCCGATTTCGGTGCGCACCCATGTTTCCAGTTCGCGTTTTAGGTCATCGCTGGGATCGGCGCCGTTAATCAGCGTGACATAGGCATAGATGCCCTGCCCCTTCAGCGAATGCGGATAACCGACGACCGCAGCCTCGGCGACCTTTTCATGGGCGACCAAGGCGTTTTCGACCTCGGCCGTGCCCATGCGGTGGCCGCTGACATTGATGACATCATCGACACGGCCGGTGATCCAGTAATAACCGTCCTCATCACGGCGGCAGCCATCGCCTGTAAAGTAATAGCCGGGATATTGCTGGAAATAGGTCTCCATGAAACGTTCATGATCGCCCCAGACCGTGCGCATCTGGCCGGGCCAGCTGTCGGCAATGGCCAGCACGCCTTCGACGCCGTTGCCGTGGATGATCTGTCCCGAGGTGGGGTCAAGCACCTTGGGCTTCACGCCAAAGAAGGGCAGCGTGGCCGAGCCGGGCTTGGTCTCGATCGCGCCAGGCAAAGAGGTGATCATATGCCCACCGGTTTCAGTCTGCCACCATGTGTCGACAATAGGGCAGCGGCCCCGACCGACATGGTGGTCATACCAGACCCAGGCTTCGGGGTTGATCGGTTCGCCTACGGTGCCGAGGACGCGCAGGCTGGACAGGTCGTGCTTGTCGACCCATTCCGACCCCTGGCCCATCAGCGCCCGGATGGCGGTCGGCGCGGTGTAGAATTGCGTGACCTTGTGCTTGTCTCAAACACCCCACACACGACCGGGATCCGGATAGGTCGGCACGCCTTCGAACATCACCGTGGTCGCGCCATTGGCCAGCGGGCCATAGATGATATAGCTGTGGCCGGTGACCCAACCCACGTCCGCCGTGCACCAGAAGATGTCGCCGTCCTTATAGTCAAAGACATATTCATGCGTCATCGCGGCATAGACCAGATAACCTCCTGTCGTGTGCACGACGCCCTTCGGCCGCCCCGTGGACCCAGAGGTATACAGGATGAAGAGCGGATCTTCGGCGTTCATCGGGCGCGGCGGACAGTCGGGGCCGACCTCCTCCATCATCTTCAGCACGTCGACATCGCGGCCGTCGATCCAGGTGGTCTGGTCGCCGGTATGTTTGACGACAAGGCAACGCACCCGGTCCGAGCAATGCAGTAGCGCCGCATCGGCATTGGATTTCAGATTGGTCCGGCGACCGCCGCGAGGCGCGGTATCGGCCGTCACCACCAGTTTCGCGCCGCAATCATTGATGCGGCTGGCCAGCGCATCGGGCGAAAAGCCCGCGAAGACGACAGAATGCACTGCGCCGATGCGGGCGCAGGCTAAGATAGCATAGGCAGCTTCCGGGATCATCGGTAGATAGATTATCACCCGGTCACCACGCATCACGCCTTGCGACAGCAGGACATTGGCAAAGCGGTTCACCTTTTCCGACAGTTTGGCATAGGTGATGTGGCGGGCGGTTGCCTTGGGATCATCGGGTTCGAAGATGATCGCGGTCTGATCGGCGCGGGTTGCCAGATGCCGGTCGATGCAATTGACCGAGGCGTTCAGCATCCCGTCCTCGAACCACTTGATTGAGACCTGGCCCATGGTGAAGTCGGTATCCTTCACCTTCGAATAGGGATGAATCCAATCCAACCGCTTGCCCTCGCGGCCCCAGAAGCTGTCCGGATCGCGGATCGATTCGTCGTAAAGCAGCGCGTAATCCGCAGGCTTTACTAAAGCATCCGAAAAGCCGGACGGAATCGGGTGTTTAGGGATAATCTGGACAGTCACAGTTTTCTCCTCGGGTGGAACTGAAGGCGGGACGCTATGCCCCGCGCTTGATCTGGTTGGGATTGTCCAGCGCTGCGGGTTTCGGGCCACCATAGGCCCAGTCCAGCAGCTGGACCGTATGCACTACCGGCACCCCTGCGGCAGAACCGATCTGCATCATGCAGCCGATGTTCCCGGCCGAGATGACGTCGGGGTGGGTCGCCATCAACGCTCTGACCTTTCTGGATTTCAGCTCATTCGCGATCTTGGGCTGCAAAAGATTGTAAGTCCCTGCAGAGCCACAGCACAGATGCGGGTCTTTTGGCGACAGCACCTGGAAACCGGCGCGGGTCAACAACTGCTTGGGGTCCGCCGTCACTTTCTGCCCATGCTGCAGTGAACAGGCGGCGTGATAGGCTACGCGCAGAGGCTCGGCCTTGGCTTCGTGCAGATCCAGCGTCGTCAGAAATTCGGTGATATCCATTGCCAGCGCCGACACCCGCGCCGCATCCGCTGCCATGTCGGAATTGCGGAAGATATACCCATAATCCTTTACTGTCGTGCCACAACCCGAGGTATTGATGACAATGCCATCCAGCCCCGTCCCGTTGATTACATCGGTCCATGCGCGGATATTGCGGGCGGCGAACCCGTGGGTCTCCTCCTCGCGGCCCATGTGATGGACCAGCGCGCCGCAACAGCCTTCGCCCTTCGGAATCACAACCTCGACCCCCAGCCGGGTCAGCAGACGCAAGGTCGCGGCGTTGATTTCCGGATCCAGCGCACGTTGTGCGCATCCTGTCATCATCACGACACGCTTGCGCCGCTGACCGATGGCCTTGTGGGTCTGGGGCGCGTCAAAGGGCGACGGCGCTGCGACCTTGGCCGGAGCCATATCCAGCATGGCGCGCAGCCTTTCGTCCGGGATCAGTTTCCGCATCGGACGGGCGATTTTCGCCAACCGCAGCGCCATCCGGAACCGCCCCGGATAGGGCAGGATCATCACCAGCACCCGCCGCAGCCAGCGATCACGTAGCGGGCGGCGATAGGTCTTTTCGATATGTGTTCGGGCGTGATCGACCAGATGCCCATAATGCACGCCCGAAGGACAGGTCGACATGCAGGACAAGCAGCCAAGGCAACGGTCGATATGCTTAACCGTCGCGGCATCCGCCGGGCGGTCGTTTTCCAGCATATCCTTGATCAGATAGATGCGGCCACGCGGACTGTCCAATTCGTCGCCCAGCACCTGATAGGTCGGGCAGGTCGCGGTGCAGAAGCCGCAATGGACGCAACTGCGCAAGACCTCGTTTGAACGCTCGATCGCAGGGTCGCGCAATTGTTCGGGGGTAAAGGTCGTTTGCATTGTTTAGCTCCTACGGAACAGGCCGCGCGGGTCGAAACTGTCGCGAAGCCGTGCTGTGAGGCCCGCGACAGCCGCCGCTTGGGGTTCAAGTTCGGGGATGCCAGAACCGGCCTTGCCGCGCAGCAACGTGGCATGGCCATAGCCATTGCCCATCAGCGCGCGCAGATCCGTGCCCGCCGGGGCCGAGGCCCACAGCAGCGCGCCGCCCCAGTCCAGCTGGACGGCAATGCCTTGATCACGCAGGTTCTTTGCGGCAAGCCCACCCTGACTTGGGCGGAGCGATACGCGCCACACATCAGTATCCATTCCTTGGAACCGGCTGCAATCACGGATTTCTTGCCAAGGATCTTCGGCAATCTTGGCGGCCCCGGGCAGCAGCTTCATCAACCGCTCGGCGCGGTAGGAAACGGAATCCTCGAAGCCCTCGATCCGCAACAGTACACGATCACCGTCCCAGGCAGAGCCGGTGATCTCGTAGGGCGAACTGAGCGCCACTGCCATGCCGCGCACGGCGCGTTCCGGATCTGTCACGTCCAATGCAAGCGTGGCTACGGCTTCTGGCATCGGCAGCACTTTCAAACTGATCTCGGTCACGATGCCCAAAGTGGCGCGGGCGCCGCAGTTCAAGCGGGCAAGGTCGTAGCCGGTGACGTTCTTCATCACGCGCCCACCATTCTTGATGATATGCCCGATGCCATCGACCATCCGGACACCCAAGAGCAGGTCGCGCGCCGCCCCGGTCTGCAACCGACGCGGGCCGCAATGGTTCAGGCCGATGACGCCGCCGATCGTCGGCTGGCCAGTCGTGCCCAAAAGAGGGCGGTGGTCCATCGGCTCGAACGGCAGGCGCTGGTTGTGTTTGGCCAGCAGTGCGTCTATTTCGTCGATTGGGGTTCCCGCGCGGGCCACCAGCGTCAATGCGCCGGGCTCGTAAAGCTGCACGCCTGTCAGATTGCGGGTCGTCAGCGGTGTTCCCGAACGCGGGACATGCCGGGTGGCGCCGCCGCGGACCGAGATGCGACCGCTGGCCGCGATTATGATTTCGGACAGTTCTGCCTCGGTCGTGGGAGCATGAATGGTTGCGGTGGTCATTGGCCGCGCCTTTCTTCGGATACCGGCAGGGGAAAGACCTTGGCGGGGTTCAGCAGCCATTTCGGATCAAATGCGTCCTTGACCAGCATCTGCGCCTCAAGGTCTTCCCGATTGAACTGCACCAGCATCAGGTCGCGTTTTTCAACACCGACTCCGTGTTCGCCGGTCAGGCAGCCGCCGACTTCAACGCACAGGCGCAGGATGTCGGCACCGAATTCCTCGCATTTTTCCAGATCGCCGGGCTTGTTGGCATCGAACAGGATCAGCGGGTGCATATTGCCGTCGCCTGCATGAAAAACATTCGCCACGCCAAGGCCGTATTGCTGCGACAGCTCGCCGATCCGCTTCAGAACATATGGCAGTTCGGTCACCGGGATTGTGCCATCCAGACACATGTAGTCGTTGATCTGACCCATGGCGCCAAAGGCCGATTTGCGGCCCAGCCAGATCTTGGCGCTTTCCTCGGCCGAGCGGCTTTCGCGAATTTCGCGCGGGCCATGTGTTTCAGCGATGGCGCGGATCAGACCAAGCTGATGCGCGATCTCGGCCTCGGAGCCTTCGACCTCGATGATCAGCAGCGCCTCGCAATCGGGATAGCCCGCCTTGGCGAAAGCCTCGCAGGCAAGGATGCATGGTCGGTCCATGTATTCGATCGCAACGGGTAGGACACCGGCACGGATAATGTCCGAAACGCAGGCCCCGGCCACATCGGCGCTGTCGAAAGCAATCAGCACCGGGCGCGCGCCCTCGGGCTTCGGCAGAATGCGCAACGTGGCCTCGGTCACGATGCCAAGCTGGCCTTCGGCACCGCAGACCACCGAGAGCAGGTCCAGATCGCCCGCATCCATATAGCCACCGCCAATATCGGCGATAGTGCCGTCCATCAGAACGATCCGCACGCCCAACAGGTTGTTTACCGTCACGCCGTATTTCAGGCAATGCGCCCCGCCCGAGTTCATGGCGATATTGCCCGAAATGGCACAGGCAAGCTGCGACGACGGATCGGGGGCATAAAACCAGCCGTCATCGGTGATTTCGGCGGTGACGGACAGGTTGGTGCGGCCGGTCTGGACGCGGATCAAGCGGTCCATGAAGTCGACTTCCAACACATCCGCCATGCGGGCGATGCCAATAACGACCGAATCTGCGGTGGGCAGCGAGCCGCCCGCCAGCGAGGTTCCCGCGCCGCGCGGAATGACGGGAACGCCATAACGGTAGCAGACCTTCAGCGCCGCGGCCACCTCTTCGGTGGTTCGGGGCAGAACCACCGCAAGCGGGGCACAGCGATAGGCCGTCAGCGCGTCGCATTCATAGGCCTTCAATTCGCTTTTGCGTTCGATCACCGCATCACCTGGCAGCACGTCCAGCAAAGCTGCGACGATCTCGGCACGGCGGGCCAGAATGGTCGTGTTTGGCTCTGGCATCTGCATGGCGTTCCTCCTTTGTGCCCGCGGGGTGCGCGGATCAGCTGACTTGCTTTAGGAAGGCGTCGATGCCCGCTTGTGCGACGTCCTGATCCTGCCCGGGAGTTCCCGACGACACGCCGATTCCGCCGACGACCTCACCATCCACGATCACAGGCAGACCGCCTCCGACCACCATTAACCGCCCACCAATGGCCGCAGAGATGCCATATGCCGGGGCGCCTGGCTGGCTGGAGGCACCATATTCATGCGTGGCCTTTTTCGCCGCCGAGGCCGTGAAGCTTTTGTCGATCGCAATGGTCGAGGAGGTGACCTTGCCACCGTCCATCCGCTCGAATGCGATCAGGTTGCCGCCTTCGTCGGTGATGGCGATGCACATAGGCACGCCGATTTCGTCAGCACGCACTCGGGCGCCCGCGATCAGCGCGCGCGCGTCGTTAATGTCCAGTCTCTTGATGGTCAACATGGGTGTACTCCTTGTTCGGGACTGGTCCGGCGGAGTTCGCGCCGGACCCGGATTGACGTATCAGGCGTCCTGTTTGGCGCGGCGGCGTGCAGAGTGCAGCAGCGGCTCGGTATAGCCCGAGGGCTGCGAGACACCTTTCAGCACCAGGTCGCGGGCGGCGTTAAATGCCACGCCGTCAAAGCCCGGCGCCATCGGTCGATAGGCGGCGTCACCCGCATTCTGGGCATCGACCTTGGGTGCCATGCGACGGAACGAGCCTTCGACATCCTCGACCGAACAGACGCCGTGCAGAATCCAGTTCGCGAGATACTGCGCCGAGATGCGCAGCGTGGCCCGATCTTCCATCAGCGCGACATCATTGATATCGGGAACTTTGGAGCAGCCTATGCCCTGATCGACCCAGCGCACGACATAGCCAAGGATGGACTGGCAGGCATTGTCCAACTCGCGCCGGACCTCTTCGGATGAGAGCTTGCGTCCATGCATGACCGGGGGTGTCAGCAGCTGGTCACGCGATGCCTTTTCGCGCTGGCGCAATTCGGACTGAACCGCAGGCACCTTCACCTGGTGGTAATGCGTGGCATGCAGCGTCGCTGCGGTCGGTGACGGCACCCACGCCGTATTCGCGCCCGCTGTGAGGTGGCCGATCTTGACCTCCAGCATATCCGCCATTGCGTCGGGCTTGGCCCACATACCCTTCCCGATTTGGGCCTTGCCGGGGAAGCCAGCCGCAAGACCGCTGTCGACATTGCCTTTTTCATAGGCTTCCAACCAGTCGGAGGCCTGCATCTCGGCGCGCGGCACCATTGGCCCCGCCTGCATTGAGGTGTGGATTTCATCCCCGGTGCGGTCAAGGAAGCCAGTGTTGATAAAGACGCAGCGTTCCCGCACTTCGGCAATGCAGGCCATCAGATTGGCGCTGGTGCGCCGCTCTTCATCCATAATGCCTAGCTTGACGGTATTGCGGGCCAACCCAAGGATGTCTTCGACACGCGAATAGATGCGGTGTGCGAAGGCGACCTCTTCGGGGCCATGCATCTTGGGTTTGACGATATAGACCGAACCCTCGCGCGAGTTGCGGGCCCCTTCGGTCCGCGACAGGTCATGGACCGAGGCCGCGACCGTCATGATCGCGTCCATGATACCTTCAGGCGTTTCCTGCCCGTCCAGCATCACAGCATCCGTGGTCATCAGATGGCCTACATTACGCACCAGCAACAGGGCACGACCGGGATGGCGGACCTCTTGGCCCGCGGGATCAAGGAAAGTCAGATCGTCAGACAGGCGGCGGGTGACTTCACGACCGCCCTTGGTAAAGGTCTCGGCCATGTCACCTGCCATCAGACCCAGCCAGTTTGCATAGACCACGCATTTGTCGGCAGCATCGACCGCAGCGACCGAATCCTCGCAATCCTGAATCGCTGTAAGGGCGCTTTCCAGACGCACGTCCGAAATATGCGCCTTGTCCGTCGCACCGATCGTACTGGTCGCGTTGATCACTATTTCGATCAGCAGCCCGTTTACTCGCAGTAGCACATCACCCGACATGCGATAGCCCGCGAACTGGGTAGGATCGGCCAAAGCGACGCACTCGGACTCGATCGCGACGGTCAGGTTGCCGCTTTCGACGGCAAAGCCTGTCACATCGGCCCATTTCCCAGAAGCCAGCGGCGCTACCTTGTCCAAGTGCGCGCGTACCCATGCAATGACCTGTGCGCCGCGTTCTGCGTCATATCCCGGTCCATTCGCCGCGCCCGGAATAGCATTGGTGCCGTAAAGCGCGTCATACAGCGAACCCCAGCGCGCATTGGCCGCGTTCAAGGCAAAGCGCGCGTTCATGACCGGCACGACAAGTTGCGGACCTGCAACCATTGAAATCTCGCCGTCGACCTTGGTCACGTCGATGGCGATCGGCGCAACCTCTGGCAGCAAATAGCCGATCTCGGTCAAGAAGGCCGTATAGGCTTGCTGGTCGAAATTGCCTGGGTTGCTGCGATGCCAATGGTCGATCTGGAGCTGCAGATCGTCGCGCCTGGCCAAAAGTCGTGCATTTTCCGGCATCAAATCGCGCAGCATCGCGGCGTAGCCAGCCCAGAAAATATCAGCCGACACATCCTTGATGATTCGACCTTCGACCAGTGCGGCAAGTTCGGATGCGACTTGCAAGCCACCGCGCTCAACATATTCCGTCATTGAATACTCCTTCCAGGCCAGGACGGCCGTGTATTTGTGCGGCTGTCGCCGCGCCGATCAGTAGGGGACATGGCTGAATTCGGATCGCGGCTCGATTGGACCGTTACAGGCTTGATGGACTAAGCGTGTAAAACCGCGCTCCTCTATGCGTCTATATTGCGGGGCGTTCATCGATTTTTGATAGTGACGTTTCCGGTTTCTGGATCGACTTGGATCTGGTCTCCGGTTCGGATCAGGTCCGTGACGTCGCCATCCTCGAAGCGGTCGCA
>JBKBTF010000081.1:0-11314 GCA_046291395.1 Blastomonas sp. | reverse complement strand
ACCGCGAACGTCGCCCCCGCCGCGACCGCGACGCTTGAGCCAGGAAGGATAAAGACACATGGCACGCCCATTTTTCCGCCGCCGCAAGTCCTGCCCGTTCTCGGGCAAGAATGCTCCCGCCATCGATTACAAAGATGTGCGCCTGCTGCAGGGCTTCATGTCCGAGCGGGGCAAGATCGTTCCCAGCCGCATCACTGCCGTTTCCGGCAAGAAGCAGCGCGAACTATCCAAGGCCATCAAGCGCGCACGCCATGTCGGCCTGCTGCCGTACATCGTGAAGTAAGGAGCAAGAGACATGCAGATCATTTTGCTCGAACGGATCGAGAAGCTTGGTTCGATCGGTGACGTCGTCTCCGTGAAGGACGGCTATGCCCGCAACTTCCTGTTGCCCAATAAGAAGGCCCTGCGCGCCAACGAAGCCAACCGCAAGGTCTTCGAAGCCAATCGCGAGCGCATCGAGTCCGAAAACGTCGCCAAGCGGGACGAAGCTGCCAAGCGCGCCGAATCGGTCGATGGCATGCAGGTCGTGCTCATCCGCGCCTCGTCGAACAGCGGCCAGCTTTACGGCTCGGTGTCGGTTCGCGATATCGCCGATGCGCTCAACGAAGCTGGCGCGACCGCGGTCACCAAGGCGATGATCATTCTGGAACGTCCGATCAAGACGCTGGGCGTATTCCCGGTCAAGATCGCGCTGCACCCGGAAGTGTCGGTCAACGTCACCGTCAACGTTGCGCGCAGCGATGATGAAGCCGAGCTGCAGAAGGCCGGTGTCGACGTGATGCGTCAGATGTTCGAGGAAGACCAGGCACCCGCCGGCTTCGTCGAGAAGTTCGACCCCAACGCCGAGCCAGGCCTGATCCCGCAGGACGAGCCCGAAGAAACCGAAGCCGAAGCCGAGGGCGAACAGCCCGAAGCCTGAGAGCTTTGAAAGCCAAACAAAAAGCCGGGTTCCAGCGATGGAGCCCGGCTTTTTGTTGCCTGATTGGTCTTCAACCGTAAGGGAGGCGTTGCAAGCTCACTGCGCGGGCGGCGAGACCACTTCTTGATTGAAGCGCTGGGCGAGCACGACAAAATTTGTCACCTCGCGGCGCAGCGTGCCGCGCTTCACGCCGAAATCGCTGATCAGATAGCGCGCGACAAACGGCTCGCCCGCCACCGAAACCCCGGCCTTGCTGAACTCATACAACCGGTTGAAGTCTCCGGCGGCCTGGACGAGGTTGGCCAAGTTCCGCTCGTTCGGCTTGGGCCAGAATGCGAGCAGATACAGTCCCTGGCATTGATCGGGCTGGTTCGGCGGACAGGCGGTGAAGAACATGTTGATCTTGAGCTGACCAAAGCTCGCCTCGACAAACGGCCGCCCCTCGGGCGTCTGGCGATCGGCGATGGTAATCGCGGTTCCGAAGGACGACAGGATTTCGCGCACGCTGGTGGGCGTGAAGGCATTGACCTCCACCCTGTCATCGGCGTTGCCCTGCTGCTGAGCGATCGCGGGAAGCTGCGCCGCAGCCAACAGCATGCCTGCGACGATTCCGGTCTTCCATGCTCGCGATATGCCTTGCCTGTGCATGTCCATCTCCTGCTCCCCCCACTCTTGCCCGGCATGCATCATAGGCGGTGCGCGCCAGAGCTTGCAACCTTCCGAAAAAACGGCCCTGCCGGCATCCTCATCTGGTAATGCCGGCATCCTCATCCGGTAATGACAGTGTCGCGCAAAGTCGTTAAGCGTCGAACATGAAAAGTGTAGACCAGATCATCGCCGCCCTGGCCGACCATTATGAGCAGTCGGTTGCCAATCTCCAGTCCGCCATACGCGCCTATGTCGAGCACGGCACCCTGCCGGATGCCGGCATGCGCAGCAGCGGCGGTTTCAGCTACCCCTTGCTGCGGGTCGAATATGATGGCAGCGATCGCCTGTCGTCCACTGGGCTATCCTTCGGTCGGTTGAACGCGCAGGGCCTGTATACAACGACCATCACACGGCCGCAGTTGTTCGCCGACTATCTGACCGAACAGCTCACCCTGCTCCGCGAAAATTACGACGTCAGCATGAGCGTCGAGGCCAGCACACAGGAGATTCCCTTCCCTTATGTGCTCGACGGCATTGCTGGAATGGATCTTGTCGGCATCACCCCGCTCGAGCTGGCGCGCCACTTCCCGACCACCGAACTTGCCGACATAGGCGACGAGATCGCGGACGGATTTCTGTCGCCGGGTCAGGCCATGGATCGTCCCCTGTCGCTGTTTGATGGGCTACGCACCGATTTTTCGCTCGCGCGGCTGCGGCATTACACCGGCACCCCCCCCGAGCATGTCCAGCGCTTCATCCTGTTCACCAACTATCACCGCTATGTCGATGAATTCGTGGGATGGGCGTGCAGCCAGATCGGCAAGGGTCATTATACCGCGCTCTCGGGCGCAGGCGGGCTCTATACCGATGTCCCCGGATCGGACCCCAGCCAGCTGGTCGCCGACAGCGCCTGGCGCCGTCACCAGATGCCCGCCTATCACCTGATCGCGCCAGATTTCGGCGGCATCACCCTGGTCAATATCGGCGTCGGCCCCTCAAATGCCAAGACGATTACCGATCACCTTGCGGTGCTGCGGCCCGAAGTGTGGTTGATGATCGGCCATTGCGGCGGCCTCAGGCCCACCCAGCGGATCGGCGACTATGTCCTCGCCCATGCCTATCTTCGCGATGACCACATTATGGACGACGTGCTGCCGCCGGAAATCCCCATCCCGCCGATCGCCGAGATTCAGCAGGCGCTGGCTGGGGCGGCCGAGGAGATATCCGGGACCAGCGGTGCCGATCTCAAGCGGCGGATGCGCACCGGCACCGTCGTCACCACCGATGATCGCAACTGGGAACTTCGCTATTCGGCGAGCGCACTGCGCTTCTCGCAGTCGCGCGCGGTCGCCATCGACATGGAAAGCGCAACCATCGCCGCGCAGGGATATCGCTTCCGCGTGCCCTACGGCACCCTTTTGTGCGTTTCGGACAAGCCGCTGCACGGCGAACTGAAGCTGCCCGGCCAGGCGAATCGCTTCTATGAGGAAGCGATCGCAGCACACATGCAGATCGGCATCCGTACCTGCGAGATGCTGCGCGGGGAAAGCAACTCGCTGCACAGCCGCAAGCTGCGCGCCTTCAACGAGCCGCCTTTCCGCTGATGCAAGTTACCGTTACATCTGCATATATTTGCAGATATATATTGACGCAGGCTACCTGGGCGGGATAGCTCATCATCTGTCTGGAGAGTTGGTCTCCATGCAGATGTGGAAATGACGCCTATGCCGCATCGCGCTCCTGTCGCCCGAGAGCTTGCAGAAGTCTTCAAGCTGATCGCGCATCCCGACCGGATTCGTCTGATCGAGGAACTGCGCACCGGTGAGTGCGATGTGAATACCCTTGCCCAGCGACTGGGCCTGCCGCCGACCCGGCTGTCTCAGCACCTCAGCCTCCTCCGGGCGGCACGAATGGTCGCCGAGCGGCGCAATGGTCGCCAGCACCTGTACAGCCTTGCCCAGCCGCAGATCGCGCGCTGGATAACCGACGGCCTGGCTTTTGTCGAAGCCCGTGCCCCCGCCTCCATGGTCGGAGATTTGCGCGAGGTGCGCGAACTGTGGTCATGATCGCCCATCCTTTCATCTGAATCCAAGGAGCCTCCCCATGCCCCATTTCGCCGCCGGCGTTGTCCGCTTCCAGACCGAAGTCTTCCCCGAGAAGCAGGAGCTGTTCGAAAGTCTCGCCAAGGGCCAGTCGCCTGAAGCCCTGTTCATCACCTGCTCCGACTCGCGCATCGAAACCGCGATGATCACCCAGACCGACCCGGGCGAGCTGTTCATCTGCCGCAATGCCGGCAACATCGTGCCCCCGCACACCAACCACACCGGCGGGATGACCGCCTCGATCGAGTTTGCCGTCGCCGCGCTCAAGGTGCCGCATATCGTCATCTGCGGTCACACCGAATGCGGTGCGATGAAAGGCGCGATGAACCCCGAGGGGCTCGACAGCTTGCCGCATGTCCGTGAATGGCTGGGCTATGCCCGCGCTGCCGTCGAGGTGGTCAGCCATATCGGTGGCAATCTGGACGATGTCGGCAAGATGCAGATGCTGCTTGAACAGAACGTCATCCTGCAGCTCAACCACCTCAAGACCCACCCCTCTGTCGCTGCGCGGCTGGCCGCCAATGATCTGGTACTCCACGGATGGGTCTATGACATCCGCACCGGTGACGTGACAGCCTATGACGAAAGCACGGGGAAATTCGTGCCGGTGAGCGAACATTATGCCAGCGAGATGGCTGCAATCGCTCTTGCCAAGCACGAGTGTGCAGCTTGATACTGCAAACGTTTACTTCCGTTCCCCAGGAGCTTGAACATGACCGCGACTACAGCCCCAATGGGTGAATTCCAGACGATGAAGAAGAGCTGGCCCCAAGACCTGCTTGCCTCCGTCGTCGTTTTTCTGGTGGCATTGCCGCTGTGCCTTGGCGTTGCCATCGCATCGGGCGCGCCGCCGGCCCTGGGCCTGATCACGGGTATCATCGGGGGCATCGTGGTGGGGTCGCTGGCAGGCTCGCCGCTGCAGGTCAGCGGCCCGGCTGCCGGCCTTGCAGTGTTATGCTATCAGCTTGTCCAGGATCACGGCCTCATCATGATGGGCGTGGTGGGGCTGATGGCGGGCGCCTGGCAACTCATCGCCGGTATCGCCCGGCTGGGACAGTGGTTTCGTGCCATTTCCCCCTCGGTGATTCACGGGATGCTCGCAGGGATCGGTGTGCTGATCTTGGGGTCGCAGTTCCATGTGATGATCGACGACAGCCCGCGCGGCAGCGGACTTGCGAACCTGATCTCGATCCCCGAGGCGATCTACAAGGCCATCTTCCCGATGGCGATGGACAGCCACCACCTCGCCGCGATGGTGGGTGTTGCCACCATCGCCGCGATCCTGCTGTGGAACCAGTTCAAGCCCAAGGCTCTGGCCGTGGTCCCTGCTCCGCTGATCGCAGTGATCGTGGGCACTCTCCTGGCGTTGTTCGCCGGATTCGACATCAACCGGGTGACCGTGCCAGACAGCATCGTCGCCTCGCTCAATATTCCGACGATGGAAGCGCTGCAGCGTGGTCTTGGTTTCGACATCATTCTGCTGGGCATTGTATTCGCGTTCGTGGCCAGCGCCGAGACGCTGCTGTGCGCTACGGCTGTCGACCAGATGCACACCGGCCCTCGCACAAAGTACGACAAGGAACTTCGCGCCCAAGGCATCGGCAACATGCTGTGCGGCGCCGTGGGGGCGCTGCCCATGACGGGCGTTATCGTGCGCTCGTCGGCCAATGTGCAGGCCGGCGGCAAAACGCGCCTGTCGGCGATCCTGCACGGCGTGTGGATCCTGGGAACGGTCGCGGCGCTGCCGTGGCTGCTCGCCTATATCCCCACCGCCGCGTTGGCCGCGATCCTGGTGTATACCGGCTACAAGCTGGTCAACATCGCGCAGATCAAGAAGATTGCCTCCTATGGCAGGATCGAGCTGGTGATCTACTTCGCGACCCTGGGCGGCATCGTGGTGTTCGACCTGTTGACCGGCGTCATTATCGGCTTCGTGCTGGCAACCGCCAAGGTCGTCTACACCTTCACCCATGTCCGCGTGGATCTGGAGGACGACGAAATGGGCAACCGCACCGATGTGTTCCTGCATGGATCGGCAACATTCTTCTCGATCCCGCGACTTGCCAGCGTGCTGGAGACGGTGAAATCGGGTCGCGCCGTGCATGTCCATGTCGAGCGCCTTGACCATATCGACCATGCCTGTCTCGACATGCTGGGTGCGTGGGAAAAGCAGCACAACGCCACGGGCGGCACCATGGTCATGGAATGGAAGCACCTGCGCGAGCGCTACGCCTCTCCCTATCAGAAGATGCAGGACGAGGCCGGCAGCAATCGCGATGGACCGGGAGAAGGGCCAAAAAAAGCCCCGCCGGTGTTTGAGCCGGCTGCCTGACACAGACATTAGCCAAGTTATTGCAATAAAGGGCCGCCGGAGTGATCCGGCGGCCTTTTTTATCTGCGGCCGGTGAAAACTTGCGGATTGTGTCGGAGATCAAGGAACATTTGCTGCAAGTCCGCGTATTGCCTCCATCAGCGGATCGGTAAACCCGCCCGTTGAAACCCTAAGGAGATTATTATGAGCGATGCCATCAAGACTGCTGCAGCGCGCATCAAGGAAGACGCCCTGAACCTTGCCGAGCGTGCCCGCACGGAAGCGCAGAGCGCCTTTGCATCGGTCAACGACCACCGCGACGAATTGCGCGCGAAGGCGACCGAAACCGCCAAGCTGGCCGGTGAAGTCATCGCCGAAAACGCCAAGATCGCGTCCGATCTGACCCGCCGCAATGCCAATGCCGCTGCCGCCATCCTTTCCGACAACGCCAAGGCGCTGACGACCGAGATCGGTCCGCTGCGCGACAAGGCCGGGGAGTTCGCACAGGATGCTTCGGAGCGGCTGAGCATCGCTGCTCGCGAACTGTCCGACAAGGTCGCCCAGAACAGCAAGTACGCAGCCGACCAGGCCCGCGCCCATCCTGCTGTGGCCATCGGCCTGGCTGCGGGCGGCATTGCGCTGATTGCAGCGGCGATCGCCATCAGCCGCAGCAGAAACACTACCGACACTGCGCCCCAGCCGGACGAGAACAGCGACTATGTCGATCCCAATGTGGTGCCCTCGACCACCGGCGCGGCAGCCGCACAACACAAGAAGCGGTAATTCCCGGCCGCTCACCAGATAGGCGCCGCGTGCGATTCCCTCATGCGCGGTGCCTCGGGGCCTGCTTTCCGGCAAGAGGCGCCCCCCGCTTCAGGAGGGCAGGCCCCATCGATTACAACAACCATTGATCGGCTTTGACCGACCAACTCGATTTCAAGGGCAGGCAGCGCGGTTTTACCAACCGCATTGCCTGCCCTTGTTCTGTTCCTTGAGCCAGGTCTGCAGCGGTGCGAAATACTCGACCATCGCGGTTCCATCCATCTCCCGCGAGCCGGTGAAAGCCTCCAGCGCATCGGGCCAGGGCTTGGATGCTCCCATTTCCAGCATCGCATTCAGCCGGCTTCCGACCTCCTTGTTGCCATAGAAGGTGCAGCGGTGCAGCGGCCCTTGCCAACCGGCAATGTCGCACGCGGCCTTGTAGAACTGGAACTGAAGGATGCGCGCGAGGAAATAGCGGGTATAGGGCGTGTTGCCCGGGATATGGTATTTGGCCCCCGGATCGAAGGCGTCTGCCGGCCGGTCGACCGGCGGGGTGATGCCCTGATACTGGAGCCGGAGCGCCGTCCATGCATCGTTATAACCGGCAGGCTTGATGCTGCCATCGAACACGCCCCAGCGCCAGCGATCGACCAGCAAGCCGAACGGCAGAAACGCCAGCTTGTCCATGCCCTGCCGCAGCAACAGGCCAAGATCCTTTTCGGGGCCCGGCACCTTCGCCTTGTCCAGCAGGCCGATGTCCACCAGGTAATCGGGCGTGATCGAAAGCCCGATCATGTCTCCGATCGCCTCGTGGAAACCGTCATTCGCGCCATCGAGGTGGAGCGGGTCCTTCTCGTTATAGGCGCGCTGATAGTAATTGTGCCCGAGTTCGTGATGGATGGTAGTAAAGTCGTCCGCATTTACCTTGATGCACATCTTGATGCGGATATCGTCCTTGTTGTCGATGTTCCAGGCCGAGGCATGGCAGACCACCTCGCGGTCGGCGGGCTTGACGAACATGGAGCGATCCCAGAACGTCTCGGGCAAAGGGGCAAATCCCAGCGACGAGAAGAATCCTTCGCCGGTCTTCACCATCTTGATCGGGTCGTAATTCTTTGCCGCGAGCAACTGGGTCACATCATAGCCGATATCGCCCGCGCCCGCCGGGGCGACGACGTCATAGATATTGCCCCACTCCTGCGCCCACATGTTGCCGAGCAGATCGGCGCGGATCGGACCGGTCTTGGGCTGCACCGCATCGCCGTATTTCTCGTTGAGCTTGATGCGGGTGTAGCAATGCAGGTCGTCATAGAGCGGCTTGACCTGCTGCCACAGCTTTTCGGTCAGCGCGGCGAATTCATCCGCACTCATGTCATATTGCGACCGCCACATTGCCCCCACATTCTTGAAGCCCAGTTCGCGCGCGCCCTGATTGGCGATGTCGACCATGCGGGCATAGTCATCTTTCATCGGCGCACCGACATTGTCGTGCCAGCTTGCCCACATTTCCTTCAGATCATCAGGATCGCGGCTCTTGCCCATGGCCGCTTCGATATCCGATCCGCTGACCGGCTTGCCATCGAGCGTGCCCTTTCCCATGCCGTACATCGATTGAAGGTTGGTGGCGATGGTGTTGAGTTCGGCAGCAGCGCCTTCGGTGGTCGGCGCAGGCAGCACGATCCCGCCGCGCAGCTTGTCGAGCTTGCGCCGGGTCTCCTCGCTGAGACCGGGAACATTGTTGTACTTTGCAGCCTCCAGCGCAAAGCGCACCTGCATCTCGGTACCATCGGCGCCGACATCAGCCGCCAGGGTGTTGGTGTCATCGGTCAGATAGGTTGAGTTGATCCAGAAGACCCGGCTGGCGGAGATGATGTAGTCGAACATCTCCTTTTCCGCCGCAGCGACAAAGGCTTCCGCATCGGCGGCGGTGGGCTTTGCG
This sequence comes from Blastomonas sp., assembly GCA_046291395.1. Taxonomy (GTDB): domain Bacteria; phylum Pseudomonadota; class Alphaproteobacteria; order Sphingomonadales; family Sphingomonadaceae; genus Blastomonas. Next base: position 2,633 of record JBKBTF010000081.1, on the reverse strand, counting down.
GCCGATGTCTGCGCCGCGGCCTCTTCGGCAAACGCGGGCACCGAGATGGCGGCGACCGACAAGGCGATCACGGACGCGATGGATTTCAGGCATTTCATTTCGGGCAACCCCTTTGCAAACGGCTTGTCTGTTTATCGACAATTCAGGCGCAAACGATGGGGCCGCCGCGATGCAGCGTCAAGTGGTGAGAAATGAAACCATCTCATCGGCGAGCGCGGGTTCAAGCACGCTCGACATATGCGTGCCCTTGATCTCGCTGTAAGAAGCATTCGCCAGCCGCCGGGCCAGTTCGGGCGCGCTGCCATTATCCTGATCATCCGCGCCGCACACGACCAGCACGGGAACATCGCGCGCCACGAGCGCGTCGGTATCGACATCGCCAAAACTGTCGAGCAGCAGCCTGGCCGCCACAGGATCGATCCCCTGTGTCTTCATGAAAGCCACCGCCATGAAGTGCGGATCGCCGCGCTTGACCTCGTCGCGCCGGTCGATGGCGGTGACGAAGAAATCGCGCCGCCGGCCCCAGCCGGTCAGCCCTTCCCAGCCCATGCCGGCAAGGATCGCCCTGCGCGGCGTTGCCCCGGCGCCCAGCAGCTTGGCGGTGGTACGCGCGCCCAACGAGAACCCGCCGAGGTCGTAATCGTCGAGGCCCAGCGTCTCGATCAGCGACAGCGCGTCATCGACCAGCACGTCGTGTGGATATGCGGCGGGGTCGTGCGGCGCCGCGCTCTGCCCATGCGCGCGCAGATCGGGCATGATCACCCGAAACCCGGCGTCCGCCAGCCGCGCGGCGTGACCGAACTTGATCCAGTTGGTCTCGGCGCTTGAAAACAGCCCGTGGAGCAGCAGCAGCGCCCTGCCTTCGCCGGTTTCGTGCACGGCAAGCTCAGTGCCGTCGAAGGAAAGGATGCGGGTGGTGGCGATGCTGGGGGCTTTTGCGGTCATCCCCGCTCTTTAAGGCCAGCCTGCTTCATGCGCCAGATGGCAAGATCGATCCGGTCCTGCCCGAAAAACGGCTCGCCATTGAACACCAGGGTGGGAACCCCCCAGTGACCCGCCATCTCGAGCGCTTCCTGGTTGGCAGCGAGTTCAGCATCCAGCGCTTCGGCGTCGGCAACAGCGATGGCATCAAGCTCCGCAAGGTTCAGCCCGGCCCGCTCGGCCGCGCCTGCCAGATGATCGCCTTCGTGCCAGTCGGTTGCACCGCCCCAGATCAGCTGGGAAACCTCATCGCAGAACGCCAGGCTCTTGCCCTGCCGGGCCGCAGCTTGCCCCATGCGGGTGATGCGGTAAATATAGGGCTGCTCCGCTGCAATGGTGCGCGTGGCGATATCCTGCACGATCGGATCGGGGCGCGGTGGTCCGAAGGGGATGTCCAGATACTGGGCCAGGCGGAACACATCGGTAAAGGTATAGCGCAGCCAGCCGGGAGGGTTCTTCTCGAAGAAATCCGGCTGGCGAATGGCGAGCGGATAGACCGGGCGCAGGTTGAGCGTCAGATCGTACCGCTCGGTCATCGCGCGATAGCGTCGCATCGCAAGGTAGCTGTAAGGCGAGCGGAACGACCAGAAGATGTCGGCGGTCAATATCATGACATTGACCGTGACATAAGATCAGCCCTTTTTCAAATGCCTTCTGCCCAGCAGTTCAGCGATCTGCACCGCGTTGAGCGCCGCGCCCTTGCGCAGGTTGTCTGACACGCACCACAGCGAAATCCCGTTTTCAACGGTGCTGTCGTCGCGCACGCGGCTGATATAGGTCGCACCATCGCCGACGCATTCGACCGGGGTCACGTATCCGCCGTCCTCGCGCTTGTCGACCAGCATGATGCCGGGGGCCTCGCGCAGGATCTTCTGCGCATCCTCGGCGCTCAATTCGTTTTCAAACTCGATGTTCACCGCCTCGGAATGGCCGACGAACACCGGCACGCGCACGCAGGTCGCAACCAGCTTGATCTTGGGATCGAGGATCTTCTTGGTCTCGACCACCATCTTCCATTCTTCCTTGGTCGAACCATCGTCCAGGAAGACATCGATATGCGGAATGACGTTGAAGGCGATCTGCTTGGTGAACTTCTTCGCCTCGGCGCTGTCGCCGACGAAGATGTTGCGCGACTGCTCGAACAGCTCGTCCATGCCTTCCTTGCCCGCGCCCGACACCGACTGGTAGGTCGCGACGACGACGCGCTTGATCGTCGCGGCATCGTGCAGCGGCTTCAAGGCCACGACGAGCTGCGCGGTCGAGCAATTGGGGTTGGCGATGATGTTACGCGCCTTGTAACCGTCGATCGCATCGGGGTTCACTTCCGGAACGATCAGCGGCACGTCGGGCTCCATGCGATAGAGCGACGAGTTGTCGATGACGACGCAGCCCTGCGAGGCGGCCTTGGGTGCGTAAATCTTGGTCGCGGCAGAGCCAGCGGCGAACAACGCCATGTCCCATCCGGTAAAATCGAAATGCTCGATGTTCTGCACCTTGATCATCTTGCCGGTATCGCCGAACTCGACCGTGGTGCCGGTCGAACGCGACGAGGCAACAGCTGCGATTTCATCAATCGGGAACTCGCGCTCGGCCAGGATGGCCAGCATTTCGCGACCGACATTTCCGGTCGCGCCGACAACGACTACTCGATA
>JBKBTF010000009.1:0-79650 GCA_046291395.1 Blastomonas sp. | reverse complement strand
GGCATGACGCCCGATGTCATTGCCCAGGCGTTCGACCCGTTTTTCACCACCAAGCCGGTCGGCCAGGGCACGGGCCTGGGCCTGTCGATGATCTACGGCTTCACGCGCCAGTCCGGCGGGCAGGTGCGCATTTATTCCGAGGTCGGCGAAGGCACCACGATGTGCCTCTATCTGCCCCGGCACAGCGGCATGCAGGCGGCGGACCCGGTTGCTACCGACGAAGGCGATGATCCGGCAGAGAGCAACGGAGAGGTCGTGCTGGTCATCGATGACGAGCCCACGGTGCGGATGCTGGTGGGCGAGGTGCTCACCGAAAGCGGGTACCGCGCCATCGAGGCCTCCGATGGTCCTGCGGGCCTGAGCATCCTGCATTCCGAGGCGCGGATCGACCTCCTGATCACCGATGTCGGATTGCCCGGCGGCCTGAACGGGCGTCAGGTCGCCGATGCTGCGCGGATCGTGCGTCCCGATCTCAAGGTGCTGTTCATCACCGGCTATGCCGAGAATTCGACGATCGGCCATGGTCATCTCGATCAGGGCATGTCGATCATGACCAAGCCGTTCCACCTCGACATGCTCGCGCGCAAGATCCGGGAAATCCTGGCCGGCTGACCGGCGGCTGGACAATCAGGGCAAGGCCGCGCTGACGCCGGGCAGGGCGCACCTGCACGCCATGGCCGAGCCACGCGCAATCCGCCTGCTAACCTAGATTAGAAGGCCTGCGAACCATCGCGGCTGTGCCTCTTCCTGCCGTTAACCGCCCGCGCTGGCGGAACGTTCAAACTCTGCCCCTGTAGCTTGGATATTCAGCAAAACGGGAGAGCACATATGACGACAGAACCGAACAACGCATCCCCCGACACGGGGCATGGTTCCGGGGTTGGCGAAGAACTCAAAGGAGACGCAGGGCGTCTCAAGGAAACCCTTCAAGACCGTGCAATGGAAGAGGCGGAAAACCGCAAGGGCCAGGCGGCCAGCGCGCTCGGCTCGGCATCGTCCGCGCTGAACAATGCGGCCGACGAACTGCAGAACAATGCCGACGCGCCCGACTGGCTCGCTTCCGCAGTGAAGCAGGCAGCGAGCAAGATCGACGCCATGGCGGGCCAGATCCAGGGCCGCGATATCAGCGAGATCGGCGACAGTGTCGCCGACTTTGCCCGCCAGAACCCCGGCGCGTTCCTTGCAGCGTCCGCGGCGGTCGGCTTTGCCGCAGCACGCGTGCTGCGTGCGGGTGCGGACCGAAGCCATGACGCCCAGACCGGCGGCACTGGCAGCACCTATGGCGGCTCCGGCTTCAACCAGGGCGGAAACGGATGGCGCGAAAGTGGCCAGAATGTCGGCGGCGGCCTGACGGCGGGCGGTCTGGCAGGGACCGTCGAAAGAGACATTGGCGGAGTGGCACCATGATGGAGCAACCACACGACCCTGCCACGCGAACCGGCGGGGCTGAGCCGAACATCGTGGACCTGCTTGGCCGCCTCACCCAGCAGGGGGCCCATCTGGCTAAGGACCAGGTCAGCCTGATGCAGGCCGAGGTCCGCGAAGCCACCCAGGACATCAAGGCCGCGATCGGTGCCTTCGCCGGTGCTGCCGTGCTCGGCATTGCGGGGCTGGGTGTGCTGTTGATGGGCATTGCCTATTTTGTGGCGCAGGCGCTGGACAACCTTGCGCTCGGCACCACCATAGTCGGCGTGGCGACGCTGATCATCGCAGGCATCCTGTACGCCGGCGCCAAGAATAAGGTCAGCGCCACCAACCTCAAACCCGAACGCACCCTCGATACCATCGAAGACACGGCCGCCGCAGCGACCGGCAACATGCACAATTCTGGAGGACGCCCATGACTGATTATACCGACCAGCGCAGCCCCGACGAGATCGAGCGCGATATCCGCGCAACCCAGCAGGACATGAGCGACACCGTCGACCAGATCCAGAACGAATTCACAGGGCGCAACCTGTTCAACTCGCTGCTCGACAAGGCCGACGAGAACGGCGTGGACGCGCGGTATCTGATCGATGCCGCCCGCCGCAATCCCCTGGCTCTGGGCATGATCGCCCTGGGCGGAATCTGGCTGGTCAGCGATGCGGACGCCCGCCCCTCCGCGCTCAAGCTCTCCTCGGGCTCGTCCGGAGGCGGTGAAGGGAGCCAGGTTTATGGCGACTGGCATGCCGAGCACCGCACCTATACCGACCATATGGCAAGGTGCGAACAGCGCCCGGACGAAGACGACGCGAGCTATCGTCGCCGCCGCGACCACAATCGGGCGAGCTATTTCATGCTCGAACAGAATCATGACGAGGATGAACACAGCTTCCGCAAACGGCTCGACGAGGCGGCCGAAAAGCTGCGCGAGCGCCGCGACAGAACCAGCGAAAGCGTTCGCAACCTTGGCAGCCAATCGGCCGAGCGCGCCCAGCAGGCGGCATCCAAGGCACGGGGGCTGTATTATGAAAACCCGCTTATCAGCGGCTTGGCGGCTGCCTTTGTCGGGGCGATTGCAGGGTCTGCCCTGCCTTCGACGCGGGTTGAAGATCGCTACATGGGCGGCGTGGGAGAGACCGCGCTCGATACGGCCAAGGCCGGCCTGCACAAGGCCGGGGACGAGGCTCGCCGGCAGAAGGATCACGCTCTCGACAAGGTAGACGAGGCGATGAGCAGCCACGGCGGGCAGCAAGCCTGACCCCGTTATGCCTGGGGCTGGGCGGACACCAGATGTGGAAGGATCGACCATGGAACAAGCTGCAGACCGTAGCGGACAAACATGGCTCGTCCTTCTGGGCCTGGGCATAGCCGGAGCGGCGGCGGGCTGGTGGTGGGCGGACATGCGGCGGGAGGCGGATCTGGCCGATCGGACCCGTCGCCGCCTGCTGCCCCCCGCCGGCCGCGCGCCGCATCAGGGCGGCGACGATAAGGCAGACGCGACATGATCCGCGTCCATCACCTCAACTGCGGCACCTGCTGCCCGCTCGGGGGCCGGATGTTCGATGGCAAGAGCGATTCGGCCTTTGGCCATCTGGTCTGCCATTGCCTGCTGATCGAGACCGATCAGGGCCTGGTCCTGATCGATACGGGCTTTGGCATGCGCGACGTGACCGGCGGGCTGCGGCGAATCTCGCCGATGTTCCTGGCGCTCAACAATATCCAGCTGCGGCCCGAGGAAACGGCGGTCGCGCAGATCCGCGCGCTGGGCCTCGATCCCCGGGACGTACGCCATATCGTCCTGACCCATCTCGACTTCGATCATGCCGGCGGGCTCGAGGACTTTCCTCAGGCCACGATCCATGTGACCGCATGCGAGAAGGAGGTCGCCGACGCCGGTCGCGGCGGAACGGTGGTCGGACGCAGACGGTATCGTCCGCAGCAATGGGATGAAGTCGACAACTGGAGCCTTTACCCGATGGGCGGCGGCGAGCGCTGGTTCGGCTTCGACGCGGTGCGCGATCTGGCCGGCCTTCCGCCCGAAATTCTCATGGTGCCGCTGGCGGGTCACACCTGGGGCCATGTCGGGGTCGCGATCGATCAGGGCCACGGATGGCTGCTGCATGCAGGCGATGCCTATTTCTATCGCGGCGAAGTCGGCGCCGAGCAGTACGAATGCTCGCCCGCCTTGCGGGGATATCAGCGGCTGATGGAAGTGGATCGCTCGGCCCGCCTCGCCAACCAGCGCAAGCTGCGGCGCCTGTCATGCGACCATGGCGACGAGGTGCGCATGTTCTGCGCGCATGATGCGGTCGAGTTCGCCATTCTTGCAGGCGGCGACACTTCGCCGGACGGCACCAGTGCCCGCCACCCCTAGGTTTGCGGCTCCTGCTCTGTAACCCGACACCTTGAAATCCCGGAACCCGAACAGCCGACATTCCCGGTCGATATCGAGCGGCATGGCCGATCCTTGGCGGCCAGCCGCGCTGGCCTTTATACAAATGCGCCGCCCCGGACCAGCGCGGGAGCAAACGCAGTGGTCCAGGGCAGCCTTGCCCGCAGGCCCGGCAGGGCCCGCAGCGACAATCGATTCGCAGATCCGCCCGGCAGGCGGACCACAAAGCTTATTGGGGAGGCGTCGGGCGATCCGTCTGGGTGCCGCCCGTGGTCCCGGTGGTTCCCGGGGTGTCCATTCCCGTTCCGGTGGTTCCGGTCGTACCGCCAGTGGTGGTTCCACGGGTCGTGCTGCCGGGCGCAGTGCCGCTCGCCGATCCGGGCGCGGTTCCGCTCATCGATCCGGGCGCGGTGCCGGTGGGGTCGGTGCCCATGGTACCGTCCGTGGCTGGAACGCCGTTGCCGTTGGTGGTCGGCATTTCAGTCGGCGCCATCATGGTGCCATCGTCGGTGGCGATGCTGTCGTTCGAGTTTGCAGCTCCATCGCCGCGTTCGTCGGTACATGCCGCGACAAGCATCAGGGCCGGCAGGCTAAGCAATATAGGTAGGCGTTTCATATACAGTCTCCATCAAGCGTGGTCTCCTTCCGACGCGAGGACTTCAGGATCGTTCCGGCATAATTCGAGCTTGGGGCGCAGACTTGACCCAGACTAACAAATTCGTCGTTCATCGCCCCGCTTCAGGCTGTCGCGGCCCATTCCAGGCTCTGCGGCCGGTGGTGCCGGGACGGCGTGCGGCGCTGGATTCCCCATTGCCCGAAGGGAAAGCCGCAGATGGATGCAAGATTTGCAAAATCCGGAATTCTCAGCCTCCGTCGGCGCAGGTCGAGCAGCCCGAGGTCCCGCATCCGGCGCAAGGTTCTGCAGACATGCACCACGGACATTCCGGTATAATCGGCCAGATGCTGCTGCGAGAGCGGGAAGGAGCACTCCCGGTTGACCGCCCTGCCCTTCTGTTCGCTGCGCAGATACAGCTCGCAGATCAGCTGCGCGAGGCGTTCGACGGCCGGCCGGCGACCCAGGGTCACCATCCACTGTGTCTGCGCCTCGAGCCGCAAAAGCGAATCCACCGCAACGCATTGCGCGAACATGGCATCCGCAGCCAGCCGTTCCTCGATAGGATCGCGGTCGATCGTCACCGCCTTGATCGGGGTGAGCGCGCTTACGGTCTGACCGGCTTCGGCGGAAGCCAGCCAGCTCAGGTCGCACAGGTCCCCGGGCAGATAGAAATGCGAGATATGCCGGCCCCCGTCGGGCATCTGGCTGTAGCGGGCCGCCCATCCGTCCTGCAGCACGAAGACCCGATCCGCTCGTTCGCCGCGCCGGACCAGATGGTCATGGCGTTTGAAGCGCACTTCGCGCCCCGATTCGCGGATAAGGCCAGCCATCGCCTGAAGGCTGCGTGATTTTGTCAGCATGGGTGATTCTCGCTCCGTTGCTGACAGGCTTAAGGCACGGTTCGCCGACGCACTTTAACGCAGATTGGTAACTCCCCCAAACGCGGCGGAGCAGCTGCAAAGGGGCTCGCGCCCTCCGGCTGTCTGTTTTGGCCCTTGTCTAATTTTCATTCCACCGGGCGGCGCGAATCGAGCAGATCGTGTTGCGTGGAATCGGCGCGCTCTCCGCTGACCAGTTTTTCGATATGATCCTCAGGTGCAGTGTCCTGCACGAGAGGGATTGTGCTTGGCCGGACAGGTCGCGAGGGCAACGAACCTCGCTCGTCGGCACTTGCCTGTCCGCTGATCTGCGGCACGGCCGCGCCCGGGTCGAAACGCAGGCGATAGATCGGCTCGGGAAGCGCGAACCCTGCGGCTTCGAGCGCGGTCTTGGCGGCCTGGATCGCCAGGCTGCGGCCCTTGAGAAATTCGGTCCTGGTCTGGTCGACCCAACCGAAGAAGCGCAGCACGATATTGGAATCGCCTACCTCGGTGATGACCGCGTTGGGCCGTGGCGCGTCGAGCACGAATTCCAGCGCGGTCATCGCCTCGAGTCCGACCGCCATGCCCTGGACCGGATCGTCATCGGCATCGATTCCCAGACTGAATTCGAACCTTCGCTCGGGGTTGCGCGAATAATTGAGGATCACCGCCTTGAACACGGTGGAGTTGGGAATGCGCAGATGATTGCCGTCGAGCGTCATCAGGATGGTGGCGCGCGAGGTCAGGCGGATGACGCGGCCCTCGCTCCCTTCGATGACGACATGATCGTTGGCGCGAAACGGCTGGCGCAGGCTGAGCATTAGGCTGGACACATAATTGTCGATCGTGTCGCGCACGGCAAAGCCCAGCGCGATCCCGATGACCCCCGCGCCGCCCAGCACGGCACCCAGCAGCGCGGTGGCTCCCATGATCTGGAGCGCGGCGACGATCCCGATCAGCCCGAACACAAACCGGATCGATGTCGCCACGAGTTCGGCGAGAAAGGCATTGGGGGTGACCGCGCGCCACAGGCGCTCGCGTCCTGCCACCATATAGCCGAACAGTGCGATCAGCGCCGCAATGACCGTGGCGACAGCCAGCAGCGGGAGAGCGCGAAGGAGATCGCGCACGATATCGCTGAAATTGCCCAGCGCCGGGGCCAGGCTGGCATCGATCGCCAGATCGCGGTCTATGCCGTTTTCCACCGTCACCACCCCGGCCACCCGCGCGGCGATGGCTTGTGCGCGATCGATATCGCCTGTCGCCGGCACCGATCCGCTGAGCCTCACCACGCCTTGGGACGATGTCACCTCGATATTCCGCAGCGCCGGAATCTGGCCGAATATGCCGCTGATCCTGCGCGCTATGTCTTCATCGCTGATCGCTCCGGGTCGGGTCTCGATCGCGGCGCTGGGCGTGCTGCGTTCGCTTTCGGGCGTGGCGGCTGGGGCTGGCAGTAGCGCGTATGCGGGGGTGGTGGAGCAAGCCAGGCTGGCCATGCAGACAGCAAACAGAATGCGACGGAAGCCGGAGCGAAGGGTGGCTGCGGGACTCATCGTCAGCGATGCGCCACAGCAGGCGCGTCCGCCCGATGGATCGCCCGGGCGCGGCGATCGCTTCGCGCCGACCTGCCGGGCCGCGTGTCGGGCAATAAAAGGGATCCGGTCAACCCGATGGGTCGCGCTCCTGTGAATGGGGCCGATGACGGGGAACCGCGCTCGCGCGCGGCGCGGCGGTCAAGGGCCGGATGACGAGGATAAGCCAGCAACGCATGATGCATGGGTTACGATCCGGCAGCGGTGATCCAGCCCTGCTGCTTCCTTCGCCTCCGGGCGCTGCACGCGCAGCCGCCGCCACACCCCTGGAGCGGGCGGGCGGCGGCTTTGCAACGCTTATGGGACGCCTGACGCCTTGCGACCGGCGGCCCGGGATCGCGCTGGGTCAGGCGAAGCCGGCTTGCATGGGCGCGCTCGCGCGCTGACCCTCGGTCTTGTCATAGCGGCCATATTCCTCGGCAAACCGGCTGCTGAGCATCGCCTTGTCCGCGGCCGGGGTGTTCCGCACCAGGTCGGGCAGCCAGCTGTCTTCTTCCTGGTAGATGTGCTGTTGCACCGCGCTTTCGATATGCTCGAGCTTCTCGACCCATTCGCGGCTCATCGGATCGATCTTCTCGAGCTTGGCGAGCTGCACTTTGGTCATGGCATGTTCTTCATAGGCCATGCCCGCATGGGTCTTGCCGCTGTCCTCCGAAACCACCGGATAGATCACCGCTTCTTCCGCGTTGGCATGGCCGGTCAGTTCGGCGGCGAGCTTGCGCACCGCCTGCTGACGGCCCTCCGGATCGTTGGTAGATTTCGCCTCGGCAAAGCAGCGCTCGATCGCCTTGTGCTGCTCAAGGATCATCGAAAGCCACTTTTCGTTCGGGGCCAGCTCCTCGATTTTCCGGCGAGCATCGGCACGCTGTTCGTCTGTCGCCGCCGGAGCAATGGCGGCCGCTATGCGGTCCAGGAAAGACATGATTTTCTCCTCTCTGTGTCAATGCAGTATCAGCGCTGCATGGCGACAATGGTTCCCGTCACGGGGCAACAGATACAAATATCAGCGGCCGGAATTCGGCTATCCATTTGTGACGTGTTCATATCTGCGCCGACAAAAACGATGAAATCATGGCCATCGGGCTGCCCGGCATCACGTTTGACTGCAAATGTACTGATCTATGTTAGGACGAATTGGGCACGGACGGACAGAAAGAGGTTCATCGACTGCTCGATGAAGTCCGCCGCGCGAGCTCATCTTGCACTCGCCAACTCCGGCAGGCTGTGTTGCAGGAAGAAGTTCGCCATGGCGCGCGAGGCATCTGGTCCGCTCTGGTCGGTATAGCTTCCGCTGGCGTTTCCGCCTGCCCATGCGTGGCTCGCGCCGTGCACCGTCCATTGCTCGACCTGAACCTTGCCGTCGTCGCTGCGATTGAGCTCGCGGGTATAGGTCCGCCCGTGGGCGGTTCCTCCCCGTTGGCTCTTGGTGGTCAGCGGCACCCCGATCTGCTCGACAGCGTTCGCACCTATCTGCGCACTGTTGATCGGATGCACCGTGGCATCGTTGTCACCGTGGAACGTGATGACCGGCACGAACCTGCCCTCGCGGTTTCGGCCATGGGTCTGCAGCGATCCGTTGCGCATGGCTGCGAACGCAGATGTCATGTCTTTGGCCGCGCCGCACGCCAGTCCGGAGTGGACGCCGATGGCGGCAAAGATGTCGGGATATTGCGCCCCCAATATTGCGGCCGCCGCTCCGCCCGCCGACAGCCCGGCAACATAGACCCGGCTGGCATCCGCATCATGCTCTGCCACGAGAGTGCGGGCGAGTGCGGCGATCCTTGCAGGTTCGCCCCGGTCGCGCTGTTGATCGCCCGGCTTGAACCAGTTCCAGCATCGCGCCATGTTGGCTGAGGCGGTCTGGCCAGGATAGGCGACGATGAACCCCAATTCCTCGGCAAGCAGGTTCATCTGGGTTCCGCGGGCAAAGTCCTCGGGCGTTTGGCTGCAGCCATGCAGCATGATCACCACCGGCAACCCGCTGACCGGGCGGGACGGGAGATACAGCCAGTAGGCCAACGCGCCTTCCGGGCCGCTGAAACTGCGTGCGGCAAAGCTGCCCGCACCGGGACGGGAGCGTGCTTTGACACCCTTCAAGGCTTTTGGCCCGGGCTGTGTCCTGGCAGCAGGAACCGTGGCGGGGGCAGAAGGCAGATAGCGCTGCAATGCCTCGATCGATGCCAGTCCATTCATGCCGCGCGGCATGGTGCGTTTGACAGCGCGCGTTCCGGCCGTCTGCATCAATGCGGACTGGATAAGCTGCGTGGCAGCGTTCAAATTGCCCGCGCGGGTAAGCCGCAGAGCCTTGGCCATGGTGGGCCTGATCTTCGTCATAAGGGTCGCAATCTTTGATGGGGGGTGGCCTGTCGGGCTTTGGTCTCGCATCAGGCAAAGACAGGACGACCGGCGCGCAGGAAGGTTGCGCGCAAAAATGCAGGCGAGTGCATGCCGGGTCATTGGCCACAGCCGATCAAGCCGCGAGCGCGGGCTGCCATACGGCGTGGCGCGGGCATGCCCCGCCTCCGTGCGATTGTCTTGAAGGCAGTCGTGCGATCCCGAATCCCTTGTGTCGGGACCGGGGGATCAGCCGAGCTCGACGTGCTCGTCGGTGAACCGCAGCTGGGCAGTCAGCAGCGCGCGGAAGGTGTTGTAACCTCCGGTGCCCGGGAAGAAGGCGTGGAAGAACAGCTGGGGGTTGCCGTCAAGCCCTTCTGCGACCGATGCGTGTCCGGGCGCCCACCATGTGCTGGTCGATTTGAGCAGCGGCTCGCGCTGCTTGACATAGGGCCCGAGCGGATGATCCGCGACCGCAACCCCGATGCCATAAGCGGGCGTGCCAAAATCATTGCCGGCATAGAACATCCAGTATCGACCCTGCTGATAGGTGACCCAGGGCCCCTCGATCAGATGGCCTTCCCATTCGAGATCGTTGACCAGCACGACGGTGTCTTCGCCGATCAGTTCGCCCTCGTCGTTGAGTCGTTGCGCATGGATCGGCGTGCTCATTGCGTCGAAGATGAACTCCGCGCCCTCGATCTGCCCGAGCTCGCTCTTCACATGCTCCCAATTGTCGATGACCGCCTCGATCAGCGGCTGCATCAGGAAGAAGCGCTCCATCGGCCGGCGGGTGTTGGCCCAGGGCTGGATTGCCGCGGCAAAGGCGGCGCTGCTGCGGTCGGCCTCGCTGGCAAACAGCCGGTCGATAAGTTCGGGCCGCGCGCGCAACAACCCTGCCAGCGGCCTTGGCCATACCCCGTTGGTGTCGCGCTTCCAGAACAGATAGCGCTCGCCATTGGCATCGATGAAGATGTGCGAATCGATCACCCCGCCGCTCAGCATCGCCTGCGAGGGATCATCGGCGAGGCCCGTGGTGTTGATCGCATAGGACGCGATCAGCGGATGGCCCATGTCGGTCCACGGTCCGGTGGGATGTGGCGCCTTGGCCAGCCCGATGGCGAGCGCATTGGACCGCTGCCGGGCGGTATAGACCAGCCAGTATTCGTCCCCGCACTTCGCCATTTCCGGGGCCCAGAAGTCACCCACGAACCGGCCCTGCGCGGTCCAGTCGGGCGCCTCGCCCTGCGGAAAGACGAACCCGCGGTGGGTCCAGCATTCCAGATCGTCCGAATGCAGGATCGGGAAGGCGTCCGGCGCGTCATTCGAGGTTGCGACCAGATAATAGCCTTCATCGGTCTTCAGCACGGCGGGATCGCCATAGCCCGCGGTGGTCCGCTCGCTCAAATTCTCCAGGATCAAAGGCCGCCAGTTGGGCACCTCGCCATCGGCCAGCGGCAGCGTCTTGTGCATCTCCGGGGCGCGGGTGCCGAAGTCGCGCGCAAGCTCGCTGAAGAAGATGGTGTAGTGCTGATGCTGCCCGGTCACGATCCGGTAATGGCGGCTGACGCCGCCGCGCTGCACGGTCAGCCGCGTGGCAACGCCCTCTGCGACCGGTTCGACGATGAATGATTCGGTGGTGCTCATGACCCTTGAATAGACGACTCGCCAAGCGCTCGAAAAGCAGATAATCATATTTGTAGGATAAATCATGAGGCGGGAATGGCGATCAACGCGAACCGGGCAGAATTTGAAGCTGCAGACATCATGCGGGGCCTTTATGGAGACGGCATCATCAGCCTGTCACAGGCCTTCGCCCCGGGCTTTGCCGACCGGATGCACGACGAAATCATGGCGCTGTTCGATGAGGCTCGGGCGATTCCGGCAGGAACGCTGCCGCGCGGACCAGAGCGCTGGTATGTCGAGGTCCATGCCGAGCGGATCAGCGGTTTCGTGGAGATCGTCAGCCATCCCTGGTTCGTCGCGGTGTGCGAGGCTGTGCTGACGCGCGATTATCGCATCGTCGAGGTCGGCTTCGACATTCCCTTTCCCGGAGCGGTCGACCAGCCCTGGCACCGCGACTTTGCAATGCCAGCAGCGACGGTCCGCGACCGGAGGCTGAACTCGCTCGCGTTCAACCTGACGACCATCGATACGAAGCCCGAACACGGCCCCTTCGAGATCGCTCCGGGCACGCAATGGGACACGTTCGAAGGCTGCGCCAAGGGCATGTTTCCGCCGCGCGATCTGTGGTCGCGCTATGAACAGCGCGCGCAGCGCAAGATGCCGCAGCGCGGTGACATCTCGGCCCGCTCGGCACTGACCGTGCATCGCGGCACCGCCAACCGCTCGCAAAGCCCACGCCCGGTGCTGGTCATCGGAGTCGATGCGCCCGATGCCACCAATTGCGAACGTCACGACCTTCAGGCGACGCGCGCCTATCATGCCGCGCTGCCATCGCACATCCGCGATCATCTGCACTGCCGCATCGTGGACACACTGCAGCCGGTGATCCAGAACCATATGATCGAGGGGCTGCTGGTCCCGGCCTATTGAACAAGACAGGGCGCCGGTCTGGCCGAATATGGAATCAAAACAAACGAAATGGGGATGCGCGTGGCGAGCCTGGAACTGAAAGACATCTCGAAATCCTATGGCGGCACCCATGTGCTTGATCACGTTTCGCTGAGTGTGGAGCCGCGCGAATTCATCGCCTTTCTCGGCCCCTCGGGCAGCGGGAAATCGACGCTGCTGCGGATCATCGCCGGGCTCGAGACGCTCGATTCGGGCGAGGTCTCGCTCGAGGGTCGGCGCATCGACCAGCTCGCGCCGGGCGAGCGCGATGTCGCGATGGTGTTCCAGCATTATGCGCTCTACCCGCACATGACGGTGCGTCAGAACATGGCGTTCGGGTTGCGCAACGCGCGCGTCCCCAAGGCCGAGATCGAGGCCCGCATCGCGCAGGCAGCGCAGGTGCTCGAGATCGAGGAGCAATTGGACAAGAAGCCCGGCCAGATGTCGGGCGGGCAGCGCCAGCGGGTCGCGATCGGCCGCGCCATCGTCAAGCAGCCCAAATTGTTCCTGCTCGACGAGCCGCTGTCGAACCTCGATGCGGCGCTGCGCAACCGCACCCGGGTGGAGCTGGCGCAATTGCGGCGGCGGGTCGATGCTGCGCTGATCATGGTCACGCATGACCAGGCTGAGGCGATGACCCTGGCCGACCGCATCGTGGTGATGAACGATCGCCGGATCCAGCAGGTCGGGCCGCCGATGGAGGTCTATGCCCGCCCCGCCAACGCCTTCGTCGCGCGCTTCGTCGGCTCGCCTGCGATGACTTTGGTGCCCGGAACCATCGTTGCGTCGGAACCCCGCTATGCTGCGGTCGACATCGGCAACGGCGTGACCGTATCCACCCGCGTGCCGCGCGCAGGGCTGCCCGATGGCACGCCGGTCGAACTCGGCCTGCGCCCCGAGCATGTCGCGGTGACCGGCCAGGGCAGCGGCGATGTCGATGCCGAAGCAGTGCTGGTCGAACGGCTGGGCGACCGCACCCTGGTCTATGCCGAGCTGGCAGGCGGCACCGAGATCACCGCGCAGGATGCGGGCAACAGCGCGGTGCGCAGCGGCGATAGGATCGGCCTGCGGATCAACGGCGCGGCGGCGCATGTGTTCGGGCCCGACGGCGCCGGCCACCATGCGGAGGCGGCGATATGACGATGCCCGGATGGACCCGCCGCCTCGAGGGCTATGCCTATGTCGGCCCGTTCCTGCTGCTCTATGGCGCTGTGCTGATCTGGCCGCTCATCCTCGGCATCGATATCAGCCTGCACCGCGCCGATCTGTTCGGTGCGCGCGAGTGGATAGGCCTTGCCAATTATGCCGGCGCACTGGCCGACCCGGTGTTCCATCAGGCGGTCGGCAACACGCTGATGCTGGCGCTGCTGATCGTCCCGCCGCTGACCGTATTGGCCTTGATGCTGGCGCTCGCGCTCAATCGCGCCACGCGCGGGGCTGCGATCTTCCGCGGCATATTCTTCTCCTCCTCGGTGCTGTCGGTGACCATCGTCACATTGATCTGGCGCTTCGTTCTGACCCCTGATGCCGGGCTGATCGCCGAGGGGCTGGAAGCGGTGGGCCGTCCATCGATTCCGTTCCTCAGCGATCCCTCGCTGGTCATCCCGGCGCTTGCCATCACCACGATCTGGTGGTCGCTGGGCTTTCCGGTGATGCTGTTCCTTGCCGGGCTTCAGCAAGTGCCCGCCGATGTCTACGAGGCCGCCGCGCTCGACCGCGCCAGCCGCTGGACCACCTTCCGCCGCATCACGCTCCCCTCGATCCGGCGGACCTTGCTGCTGGTCGTCATGCTGCAGACCGCGGCGCAACTGCAGATCTTCGGGCAGGCGCAGCTGCTCACCTCGGGCGGCCCGGGAGGCGCGTCGCGCACGATGGTGCTGTATATCTTCGAGGTCGCGTTCGGACGCTGGGAGCTGGGCTATGCCGCCGCGCTTGCCGAAATGCTGTTCGGGATGATCCTGCTGGTGACATTGCTGCAATACTGGCTGACGACGCGCAACGAGGACGCAGCATGAGCGGGGCAGCGCGCGCGCGCCTCTCGCTGCCGGTGACGGTCCTGCTGCTGCTCGGCGCTGCGACCATGCTCACCCCGATGCTGTGGACGCTGCTGCTGTCGTTCAAGAGCAACGCGGCATTGATGGTCGACAGCGGGGCCGCATTCTCGCCGCCCTACACGCTCGACAACTACCGCGCGATCTTTGCAGGGTCGCTGACATCGCAATGGCTGGTCAACTCCATCATCGTGTCGCTCTGCACAACCTTCGGCGTGCTCGTGCTGGCGTCGCTGGCGGGATACGGCTTTGCCCGGCTCGATTTTCCCTTCCGGCGCACCCTGTTCATCATCGTGTTGTTCGGGCTTGCCGTTCCCGAACAGGCGGTGATCCTGCCGCGCCACCAGATCTTTGCCTGGCTGGGGCTGCACAACAGCTATCCCGGGCTGGTCCTGCCCGGGCTGACCGGATCGTTCGGCGTGTTCTTCATGACCCAGTATTTCAAGGCGATCCCGCGCGAGCTCGACGAGGCGGCGATGCTCGACGGCGCGTCGCGTTTCCGGCTGTTCTGGAGCGTGCTGCTGCCGCTGACCATCCCGGCGCAAGCAACCTTGGGGGTGTTCACCTTCCTCGCCTCGTGGAACGAGTACTGGTGGCCGCTGATCTCCGCGACGACGAGCGACTATTTCACGCTGACCGTGGGGCTTGCCTCGGCGCAGATGAATTATGCGCAGACCAGCGGGCTCGGCTTCCTGATGGCGCAGGCGGTGTTCGCCTCTGTGCCGATCCTGATCGTCTACATCATCTTCCAGAAGCAGATCGTCCGCGCGATGGCAGGAGCAACCGTAAAATGAGGCACTGGCTGATCCTGATCGCCGCGCTGCTGGTCGCAGGCTGCTCGTCGCGCGATGATCGCACCGAGATCGTGGTGCAGCGCTTCTTCGGCGAGTGCGGCGCGGTCTATGGCAAAAGCACCGATGTCGCCGCCGCCGAGACCGAATGCGGCATCCTGACGACGATGATCAACAGGTTCCAGGCGGACAATCCCGACATCCGCGTCAAGGTCAACGTCGTCGCCTGGCCGGGCTATCCGCAGCTCGCCGCGCAGATCGCGGCGGGCGATCCGCCCGATCTGGTGACGATGCACCAGTCGGTGATCTCGGACTATCAGGGCCGGGGCCTGCTCGAGCCGATGGACGGAATAATGCGCCAGGCGGGGGTCGATGCGGCGCAGTTCACCACCGCCGCGCGTGCGGGCGTGGTCAAGGAGGGCCGCCTTTACGGGATGCCGCAGGACACGATCGGCCGCCTGTTCCACATCAACACCCGGCTGATGGCCGAGGCCGGGCTGATGCGCGACGGGCGGCCGGTGCTGCCAACCTCGCCCGAAGAGCTGCTGCGCCACGCGCGCCAGTTCAAGGCGGCCACGGGCAAGCCCTATCTGATCCAGGCGCATGTCAACGCGCCCGACTTCCATGTCGCCTTGCTCTATACCTATCTCCTGGCGCAAGACGCGGTGATCTTTCCCGATGCGCGTCACATCCGGCTGAACACTCCCGAGGCGAAGCGGATCATCGCCCTGCTGCGCCAGCTCCACGCCGAGCGGCTGACCACCCGCAACCAGGATTTCCCCGCCGCGACCGCGTCCTTCACCAAGGGCGAGGGCGGCATCTTTCCGGTCGGCACCTGGATGATCGGGCCTTACGATGCCGAGGCCGCACGCCCGGGATCGCCGCTCTACCAGAGTTATGCCATCGCACCCTTCCCCACTTTGTGGGGCCGCGATGCCGCGTTCGTCGACGGACACGCCTGGGTACTGCCCAAGGCCAGACGCGGGCCCGACGAACGCGCGGCGATCGCGCGGTTCCTGGGCTTCGTCACCCGTTACAGTTTCGACTGGTCACGCACCGGCCAGCTTCCGGCGATGCAGCCGGTGCTGGAGACGCAGGCGTTTCAGGCGCTGCCGCACCGCCGCGATATTGCCGCGCTGGCCCGCACCGGCGCGCAGCTTCCCGATTTTGTGCGGCGGCAGAGTGCGATCCAGAGCCTGATCGGCGAGGAACTGGAGGCTGCGGTGACCGGCGCCAAACCGATCGAGGCGGCGCTGGCCGATGCCGAACGCCGGGTGAATGAACTTTATGCGCAGATCCTGCCCGATACGGCGCGGTGATCAGCGGTCAGCCCGCAAAAAGCGTCTCCACTGGGCCGCATACGCCCGCGTCAAATACGAACAGCCCGCCCGCCTGGGGCTGGTCGGCGCGCTGCTGCGGTGACAAATCGCGGCTTGCCGATGTGACGAACAGTCGGTCGAGGTTGGCGCCGCCGAACGCACAGCTCGTCGGGCACGCGACCGGCAGCCTGATCTGGGTGAGCATCTGCCCTTCAGGAGAAAAGCGGCGCACGCACCAGCCATCCCAGAAGGCGACCCACAGACAGTCTTCGGCGTCGACCGTCATGCCATCGGGATAGCCATCGCCCTCCTTGAACGCGAGGTGCACGCGGCGGCCTGTCGCCTTGCCATCGGCATCCAGATCGAACGCATAGATCCTCTGACGCGCCGAATCGGTGTGGTAGAGCGTGCACCCGTCGAGGCTGAAGGCAGGGCCGTTGGTCACCCGGTAGCCGGTGTCGATCCGCTGCCAGCTCAGGTCTGCGTCCATCCGGTAGAGCGAGCCGCTGTCCTGCGCCTCGGCCTGGTCCATGGTCCCTGCCCACAGCCGCCCGGCGCGGTCGATCTTGCCGTCGTTGAAGCGGTTGCCGGGGCGTTCGGGCTCGGGGTCGCCGACCGGCGTGATGCCGAAGCTGCGGTCGATCGCGATGAAGCCCTCATAGCCGCCGCCGATGAAGCCGCCGCTGGCGCGCGGCAGCAGCGAGCAAACGTGGCTCGCGACTGGAATCGCGCGCACGCCATCGGCTTCCGACCAGCGGAAAACGCGCCGTTCGGGAATATCGACCCAATAGAGCGCATCCTCGCGCGGATCCCAGATCGGGCCCTCGCCCAGCGTCGCCCCGACATCGGCAATGCACTGCATGATCAAACCTTCTTTTCCGCCTCGGCGATCAGGGTCATGACGTCGGTGATCAGCGCCATCATCGCCGCACGCGCCCGCTCGGGCTGGTGATCCTCGATCGCGCTCAGCACGGCATGATGCTGCGGCAGGCTGGCGGTGCGGCCCTTGAAGCGATTGGTGAACCGGATCGAGGTCCGCAGCGCAGTCGTGACGACATCCTGGAACTGCGCGAAGAAGGGATTGGCCGATGCGCGCAGCACCGCAATGTGGAAGGCGATATCGGCTTCAAGCGGATCGTCATCGCCCGCTTCGGCGGCCGCCATCCGGTCGAACCCCGCCTTGATCGCGGCCAGCCCGCCCGGCGTTGCCGACATCGCGGCCAGCCCCGCAGCGGTGGGCTCGATCGCCAGTCGCAGCTCGGTGAACTGGCGCAGCAGATCGAGCGAGAACTTGCGGTCGAGCAGCCAGCGCAGCACGTCAGGGTCGAACAGGTTCCAGCTCACCTGCGGCTGGACGCTGGTGCCCTTGCGCGGGCGTGCGGTGAGCAGCCCCTTGGCGGTGAGCATCTTGACCGCCTCGCGCGTTACCGAGCGGCTGACCCCGTATTGCTTGGCAAGGTCCGATTCGGTCGGGAAGGGCGCGTCATCATAATGGCCGGTCAGGATCGCCTTGCCCAGCGCATCGAGCATGCCATAGGTCAGATTGCGTCCGGCCCCTGCGGGACCCGACCGCGTCCCGCTTTCCCCCAGGTTGTCCAATGCGATTGCCTCCCGCCCCTCGTTCTTGCCCAGCACCATGTGCGATCAGCCCCCGTCCGTCCATATGAACGATGCAACCGCCGTGCGCTGTGCTGCAAGAACGGCATCGGCCATGATCCGCAGCGGCTCGCGGTCGATCTCGACGCTGCCGGTTGCGATCAGGTCGGCAAAGCGGCGATACATCGCGGGATATTCTTCGCGCGGACCCAGCGGCTGTTCCTCCCCGTCGATGATCAGCCGGGCCCCGCCTTCGCGCAATTCGACATGCCGTCCTTCAGCGGTTTCGATCGCGATGGTCCATTCCTCGCCGTCGCTGTGTCGGAAGTCGAAATCGGCGTGGTGGTTGCCGCCCGAAAAGGTGATCTTCGCCGCAATCGGTGCCTGCCGGTTTTCAGGCACCTCAAGCTGCGCTGATTCGACGAACAGCCGATCCGGAAGAATGGCCGAGGCAATCGACAAGGCGTTGATGCCGGGATCGAACACGCCGAAGCCCTGCGGCTCGAAGATCCAGTCCTGACCGGGGTGCCACTTGCGCACATCCTCGCGCCAGATGATATCGAGCCGGGCAATGCCCGATGCGTCCTTGAGCGCCGCTGCGGCGGGCGCGACCGCCGGGGCGTGCTGCGAATGCCATCCGGCATACAGACATGCGCCCTTTTCGCGCGCATGGGCCTCGAGCGCCTCGATCTCGCCCAGCGTCGCCGCCGGGGGCTTTTCAAGCAGCACCGCAAGCCCTGCATCGATCGCCTGCAGCGCGATGCCATAGCGTGCCCCCGGCGGCGTGCAGATCGCGACGGCATCGAGCCGCCCTTCCATTTCGGCAAACATCTCCGCCGCCTCGGCAAACCATGGCACGCCGATATCCGGATCGCCGCTGCGCGCGGTGACCGCCGCAAGCTCGAATCGCGGATCTGCGGCGATCGCGGGCACGTGCTGATCGGCGGCGATCTTGCCGAAGCCGATCAGGGCGACGCGGATGGTCATGCGCTCACCTGCGCCAGCGCGGCGACAAAGGCGTTTGCGCGTTGCCCAACCTCTGCTGGCGCCATGCCAGGTTTGTACAGCGCGCCGCCGAGGCCAAAGCCGTTGGCACCGGCGCGCAGATACTCCGCCATCTTGTCCGGGGTCACGCCGCCCACGACCAGCAGTCGGATCGCCTTTGGCAGCACGGCGCGGTGCGCCTTGACCACGGCCGGCGACGCCGCCTCGGCCGGGAACAGCTTGAGGACCCCGGCCCCTGCGCGGATCGCGGCAAAGGCTTCGCTCGGGGTGAAATAGCCGGGTGCCGGGACCAGACCCGCCGCGACCGTCGCAGCCACGACGTCACTGAAGACGTTGGGCGAGACGATGATACGGCCGCCGGCATCGGCGACGCTGCGCACGTCCGCGACGTTCAGTACCGTCCCCGCCCCGATCAGCGCCCGGTCGCCGAATGCGCGCGCCAGCCGCTCGATGCTGGCGAGCGGCTCGGGCGAATTGAGCGGAACCTCGATGATCCGGATACCCGCCTCGATCAGCGCGCCGCCCACCGCCTCTGCTTCATCGGGCCGCACCCCGCGGATGATCGCGACCAGCGGGCACTGCGCGAAGTGGGTTTCGAAATCGGTCATGGCGTCAGTCATAGGCGGTTCACCAGATGCTGGATCCCGGCCAGAAAGGCTGCGGAACCGTCAAGGGTCGTCGATGCGCGCCCGGCCCTGCCGAGCGCTGCGGCGTAGAGCGTGCACAGTTCCGGGCGGCCGATCAGGGCGACCTCGCGTCCTTCAGCCAGGTCCAGTCCGATGCGGATGTCGCAGCCGAGCAGCAGGCCGCTGGCATAAGAGCCTGCGTCGTCCTCGCCAGCGTCATCGCTGGTGCCGAGCAGGTGCCGTGCGCGGATGCGGAACAGGCCCGAGAGCACATCGCCTCCGGCAAGCGCCTCATCGACGCCCGCCGCGAACGCGTCTCCTGGGGTCACGTCGTGATCGATCAGGTCGGCCAGGATGCTGTGCTTCTGCAGCAGGCCGAACAGTTCGCCGGTCATCATCGTGCGGAAGGCGGTGATCTGTCCCTGGGCGGTGACGATCCACTTGGCGTGCGTGCCGGGATGGCAGATGACACCGTCGGCGGGCACCATGGCGCCTGCGATCGCGCCCAGGATCTGCACCTCCTCGCCGCGCATCACATCGGCGCCTGCGGGCCCGGTCTGGCAGACCCCCGGCACGATTCCGGTGCGACCCTCTTCCACCCACAGGATTGCCCGGGCCAGCGAATCGAGTCCGGCGGGGCAAGGCACATAGGCTGCCTCGCGCCAGCCTCGGTTCGATCCGATCATGCCCGCCATCAGCATCGGCAGGTCGCCCAGACGCGCGCGAATCTCTGCAACCGCAGCATCGAAGCCGTTCGCCTCGACCGACGTCACGCCCTTGCCATCCTCGAAGTCGCTCAGCAGGCATCCCGAGCCATCGACCAGATAGGCGCGTCGGTTGGTCGTCCCCCAATCGACCGCGATATGGCCATCTTTCCAACGCATCCAAAACGTCCCTTTTGGTCGATGCCGAACCGGTAATCGGACAGCCTGAGGCAATGAGAGCTTGCTGTGACAGATTTATCTTATAATTATCTCCTCCGAACTTGCCAGCCGCGAAGTGCCAGAAAATGAAGATTAGCCGTATCGAGACCTTTTTCGTGCCACCCAGGTGGCTGTTTGTCCGTGTCGAGACACAGGACGGCGCCTATGGCTGGGGCGAGGCCAGCCTCGAGGGACACGCAGAAGCGGTCGCCGGAGCGTTCGAGGCGCTGCGCGACCGGTTTATCGGCGCAGACCCGCGGCGGATCGAGGACATCTGGCAGGTCGCCTATCGCGGCGGCTTCTACCGCGGCGGCCCGGTGCTGATGTCGGCGCTGTCTGGGCTGGACCAGGCGCTGTGGGACCTCAAGGGGCGCCATTACGGCATGCCCGCCTATGAAATGCTCGGCGGCAAGGTGCGCGAGAAGATTCGCAGCTATGCCTGGATCGGCGGCGACCGGCCCGATGACATCGCCGAGGCGGCTGCGGCGCGCAAGGCGCAGGGCTTTTCGGCCGTAAAGATGAACGCCACCGCCGAGATCGACTATCTGGTCGGGCCCAAGCTCGACGATGTCGTCGCGCGAGTCGAGGCGGCGCAGGCGGCGGGAGTCGATGTCGGGCTCGATTTTCACGGCCGGGTGCACCGGGCGATGGCCAAGCAGCTGGCCAAGGCGGTCGAGCCTTTGGGGCTGTTGTTCATCGAGGAGCCGGTGCTGTCGGAAAATGCCGAGGCGCTGGCGCAGATCGCCAATCTGGTCACCACGCCGATCGCGCTGGGCGAGCGGCTCTATTCGCGCTGGGACTTCAAGCAATTCATCGCCAGCGGCGTCGTGGACATCATTCAGCCCGATCTTGCCCATGCGGGCGGCTTGAGCGAGTGCCGCAAGATCGCCACTATGGCCGAAAGCTATGATGTCGCGGTCGCCCCGCACTGCCCGCTGGGCCCGCTGGCGCTGGCGGCGTGCCTGCAGCTGGCGGCCTGCACGCCCAATGTCATCCTGCAGGAAATGTCGCTGGGGATCCACTACAACCAGGGGCACGACCTGTTCAGCTTCATGAAAGATGCCAGCGTGCTCACGCCCGAGGACGGATACCTTGCCATCCCGGCAGGGCCCGGGCTGGGCGTCGAAGTGGACGAGGACAAGGTCCGCGAGGCCGACAAGGATCGGCACCGCTGGCGCAACCCGATCTGGCGGCACGAAGACGGCAGCTTCGCCGAATGGTGATGCCGTCCGCCGAGCGCGCACGGTACCCTTGGGGCTGTCTTGAACTTAGGTTTATCGCAACAAACATATTTATCGTATAATTGTCTTTCCCTCGCCGTGGTCGGTTGGTATAAATACCGGAACAGAGCTGCGCAGCAGCCAGCAGCCCGCGGGCTCAAAACATGGGGAGTGGATATGATACAAGCTACGACGGTATTGCGGTGCTCGGCTTCGCTGGCGGCACTGGCGCTTTGTCAGGCACCCGCGCTTGCGCAGAACGTCCCGGCCCAGGCTCCCCCCGGTCAGACACAGACCGCGCAGGCTGCACCGGCCGAAGAAGCGAGCATCGTCGTCACCGGCCTGCGCCAGTCGCTCGAATCGATCCGCAACATCCGGCGCGATTCCGAACAGATCATCGACGCGGTCGTGGCCGAGGACATCGGCAAGCTGCCCGATCTCAACACCGCCGAGACCGCTGCGCGCATTTCGGGCGTCCAAGTCTATCGCCAGGGCGGCGAGGCGCAGAACGTGCTGGTCCGCGGCCTGCCCAATTTCACCACGACCTATAACGGCCGCGAGATCTTCACCGCCGAAACGCGAATCGTCGCGCTACAGGATTTCCCCTCGTCCAACGTCGCCGCGATCGAGGTGTTCAAGACATCGACCGCCGATCTGGTCGAGCCGGGTCTTGCAGGTCTGGTCAACATCCGCTCGCGCCAGCCGCTCGATTTCAAGGACGGCCAGATCGCAGGCTCGATCTGGGGGCTGTACACCCGCCAGGGCGACGGCATCACGCCGAACTTCAACCTGCTTGCCACCAAGCGCTGGGATGTCGGTGACGGTGGCGAACTTGGCGTGCTGGTCAACGTCTCGCGCACCGAGATGCGCTATCTGGATGCCGAAATCTCGAACACCGACTTCCTGCAGACCTTCCGCCGCGAGGGCAACGTGCTGGTGGCGGATGCAGGGGCCGGAACATTTGCACGCTTCCCCGATATCCAGCGGCTGTTCTACCGCTCGGGCGAGCGCGTGCGCCCCTCGATCAACGCGGCGGTGCAATACAAGCCCAACCCCGATCTGGAATTCTACGCCGAGGGGCTGTGGCAGGGGTTCCGCAACAAGATCGACGATCGCCTGCTCGCGGCGGAACTGTTCAACGGGGCGCAGGTTGCCGGACTGCAGTTCCGCGAGGGCACCAACATCGTCACCGGTGGAACGGTCAACGCGCCTGCAGGATCGCTGTTCAGCTTCCAGGGCGCGACCTACAACAAGACCGACACCTATCAGTTTGCAGGCGGGATGCGGTTCACCCGCGACCGGCTGAAGCTCAACATCGACATCGCGCACACCGATTCGACCTTCACCGGATCGACCGAGTCGCTGGACCGGCGCTGGAGCGGCGCGCCGACGATCGTGTTCGACAACAGCAGACCGCGCTTCGACATCACGGGGATCGATTTCGCCAACCCCGCAGCGCAGTTTTTCGACGGTCTGTTCGAGGAAAACCAGAAATCGACCGGGCAGGACTGGCAGTTCCGCGGCGATCTTGAATATGAATTCGACAGTCCGTTCCTCAGGAGCCTGCAGGTGGGCGTGCGCTATACCGACCGCGAGGCCGAGCGGCGCTACAGCAACCGTTTCGGACGGTCGCCCACACAGATCACCGGCGATCAGCTTCCGGTGACGTTCAAGGTGTTCGACGGTGTCGATTTCGGCGGCACCACAGAATTTGCCGCACCCACCTATGCCAGCATCCGCAACAGCCTCGGCGCGCTGCGCCAGCTGGCCGGCTTCGGTCCGGAACCGGTCGAGGCAGCCTTGCTGTATACGGCGAACGAAAAGAACCTTGCAGGCTATGCGCAACTGGTGCTGGGCAACGAGGATATCGAAGGCACGATCGGCGCGCGGGTCAGCCGCGTCAAGACGCGGGTCGCAGGGCCTGTGCCGACGGGAATCGACGCCATCGACGATGGCAGCGAGCGGACCTCGTTCCTGCCCAATGCCGGTCTGCGCGCACGCGTGAACGAGACGCTGCAGCTGCGCGCGGTGGTGTCGAAGACGCGCACCCTGCCCAACTATCAGGACCTCAACCCCGCACTCGTCATCGGCGCACCGCCGCCGGGCGGGGTGGGAACGCCGAGCAACCCGTTCCGCGCGTCGGGTGGCAACCCGTTCCTGCGCCCGTTCACTTCGTGGAACTTCGATGCGGCGGCCGAACTCTATTTCGCCCCGTCCAGCTTCGTGTCGCTCACCGGCTTCCATCGCAGCATCAAGGGCTTCATCCAGCAGAACACCTTCCGCGTGGAGGACCCGACGCTGGGCATCATCGAAATCTCTGGGCCGGTCAACACCGGCAAGGGACGGATCACGGGTGTCGAGCTGCAGGGCCAGGCGTTCGCCGACTTCGAATCGCTTCCCGACTGGGTGCGCGGCTTCGGGGTGCAGGCCAATGTCACCTATATCGATGCCGAAACCCAGCAGGACGACGGCGCAGGCGGGCTGACCTATCAGCCGATCACCGACCAGCTCAACGGCGTTTCCAAGTGGAACTACAACATCATGGCGATCTATGAGCGCTATGGCATCGGCGCGCGGCTGGCCTATAACGGCCGATCGAGCTATCGCGCGACGCAGCAGTTCCGCGGCGACGACATCTATACCGAAACCGCCCGCCCCGCAGGCCGGCTCGATCTGACGCTAAACTACGATATCAGCGACCAGTTCGCGCTGTTCGGCGCATGGACCAACATCACCCGCGAAACCTTCAACCAGGATTTCACCTCGGCGCGCAATGGCGCGCCCGAAGCGGATTTCATCCGCTATCGCCGGTATGACGAGAGCACCCTGTCGCTGGGCCTGAGGTTCCGCTTCGGTTCGTGATCAAGGGCTCGAACGGTCCGGGCGGATAGCCCGGGCCGTCCGGTCATGATCTAGCGCCGACGCTTGATCGCAGGGTCCGGACGCAGGCTGCGGCCGACCCGGGGCCCGCCGTCCTGCCAGTCGAGCGGGGCGATATACATATAGCGGCCCTTGTCGGCATTGCGGCAGCCCGGCTTGAAGGCATGGGCGTGGAAAACGATATACTCGCGGCCATTGGCCTCGAAGATCGCCTGGTGCCCTGGCCCGCTCAGGCACCCGCCGTCGCGATCCTCGAAGCTGAACAGGATGGGATTGTCCGGCGCCTCGACGCACGGCCCCATCGGGCCGTCGCAGCGCGCATAGCCCATCGCATAAGGTGACAATGGCTGATGCGGCTCCCAGCCGAAATGGTTGGCCGAATAGAACAGCACATAGTCGTCACCATGCCGGATCATCGTCGGCGATTCGACGACATGCGCTTCCCAGGGCTGGTTGTTGCGGATCAGCGCGACCGGATCACCCACAAGGCCCATGCCATCTGCGGTCATGCGCTGGACGAAGATCTCGGTGGGCTTGCCGACCGCGTTCGCGTCTGCCTTGTAATAGAGATAGATCTGGCCATCGGCATCCTGGAACGGACTGGCGTCGATGGTGCCCCCCAGATCACGCTGGCAGACCAACGGCTCGGTGGCGTTGGAAACGAACGGCCCGAGCGGATCGTCGCTCGAC
Organism: Blastomonas sp.; assembly: GCA_046291395.1. Lineage (GTDB taxonomy): Bacteria > Pseudomonadota > Alphaproteobacteria > Sphingomonadales > Sphingomonadaceae > Blastomonas. Next base: position 54,753 of record JBKBTF010000009.1, on the reverse strand, counting down.
GCGACCCCGGTGCATTGCAGCCCGCTCGCCTTTTCGCGCGCGGTGAAGAACAGCAGATAGCGGTCATTCAGTTTCATCACCTCGGGCGCCCAGGTCCAGCCGCGCTCGGCCCAGGGCGGGAGCACCGGCATCGCATCGTGCAGCTTGCCGTTCCTGCGCAAGGGCTCCCACGTCACCAGATCGTCCGACACCGCCATCTGCACATTGGCCTGAAACCGCTCGGCGTTGGTCGCATAGGCCAGATATCGCCCATCGTGCGGCACGATGAAGGGATCGGGAAAATTGGTTTCATAGACGGGAAGGAACAAGGGGCTGACAGGTTCCTTTGAGGCGGCCTGCGGCGTTGCAGACAGGGCAAGCGCCGCGAGCAGCGGTTTAACGAAACTGAGCACGGGCACTCCTTGGGTCAAACGGTTGAAAAAGCACTAGGTTGCGCTTCCAGTCCGGCCTTTCATATATTATCATATAAATTACTCCAGCCTGAAAGGGCCATCGTGCCGCACACCTCCGATCCTGTTCGCGCCTCGCGCGCAACCCGCGCGCCCTTCGGCACACTGCCTGGCGGTGAGACGGTCGAGGCGATCACGCTCGCCAATGCACGCGGCATGAAGGTGACGGTGATCACCTACGGGGCCAGCATCCAGGCGGTGCTGGTGCCCGACAGCAACGGCGATCTGGCGGATGTGGCGCTGGGGCACGCGCAGCTCGGCCCCTATCTGCTCCAGCCCCAGTACATGGGCGCGACGGTGGGACGGGTCGCCAACCGGATCGCGCGCGGGCGCTTCACGCTGGATGGGCGCGCCTGTCAGATCCCCGCCAACAACGGCCCCAATGCGCTGCACGGAGGGCCGCATGGCTTCGACAAGGCCAATTGGGAGGTCATCGAACCCTTCCCGCAACCCGATGCAGCGCGGGTGACGCTGGGTCATGTCAGTCCCGATGGCGACCAGGGTTTTCCCGGAACGCTGCGTATCACGGCAAGCTATGAACTGACCGAAGACGATGCCCTGCGCGTCGAATATTGCGCGGTGACCGACCGCGCCACATTGGTCAACATCTCGAACCATTCCTACTGGAACCTCGCCGGTGAGGGCTCCAGCGAAGGCGCCATGGACCATTGGCTGACGATTTTCGCGGAGCATTACCTTCCCACCGATGCGGGCGCGATTCCCACCGGCGAAATCAGGCCGGTCGCCGGAACGCCGTTTGATTTCCGCGCCCCTGTCCAGATCGGCGCGCGGGTGCGCGATGCGGATGACGAGCAAATCAGAATCGGGCGGGGGTACGACCACAACTGGGTCGTCGCCGACACGGCCCTGGCCGAACCGAAGCTGGTCGCCCGCGTCCTGCACCCCGGCTCGGGGCGGATGATGGAAATCGCATCGAACCAGCCCGGGCTGCAATTCTATTCGGGCAATTTCCTCGATGCGACCAGCAGCGGCAAGTCCGGCAGGCTCTACCGCATGGGCGACGCGCTGGTCCTCGAGCCGCAAATGGCTCCCGATACCCCCAACCAGCCAAGCTTCGGGTCGATCAGGCTCGATCCGGGGGAGGTCTACCGCAACATCATCATCTATCGCTTCACCACCGGCGGAGCGGCCTGAGATGCGGTGTTTGCTGTTCGCTGCGATCCTTGGCCTGGCAGGGTGCGCCGGCACGGCCCCGCCCCCGCCGCGCACTTTTGCCAATCCGGTGCTTGACGAGAATTTTGCCGACCCTGCCGTGCTGCAAGCCGATGACGGCTATTATTATGCCTATGCCACACAAGGCGAGGTCGCCGGCAGCATGGTCAACATCCAGCTCGCCCGATCACGCGATCTCGTCCGCTGGCAACGTCTGGGAGACGCCCTTCCGGTCAAGCCGCAATGGGCGAGCCGGACGCAGGATTTCTGGGCGCCCGACGTCTCCGTGCGCGACGGTCTTTATTATCTGTACTATTCGGCCAAGCCCGATGCCGCGCTCGACGATCCGGAACGCGGCCTGTGCCTGGCCGTGGCGACGGCGGCCGAGCCGCAAGGGCCGTTCGTCGACAGCGGCCAGCCCTTGTTGTGCGGCGAAGGCTTCGTCAACATCGACCCCTTCGCCTTTGACGACCCGGTTACGGGAAAGCGGCTGCTCTATTGGGGGTCGGGCTTCAAGCCCATCAAGGTGCAGGAACTCGCCCCGGACCGCGTCAGCTTCGCGCCCGACAGCACGGCGACCGACCTCGTCGCGGTGATCCCGCACGATGATCCGGGCAATTATCAGCGGCTGGTCGAGGGTGCCTGGGTGATCGAGCGGAACGGATGGTACTATCTGTTCTATTCAGGCGACAATTGCTGCGGGCCCAACGCGCATTACGCAGTCATGGTCGCGCGCTCGCGCAGCGCCACCGGACCGTTTGAGACGCTTGGCCAGGCCACCGAAGCGGCCAACAGCGTCATATTGGAGCAGCGCGGTCCCTGGCTGGCCCCTGGCCACAACAGCATCGTCACCGATGCAGCCGGAGAGGACTGGATCGTCTACCATGCCGTCGACACCCACCGCCCGCGCAGCAAGCCCGGCGACGAGATCAATACCCGCCGGGTCATGCTCATCGACCGGATCATCTGGCAGGACGGCTGGCCTCGCCTGGCCGGTAGAGGGCCGTCCGCCGGCGCGACCCATGCTCCGCGCGGCAAGGACTGAGCCTGCACCGGAGTCGATGGCGGCAGGCGCCCTCCGGTCCGACTGCAGGCAGAAAATCGCGGACGAAATCCAGGCGGTCCGGCCCGCCGCGGCGTTGCTCAGTCGAGCCAGCTCCAGGCCCGGATCAGTCTTTCGGCGGCATCGTCTTCGAACCACTGGCCATGCGCGAAGATGACCCTGTCGGGGCGCAGCTGCGTCAGCCGGTCCATCACCTGGCGGTTCTGGCCACGCTGCAGGAGAAGCGCGCCGCGGACGTGCAGCGGAGTCGTCGCACTTGTCGCCCGCGCCAGCCTCAGGGCAAGCGAAGTGACCGGCGGCAGTCTTTCCGGTTCCATATTGTCGATCAGGTCGGCGAGAAGCAGCGTGCGCGTCGGCTTGTGGAAAAGACAGGCTTCGGCGAATGGCCCGCCCGCGATTGTGGCGAGCTCGAACGCGTCTTCCCATTCGGGCGGGGGCACTTGTCCCAGTTCGCCATCGATCCGCACCTGTGCCCTGCGCACCTGCGCTCGGTCCTTCAGCCCTTCGACCGCCCATGTTGCCGCGTCCGGATACCGGCTCTGCCATTCGGCGAGAAACGTCCAGTGGCCGACGCTGGGTGCGACCAGATGGCGCACGGGACCAAGATCGGCCAGCTGGGCCTGCAGCTGCGCGGTGCAGCTTGTCGGCGAGTGCAGCATCAGGCTCCCGTCGTCGAGACGGATGACCGTCATCCGGACCGGCATCACAAGGCCCATCGCGCTGATCGGCCCGCTGTCAACGATCCACAGGCCATCTGCGAGCGGCTTGAGCGTGTCGACAGGCGGGTAGGCATAAGGCTGGTCGCCGGTGGTGCGCTTCCGGCGGGCAGCAGCCACGAGCGCCGCCCCCAACAGCGCCGCGCCCGCTGCAAGCGGCATCCAGCGCTTGCCCGAGGAATTTTGCACGTTCATGGCCGCGCCCGCCTGCCTGCAGCAGTTCCATAGACGTCATGGTCTTCGACAAGCGAGCGATGGGGCATGGTCATGGTTCCTGTATCAATAGGGCTCAGTCAGCCTGAAGACCTTCAGGACCACAGCGCGCATCGAGAGGCGCTAACGTGCATCAGCCCGCCGCCACGGAACGGTTCGCAGGAGCGACGGATCGTTGCTTCGTCTCGTCAACCCGTGCGCAGGTCATACCGCCCAATTCGCTGTCGGCTCTGTCATGTGGACGTCATGACCCGGAGGAACCCCGTTCGCGCCGACCTGCCCACGCCGCCGGACATTTGCAATGTCTGACCGCTAAAGAACCGATAGATGCTATCTATCAAGATAGCAGTCATCTTTCTCATTCCATCAATCAAAATACCTGCCATGTTCATCATGTGCCGAGCGGCAGAGACGGTTTTCCCCGAACCTCTTGCCTTTTTTCGCTCGGCCCATTCTGCGGCTTGAATGACACCCCCCAAGCCAGCAGACACGGATGGCGCATCGGCATTGCGGTGTCGCAGCTACCCATGCTGATGCGCCATCCGACTAGCCCGGCCGCGCTGCTGAGCGCCATAAATCGGCCGTTGTCCACGGGTTGCCGGTCGGGGTGTGTCCCCTCAGCCCGGTGGGCTGACACCCGATGCATCCTCGGCCATGCCGGCGGCAAGCAGCGATGTCCCTTGGCCCCCGGCCCCTTCCCATTTCGGCCGCAGCGTGACAGCGAGCGCCGGGCTGCGCAAGATGAGAAGATCTTGGATCACCTCGCCCGGCCGCGCGCCGATCTCCTGCTTGTAACCGCTGTCGCCCGCCCCCCAGTCTATCGTCCGCACCTCGCGGGCAACGCTGTCGTCGATCGCGTGCACCGTGACGATCTGGCCCGGGGAATAGCGCGCGAACGCATCGTCATAGCTGCTGGCGATGCCGTATTGCAGCGTTCCGGCGATCAGATCGAGCGAGAACGCCACGGGCCGGTCGCCGACATACAGGATGGATGCGGACAGAAGGTCTGCGATCACCGGATCGACCACTGCCCGCTGCCAGTGCGCCAGCATGTCAGGGTTGAGGAACTTTGCGCCGCTGCGATCGGTTCTGGTGCCCACCCAGCTGTTCTCCTCGATCCGGGCCAGATCGCGAAACACCTGCCGCGACCAGCCTGCTGCGCGCACGATGCGGACGGTGACCGGCCCGACCTGCTCGAGCCGGGCCCGAAGCCTGCGGATCTTCTTGCGTCGCGACGGGCTGGGCCAGCGGGCCATGCCATCGTCGCCGACCAGATCCTGGGTGAAGCTTTGTCCGAGCTTGCGGCACAGCACGCCCCAGCCCTTGATCCGGGCGGCCTGGGACAGCAGCAGGCCAAGCCGGTCCGATCGATAGATCGGCCCAAGCCGCAGCGCGGGTCCCAAGGCGCGCTGGGCGATCGGGTCATCGAGCAGGGTCAGGACATCCGCGACGGTCACGCTTTGCGCCAAGGCGGCGCTGCGGAAGGGCCAGTAGCTTCCGGCTACAGCCCGCGCGCCGAGGACCTGCGGACCGATCTGCCGCAGCGGCAGCGCGATGACCGCTTCCCCGTCCCCCCGCCGCGCGACCAGCGTGGACAAGGCGGCGGGCTCGCCCCTGCAGAACCAGGCGGCGCGCAGGAACCGGTGGGATGCAGCGGCCCTTTCCGCCAATGCATCGACCACCGGCGGCACGCCTGCGACGAGGCTCACTTCCATGGGTTTATCGGGCAGACGACCGTCCGGGGACGGGCTGGTATCCATCGCATGGGGGTCGATATGAAGCATGGCAGGCTCCAGGATTTGCGCTGTTGGCGTCCGAAGGCGCGATGGCATAACTACTCGAACGCGGTTACAGCGGCGGGCGCGGCCGCATGTGTCTCCCATAGCTGCTTGGCGTTCTGGACATCGGCGCTGCTGACACGGCCGATCCGGTGCGCGATGAACTCGATGCCATCGATCAGCCATGCCGCCAGTTGCGGCTGCGCCAGCCTGTAGACGCGCTTCTGCGCGACCGATTCGAGCTTCACCAGACCCAGCGACCGCAGCACCGCCAGATGCTGCGACAGGCGCGTGGGGGACAGGTCCAGACCGATGGCAAGCTCATTGACCGTCTGACCGCCGACCCGCAGTTCCTGGATCAACCGGATCCGGTCGGGGTGCGAAATCTGGCGGAGCACGGTTGCTAGTTCGTTGGCGACAATGGTTCGGCTGGGCACGCTGCGATGTCCTTTTCGGCACGCTGAAACAGAAGAATGCGGCTCAATCCTTGCCGACCAGGCGCAGCCGCGAAGGGGCCGGGGAAGCGGCGGGCGCAGGGCCTTCGGGCACCGCGCGCCAGCTGGCGACGGCGCGCTGGCCGCCGGCAACGCCGCGGCACAGCTGCTCGATGAACTCATCATCGCCGACCTCGGTCACATAGGGAGCCACCGTTCCGCGCCCCGGCGTGACGATACCGCAATCCCACAGCCGCGCTACTCCCCGGATCAACTGCCGGGCGATGACGCCGAGCCCTGCCTGGCGCGCCGCAAGCGCCAGCGCCTGCACCAGAAGCGGCGCATCGAGCGGAAGATCGCTTGCGCCCCCGTCGAGCTGCTCGGCGCAGATCATGGTCACGCCGCGATGCTGCCACAGCATCGGCCAGGGGCTGCTGATGGCGTACAGCTGTGCGAGCATCGCGAACATCAGGCTGCGCAGTTCGGGCAGCACGATGATGCCATCCCAGCGTGACCGATCATGTACCAGCCGGCACAGCGCACTCTCGATGGATAGAACCTCGATCTGCGAACAGTCCCGCGTCATCGACCGGTCGAGCAGAAGCAGCTGGCGGATCATGGTGTTGAGCCGCTGCGCATCGGTGACGATCGCTATCCTTTCGCGGCCTTCGCTCCGCGCAGCTTTGATCATCGCCCGCAAGGCATCAGGCTTCGGGATCGGCCTGTCCTCGCCCTCGCCCGGCAGGCACGCCGATGGCAACGGCGACAGCAGCTGGATGTCGACCGCGCCGCGGCCGAGAGGCTTTGCGGGCCCGCCATAATAGAGATAGCTGGCGACCCAGCTTGCGTGAGGCAGCGCGGTCTTGCCGGGCTGCTGCAGCGCTACCGGCGACCAGCATTGCCAGGGTGCAAACACCGGCGGCGCATGTGCACTGCCTTCGCGGCCTGATGCGGCGGCGGCCCAGGTCGTCACCCGCTGCAGACCGGACGCCTGACGCCGGGGGATCTGGGCAAGATCAAGATCGAGCCAGCGGCCGAGCCGGGCGATGGCGGTGTGCCAGCTTTCCGGCGTGTTGCCGGGGCACGGCCGGGCGAGGATGAGGCACGGGCTTTCGACCAGCCTGAGGCCGGGCGCGCCTCCGGGCGGCCTGGCTGCGGGCGTGCGGACGCCAGCTGCCGGATGATGCAATAGCGTGTCCATGAGCATAAGCCTTGATCAGGATCGGTGTCTTGCAAGCGAACTAGCCCGATTGCATCAATCCCGAAAATTCAATAAACATACTGCATTGATCGTTTTATAAGAACACCATCGTCAAATTGGGCCTGCCATGCGTTTGAACTTCAAGCATCTGCGCTATTTTCATGCCGTCGCGCATGACGGCAACCTCACCAACGCAGCCAGGCGGCTCAACGTCTCGCAATCGGCGTTGTCGACCCAGATCCGGCTGCTCGAGGAAAGCATCGGCCACCAGCTGTTCGAACGCCGCGGGCGAAGGCTCGAACTCACCGAAGCGGGACGGGTCGCGCTCAATTATGCCGATAGCATGTTCGAAACCGCCAACGAGATGATGGCCACCTTTGCCGGTGGATCGGGCAATGCGCGGCGACATTTGCGCGTGGGCGCCCTGTCGACGCTGTCGCGCAATTTCCAGATGCGCTTCCTCGCCCCCATGGTCGGACGAGACGACGTCCATCTGGTGATCCATTCGGGATCGCTGCGCGATCTGGTCAAGGCGCTCGAGGCGCACGAGCTCGATGTCCTGCTCACCAATCGGCTGCCGTTTCGCGACAGCGGCACCAATTGGGTCGCCCATCTGGTCGACCAGGCACCGGTCAGTCTTATCGGACCGCAGCGGGTCGATGTCGCAAGGCTGACGCTGCGCGACATGCTGACGACGATGCGGCTGGTGGTTCCCGCCAAGGACAGCGGGGTGCGGGCCGATTTCGACCTGCTTACCGACCGCCTGGGGGTGTTGCCCAACATCGTTGCCGAGGCCGACGACATGGCGATGCTGCGCCTGTTGCTGCGCGCCGGCACCGGTATCGGGCTGGTACCCCCGATCGTGGTGCGCGATGAACTTGGCTCGGGGATGCTGCACGAGATCATGGTGGTTCCGGGGCTGACCGAGAGCTTCTATGCGATGAGTCAGTCGCGCCGCTTTCCCCATCCTTTGGTCGACCAGTTGCTGGAAATCGCCAAGGTGGCCTGATTTACGGTTCATAATTTACGAACGGACCGATCCTTTCATTATATTTTATGAAGCAACACGTCCGGGCTACCCACTGCGCGAAGCCGCCTGATCCTGATGCGGTGGGGAGACGTAGACATGGGTATCACCACAGCCCTGACACTGAGCATCGCAGTGTTCGTCGCGCTGGGCCTGACAGCCATATTGGGCGGCGACCGGCATGCGCAACTGACAGGCCGGCTGCTGGAGGCAGGGATGCTCGCCTTTGTGGCCAGCTGCGTCGCGGCGATCGCGGCGGTTGCATCCGCCGGACCGGTTCAGGCCGGACTGGCAGGCTGGGCCGGCATGGGTCTTTCGGTTCGCCTGGATGCGGTGAGCCTGCCGATCTGCACCCTGGTCGGCTTTGTCGGCTGGGTGGTGCTACGCTATGCGCGGACCTATCTGGCCGAAGAGCCGGGCCGCGCGCGCTTCCATGGCTGGATGGCGTTCACCCTGGCGAGCGTGCTGGTGTTTGCTGCTTCGGGAAACCTCGTCCAGCTTGTGCTGGCGTGGATCGCGACCAGCCTTTGCCTGCACCGGCTGCTGCTGTTCTATCCTGAGCGGGCCGCCGCCCGGCGCGCGGCGCGCAAGAAATTCGTGACCGCGCGGCTGGCGGACATCGCACTGATCGCGGCAACGGCGCTAGTGGTATCGACATTCGGCAGCTTTGACATCGCCACCATCCTCGAACGCGCGCGCGCGGCCGATCCCGGCACCGCCACCACCGCAGCGGCGCTGTTCCTCGCGCTGGCAGCAGTCATCAAGTCAGCGCAATTTCCGCTGCATGGCTGGCTGACCGAGGTCATGGAGGCGCCGACGCCGGTGTCCGCCTTGCTGCACGCAGGCGTCATCAATGCGGGCGGTTTTCTGCTGATCCGGTTCGCCGATGTCATGCTGCTCTCGCCGGGCGTCCTGGCGGGGCTGGTGATGATCGGTGGATTCACCGCTCTTTTCGGCGGGCTGGTCATGCTCACCCAGCCGGCGGTCAAGACCTCGCTGGCCTGGTCGACGGTGGCCCAGATGGGGTTCATGATCATGCAGTGCGGGCTCGCCCTGTTCCCGCTGGCCCTGCTGCATATCGTCGCGCACTCGCTCTACAAGGCGCACAGCTTCCTTGCTTCGGGCGGCGCGGTCGAGCGCATCGCCGCGCTGCGTCGCCCGGGCCCGGTTGCGATTCCCAATGTCGGCGCGGTAACGATGGCGTTCCTCGCGGCGCTCGGCATCTACGTGATCTTCGGCTGGGTCTTCGGCTTTCAGGACAAATCGCCACAGGCCAATGCGCTGGGTGCTATCCTGATTTTCGGCGTGGCCTATCTGCTGGCTCAGGGCCTCGCCGGCGCGGCCCCCGGCGCGCTGATGCGGCGGATGATTGCCTATTCGGTCATCGCCTCGCTCGGCTATTTCACGCTGCATCATCTTGCCGATGTCCTGACCGCGGGAACGCTGCCGCAGACACCGGCGGCAGGGCCCCTGGAGTGGGTGCTGATCCTGCTTGCGGTGGTCAGCTTCGGTCTGGTCGCGGTCGCCCAGTCGATGTTTCCCTTATGGGCCTATCACCCTGCAGCGGCCGGGCTGCGCGTTCACCTGTCCAACGGGCTTTATGCCAACGCGCTGTTTGATCGCGTACTGCGCGGCTGGGCGCTGCGGCGGCCGGTCTGACGCCCCATTCACGGTTTCGAGGAGATTGCAGACATGGCTACCCACCCCGATCAGCGTCAGCCTTGCCCCCCTGAAGTCGGCGCCATCGCCGACGCGGCGGCGCGCGCCATTCCTCCGGCTTGGCCGCTGGCATCGAGCGTGGCCGTCAACCCCTATCTGGGCCAGAGCGGCCTTGACCTCGCGCACACCGCCGCCCTGCTCGCGCGGGTGAGCGAGGCGGACATGACGATGCCGCGCAGCTGGTACCGCGAGCGTATCGCCAGCGGCGCGATCACCGACGATGACCTTGGCGCAGCTTTGGCAGCGGCGGGGGCATCGCCCCGTCCGGTCTCGCTGACAGAGCTCAAAGAGGCAGCGCAGCGCCCCCGGATCAGGCTCGACCCGCTGTCGAGCGTCGCGGACCTAGCCGCGCGCGTGTCGGGCATCGACTGGCCCGCGATCATCGCCGAACGCTTCGGCGCCTGGGCCGGAGGCTATCTCGACGAAGGCCAGGCGCTGTGGGCCGCGCCGAGGGGAAAATGCGCCTATCGCGCCTGGCAGGCGGTTGCCACGCACGACCTGACCCCGGAGATTGCAGGCCTGTCGGGCTTTGCAGGCCTTGTAGCCAACCTGCCCGACAATGCCACCGACGCCATGGCGGCGAGTGTCGCGCGCCTGATGCTGCCGGCGCCATCGCTGCAGACCTATTTCCACAGCCTGCTGATCACGCTTGGCGGCTGGGGCCAATATGCCCGCTACCGGCTGTGGCAGGCGGAACTCGCCGATGCATCCGACACCATGCTCACCGACTTTCTGTGCATCCGGCTGATGTGGGAGGACGCGCTCTACGCGCAGTACCGGCACAAGATCGGAGACGCCTGGCAGCAGGTGATCGCCGCCCATGGCGCCCCGGTGCGCCCCGATCAGGACCAGATCGTCGATGCCATTCTGCAGGAGGCCGCCGAACGCTCGGTCCAGCGCGAGCTGGGGCGGACTCTGAGCGCGCCGTCGGCGGCCGCCGGCCGCGAGGCGCCGTTGCTGCAGGCGGCGTTCTGCATCGATGTCCGGTCCGAAGTATACCGGCGGATGCTCGAGACGCTGGATCCGCGCATCCAGACACTGGGTTTTGCCGGGTTCTTCGGGCTGGGCGCCTCGCACCGGCGTTTTGCGTCCGATGTCAGCGAGCATCGGCTTCCGGTGCTGCTCAACCCGGGGTTCGCCAGCCGCTCGGGCGGACCGGAAAGCGCCGAGGAAGACCGCGCCGCGCGCTATCTCGCCCGTGCCAAGCGGGCCTGGGGTCGCTTCAAGCTGGCGGCGGTATCTTCCTTCGCCTTTGTCGAGGCCGCAGGGCCCGTCTATCTGGTCAAGCTGGTCCGCGATGCCCTCGGGCTGAAACCCAAGGCCTTGCCCTGCGACCCCGTGCCGCTGGCCGGGCTCGATGCCAAGGCGAGGATCGCCACCGCGACCGCCGTGCTGCGCGCCATGTCGCTGACCCAAGGCTTCGCGCCGCTGGTGCTGCTGGTCGGGCACGGCGCCAATGTGGTCAACAATCCCCATGCCAGTGGCCTGCACTGCGGGGCGTGCGGCGGCTATTCGGGCGAGGTCAACGCGCGGCTGCTGGCCGGGCTGCTCAATGATCCTGCGGTGCGCGGCGGTCTGGCAGCGGCCGGGATCCGCGTTCCGCCGGACACCCTGTTTCTGGCTGGTCTGCACGACACCACCACCGATACGGTGCTGATCTACGACCGCGATCATGTCTCCCCGGCGCATGCCGACCGTGTCGCGCGGGCGCGGCAATGGCTGCAGGCCGCAGGTGCGCTAGCGCGGGCGGAACGTGCGCTGCGCCTGCCCCGCGCGTCGCAGGGGGGCGATGTGCCGCGCCGCAGCCGCGACTGGGCGGAAATCCGTCCGGAATGGGCGCTGGCGGGGTGCAAGGCGTTCATCGCCGCGCCGCGCGAGCGCACCTGTGACCGGGATCTGCAGGGCCGGGCGTTCCTGCATGATTATCACTGGCGCCGCGACGAGGGGTTTGGCGTGCTGGAACTGATCATGACCGCGCCGGTGGTGGTCGCAAGCTGGATCAGCCTGCAATATTACGGCTCGTCGGTTGCACCCGAGACGTTCGGTGGCGGCAACAAGCTGCTGCACAATGTCATCGGCGGGATCGGAGTGGTCGAAGGAAATGGCGGCACGCTGCGCGCGGGGCTGCCCTGGCAGTCGGTGCACGATGGCAGTGCGCTGGTGCACGAACCAGTGCGGCTGACCATCTGCATAGAGGCACCGATCGAAGCGATGACCGCCATCCTGGAGCGCCACGCCCATGTCCGTGCGTTGTTCGACAACCGCTGGCTGCACCTGTTTGCCCTGAACGATGCAGGCCAGCTTGGCTGGCGCTATGCCGGAAATCTCGACTGGGAAACGGTGGATGCCGAGGGGCATTCGGTGGCCGCAAGGGAATTGGCCGCGTAAATCTGGAAAGGCCCGCCGGTTGCGGGCATGAACGCGCGCTTTTCTGGCCGCAGAACGGTCCCGGCGCGAGGGACCTTGCCCGCGGCTGGTGGCTCAAGCGGTCGCCAGCAGGGAGATCGCGAGTACGGACACCAGGATCGCAAGGCCGCTGATCCGCCATTGCAGCAGCGCCCGCTCGAGCGTTTCGGCCCCCGTTGCAAGCACCCTGCCCATCTGGTGCACGGTCGCACGGGACCGGTCGGCACTAGCGGCGCGCAACTTCGCGAGCCCTGCAGGGACGCTCTTGAGCGGTGCGAACGCGCGGCCTGCCACCCTGGCGGCACGCAGCGGATCGGCGGCCTCCAGCGTGCCGGCGGGCCAGCGGGCCAATGCCATCGCTCCGATCAGTCCCATCCCCAGCGCCACGGGCCAGAACGCCGACCAGATCGTGGCGAGGCGGACCGGGTAATCGGCGGGCTGGCCGCTCCACGCGCTCCACAGCCACCAGGGCGAGACGATAGCGGCAAGCGCCAGCGCGGCCACCGGCAGCGCAATCAGCGGGTGCGGGTGCATCGTCCCAGGGGAATCACCTTGCGCTCTCTTCGCCGGACTCGCCGCCAGCCGTGCCAGAAACCAGCCGAGCACGAGCGTCGTTGTGGCTGCCGACAGCGTCAGGGCGAGCGCCTCCCACCCGCCAAGCCCGGTCTTGGCGGCTGCCTTGGCGAGCCCTCCCCCGGTCAGGGGTGCCCCTGCGACCGAAAGGGTCACCGCCGCCATCAGCAGCAAAGCCCCGGATCGCCAGCGTCCGCGCGAGCCTGCCACCAGCGCCACTCCCAGGAACAGCGCACCTTTTGCCAGGCCGTGATGAAAGCCATAATAGGCCGCATACGCCATATTGCCTTCGGGGCTGCGGGTCGCAGCGGCAACCAGCGCAATCAGCAGCCCCATCTGGCTGATCGTCGAATACGCCAGGATCGCCTTGGGCTGCCGCACGCGCAATCCCGCCAGCGCACCGGCAAAGGCGGTGGCAAAGCCGAGCGCGATCACGATTGTCGAGATATCGCCGGCGGCCGGCAGGAACAGCATCAGCCCGACGATCCCTGCCTTGACGATGGCGCCCGAGAGCACCGCCGATGCAGGCGTGGGCGCGGCGGGGTGCGCCAGCGGCAGCCAGACGTGCAGCGGCATCAGCCCGGCCTTGATCCCGAACCCGGCCACCAGCAGAGCCGTCGCCAGGGCAGCGAGCGGGGCATCCGCCATCGCCATGCGAATTTCGGCGATCATCAGGCTTTGCGCGGCCGCAGCCCCGATCAGGAACGCGACCAGCAGACAGACCTCGCCGACAATGGCGAGCACGATATAGATGCGTCCGGCGCGCAGCGCTTCAGCCGTCGCCTCGTGCACGACCAGAAAATAGGCCGACAGCGACACCGCCGCGAACGCGACATAGAAAGTGGCGACATCCTGCGCGAGGAATACCCCCAGGTTGCCCGCCAGCGTCAGGCACCAGAAGCTGCTGAAGACCGAAGGGTTGGCCGCTGCTTCCATCGACTTTTGCGCATGCACGGCCGCGGCGAACCACAGGCACGCGGTGAGCGAGAACAGCAGCATCGCCGGCCGCTCGGAGCCCAATGTCACGCCCAGCAGCAGATCGGGGACGACCGTGACCTCCTGGGCTCCGGCGAATGCCAGAACGATCGCGGGCAAGGGCGCCAGCAGCAGCAGGCGCAACGAGCGCGCGCGAACTGGCGGCAGCATTGCCACCAGGCCGAGCAGCAGCGGCCAGATCAAAGCCACCAGCGGCAGCATAGGACCGCTTGCAGCGATCATGGCAGATAACCCCGCGTCGCGATCAGCGTTGCCCAGCCGAGCGGACTGAACGCCGAGGCGGCCAGCAGCGCCACCGCCACGGATGCCGCCGCAGTGATCACCGGAGGCGCGATCAGGCCCAGTGGGCGTTCGGTGGGCGCATCGCCCGCGAGCGCCCGCGTCCCGCCAGCGCCGAACCAGATGCGATAGACCAATGGCAGGAAATAGGCCGCGTTGAGCAGGGTCGATGCAGCCAGTACCGCCAGCACCCAGGGCGCATCCGCCTGTAGTGCGCCGATCCCGAGATAGATCTTGGAGATGAATCCGGCGGTGGGGGGCAAGCCGATCATCCCGAACGCGCCGATCGAGAAGCAAACCGATGTCCAGGGCATCTGCCGTCCGATGCCGTCGAGCGCATCGACCCGGGTGATCCCTGCGCGCTCGTCGAAGATGCCGGCACAAAAGAACAGCGTTATCTTCATCAGACCCTGGTGGACCAGATGCACCAGTCCGCCGATGACCGCAAAGGGCGATGCCAGCGCAATCCCCAGGATGATGTAGGACACCTGGCTGACCGTCGAGAACGCCAGGCGTTTCTTGATCTCCTGCTGCTGCAGCGCCCGCGCCGATCCCCACAATATGGTGAGCGCCGCCAGCGCCGCGAGCGGCAGACCTACGCCCAGCGTCACCACCCGTTCGAGCCCGAACACGTCGAGCACGATCCGCATGACCCCGAAGGCACCGGCCTTCACAACCGCGACCGCATGCAGCAGGGCGCTGACCGGCGCGGGCGCGGCCATCGCGGCGGGAAGCCAGCCGTGCAGCGGTACCAGCGCCGCCTTGACCCCCAGCCCGGCGATGAACAGCGCAAAGATCATCCGCAGGCTGGTGTCATCGAGCCTGTCCAGATCGGCGGGCGTCGCGAATTCAACCGGGCCGACCGCGCTTTCGAGCCATATGATCGCGATCAGCAGCATCGCGCTCGCCGGCAGGGCATAGGCAAGATAGCTGCGCCCGGCCGCAATCGATTTGTCATTCTGCTTGTGAACCACCAGCGGCCAGGTCGACAGCGTGAGCAGCTCGAAGAAGATGAAGAAGGAGATCAGCGTTCCCGAAAGCGCGATCCCCGTGGTTGCGGCGACGCACAGGCTGAAGAAGCCGAAAAAGCGGGACAATTCAGGCTTGTTGCCGAGATAGGCGATCGCATAGATCGTCGTCAGCAGCCACAGCAGGGCCGACAGCGAGACGAACAGCAGCGACAGGGCGTCGACGCGCAGCAGCAGGTACAGACCCGGCGCAAAACTCACCCGGGTCTCGTAGATCGTCCCTTGCGCAACCTCCAGGATCATGAAGACGATCAGCCCGAGCTTGAGCGCCGCCCCGCCCAGGTTGAGCAGGTTGCGCAACCCATGGCGGTCCTGGGGCATGAAGAAGGTGACGAACGCCGGCACCAGCGAGGTCAGCAGGATCCAGACAGGAAGCGCCGCGGTCATTGCAGCCCCGCCGATGCGCTGGATGGAAGGCCGATCTGCATCAGCGCGAAAGGCCCCTGCGATGCGAGGCCCAGCAGGATCGCGGCGAGCGCCAGTACCAGCGGCATGGCCTGCGCCAGGCGGGGAACCGGCGTGAACACCGCCTCGTCATCGCGCGCGAACGCGCTGGCGAGCGGGCGGTACAGATATGCCGCCGAAAGCAGCCCGCCGATCAGCAGCACCGCGGCCCATGCAAGCTGCCCCGAAACGAACGCCGATGTCAGCATGAGGTATTTGGCAGTGAAACCCCCCGAAGGCGGCAACCCGACCAGCGTCACCGCAGCCAGTGCAAAGGCCGAGGCGATCATCGGCGTGGCCGATGCCAGCCCGCGCATCGCATCGATCCGGTCGCTGCCCGCCGCCACGATCCACAGGCCCGCACACAGGAACATCGCCGCCTTGGCGAGCCCATGGCTGAGCGCATGAAACATCGCGCCGGTCCAGGCGCCGGCGGCCCATGGCTGCATATAGGAATCGCCGCCTGCCAGCGGGAAGACGAGAAACAGATAGCCGATCTGTGCGACGGTCGAATAAGCGATCATCAGCTTCAATCGCGTCTGGCGCAGCGCGAGCACCGATCCGTAAACGATCGCAATGGCGCCCAGCGTGCCCAGTGTCGCCAGCAGTGGCGGGGTGGCAAGACCGGGCAGGGCTTCGAACCAGATGCGGATCAGGATCGCGAACGAGGCCTTTGGCACCAGTGCCGAGAGCAGCGCCGATGCAGGCGCCGGTGCCCCCGAATGCGCTGGCGGTAGCCAGGCGTGAAAAGGAAACAATGCGGTCTTTGCCGCAAGGCCCGCGGTCATCAGCCCAACAGCCATGAGGTCGACCGCGGCTTCTCCGGTGATCTCGCTCCGGGCGAGCAACGTGATATCGAGCGTGCCGTACTGCGCATACAGCAAGGCCGCGCCGAGCAGATAGGCCAGCGAGCCCAGCAGCGCGAACATCAGATACCGCAAGGCCGCACCCAGCGCGTCGGCCTTGCCGTCGATCGCGACCAGCGCCACCGCTGCCACCGTCAGCAGCTCGAGCGCGACATAGAGGTTGAACAGATCGCGCGAGAGGAACACGACGTTCATCGCGCCCCACAGCAGCAGCGCCAGCGGCCAGAACGCCCATTGCCGCCGCGTCTCGGTCGCCTCGCCGCCGCCAAACTCGGCACGCGCACTGACCAGCACCGCGGCCATCACCAGCGTCGCCATCGTGAGGAAGGCAAGCGCCATTCCGTCGGCGCGCAACGTGATTCCCAAGGGCGCCTGCCAGCCGCCGATCGCCAGCGTCAGCGGCCCCTGGCTGACGACAGCGCGGATCAGCACCGCCAGCGCTGCCGCATTTCCGGCGACCACCAGCAGCGACAGCGACGATCCCCGTCGAGGCAGGATGACCGCGATCAGTGCGGCTGCGAGCGGCACTGTCACCAGAGCGACGATGACGAGCGATTCGCTCATCTTGGCGGCTGCTCCGGCTCGACGGGTGCAGTATCCTCGGGCAGCGTGGTGCGACCGGTGGCGCGCGCATAGGCCAGCACCAGCCCGACGCCGAGCGCAGTCGCCGCCAGCGCAACGACAATGCCGGTGATGATCAGAGCCTGAGGGACCGGATCGGTCATCGCCGATGGCAGGCGGGCAGCCGTCGCCCCGAACAGCAGGAAGATGCCCGATCCGATGACGTTGAAGGCCAGCAGCCGGCGCAGCAGATGCGCATGGGTGATGAAACCGTACAGCCCCACCCCGATCAGAACGGCCCCGCACAGGCCGAAGACGCTCGACGATGCAATCATGGCCCACTCCCCGGACCGGACGGCGAATCGGGCCGGCCGGGCGGTCCGAGCACGAGCAGCGCCAGCGTTGCTGCGATCGAAAGCGTCAGCGCCGCCTCGATCATCAGGATCAACGGCTTGGCATAGGCCGGGGGCAGGCCGAGGAAGCTGCCGGTAAACGCGCCGATGATGCCGACACCCAGGAACACCGCGGGCCCGGTCAACAGGGCCGCCCGCATCCGCGCCGACGTGACCGCAGGCGGCGGCATCAGCCCTGCCATCATGATCAGCAACCACACCGCCGCGAGCACCGTTCCGCCCTGGAACGCGCCGCCGGGCAGCGACGAGCCGACCCACACCAGATACACGCCGAGCAAAAGCCCGAAAGGCGGCAACAGCCGGCCGAATGTCGCCAGCACGCCGTTGGCGCGCGCATGCTGTCGAACTCCGGGTCTGCGCCCCCAGTCATCGTCGCGCCACAGCGACCACAATCCGATCAGGGCCGCCAGCAGGACGATGCTCTCCAGCAGCGTATCCCATCCGCGAAAATTGATCAGCACGGCCGTCACCGGGTTCGACACGCCCGAAGCATCGAGATTTTCGTCCACGCTGGCGCGCAGGCCATCTGGGGGCGACAGCGACAGGAAGGCCCGGCCGAGTGCCAGGCTGATCGCTGCAGATACGAGCATCGCTGCGATGCCTGATACCGAAAGGGCAGATACGACCCCGTCGCGCGATAGCGCATCGGTACCGTCCTTGCCGGTTCTGCGCGCAAGACGGGCGACCGCGCCGATCAGCAGCACTCCGGTCAGCCCGGCACCCAGCGCCGCTTCGGTCAGTGCCACATCCATGGCTCCCAGCCGCAGCCAGGCCAACGCGATGAAAACCCCGTAGACGATGAAGAAGACGACCGCACCGAACAGGTCGCGCACCGTCACCGCAAACAGGCCGGTCCCCACGATCAGCGCCGCAAGCACGAGATCGAAACCCGTCATGGCCATGTCCGGCGCGGTGATGTCCGTCACTGCGGCCTGTCCCGCTGCAAGGCCGACCGGGCGACAAGCTGCGCGGTAGTGCCGGCTGCGATCAGTGCCATGGCCCAGATCAGCAGCAGCTTGGCCACCGACTGCCAATCGGGTGCCTGGAACGCAAGGCCGGTGATAAGCAGACCCAGGCCGACATTGTCCGCCTTCGTCAGCGCATGCAGGCGCGTGAGCGTATCGGGAAAGCGGATGATGCCGGCGGTTCCGGCAAAGAAGAAGAACAGGCCCGCAATGCAGAAGATGATGGTGACGATATCAGCGGGCATCGGGTTCTCGCCTGGCCTGGTTGCCGGTGTGGTCATTACGATCGACAGGCGACACCGGCTCCTCCTCTGGGTCACCGCTGCCATCGAGGCTCTGCGCCTTGACGAACGCAATGGCCGCGAATGCAGCCAGCAGCGACAATACCAGCGCGACGTCCAGCATCTGCCAGTCACTCGCCGCGGCCAGCAGCAACACCACGCCGACCCCGCCCGTGCCGACAAGTTGCGCCGCCATCATGCGATCGGCCGGATCTGGCCCGCGCCATATGCGCCAAAGCGCGCCAGCCAGGCTGAGCAGCAGCACGGTGGCGAACGCCAGCAACCAGGTGCTCATGGTCCGGCCATCGGGTCTTTTCGCGGGCCGCCCCCGTGCGAGCCAGTCGCCTGCCAAAGTCGGTGCTCTTCATCGCGGATGGCGGTCTCGACATCCTGCTTGCGGTCGAGCACATGCACCAGCAACCGGTCCCCGACGCTGCCGGCGGCAAGCGTGCCTGGCATCAGCGACAATTCGCCGCCGAGTGCGACGCGGCCACCATCGGGCAGGGCGACGGGAACCTCGATCCAGCCCGGATCGATCGGCAGGCGCGGATCGAATGCGCGCCGCGCCACGTCGATGCCGCCAATGACCGACCGGGCTATGAAACGTGGCAGCAGCGCGGCGACCGAGCCGAACTTCACCGGTATGCCGCCAGGGACCAGCCGCAAGCTGAGCACCACCGCGAGGGGAACGAACATCATTCCCACCACCAGAGCTTCCAGTCCGGTTCCGGCAATTACCAGCCACATGCCAGCCAGAGCTACCGTGCGTTTAATGACCGTAATCCTGAACGCTCCCAATCCAGCAGGCCCAATTGCCGTTTGTCGCAGCCGTCTAGGACTAGGGGGCATCTGGCGCCATCTCAACCCCGTAAAGGGCTTTTCAGGCTCTCCAGAGCCGCCGGCGCGTGGTCCTCGGGTCATCCCTGGAGCGTCACCGCGCAGGGCGACGCCTCAAATACGCCGGTAACGGAAGTACCACACCTCATGGCCCTGCGCGCGCGCCTTGGCCTCATAGCGGGTTTCGGGCCAGCCGCCCGGGCGAACGAGGAAGTCCTTCGGGCTCTGGCAGAGCCATTCGAACGAGGGGTGGCCGTTCATCACCATCATCGCGTGCGCGACATAGATCGGGTGATCGGTGCCGAAGCGGAACTCGCCGCCCGGCTTGAGCTTGGCAGCGATCAGATCGACCGGGCCGGGGTTCATCATCCGCCTTTTGGCGTGGCGCGCCTTGGGCCACGGATCGGGGTGGAGCAGATAGACGAAGCTCAACGACCCGTCGGGCATCCGCTCGAGCACGTCGATTGCGTTGCCCATGTAGAGCCGGATGTTGGGAAGCGCATTCTCGCGCACGTGCTGCAGCGCTCCGACGACGCCGTTGAGAAAGGGCTCCGCGCCGATGAAGCCGTGATCGGGCAGCATGTCGGCGCGGTAGGCCATGTGCTCGCCCGAGCCGAAGCCGATCTCGAAATGCAGCGGGCGCTCGCTGCCGAACAACCGTTCGGCGGTAATGTCACCCTCTTCGGGCACGCTGATCTGCGGCAGCAGCGTTTCGACCAGTTCGGCCTGGCCCAGGCGCAATTTGTGGTTCTGCTGGCGGCCATAGAGCCGCCGCACCGATACGGGGTCACCGGGTTTATATGCAGTCATGGGGCAAAGCGCTTAGCGCAGGCAGCCCGTGATGCAAGCAGCTATCGGCCTGTTGCGATGGTGATCGATGCAAACTATCGCTAGGCTGCGACAGTCTGAATGGCGAGCGGCTTGCGTGGCAAGGGGCTCTTATTTACAGTGGTGTCAATGACCGAAATTTCCGCATCCGCCCGATCCGTCTCCCCGATGTCCGCCGATGGCGTGCCGGTCTGGGCAACGCACTATAATCACCCCTCCGCATGGGACCAGGCGTTCCCCCCGCTGTCGCTGCCCGACATGTTCTTCCGCTCCGCAGGGCGCAAGGGAACGGCGCCGCTGCTCGACTTCATGGGTCGCAAATACAGCTATGCCGAAACCGCCAATGGCGTGTGCCGTGTCGCCAAGGGGCTTCAGGCGCTGGGCGTGGGCAAGGGCGACCGGATCGGCCTGTTCCTGCCCAATGTGCCGCATTATGTTGCAGCCTATTATGGCGCGATGGCCGCCGGCGCGACGGTGGTCAATTTCTCGCCGCTCTATACGGTGGATGAGCTGGCGCACCAGGTCGCCGACAGCGGCACCACGATCCTGTTCACGCTGTCGGCTGCCGCCTTGCTGCCCACTGCGGTCAGGGTGCTCGAACAGTCGGGGCTGGAAAGGCTGATCGTGGGATCGGTGGCGGGCGCGCTGCCACCGGGCAAGGCCTTGCTCTACCGAATGTTCAAGGGCAAGGAGACCGCCGAGCGACCCGACGACCCGCGTATCACCAGCTTTTCCGCGCTGATCGCCAATGACGGCGAATTCGCGCCGGTGCCGATCGATGCGGAGCGCGACATCGCGCTGTTCCAGTACACCGGCGGCACCACCGGCACGCCCAAGGGCGCGATGCTCAGCCACCAGAACCTTTCGGCCAACGCCCGGCAGGTCAACGCCATCGATCCGCGCAAGGACGCGTCGGATGATCGCATCCTCGGCGTGCTGCCGTTCTTCCATGTCTTCGCCAACACCTGCGTGCTCAACCGCACCGTGTTGAACGGCGGCGAGATCGTGATGCTGCCGCGCTTCGAGGCGGTGGCGGCGCTGAAGGCGATCAGCCGCACCAGGATCACCGCATTGCCCGGCGTGCCGACGATGTATCAGGCACTGCTCGACAACCCACAGATCGCCCATACCGATTTTACATCCTTGCGCGCCTGCATTTCGGGAGGCGCGCCGCTCGCTGCCGAGGTGAAGGCACGGTTCGAACAGGTCACCGGCGCCAACGTGGTCGAAGGCTATGGCCTGACCGAAAGCAGCGGGGTGGTCTCGACCAACCCCTATGAGGGGCTCAACAAGACCGGCACCATCGGCCAGCCCCTGCCCGGCACCATGGTGCGGCTGGTCGACAAGGAAGACCCCACCAGGGACGTCGCGCCGGGCGAACCGGGCGAGATCATCTTTGCCGGGCCGCAGGTGATGTGCGGCTACTGGAACCGGCCGGAGGCCGATGAGGAGGTGTTCCTCGGGAAATATCTTCGCACCGGCGATGTCGGCATGATCGACGAAGACGGCTATATCCGCATCGTCGACCGCATCAAGGACATGATCGCGGTGGGCGGCTTCAAGGTCTTCCCCAGCCAGATCGAGGAAGTGCTGTACCGGCACCCGGCGGTCAAGGAGGCTCTGGTGATCGGAATTCCCGATCCCTATCGCGGCGAAAGCCCCAAGGCATTCGTGGCGCTGCAGGACGATGCCGGTGTCGACGGTCCTGCGCTGATGGCGTGGCTCAACCCGCAACTCGGCAAGCACGAACGCGTGGCGGCGGTCGATATCCGCGAGGCGCTCCCCAAGACCTTGATCGGCAAGCTCGACCGCAAGGCGCTGCGCCAGGCCGAGGGAATCACCGCCTGACCGGCCGGGCTGCGGACAGGCTGCACCCCGGTTAACCCCCCTTGCCAAGCTGTCATGCGAATGACACACTCATTTTGGTGCGACGAAGTGAGTCCGCACACGGCAATCATGGGGGTCATGATGACCAATGCTATCGAAGAGCGGTTCGAAGCCGCACGCTACAATTCCACGCTCGTCAAACCCGCGACACCCGAAACGGTTTGGGACCGACGGATCAGCAACCACGTTGCCTATGCGTTGCTCGCTTATACCGGCCTGCAGATCTTCGTGGTGATGGGCGCGATCAAGGGCGAGGGCATGTCGATCCTGCCCTATCTGGGTCTGGTCGCTCTGGTCGGTATCGTCATCCCCATGTGCCGACGTGTCGAAAGACGCTGGCAGGCATTGGGCCGCAGCGATCTTTCGGAAGCCCGGCTGATGCAGGTTTATCGCGGTGACCGGCTGGGCATCTGGCTGTTCGCGATCGGCTTTCCGTTCGCGTTCGTGGCGATCGTCAAGGGCCTGTCGGCGCTGTTCTGAGCCGCCCGGCTCGATTGACCCTGACCGGTCGGCAGCCTAAACGCTGCTGATGCAAACACCCGACCAAGCAAGAGACCTGGCGCAAGACCTTGTCGCCCGCGCCATCGCTGCGGGAGCGAGCGCGGCCGATGCCGTCTTCGCCTGCGATGCCTCCACCGATGTACAGATCAGGCTGGGCGCGCTGGAAGATGTCCAGCGTTCCGAAAGCGCGGCGATCGGCCTGCGCGTGTTCGATGGCAGGCGGTCTGCCAGCGTATCGGGCGCGGATGTCACCGCTGCGGGCCTTGCGACGCTGGCCGAACGCGCGGTGGCAATGGCGCGGATGGCGCCCGAAGATGCCTATGCGGGGCTTGCGCCTGTGGAGTATCTGGCGCGCGGGCCGCTGCCCGCGCTCGACCTCGACGATGGCACGGATCCCGATCCGGCGTTGCTGCGCGAGCTGGCCGAACGCTGCGAGGCGGCTGCGCGCGCGGTCCCAGGCGTGACCAACTCCGAAGGCGGGTCGGCGGGCGCGGTGCGCTCGGTGATGGCGCTGGCCACCAGCCACGGCTTTGTCGGCAGCTATGGCGGCAGCCGCTATGGCATCGGCGCGAGCGTGCTGGCCGGCGGCGAAGGCGCGATGGAGCGCGATTCGGCATCGCACACGGTGCGCTTCCTCGGCGATCTGGAAAGCCCCGAAGCTGTCGGCCGCAGGGCCGGCGAACGCGCGGTGGCGCGGCTGGGCGCAGGCAGGATCAGCAGCGGACCGATGCCGGTGGTGTTCGATCCCCGCGCCGGCGGATCGCTGATCGGGTCGCTGATCGGCGCGATCTCGGGCGGGGCGATCGCGCGCAAGACCAGCTTCCTGCTCGACAAGCGCGGCAAGCCCGTGTTCGACAGCGCGGTGACGATCGTCGATGACCCCCACCGGGTGCGCGGACTGCGCTCGCGCAGTTTCGATGGCGAGGGGCTGCCGACCAGACCGTGGCGCATTATCGATGACGGCGTGCTCACCGGCTGGATGATGGACAGCGCTGCCGCACGGCAGCTGGGTGAAGCGCCGACCGGCCATGCCGCGCGCGGCATCAGCGGTGCACCCGCGACCGGGGCGAGCAACGTGCATATGGAAGCCGGCAGCGACAGCCCTGCCGCGCTGATGGCAGGCATCGCGACCGGCATCTATGTCACCGAAATGATCGGCATGGGGGTCAACGGCGTGACCGGAGACTATAGCCGCGGCGCGAGCGGGTTCATCATCCGCGATGGTGCGCTTGCCGAACCGATCAGCGAGATCACCATCGCGGGCAACCTGATCGACATGTTCGCCGCGCTTACCCCTGCGAACGATCTGAACTTCCGCTATGCGGTCAATGTGCCCACGCTGCGCATCGACGGCATGGTCGTGGCGAGCAGCTGAACCATGGCGGCGCTGTCCCGGCGCAAGGCTGTCGGCGCGGGGGTCCTCGCGCTGGTGGCGCTCGCCGTGACCCTGGCGCTCATCTATGGCACCGGCTGGACCGACCGGGGCCGCCCACCGCGCACCGATGACAGCATCGTGGTCGAACCCACGCCCTCGCTGGTCACCGTGCCGGTAGAGGCGGAGCTGGGCAATCTGGCGCGGGCGCTGGAACAGCATGTCCCGCGCGAGCTTTGGCGGATCAACGAGCCCGATCAGGTCTGCATCGAAAGCGAAGGCGTGGATCTGGGAATCGCGACGGTCAAGACGCCCAGAATCAAGTGCAATATCGTTGGAGAGGTGACGCGCGGCGCGATCCGCGTAGGCGGCTCGGGCAAGGAGCTGCGCTTTTCGTTCCCGATCACCGCGGTGGTGCGCGCCGAGGACATAGGCGGCATCCTCAAGCGCAAGACCGCCACCGCCAAGGCGATGGCGCACGCAGTTGTCCGCATCGAGCTGGAGAAGGACTGGACGCCGCGCGGCACCGTCAGGCTGAGCTATGACTGGCTGGCCGAACCGCATGTCAAGTTTCTGGGGCAGACGATCAGCCTGACCGAGCCTGCCGAGCGCGAGCTTGCACCGGTGATCGCGCGGCTCGAACGCGAACTGCCCGGCGAATTGGGGCGGATCGGCATCAAGCGGCAGATCGAGCAGGCCTGGGCCAGCGCCTTCACCTCGGTGGTGCTCAACGAGCGCAACCCCGAAGTGTGGATGCGGATCACGCCGCGCGCGCTGCAATATGGCGGGTACGAGGTCACCGACGGTCACCTGCGGTTGCGGCTGGGGATGCGCGCGCTTACCGAAACCTATGTCGGCCACCGGCCCGAACCGCGTACGCCGGTCGCGCTGCCACCCATGCAGGCGCTCGATGCCGAGCCCGGCGAGCTGTCGTTCTTCCTGCCGGTATTCGCCGATTATCGCGCGCTCGAACCCGTGCTGATCCGGGCGCTGCGCAAACGCTCGCGGCGGCCGTTCATGGTCCCTGGGCTCGAGCCGGTCGATGCGACGTTCAAGGCGGCGACGATCTATGGCACCAGCGGCGGACGGATCGCGGTGGGGCTGAACTTTTCGGCGCGCGAGCGGGGCAGCAAGACCGCGACCTCAGGCACGGTGTGGATGACCGGCAAGCCGGTCAATGCCGAGGATTCGCGCAAGGTGGGCTTTACCGATTTCGGCGTCACCGGCACCACCGACATGACCGGGGGCGACCTGATCCTCGATCTGATCAACGCGCCCGGCGTCGCGCCGATGATCGCCGAGATGCTCGCGCAGAACTTCGAGCGCGACTATGCCGAATTGCTCGGCAAGATCGACCAGGCGATCGAGGCCAAGCGCGCAGGCGACGTCATCATCCATGCCGACCTGACCCGCGCGAAAACCGGCCAGTTGCAGGCAGCAGGCGCCGGGCTTTACCTGCCGGTCTGGGCCAGCGGCACCGCGAGCGTGACCATCGTCCCCTGACCGGTGCTCAGGCCTTCAGCCGCGCAGCGTGCCAGCGCAGATGGTCTTCCATTAAGGTGGAGATGAAATAGTAACTGTGGTCATAGCCCGGCTGCATCCGCAGCGTCAGGTCGATGCCCGCCTTTTCGCACGCCTCGGCCAAGAGATGTGGTTTGAGCTGCTCTTCGAGGAAATTGTCCGCGTCGCCCTGATCGACCAGCAGTGCGGGCACACGCGCACCATCTTCGATCAACGCGACCGCATCATGCGCGCGCCAGGCGGCGCGATCCTCGCCCAGATAGCCGCCCAGCGCCTTGTGGCCCCACGGAACCTGTGACGGCGCAACGATCGGCGCGAACGCCGAGACCGCCTTGAAGCGCTCGGGTAGCGTCAGCCCGATGGTCAGCGCGCCATGGCCGCCCATCGAATGGCCCATGATCGACTGGCGATCCATGTCCGCGGGGAAGCAGTCGCCGATGATTTCGGGCAGTTCCTCGGTGATATAGCTCCACATGCGGTAATGCTGCGCGAACGGCGCCTGGGTCGCATCCACATAGAAGCCCGCGCCGAGGCCGAAGTCATACGCACCTTCCGGATCGTCGGGTACGCCTTCGCCGCGCGGGCTGGTATCGGGCGCGACGAAGATCAGCCCGAGCTCGGCACAGGCGCGGCGAAATTCGCCCTTTTCGGTGACATTGGCCTGGGTGCAGGTGAGGCCCGAGAGATACCAGACGACGGGCAGCTTGGCATCGGGTGCATGATCGGGGACGAACACCGAGAAGGTCATGTCGGTGCCGGTGACCTCCGAGGCATGGCGCAGCACCGCCTGCTCGCCGCCGAAGCTCTTGACCGACGAGACGGTTTCCACAGCGACCGGCATCAGTACACCACCACCGAGCGGATCGATTGGCCTGCGTGCATCAGGTCGAACGCGGTGTTGATCTCTTCCAGCCCCATGACGTGGGTGATCATCGGGTCGATCTCGATCTTGCCGGTCATGTACATGTCGACGATCTCGGGCACGTCGGTGCGGCCCTTGGCGCCCCCGAACGCGGTGCCGCGCCAGTTGCGCCCGGTCACCAGCTGGAACGGCCGGGTGCTGATCTCCTTGCCCGCTTCCGCCACGCCGATGATGATCGAGGTGCCCCAGCCGCGATGGCACGCCTCGAGTGCGGTGCGCATCACCTCGGTGTTGCCGGTGGCGTCGAAGGTATAGTCCGCGCCGCCATCGGTCATCTCGACGATCCTGGCGACGGTGTCCTCGCGGCTCATGCCCTTGCTATTGAGGAAGTCGGTCATGCCGAACCTGCGGCCCCATTCCTCGCGATCGGGGTTGAGGTCGACGCCGATGATCTTGTTCGCGCCGGCAAGCTTTGCCCCCTGCAGCACGTTGAGCCCGATCCCGCCGAGGCCGAAGACAACGATGTTGTCCCCCGGCTGGACCTTGGCGGTCTTGGTCACCGCGCCGACCCCGGTGGTGACGCCGCAGCCGATATAGCAGGCCGACTGGAACGGCGCGTCTTGCCGGATCTTCGCCACCGCGATCTCGGGCAATACCGTGAAGTTGCTGAACGTCGAGCAGCCCATGTAATGATAGATCGGCTGTCCCTTGTAGCTGAACCGCGTGGTGCCGTCGGGCATCAGCCCCTTGCCCTGGGTCGCGCGGATCGCGGTGCACAGGTTGGATTTGCCGCTGAGGCAGGTTTTGCATTGGCCGCATTCGGGGGTGTAAAGCGGGATGACATGATCGCCCGGCTTGACCGACGTCACGCCCGCACCGACCTCGCGCACGATCCCTGCGCCCTCATGCCCCAGCACGCTGGGGAACAGCCCCTCGCTGTCGAGCCCGTCGAGCGTATAGGCATCGGTGTGGCAGACGCCCGTCGCCATGATCTCGACCAGAACCTCGCCCGCCTTGGGGCCTTCGAGGTCGAGCTCGACGATCTCAAGCGGTTTCTTGGCCTCAAAGGCGACGGCGGCGCGGGTCTTCATGGGGTGGCGGCTTTCTCGGTGATAGGGGTTGGGCAGGCTCTAGCATCGCGGCGCAGGCACGTTAAGGCGCAACTTGCTGCCATGTGCTAGAACCACGCCCGCACGCCGATCACGAAGCTGGTGCCGGTCGGATCCTCGCCCGCAGCGCGCGCGAAATCGGCGGTGCGGCCGATCTTGGCGGCATATGAGATGCCGATATAGGGTGCGAATTCGCGGATGATCTCGTAGCGCAGCCGCAGGTCGAACTCGGCATCCGACAGCCCCGAGCCGATGCCGCTGGCGCGCACATCCTGCGCGGCGAAATTGAACTCGGCGCGCGGTTGCAGGATCAGCCGCTGGGTGATGCGCTGGTCATAGCTGGCCGCCAGTCGCGCGAGCACGTCGCCCCCGGTCGAGACAAAGCCGTGTGCTTCGACCTCGAACCAGTATGGCGCCAGGCCTTCTATCCCGAACGCGGCATAGGTGCGCGATGCGGGCTCGAAATCCTGCCGCAACCCGCCCTGCAGGTTGAAATACGGCCCGATCGCCCGGCTGTAGAGCGCCTGCACCTCGGCGTCCTCGATCCGCTCGCCGAAGCTGCCCTCGCCCTCGGTCTTGATCACCAGCCGGTTGATGTCCCCGCCGAACCAGCCCTCACCCTCCCAGCGATAGCCTTCGCGGCCAGCACGAACCTGCAGTTCGGCGATATCGATCATGATCTGGCTGAAGCTTGCTCCGCCATGCTCGCGGCGCAGCGCATCGCGCACCGGGGCCATCGCCTCTGCCCCCCAGATGCGATCGGCATAATCGGCTCGCGGCGCGGGCGGCGGGGGCGCATTGCCTGCAGGTAGCGCGGTGCCCGTGGCTTGCGGATCGGCAACCGGCGCTGGCGCGGGGGCGCAATGCCCCATCGCGGCGTGCTCGGGCGAACACGCGGGGTCGACAGGCGTTTCCGGCGCAGCCATCGTGCAATGCCCCATCGCGGCATGTTCGGCGGTGCACTGCATCTGCGGCGCGGGATCGGGCGCGGCGTGATGCTCGTGCTGCGCCAGCGCAGGCCCTGCCATCCCTGCGCCTATCAGCGCGGTGAGCGCCATCCGCGCGATCATGCCTGCTCCCCGCGCGGCCGCACCGTCACCGTCTGCATCATCCCGGCGTGCATATGATAGAGCATATGGCAGTGAAACGCCCAGTCGCCGACCGCATCGGCGGTGAAATCGAAGGTCGCGGTGCCGCCCGGCTGGACGTTCACAGTATGCTTGCGCGGCGCGTGGTCGCCATGCCCGGTGACCAGCTCGAAGAAATGGCCGTGCAGGTGGATCGGGTGCGCCATCATCGTATCGTTGACCAGCTTGACCCGAACCCGCTCGCCCTCGATGAACGGGATCGGGTCCTTCACGTGCGAGAATTTCTCGCCATCGAACGCCCACATATAGCGTTCCATATTGCCGGTGAGGTGCAGCTCGAGCGTGCGGCTGGGCGCGCGGACATCGGGGTTGCGGGTGAGCGCGACCAGATCGCGATAGACCAGAACGTCATGCCCGACAGTATCGAGCCCCTGCCCCGGCTCGCCGGTGCGATCGACCGGCATGGGCGAAATCGTCTGAACCGTCGGGGTCTTCTTCACGCTGTCGGGCACCAGAGAAAAGTCGCGCATCGAATGGTCCATCGGCGCGGAACCATGGTTCATCGCCCCATGATCCATCCCGGAATGATCCATCTGGGCGGCGGGCGTGCAGTGCCCCATCGCGGCGTGTTCGGGGGTACAGGCGTCAGGCGCGCCGTGATCCATCCCGGCCATCGCCCCGCCCATGTCGCCCATGCCCATATCCTTCATGTCGGCGAGCGGCCGCTTTCGTAAGCGCGGAACCTCGGCAACCATGCCGAGCCGCGGCGCGAACGTGGCAACGGCCATTCCTGAGCGATCGACGCTCTCGGCAACCAGCGCATAAGCGCGATCGTCGGCAGGCTCGATGATCGCGTCATAGGTTTCGGCGACCGCGATCTGGAACTCGTCGATCGTCACCGGGCGCACCGGCAGACCATCGGCCTGGACGATGGTGATCTTGAGCCCGGGAATGCGCACGTTGAACGTCGTCATCGCGGACGCGTTAACGAAGCGCAGCCGCACCCTCTCGCCCGGTGCGAACAGCGCGGTCCAGTTGTCGCGAGGGCCATGGCCGTTGACCAGATAGGTGTAGGTCGATCCGGTGACATCGGCGATATCGGTCGGGTCCATCCGCATCGCACCCCATTCGGCGCGTTCGCCTGCCGACTGGTTCTGCCCACGCAGCTGATCGGCCAGCGTCTGCTTCTGGAAGTTGAAATAGCCCCCCATCTGCTTGAGCTTCCTGAAGATCGTATGCGGATGCAGCGGGCTGTGATCGGACAGCACGATGACATGTTCGCGGTCGGCCTGCACAGGGTCGGCGCCTGCCGGATCGATCACGATCGGGCCGTAATGGCCCATCTGCTCCTGCAGCCCGGAATGGCTGTGATACCAATATGTCCCCGCCTGCAGAATGGGAAACTCATAGGTGAAGGTCGAGCGCGGCCGGATTCCGGGAAAGCTGATGCCGGGGACGCCGTCCATGTGGAACGGCAGGATCAGCCCGTGCCAGTGGATCGAGCTGTCCTCATCGAGCGCGTTTTCAACATGCAGCCGGACAGTCTGCCCTTCCTTGAGCCGGATCAGCGGCCCCGGGACCGTGCCGTTGATGCCGATCGCATGGGCAGGCTTGCCATCGACACGGATCATCTGATGGGCGATGCGCAGGCGGATATCCTCGCCCGACACCTCGGGCAGCGCGGGCGCCAGGCCCGCCGTGCCCGATTGCGCCCAGGCGGGAAAAAGCGGCGCAAGCGCGGCGCCAGCGCCGGTCAGCGCGGCAGCGCCCAGCAGCCTGCGCCGGTCAACAGTGAAATTCATGAGCCATCCTAAAGCGTTCTTGCACCCGATATAGGCGCGGCCATGCCCGGAGGCGACCCCTGAGCACCAACAAAAATAGCGCTCCTGCTGGTGTTGACGCGCCGGTGGTCTATATACTGCCAACGGGCGGGCAAGACCTCCGCCAGACAACCGGACAGGGGCATGCTGCTCAATCTCAGCCAGACCGTCTTCAAGGGCGACGACGATATCGCGCGGCTGGCTGCCTTGCGCGCCTATCAGCTTGGCCCCGATGACGGCGACAACAGCCTGTATGCCGATCTGGTCGCCATCGCCCAGGCGCTGGGCGGCTGTGAGTCCGCCTTCATCTCGATCGTCGAGGAAGAACGGCAATGGTTCAAGGCGGCAAGCGGCATCGCCTTGGTCCAGGCGCCGCGCGCCATCGCGTTCTGCGACCACGCGATCCGCTCGTCCGACGTGATGGTGGTGCCCGACGCCAGGGCAGACCCGCGCTTTGCCGACAATCCCCTGGTCACCGGCCCGCCGCATATCCGCTTCTACGCCGGTGCACCGATCATCAATGGCGAAGGCTATGCGCTGGGCACCTTGTGCCTGTCCGACAGCAGGCCGCGCGAGCGATTCGAAGATGCGCCGCTGCTCGCGGCCCTAGCGCGGCAGGTGGCGGCGCTGCTCGAGCTGCGCAAGCAACTGATCCACCAGCAGCTCGCCGCCGACCTCGCCGCCGATCAGCGCGACCGGCTGTGGGATTCGTCGCTCGACATGATGCTGATCACCACCACCGGCGGCGAGCTCGTGGCGGGCAACCCCGCCTGGGAAAAGGCGTTCGGGCCTGTCCCCGGCGACGGTTCCGGTCACATCAGCGACTATTTCGTCGATCGCGATGCCGGCCATGTGATCGCGCTTTCGAGCGGAGAGAGCGATGTCCACTCCGAACGCGAAATGCGCGGCGTCAGCGGACAGACGATCTATGCGAGCTGGAGCCTGGCACGCGAGGGCGATCTGATCTTCGGTATCGCCCGCGATATCACCCGCGCCCGGGCAGCGGAGGCGCAGCTTGCCCAAGTGCAGCGGATCGAATCGATCGGGCAGTTGACCGGGGGCATCGCGCACGACTTCAACAACCTGCTGACCATCATCTCCGGCAATCTCGATATCGCGCAAAAGCGGATCGCTTCGGGCCAGACCGACCGCGCCGAGCAGGCGATCGCCAATGCCCGCGACGGAGCCAATCGCGCCGCCAACCTGACCCAGCGTCTGCTGGCCTATGCCCGCCGCCAGTCGCTGGCCCCGACGCGGATCAAGCCGGCGGACCTTATCCGCGATCTGGTGCCGCTCGCCTCGCAGGCGCTGGACAAACGCCACGAACTCAAGGTGGAATGCCCCGAGACGCTGTGGCCGATCACCGTCGATGCGAGCCAGCTCGAAAATGCGCTGCTCAACCTCGTCGTCAACGCCCGCGATGCGATGGAGGGAACCGGCCAGATCACCGTGCACGCCACCAATGCCGAACGCACGCCCGAGGATTCCGAAGACGGGCATGGCGCGCCGCCGGGCCGCTATGTCCGCTTCTGCGTCAACGATACCGGCACCGGTATCCCGCCCGAGGTCGCCAAGCACATTTTCGAGCCGTTCTTCACCACCAAGGACGTCGGCAAGGGCACCGGGCTGGGGCTGAGCCAGGTCCAGGGGTTTGTCGCGCAATCGGGCGGCTTCGTGACGCTCGACACCGCGCCGGGCGAGGGCACCACGGTGATCCTGTGGCTACCGGTGGCCGAAGATGCCGGCACCCATGCCGATGAGCGCATAACCGCCCGGCCAGCAGCGGGCCTGCGCGAGGACAGCGTGATTCTGCTGGCCGAGGACAACGCCGCGCTGCGTGCGCATGTCTGCGACGTGCTGCAGGATGCGGGATTCACCGTGATCGACGCCGAGGACGGCCAGGCCGCGCTCGACCGGGTGGGCCAAAGCGGGAACAGGCCCGATCTGGTGCTGAGCGACATCACCATGCCGCGAATGGACGGCAAGACGCTGGCGATCGAGATCCGCAAGCTTTGGCCCGATATGCCGATCGTGCTGATGACCGGCTATGCCGGCGGCGCGCTGACCGGTGATTGTCCGCACGATCTGCTGATCACCAAGCCGTTTGCGCCGGACGATCTGGTCGCGCTGATCCGCAAGACGCTGGCGGCGGTTCCGGCGAGTTAATCTCCCCTCCCGCAGGCGGGAGGGGAGATTGTCGATCAGCCCACCACGCCCGACGATGCCAGCAGCGCCAAAGTGAGCAGGTCGCCTGCGGTCGCCGACATCGCGGCAATCTGCACCGGCTTTTCCATGCCGATCAGCATCGGCCCGATCATCGCATCGCCACCCAGCTCGCGCAGCAGCTTGGCCGAAAGATTGGCCGATTGCAGCCCGGGCATGATCAGCACATTGGCCGGCGCCGACAGGCGGCAGAACGGATAATTGGCCATCAGTTTGGGATTGAGTGCGACATCGGGCGACATCTCGCCTTCATATTCGAAGGTCGCGCCCTTCTGGTCGAGGATCGAGACGGCATCGCGGATGTTGTCGAGCCAGCGTCCGGACGGGTTGCCGAAGTTGGAGTAGGACAGGAACGCAACCCGTGGATCGTGCCCCAGCCGTTTGGCGACGTGCGCGGTCTGCTCGGCGATGAACGCCAGCTCCTCGGCGGTGGGGCGCTCGTTCACCGTGGTATCGGCCAGGAACACGGTGTGGCTCTTGCCGACCATGACATGAATGCCAAACGGTGTTTCGCCCGGCTTGGGATCGAGAACGCGGCGGATTTCTCGCATCGACTGGCCAAAGGTGCGGGTGATGCCGGTGAGCATCGCATCCGCCTCGCCCAGATGGAGCAGCGCCGAACCGAAGATGTTGCGGTCCTGGTTGACCATGCGCTTGACGTCGCGCTTGAGATACCCGCGCCGCTGCAGCCGTTCGTACAGCACCTCGACCATCTTGGGGACCAGGGGCGAATTGACCGAATTGTGGACCTCGAACGCCATCGGATCGTCGACCGCGAGTTCCTTCAGCTTTTCGCGCACCCGGTGTTCGCGCCCGACCAGCACCGGCGTGCCATAGCCACCGTCACGGAACTGGATCGCGGCGCGCAGCACCACCTCCTCCTCGGCTTCGGCGAACACCACCCGCTTGGGGTTGGCCCGGGCATCGCTGTAGACCTGGGTCAGCACCGCGGTTGTGGGATTGAGCCGGCTCTTGAGCGAGTGGCGATAGGCCGCCATGTCCTCGATCGGCTTCTGCGCGACGCCGGTGTCCATCGCCGCCTGTGCCACCGCTGCCGAAACCCGCTCCATCAGCCGAGGATCGAAGGGCGCGGGGATGATGTAATCGACGCCGAATTTCTGGGTCGCGCCGCCATAGGCTGCAGCGACCTCCTCGGGCACCTGCTCGCGCGCCAGCTCGGCGATCGCCTTGGCCGCGGCGATCTTCATTTCCTCGTTGATCGCGGTCGCGCGCACGTCGAGCGCGCCGCGGAAGATGAACGGGAAGCCGAGCACGTTGTTGACCTGGTTGGGATAATCCGACCGGCCGGTGGCGATGATCGCATCGGGGCGCGCCGCCTTGGCATCGGGAGGGGTGATTTCGGGATCGGGATTGGCCATTGCGAAGATGATCGGTTGCGGTGCCATCTTCATCACCATCTCAGGCTTGAGCGCGCCTGCTGCCGACAGTCCCAGGAAGATGTCCGCACCGTCGAGCGCTTCTTCGAGCGTGCGGCGGTCGGTCTTGGCGGCGTGCGCCGACTTCCACTGGTCTAGATCGTCGCGGCCCTGATAGATCACGCCGGAACGGTCGCACATCAGCACATTGTCGTGGCGCACGCCCATCGCCTTGATCAGCTCGGTGCAGGCGATCGCGGCGGCACCGGCGCCGTTCACCACCATCTTCACATCGGCGAAATCGCGACCGGTGAGGTAACAGGCATTGAGCAGCCCGGCGGCCGAGATGATCGCGGTGCCATGCTGGTCATCGTGCATGACCGGAATGTTCATCCGCTCCTTCAGCGCCTGTTCGATGATGAAGCAGGCGGGCGCGCCGATATCCTCGAGGTTGATTCCGCCGAAGGTCGGCTCGAGCAGTTCGACGCATTCGATGAAGCGCTGGACGTCCTCGGTGTTCACCTCGATATCGATCGAGTCGACATCGGCGAACCGCTTGAACAGCACCGCCTTGCCTTCCATCACCGGCTTGGAGGCGAGCGCGCCCAGATTGCCGAGGCCCAGGATCGCGGTGCCATTGGAGATCACCGCGACCAGATTGCCCTTGGCGGTGTAATCATAGGCCGTGGCCGGATCTTCCGCGATCGCGCGTACTGGCACCGCAACGCCCGGTGAATAAGCGAGGCTGAGGTCGCGCTGCGTCGCCATCGGCTTGGAGGCGATGATCTCGATCTTGCCCGGGCGACCCGACGAATGAAAGTGCAGCGCCTCGCGCTCGGTGAACTGGACGTTGCTCTTCTCGGTCATCGACAGGCCCTTAGCTGGCGGCGCATCGCTATGGCCGCTGATGGTTTCCGTTATCTTCATGCCGGCTTCCGGCCTGGTTGGTTGAAGACGCCCCGGTCCGATCCATAGCCTTGCCGTAGGGTCTTGGGCAAGCATTTGCGCCGTTTTATGTTGCGCAGCATCGTCAGACCGAAAGGCCGGGCGATGCGGGTCGGTGCGAAAGCCTTGCCGGGCATGACGGCGACCGATAGCCTTGATGCATGTGCTGCACGAGGAGCCGACATGCCGCTGATACTCACGGACATCACCGATGGCGTTGCGGTCGTCACCCTGAACCGGCCTGAGGCGATGAACGCGCTGTCCGCAGCGCTGCGCACCGAACTCGCCGCAGCGATGCTCGCAGTCGCTCGGGACGATGCGGTGCGCGCAGTGGTGCTGACCGGAGCGGGAACCCGCGCCTTCACCGCCGGGCTCGATCTCAAGGAACTCGGCGCAAGCCCGCATGGGCTGGCCGCCGCCAACGCCACCGACCCGCGCGACAATCCGGTCAAGGCGGTCGAGCAATGCGCCAAGCCTGTCATCGGCGCGATCAACGGCGTCGCGATCACCGGCGGGTTCGAACTGGCGCTCGCCTGCGACGTGCTGATCGCCTCGACCAATGCGCGCTTTGCCGACACCCATGCGCGGGTCGGGATCATGCCCGGCTGGGGCCTGTCGCAGAAACTTTCCCGCATGATCGGCATCGCGCGCGCCAAGGAGCTGTCGCTGACCGGGAATTTTCTCGATGCCGCCACCGCCGAGCTTTGGGGGCTGGTCAACCGGGTGGTCGAACCCGACCAACTGCTGCCTGCTGCGATCGCCCTAGCGCGCGACATGGCCAGCATCGATCCTGCGAGGGCGGCGGCCTACAAGGCGCTGATCGACGACGGCTACGGCTTGCCCCTTCACGACGCGCTGGCGCTGGAGGCCGAGCGATCGACCGCTGCGAATACCAAGATAGCGCCGGAAGCGGTCGAGCAGGCCCGGCTGGCGGTGATGGCGCGGGGCCGCGGCCAGGGCTGACCGCGCCCCAAGTTAACCAAGCGATTAAATAGCGGTTGACGCTCACGTAAACGCGGCGCTAGACCGAACGACGTGCCGCGCGGCATGAATCGCGCGCCAGCTTTTACCGGAGAGATGCTCATGTCGCTCGATGCCCTTGCCCGCACCGCCTATAACGCCGATCATGAGGCGTTCCGCCAGACCGTCCGCCGCTTCATGCAGGAAGAGGTCGCGCCCAATGCGGTGAAATGGGACGAGGACAAGATTGTTCCACGTGAAATCTGGCCCAAGGCAGGCGAGCTCGGCATGCTGTGCCCGACCGTTCCGGAAGAATATGGCGGCCTGGGCCTCGACTTCGGCTACAACGCCATCGTCAACGAGGAAGCGGCCTATTTCGGCGGATCGCCGCTCGGCTTCTCGCTGCAGTCGGACATCGTGGTCAACTATCTGGTGCAGTATGGCTCGGAAGAGCAGAAGCAGAAGTGGCTGCCGCGCCTCGTCTCGGGCGAGACGATCACCGCGATCGCGATGACCGAACCGGGCACCGGCTCCGACCTTCAGGGCATCCGCACCACCGCGAAGAAGGATGGCAACCACTATGTCATCAATGGCTCGAAGACCTATATCACCAACGGCCAGAATGCCGACCTGATCCTGGTCTGCGCCAAGACCGATACCGAGGTTCAGCCCGCGTGGAAGGGCGTGTCGATCATCCTCGTCGAGGCCGACCGCGAAGGTTTCGCGCGTGGCCGCAACCTCGACAAGATTGGCCAGGACGCCGCCGATACGTCGGAACTGTTCTTCAACGATGTCCGCGTGCCGATGACCAATTGCCTCGGCGAAGAGGGCAAGGGCTTCATCTATCTGATGAGCGAACTGCCCCAGGAGCGCCTGTCGATTGCGGTCTCCGCACAGGCTTCGGCGCAAAAGGCCTATGACGATACCGTCGCGTTCGTGAAGGACCGCAAGGCGTTCGGCAAGACCGTGTTCGATTTCCAGAACACCCGTTTCGTGCTCGCCGACCTCAAGACCAAGCTGCAGGTCGGCTGGGCGCATCTCGACTGGGCATTGAACCGCCACGCGACCAAGGAACTGACCGCGGTCGAGGGCGCTGCCGCCAAATTGTGGCACACCGAACTGCAGTGGGAAATCATGGACAAGTGCCTGCAGCTGCACGGTGGCGCGGGTTACATGAACGAATATCCCATCGCCCGTGCCTGGCGCGGTGCGCGCGTCACGCGCATCTTCGGCGGCACCAGCGAGATCATGAAGGAGCTGATCGGGCGCTCGCTCTGAGCGGCGCCTGAGCCCTTCCCATGCCCAGAACAGAACAATGGCAGCGCGACCCCACCTGCTATCCCTTCAGCACGGTGACGGAAACGCGGTTTCAGGATCTTGACCCGCTCGGCCATATCAACAACGTCGCGATGGCGGCGTTGTTCGAGAACGGCCGGGTGCGGTTCAACCGCAATCTCGGGCTCGAGCGCCGCCAGCCGGGCGAGCGCTGGCTGATCGCCGCGGTGGGAATCGATTATGTCGCCGAGGCGCATTTTCCCGATCCGGTCGAGGTGATGAGCGGCATCGGACGGATCGGCACCTCGAGCTGGGACATCTGCTCGGCCGCGTTCCAGGGCGGGGTGTGCGTTGCGACCTGCGTCACCACGTTGGTGGTCACCGACAAGAGCGGCCCGCGCCCGATCGCCGATTCGCTGCGCGCGAGCTTTGCCGGACTGATGGTCCGGCGACCCGTCGGCGCGGACGCCTAGAACAGCAATTTCAGCGCCAGAAACCCGCCGACGAACAGCACGCCAAGCACGGTGGTGGCAATCGCGAAGTTCCGGTCGATCCAGTCCTGCATCGGCTGGCCGAATTTCCACAGCAGCGCCCCGACAAGAAAGAACCGCGCCGAACGCGCGACGACCGAGGCGGCAACAAGCACATAAAGCGGCATCGCAGTGGCGCCGGCCGCAATGGTGATGACCTTGAAGGGCAGCGGCGTGAAGCCCGCCAGCAGCACGATCAACCAGCCCTGTTCGTTGAAGTTGGTCTTGAACTCCTCGAACGGCCCTGCAAGCCCGTAAAAATCGAGGATCGCCCGTCCGATCGTCTCGAACAGGAAAAAGCCGATGGCATAGCCCAGAAGCGCCCCCAGCACCGAGGCGATGGTGCAGATCAGCGCGTAGCGAAACGCCCGCTCTGGCTTTGCCAGACACATCGGCGCCAGCATCACATCGGGCGGGATCGGGAAGAAGCTCGATTCGATGAAGCTGATCGCCGCAAGCCAGTGGGGCGCCTTTTCATGCGCCGCCTTGGCGAGCGTCCAGTGGTAAAGCCGTTTGAGCATCGAACGAAAAAGCCTCGCAAACCATGCGCCGCACGGCGCTGCGCCGCTTAGAACCAGCCGGGCCGCGGATGCAAGCGCTTTGCATGGCATCTGCTCGATCGCCCGAACGACGCCGGGCCGGAAAGCTCTCGCTCCCCGGCCCGGTTTTGGACTGTTGTCGTCGATCGACGTTTATAGTCGACCGGCCGATCACCAATAGGGTTTGACTGCCCAGTAATCATAGACGCTCGACTGATATTCGCGGTTCATCGCGCGGTCGCGGTCCGAATCCGAGAAGCTCGGTGCATTCTTCAGCTGATCGGCCGTCACGTTGACGACATAGCCGCCGAGCTCGGTGTCATAGCTGAACTTGGACCAGGGAAGGCTGTGCAGTTCGCTGCCGATGCCGAGAAAGCCGCCGACCGATACGATGACGTCGGTCACCTTGCCTTCGCGCTTGGCGATCAGCATGTTGGTCACCGAACCGATCTTTTCGCGGTCGCTGCCATAGACTGCGGTGCCGTCGACCCGGTCGCTGGAGATCGTATCGCTGGCGCTGTCGAGCGTGGATGTCTGCATGTTCATGAGAAATGCTCCTTCTGACTGTCCGCCTCATGCCCCATCCGCTACCTTCCGGTTTGCCGTGGTATCGTTGTCGGGGCTGCTGACCGGACCGAGAGGCGGTTTGGGGGGTGGCCCGGCCAGCATTGCACCAAGGGATGAACCGGCAAAGGGTTGCTCGGCTGGTCGCATAGGCCAAGGGGCCTGTCGACGGGCTTTGCTTTTTGCTAGACCCGGTGCGCAGAACCGATGGAGCGACATGAATGGCAACGGGGCAGTCGGGTGAGCATGATGCGGACGGAACGCTGCGCGACTGGATGCAGTCGGGGCTGTTCGCCAATGTCGACCAGGCCGCGATCGACGCGCTGAGCCAGCGCGCGCACCGGGTCGAGGTTCCCGCGGGGGCCACGCTGGTGAAGCAGGGCGATGCTGCCGATACGCTCTATTTTCTGGAAACCGGCCGCTTGAGGGTGCTCATCGAAACCCCGATGGGCAGCAAGGCGGTCGCCCAGATCGAGGCGGGCGAGCCGGTGGGCGAACTGGCGTTCTTCGGCGGCGGCACCCGCACCGCGACACTGCAGGCCAGCCGCGACAGCGTGGTGATGGCGCTGGACCGCGATTGTTATGACGCTGTGGTGACCGCCTATCCGCAACTGGTTCCCGCCATCCTGACCGCGGTGACCCAGAGGCTGGCCGCGGTGACCGCCAAGACCCCGCCGATGGAAGCGCGACTGCCGCGCGTCATCGCGGTGGTGCCCTCCGGTGGCAGCCGCATCGACCCTGGCTTGCTCGTCCGGCTGACCGACACCATCCGCCGCACCATTCCTGATGACCGCCAGGTGATGCTGGTGCGCGAAAGCGATGTGCCGCCGGGCCCTGCCAGCGCCTATCAGGCCTGGCTGCGCGAGCAGGAATCGCGGCGCGGCTATCTGCTGATCGATGCCGGCGGCGATCCCGAATGGGGCGCTTTGGTGTGCCGCAATGCCGATGGTCTGCTGATGGTCGCGCAGTCCGGCGCCAGCCCGGCGCTGACACCGCTGGAGATGGCCGGATGCGCTGCCATCGAGCCGTCCAACCGCACCCTGCTGGTGGTGCGCGACCGCTCCGAGCAGCCGATCGCAGGGACCGCAGCCTGGCTCGCAGGGCGCGATCCCCATCTGCACCACCATATCGCGCGCGATTCCGATGCCGATTTCCAGCGCGTCGCGCGGTTCCTCACCGGGCGGGCGGTAGGGCTGGTGCTGGCGGGCGGCGGTGCGCTGGGCTGCGCGCATCTGGGCATCGTGCGCGGACTGCAGGAATCAGGCGTGCCGATCGATCTGATCGGTGGCACCAGCGCGGGCGCGGCAATGGGGGCGGCGATCGCGCAGGGGCTCAATGTGCCGCAGACGCTCGACCAGATGGAGGCGATGTTCATCGACGCCAGGGCGATGCGGCGCTTCACCGTGCCGATCCACTCGCTGCTCGACCCGGCGGTGTTCGATACCGAGCTCGAGGCGCGCTATGGCGCCACCGACATCGCCGACCAGCCGCTCAATTTCTTCGCGATCTCGACCAACCTGTCGACCAACGACCTGCACGTCCACCGGCGCGGGCCGCTGTGGCACGCGGTGCGCGCCTCGGGCTCGCTGCCGACGATCCTGCCGCCGTTCATCGATGATGACGGCAACATCCTGGTCGATGGCGGGGTGCTCGACAATGTGCCCGTCGTGACGATGCGCGCGCTCAAGTCCGGTCCCAATATCGTCGTCACCCTGGGTGAGGCGGGGCAGACCTGGCGGATCAAGGCGGCCTATCAGCATCTGCGCCGCCGCGGCCAGCTGATCCGCGACCTGTTGCTGCGCCGCAAGTCGGACAGCGATTTCCCCTCGATCGTCGAGATCATGCAGCGTTCGATGGTGGTCGCCAGCCGCATCGCCTCGCGATCAATGCTGCGCGAAGGCGACATCCTGCTCAGCCCCCCGATCGTGCAGGGCATGCAGATTCTCGACTGGCACCTCGGCCGAAAGCAGGCCGAAGCGGCCGCGCGTTATGTCGCCGACGAGGTCGCGACCAACCCCGCGCTTGCGGCGCTGCAATCGTCCCCCGGGCCGTCCTGACGCACCAAGGTGGCCCTTGGCAGACGTTTTTTCGGTGACATCAGCTGCCTGCATCCATAGACTCGCGCGCTCTATCTGCGGCCCCGGAGTTCACGCTTTTCCATGTTGACCAATGCATTGGCCCTGGGGCTCGGACTGGTTCTGCTGATCGCGGGCGGAGATCTGCTGGTGCGCGGTGCCGTCCGCATCGCCGAGCGGCTCAAGCTCTCGCCGATGCTGATCGGGCTTACCGTGGTGGGCATGGGCACCTCGATGCCCGAATTGGCCGCGAGCGTGCAGGCCAGCCTCGCCGGCGCGCCGGGAATCGCGATCGGCAACATCGTGGGATCGAACCTTGCCAACATCCTGCTGATCCTGGGCGCGGCAGCGCTGATCGCGCCGATTGCCGTGGAGAGGCGCACCTTGTGGCGCGATGGCGGGGTCGGCGTGGCAGTGGTGGTCCTGCTGCTGGCGGCAGGATCAACCGTCGGGCTTTCGCGCATGGTCGGGATCGCCTTTCTGGTCGCGATGGTGGCCTATATCTACAACGCCTATCGGCAGGAGCGGCAGGGCGCGGTCCATGGCGCGGCCTTCGACCGCGCGGTGGCCATGGAAGGCGTCGATCCCGGACTGATCCCGCATTCGCGGCCAACCGGAAGCCTGGCTGTCGCCATCGCATTGTTCGTCGTCGGGCTGGCGCTGATCGTCGGCGGAGGCATTGTCCTGGTCGATGGCGCCATCACTATCGCCGAAGACCTGGGCGTCAGCGACGCCGTGATCGGCCTGACCGTTGTCGCGGTAGGCACGTCCTTTCCCGAGCTGGTCACCTCTGCCGTCGCGGCCTATCGCCGGCAGGGGGACATCGCCTTGGGCAATGTGCTCGGGTCCAACATATACAACAT
This sequence comes from Blastomonas sp., assembly GCA_046291395.1. Taxonomy (GTDB): domain Bacteria; phylum Pseudomonadota; class Alphaproteobacteria; order Sphingomonadales; family Sphingomonadaceae; genus Blastomonas. The sequence goes on along the minus strand of JBKBTF010000009.1, from coordinate 12,993 downwards.
ATTGTTCATCGGCGGCATCACCGGCGCGGTGTCGCCGACGCAGGTCCCTGCCAGCATTCTGGCGTTCGACCTGTGGCTGCTGATCGCCGCGTCCTTGCTGATGATGATCTTCGCCCTGTCTGGCGGGCGGCTCAGCCGGCGCGAAGGCTTCACGCTGGTGGCGTCCTATGCCGCCTACACCGCCTATACCGCCGGTCTGATCTGACCCCGCGCCAGACGCCGACGCGCGAAAATGCCGGGCGACCCGGTTGGCCATTCTGGCTGCGGTGGATGGAAATGCGGCATTATGGCGCAGAGGAACCAGACACCTCATAAGCCACTGATAAATCTAGAATTTAATGACTCTGAGGTGCTGGAGGCTGGGATTTACGGCCATAAATTTACCGTCCTTGGCCTTGATTTCTGTGGAGGAATGCCAGCTGTTCTGGGGTGAGTGCAGGCTTTTTTGACTGCTGATTCATTTCCCTTCCTTCACGCAAAACCTCCACATATTCCCGCATATTCACAATCAACCGTCGATGCATAAACTCCTGGAAAGCTGGGGCTTTTTCGTCATTGTTGACCTGGGCCTCACGGATTGTCCCTAGATATTCACTGCGTTGGTCTGGGCCGATTGTGACTGGGACATACCCTCCTCTCAAGAGAATCATATTCATCAGCAGACGTGCGGTGCGACCGTTTCCATCATCGAAGGGATGAATGGATACGAGGCGATGGTGGAAGCTGAACGCGTCAGCCGGAGAGTTTGCCGAGCTCGCCAGATCGTCGCCAAGACTGGCCATTAAAGCGGGTATCTTAACCGGATTAGGAAAAATGACTTCTGACCCATATATCCGTCGTGCTGTCTGACTATACATCCCAGCGATGTCCCTGCGACTATTCGCAACTACACGGCGATGGAGTTCAGTAATTGTTTCTTCGTCGATCGGATTTCCTGAAGAAGCGATGCCACGCATCCAGACAAGAGCCTCATAGTGGTCCTTAGCCTCAAGATGCTCATCTAGTCGTTTACCACCAACCGTTATCCCGTGCTGAATCAGATCTGAAGTTTGATCGAGGGTAAGCGTGTTACCTTCAATAGCATTGGACGTGTAAGTGAGCTCGATATCTTTTAGGAGCTGCTGATCATGCGTCAAAAACTCCTTACGATCGCTTTTTAATGATGAAAGCTCGTCATTAAGAAGAGCAATTTGCTTAAGCAGATCATCCATTGATGCTCCTCCTTTTGTTAGGTAAATGGATTTGAGTAGTAATTACATAGCATGATTTAGGATGCCGTCAAATAATGCAAATCCTATGTATCTTTTCCACTCGATGGTGGTGACATTTTCTTTGCCAGAGACTGCGCACCATGCTTGCCAGTAGCTTCCTCCGGATCCTTAGGTAGATGAATCCACTCCGCGCCGAGCACATGCAGGCACTGCATCAGGAAGACAGCAGTGAACCTTCCCCGGCTAACCTTATTGCGGAGGTTAAGCTCATTGTCCTCAACCCCAACCGTTGAGAGGCGCTCTGCCAGGGCCGCATACGATACGCCCTTGCTCATCATGGCAGCCCGTAGGGTGTTCTTTGCCAGCTCTTCCCAGACCTTCTCATCGCTCATCACCACGGTCACTCCAAAGTGGGTTCGCGCATGTTGTAGGAGAGGCCAGATGGAATGGCAAACCCAGTCAACACTGAAATTGATGGCGGACATCATCAAATATGGATATTCCGGCTAGACAAAGGAGCGACATAATCATATATGATGACGTAGAGCATCATATTTCATGGCACAACACTTCCTTCTTTCTCCACAGGCGCGAACGGTCAGCATTCTGTCCGTTGCCTCAATGTCGGAGAAACGTGCCTACGCCAAGCTCAAGCGGATTATCTGGGATGTAAATGGCGGTAAGCCGATCTGCCCGCACTGTGGTGGCATTACCCACTGGGAGATCGAGGACGATAAGAAGTGGCGCTGCTTGGGCTGTCGTAAGTCCTTCTCCCTCACCAGCGGCACAATCTTCAAAGATCGCAAACTTTCATACCGCAAGCTTCTCACCGCCTGCGTGATCTTCGCCAATGGCGTCATGGGCGTTTCCGCCTGCCGCCTTTCGCGCGAACTGGATATCACATACAAGTCGGCTTGGGTGCTCCTGCACAAGGTCAGGGAAGCCATGGGATTGGATGAGGAAACAGCACAGCTTGCTGGGATAGTTGAGATTGATGGCGCAGTGTTTGGCGGCAGCTTGCCCAAGCTGCCCAACAGCAAAAGCCTGTGGGACGAGTTCAGGAAAAAGAACAAAGTTGCGGCGAAAAAGCGTCAGAAGCTTATTGTGGTGATGCGCGAGAGGGATGATCCTCAGACCGGCAAAACCGGTAAGCTACGGACGTTCCTGCTCGGAAAAGAAGGGGATGCCATTGAGATCGCCCGTAACATCCTGCTGCCTGACACAATCGTTCATGCCGATATGAGCCCGCAATGGGAACCGCTTCAACTCCTATTCGAAACCAAGCGGATAAACCACTCGGAGCACTTTTCCCACGATGGCGCCTGCACCAATATGGCAGAGAGCTTTTTTGAGCGGATGCGAAGCGCAGAGCGAGGCGTTCACAAGCACATTTCGGGGGCTCACTTGCCTCGCTATGCGATGGAGCTTGCATGGAAAGAGCAAAACCGCCGCGTGTCGAACGGTAGTCAGGCAGCCATGATGATTGGTGCCATAGGCCGCGCACCTCCGTCGAAGACGCTCGTTGGCTACTGGCAGGGACGTAAAGCCAAACCTGTTAGCAATGACAATCCACCTACACCGGTGAACGATCAGGACGATGACGATGCCATAGCCTATCTTACTGGTCGGAAGGCGTAGGCCTGTCGCCTTGGATAATGAACCAGGTACGGCCGTAGCCTTCGCCATCCGTTTCGACAAACTGACCTTTTTTGGACCTAAGGCTGGCATCTACGGCAATCTTCACCTGATCGACGAGCATCCGATCGTCCGGATCCAGTCCCTTTTCGGCTACAACTAATGCTGCGATCATCCTGGAGCTCATTGGCCGAGCCTCTCGACGCATCACATCGAATGCCATCCGGGTTACCTCCCCCGGGTTGAACGGGAGCTTCATCGCATTTCGACGACTCGGCCGAACTGACTCCGACTTCCAGTTCGGAGCGATCTCTTTCATGATGATTTTGGTGCTCGTGAGCAATTTTTCGACAGTCTCGAGCCTATCACGCTTCTCACCCAGCGATTCATACGCCGCTGTTACCTCAGCTATGTGCTTTTCGAGGTCTTGGTGCTCACCAAGCCAATCAGCGAACTTGCGCTGAAGGTTTTCCTTGAGGTTTGTGTATCCCATTACCGGGCCATAAGCCGGCACGGGTTAAAGGATCAATCACCGCGTATCAGGAAAAACAGAGGCAGATCACATTGTTGTGGAAAATGGCAGAGCTAGTTCCTCTGCGCCATAATGCCGTGGAAATGGATGCCCCCCAAGGATTCGAACCTTGATTAACGGAGTCAGAGTCCGTGGTCTTACCATTAGACGAAGGGGCAATGGAGCGGCCCCATTAAGCCTGTCCCGAAAAGCGGTCAAGACCCAAAAAGGGGCAGAACCGGCGGCGCGCTTGCGCTGAAGCGCCAGATTGGCTAGCCTTGCGCCCAAGTACCGGCGATGCGCGGGCATATTGGCCGCGCGGGCAGGACCGGATGAGAAAAAGAGCAACTTGGCATGGTGGAGCGATCTACACCGGTGCCGCAGGCCGAACCGATGGCACCGCACTCTGCCGATCCAGAGTCAGCCTCGGGCGAACTGGCGAAACCCGGCATCGGTGGCCGGAATGCGGCGAAACAGCGCAACACGAACCCGGCTGGTCCAGGCCAGGGCAACAGCTCGGGTAGCGGCTCGCGGGGCCGCATGGCAGACCGCAGCAACTGGAACGCGCGCCGCGCCTATGCCGCGATCGATCTTGGCACCAACAACTGCAGGCTGCTGATCGCCAAGCCAGCGGCGGATGGATTTGTCGTTGTCGATGCGTTCTCGCGCGTGGTGCGGCTGGGCGAGGGGCTGGGCCAGTCGGGGCGGCTGAGCGATGCGGCGATGGACCGCGCGGTGGCTGCGCTGGCGATCTGTGCCGACAAATTGCGCCGCCGCCATGTCGCGCTGGCGCGATCGGTGGCGACCGAGGCCTGCCGCAAGGCCGCCAACGGACCCGATTTCATCGAGCGCGTCCGGCGCGAAACCGGCATCGTGCTCGATATCATCACCGCCGAGGAAGAGGCGCGGCTGGCGGTGCTGGGCTGCCATATCCTGCTCGAACCCGGCGACGGCCCCGCCTTGATCTTCGACATTGGCGGCGGATCGACCGAACTGGTGCTGGTCGACAGCTCAGGGCCCGTGCCCGACATCCTCGACTGGATGAGCGTGCCGTGGGGCGTGGTGACGCTGACCGAGAGCGAAAGCTTCGACCCCGAGGACCCGCACGCGCGCGATGCCGCCTATCAGCGGATGCGCGACCGGGTGATGCAGGGCTTTGCGGCGTTCGCCAAGCGGTTGCCGATGATGGCCAATGACGACCGCCGGCTGCTGGGAACCAGTGGCACCGTGACCACGCTGGCGAGCCTGCATCTCGACCTGCCCTGCTACAACCGCGACGCGATCGACGGGCTGATCGTGCCTTCCGAATCGATGCGCGCGATCAGCGCGCGGCTTGCGGGCCTCAGCCTGCAGCAGCGGCGCGAATTGCCCTGCATCGGCAAGGAACGCGCCGATCTGGTGGTGGCGGGGTGCGCCATCCTCGAATCGATTCTCGACATCTGGCCCGCGGTGCGGCTGGGCGTGGCCGACCGTGGCATCCGCGAGGGCATATTGCGCGCGCTGATGGGCCGCGACGCTCCGCTGGCAACCACCCCGGCGGCACCCGCGCATAACGGACACAAGGCATGAGCAGCGGAAACGACGGCAAGGACGGCGGAAAAACCGGAAGCGGCAAGGATGGCGGGGGGGGCAAGAAGGTCCCCGGGTCGAGCGCGCGCAAACCCACCGGCCGCTATGGCGATGCGCTCCACCAGCGGGTGAAGACCGCCAAGGGGCGCACCGCATCGTCCAACCGCTGGCTCTCGCGCCAGCTCAACGACCCGTATGTGCGCAAGGCCAAGGCCGATGGCTATCGCAGCCGCGCCGCCTACAAATTGGTCGAGCTCGACGAGAAATTCTCGCTGGTGCGCAAGGCGCGCCACATCATCGATCTGGGGATTGCCCCGGGCGGCTGGGCGCAGCTGATCCGGCGGATCAACCCCAAGGCGGCCGTGGTGGGCATCGATCTGCTGCCGGTCGACCCGATCGAGGGCGTAACCATCTTCGAGATGGATTTCATGACCGACAATGCACCGGACACATTGATCGAGGCGCTGGGGGCACAGCCGGACCTTGTTCTGTCCGACATGGCGGCCAACACCGTCGGCCACAAGCAGACCGACCATCTGCGCACCATGGGACTGGTCGAGGCGGCGGCGCATTTTGCGGTCGATCATCTGGCAGAAGGCGGCGCATTCGTCGCCAAGGTGCTGGCAGGCGGGACCGACAACGAGCTGCTCGCTTTGCTCAAGCAGCATTTCAAGACGGTCAAGCACGCCAAGCCGCCCGCCAGCCGCAAGGCCAGCAGCGAATGGTATGTCATCGCGCAGGGCCGCAAGCCGCGCGTGGCGGCACCGGTGCAGGATGACGAGGACTGAGCTTCCGCCGAATCGCCTGCACGTTCCGAACAGCAAAAGGCCCCGCCTGCCATGCGCAGACGGGGCCTTTCCTGTTTGGTCGCAGCTGTCAGATCAGAAGCGGCTGCGCAGCGTGATGCCGTAGGTGCGCGGCTCGCCGAGGAATGCCGAGAAGATCTGGCGGTTGCCCGGGAACTGCGGATCGACGAACGGGGCGCCCGCGCCGCCAGCCTGGAACGGGCTGTTGAATGCGACCTGGGTGAAGTCCTCGTTGAACAGGTTCTGCGCCCAGAGCTCGACTGCCCAGATCTGATCGGGACCACGCAGACCCACGCGGGCGTTGACCACGACGAAGCTGGGCTGTTCCTTCTGCGGGAAGAGGTCGGAGCCGGTATTGAACCCTTCGGTCACGCGGGTATCGACATAGACCAGACCCGACAGGCCGCTGTCGCCGATATCCGGCGTCCACGCCATCGATCCGGTCAGCGTCAGTTCGGGCGCGTTCGACAGGTTGTCGCCGGGCAGCAGACGCAGCGCCGGATCGAGCGGTGCACCCGACTTGTTGCCGACCAGGTTGTTGCGATATTTGGTCTGGGCATAGGTCACGCCGGCATTGACGTTGAAGTTGCGCGCCGGGTTGACCGATGCCTCGAGCTCCACGCCCTGTGCGACCACGCCATAGCTGACATCGTCGCGGGCGCAGGCGCCGGTGGTGGCGCTGAGGTCACGATCGCCGCCGCCCAGATCGGTCGAACAGCCATTGACGGTCTGCACCAGGAACACCGTTCCGTTGAAGGTGTTGAGCTGGAAGTTCTCGAACTGCTGGCGGAACAGCGCGAGGTTGATGGTCAGCGGTCCGGTGGAGTATTTCGCCCCCAGTTCGAACGCATCGACGATTTCCTGATCAAACTGCAGGTTGCCGACCAGCGCCTGGGCACCGCCGACCGCCGCGAAGGTGGTGGTGGGAATCTGGCCCAATGGTGCGACGATCGGGCCCTTGAGCGCCGAACGGTCGAGGTTGAAGCCGCCCGCCTTGTAGCCGCGCGAGGCGCTGCCATAGAACAACAGATCGTCGGTAGCCTTCCACGACAGCACGACCGTGCCGGTGAACTCGCTCTCGCGGCGACGGTCGTTGATCGACACGCCGTTGAGTTCCGCGGTCGAATTGCCCTGGCACGACAGGCCGATGATGCCGCCAGCGACCGCTGCCAGAGCAGGATTGGTCAGGAACGGAGTCAGCGCGGCCTGGTTCTGCACGCAAGCGGTGTTGTCGTTGCTGAAGGTGGCGTTGAAGCGCTTGCGCTCGTTGGTGTAGCGCAGGCCCAGGGTCAGATCGAGCCGGTCGGTGATGTGCACGATGTTGTGCGTGAAGATCGCGAAGTTGCGGCTGTTCTGGAAATAGCGGTCGCTGATCGATCCGCGATCGTTGATGCTGTCGAGCCGGTCGAGAGCACCGAAGATGATTGGCGATGCTGCGCCGAACAGCGCCGGACGCGCGCCAACGCAGCCGGGCGAGGTGGGCGAATACAGCCCTGCCAGACCGCCGCCGGAAATCAGGCGGCAGCTTGCGAACCGGCCATATTGGTTTCCGAAGCGCAGGTTGTCGCGCACGGTCAGGTCCTCGTTGGCGAAATAGCCGCCGACCAGCCAGTCGAGCGTGCCGCCGAACGCTTCACCTTGCAGCCGCAGCTCCTGGGTGAAGGTCTTGAACCGGCGGAACTGGGCGTCCTCGTCGTCGGCGCGATAGAGGATGTCGACCGTGCTGTAATCGATGTCGCCGGCCTGGCTGTTGCGATAATAGCGATATCCGGTGATCGAGGTCAGCGAGGCGCCGCCCAGATCCCAGTTCACCTCGAGCGAAACCCCGCCATCCTCGGTGCTGCCGTTGTAATTGCGGCCGCGGGTGACGAAGGCATTGCGGCTGAAGGGATCATTGAACGACACCAAAGGCTGGCCCAGATCGCGCAGCACGTTGATGATGTTGTTGCCGTTCGGCTGCAGCGGCGACAGCGGCGTCGAGGGGTTGTTGAGGTTGCCGATCAGCGGGTTGAACCGGTTGCCCAGATTGACCGCGCCGCAGCAGCGCTCGTCACGGTTGGTGTAATCGGCAATGAAGCGGAACGACACATCGTCGGTCGGCTCCCACAGCAGCTGGCCCTTGACGAAATAGCGGTTGCGGTTGTTGAGATCGATGTTGTTGGTCACATCCTGCAGGAAACCGTCGCGCCGCTCAAAGACGCCGTCGATGCGTGCGGCAAGGTCCTGCGTGATCGGACCGGTCAGCCCGGCCTGCAGGCGGATGTTGTCGAAGTTGCCATAGGTCGCTTCGGCAAAACCGCCGAATTCGAACTCGGGCCGCTTGGAGTAGATCGAGATGATGCCGGCAGAGGCGTTGCGGCCGAACAGCGTGCCCTGCGGGCCGCGCAGGACTTCCACCCGCTCGATCTCGCCGAGTTCGTTGAGGCCGATGCCCGAGCGCGAGCGGTAGACGCCATCGATGAACACCGCGACCGAGCTTTCGAGGCCAGGGTTGTCGCCGACGGTGCCGATGCCGCGGATACGTGCCGACCCGTTCGCCTCGTTGCCGGTCGAGGACACGAGCAGCGAGGGGACGACCTGGTTGAGCTGGCGGATGTCGTTGGCGCCGGTGTTTTCCAGCGTTTCGGCGTTGACTGCGGAAACGGCGACGGGAACATCGGAGAGCAACTGTTCGCGGCCCTGGGCAACGACGACGATGGTGTTGCCTTCGCGGACGCCTTCGGCATCGGCATCCTGCGCCAGTGCGGGACTGGCCATGGCGACGAGGCCGGCGGAAAGCATGAGGGATACACGGCTGGTCTGGCCGAAACGCATGGACATATCACTCTCCTGATATTGGTCTTCATAGGCGGTCATGATGCCGCCTTGACGCTTACGTTAAACCAAAACGGGGCAACTTCCAGCTTTTGCGCGGGTCTCACGCAAAAATGCAGCCGTATGTCGCAAAAACGCAACACACCTGCCGGGCGCCGCTCAGGCGCGCAAATCTGCGGTTTTTTGCAGGTTAAAGGCCAGGGCCCTGCTTTCCGTAGCGACAACCGCCTGCGGATCATCGCCCATCACCTGCAGGATGGCCGCGTCGCTGGCATCCATGCCTCCGGTGAGGGATCCGAATGCTGGCAGGATCAACCGGTCGGCACAACGCACGAAACAGGGTCGCGAGACCATCCGCCCGCGCAACCTGACCCTCAGCCGGGGGTGGAAATGCCCCGAAAGCTCCGGCACGTTGCGGTGTGATTCGGCCCAGGTTTCTGCACGGTGGCGCAGCGCCAGCCCGCCCAGGTCCGCCTCGTCCACCACCCTGCCGCCAAAGCCCGCATCGAGCGCGCTGTCGTGGTTGCCGGTGATCCAGTGCACGGCGACCCGTCGCGCCAGGCTCTCCAGCCGCTCTGCCAGCCTGGCATCGAGCCGCTGGGCCCCGCGGCTGTCGTGAAAATTGTCGCCCAGGCACCACAGGCTTGTCGCCCCGCAGGCCACGATCGCCCCCTCCAGCCGGTCGAGCGTCGCCGCGCTGTCATATGGCGGCAGCATCTGCCCCGAGGCGGCATACCAGCTCGCCTTTTCGAAATGCAGGTCGGCGACGAACAGCGCCCGCTGGCCCGGCCAGTACAGGGCGGCGCGGTCGACGATCAAGAAATCCTGTCTGGCGAACGAAAGGGGAACCATGGTCCCGCCATGCCGCACTGCGCTGCCTGTTGCAAGCCTGACCATTGGCATTGGGCCGCGTGGTGGCTTATGGGGCGCAGCATGACCCAGATTGCCGACTATCCGATCACCGTCGCTGCGCTTTATCATTTTGCGCGGATCGAAGACCCTGCCGCCGTGCGCGCGCCGATCGAAGCCTTGTGCGCAAGCCATGGCCTGTGCGGCACGCTGCTGCTGGCGCCAGAAGGGGTGAACGGCACGATCGCAGGGTTGGCAGTCGGCGTGGCCGTGGTGATCGACCACATCCGCAGCCTGCCCGGTTTCAGCGATATCGAAGTCAAATATTCGGGCGCGCCAACCCCGCCGTTCCGCCGGATGAAGGTGCGGCTGAAGCGCGAGATCGTCACCATGGGCGTTCCCGATATCGATCCGGTGCAAGGCCAGGGCGCATATGTTGACCCGGCCGACTGGAACGCGCTGATCAGCGACCCCGATACGGTGGTGATCGACACCCGCAACGCCTTCGAGGTCGAACAGGGCAGCTTTGCCCGCGCGATCGATCCGGGCACCGAGCGGTTCAGCGAGTTTCCCGCCTGGTTCGACGATCAGGCGCAAGGCTTGCGCGAATCGGGCAGGAAGATCGCGATGTTCTGCACCGGCGGCATCCGCTGCGAAAAGGCCACCGCCTATGTCCGCGCGCAGGGCTTTGACGAGGTCTACCACCTCAAGGGCGGCATCCTCAAATATCTCGAGCAGGTGCCTGCCGAGGAATCGCTGTTCACGGGCGGATGCTTCGTGTTCGACGAACGTGTCGCGCTGGGCCAGGGGCTCGCGGTGCTGGGCGATCCCGTCGCGCCCGAAATGGTCGACCGCAAGCGCAGGCCGCGCAAGCGGGGATCAGCGGGGGCTATGGGTGCGGAAGGTACTGCGCACGAGCCGCGAGATCAGCCCTGACAGGCTGCGATAGTTCGCCAGGGCATAGGTCGACGCGCCCGTCAATTCGCGCGACAGCCGCCGGTGCGCCTCGGGCAGCGCATGATACGGCACGCCGGGCAGCAGATGGTGCAGCGCATGATAGCGCAGGCCCACCGGTGCCCACAACTCGGGCAGAAGGCCGGGCGGCGGCACGTTGACGCTGTCGAGATACTGCGCGGTGACGCTCATCACCTGCTCCTCGTTCTCCCACAAATGTGCGACCAGGGTGCGAATCTGGTTGAGCACCATCGTGCCCGATGCAACCGCAAGCCCGATAAGAAAGGCGCGCAAGGGGATCGTTCCGGTGGCGACCAGCGCGATCAGGCTCATCGCCCACAGGCTTGCCAGCACCTCAAGCACCAGCCAGTGGCGGCGCGCAGCGCCTTCGGCCATCACCCGGCGGAAGGCGGGGTTGATCACCAACCCCGAATAGCGTTCGACCACGATCCGGCGCAGCGCCGGGATCAGCGCGGACAAGGGCGAGAGCACGCCATAGCGGATGATCAGCCCGACAGGCCCCAATGCTGCGACCGCGACGAACAGTGGCACCGTCCATGGCTTCATCAGCGCGAGCGGCAGATATTCCGGGTCCTTGGCGGTGCCGTAGCGGGTGCGCTGATGGTGCAGGTTGTGCACGCCTTCGTACATGAAGCTGGGGATCAGCAGCGGAATGCCGACCAGCGCATTCCATCCCGCGTTGAAGCCGGGCACCGCATCGGGCCGCAAATGGGTGAGTTCGTGGATGAAGCTGCCCGCACGGTACAGAGCAAGAACCGCAACGACACCGCACAGCAGCGCCACCGCAATAGCCTGCGCCAGGATCGCGCCAGCCAGCGCGCCATAGCCGATGGCCACCGAGGCCAGCATGTCGGCCCAGTAGATGCCCGGACGCGCAGCGTTGAGATCGCGCGTCAGCGTCGCCGCCGCGCGGATCATCTTCATGTCGTCGGGGATCTGACCGACGACGCGGGCGCTGGTCGAGCCCTGTGCTGCGGACGGGTCCGCGCCGGTCAAGGGGAAGCTGCTTGCCATAATCATCCTGCTAATGAGTGCCTGCTTAAGCCAGAGCAACATGGCAGCAACATGGCAACATCTTGCCCCGCATGTCCTTGACACAGATCATGGCCGGGCGACAAAGAACGCTTCGAGCAGGGCGCGGTCCGATCGCGGAACGGCCAAACAAGGAAACGGTGTTGACGAACCCAGGTGAAATAAGGGTCAGCCCGGTCAATGACAAGGCAGGCCTCAAGGCGTTCATCGAAATTGCCTATACGCTGAACGAATCCGATCCCAACTGGATAGCGCCGCTGCGCACCGAAGTGCGCGAAATGTTCGATCCGGCCAAGAATCCGTTTTACGAGCACGCCACTGTCCAGCCGATGATCGCGCTGCGCGGCGGCAAGGTGGTCGGGCGCATCTCGGCGCATATCGATCATCTTGCGCTCGCCCAGCCCGCAGAGCAGGGAATGGGGCCGGGCACCGGCAATTTCGGCATGTTCGAGGCGGCGGACGAACAGGTCGGTCGCGCGCTGCTCGCCGCCGCCGAACAATGGCTGCGCGATCAGGGGATGATCCGCGCGCTGGGTCCGCTCAGCCTGTCGATCTGGGACGAACCGGGGCTGCTCACGCACGGTTTCGAGACTCCGCCGATGGTGATGATGGGCCATCACAACCGCGCCTATCGCGGCTGGATCGAGGCGGCAGGCTATACGCCTGCCAAGAAGCTGCTGACCTACGAATTGCCGATCGTCGATGGCTTTCCGCCGCTGATCCAGCGCATCGTCGCCTCGGGGCGCCGCAACGACCGCATCCGGCTGCGCAAGGTCGACAAGAGCCGCTTCGACGAGGACGCCGCGATCATCCTGGCCATCCTCAACGATGCCTGGGGACAGAACTGGGGCTTCGTGCCGATCACCGATTCAGAAGTCGCCTATATCGGCAAGAAACTTCGCCCCTTGGTGCGCGAGGACCTGATCATGATCGCCGAATATGACGGGCGTCCGGTCGCGTTCCTGATGACCCTGCCCGATATCAACGCGGTCACCGCCCCGCTCAAGGGCTCGCTGCTGCCGTTCGGCTGGGCGAAGCTGCTGTGGCGGCCGCGCCATTGCCGATCGCCCAGCGTGCGGGTGCCGCTGATGGGGGTGCTCACCGAATTGCACAACACGCGGCTGGCAGCACAGCTCGCGTTCATGCTGATCGAGACGATCCGCATCGAGGCGGTGGGCAGATACGGTGCGGTGCGCGGAGAACTGGGCTGGGTGCTGGAGAACAACCAGGGCATGCTCGCGATTGCCGATGCGATCGACAGCAAGGTCAACCGCGAATATCTGATCTACGAAAAGCCGTTGTGACACTGGCTGGCCCCCGCATTCCGTTCAGATCATTGCAACATTCTGCCGGTATCCCGCATGGCCTTTGTCCGGCGGTTGACCATTTGACGCCCCCCAAGGCGGTCCCTAAACGGGGCCTGAACGCTCTGGAGCATTTCCTGACATGAAGATTGCAATGATTGGTTCGGGCTATGTCGGCCTGGTATCGGGCGCCTGCTTTGCCGATTTCGGGCATGAGGTGGTGTGCGTCGACAAGGACCCGGGCAAGATCGAGTCGCTGCTGGCGGGCGTGATGCCGATCTACGAGC
>JBKBTF010000080.1:0-11838 GCA_046291395.1 Blastomonas sp. | reverse complement strand
CAACGAAATCAAGGAAGTGCTCTCGAGCATGGGTCTTCGCCTCGGCATGGACATCCCCGGATGGCCGCCCGAGAACATCGAGGAAATGGCCAAGAAGCTCGAGCAGGAACTGCTGGGTTAAAATACTTCCCCTCTCCCCACCGAGGGAGAGGGTTGCGAAGACTTGGCAGCTTGCTGCCTAGTCGAAGCTGGGAGAGGGGGCAGCAAGGGTTCGATCCCGCTCCCCCCTCTCCAAGTTTCGGTAGCGGGCAAGCCCGCAACCTTCACTATCCTCCCCCTCCAGGGGGGAGGGGGTTTTGGGCAGAACCCTGATCTGCCAGGACCGGGGTACCTCGAACGGCCCCCTTACGAACGGAGTACTGAACAATGCGTCACGGAATAGGCAAGCGCAAGCTGCAGCGGACCAGCTCGCACCGCATCGCGATGCTGCGCAACATGGCAGCCTCGCTGATCAAGCACGAGCAGATCACCACCACGCTTCCCAAGGCACGCGAACTGCGTCCCTATGTCGAAAAGCTGATCACGCTGGCCAAGCGCGGCGGTCTTTCGAACCGTCGTCTGGCGATGGCTCGCCTGATGGACGAAACCCAGCTCGCCAAATTGTTCGATACGCTGGCCGCGCGTTATGAGACCCGTGAAGGCGGCTACACCCGCGTGCTCAAGGCCGGCTTTCGCGCTTCGGACGCCGCCCCGATGGGCATCATCGAACTCGTCGATCGCGACTTCAGCGCCAAGGGCCAGGATTCGGGCCCGGTGATGAGCAATGAAGACGAGTACGAAGGCGCGTAACAGTATTACACGATACCCGATTGCCAGACAGGCCGCGAATGTGCACATTCGCGGCCTGTTTTCGTTCGTCCAATCAACACATTGCCCCATCACCACATAAAGGATCGCACATGCGCAACCGCGCCATTCTTGCCGCATTGCTGGGAACCGTCGCCATGACCCTGTCTGCCCCGCTGACCGCCCAGAACGCACCCCTGTCCTATCCCCAGACCGAGACGGTCGACACCGTCGATGAACAGTTCGGCGTCAAGGTCGAAGATCCCTATCGCTGGCTGGAAAACGACGTTCGGGTCGACCCCAAGGTCGCCGCCTGGGTCGAGGCGCAGAACAAGGTGACCGACGGCTATCTGGCAACGCTTCCGGGGCGCGAGCAGCTCGCCGAGCGGATGCGGGCGTTGTATGATTATGCGCGCACCGGCGTTCCCGAGGTCGCAGGCGGCCGCTATTTCTTCACCCGCAATTCAGGCCTGCAGAACCAGGCGGTTCTCTACGTCAAGGACAGCGCAGATGCGCCCGAGCGGGTGCTGATCGATCCCAATGCCTGGGCCAAGGATGGCGCGACCGCGCTCGATTCATGGGTGCCAAGCGAGGACGGCAGCAAGCTCATCTACTCGATCCAGGATGGCGGCAGCGACTGGCGCACCGTGCGCGTGCTCGACGTCGCCACCGGCGAGACGCTGAGCGACGAGATCAAATGGGTCAAGTTCTCCGCGCTGGAATGGGACAAGGCGGGGCAGGGCTTCTATTATTCGCGCTTCCCCGAGCCGGCCAAGGAGGGCGAATTCCAGTCGCTCAACACCGATCAGCAAATCCGGTATCACCGGCTGGGGACCGCACAGAGCGCCGACCCGCTGATCTATGCGACCCCTGACGAGCCGCAGCTCAATCATGTCGCTCAGGTCTCGGATGATGGCAGCTTCCTGCTGGTCACCTCGTCCTCGGGCACCGACGAGCGCTACCGGCTGACAATGATCGGCCTGGACGACAGCAAGACGCAGCGGGTAATCGTGCCCGAGCTGCTCAACGACTGGCAGATGATCGGTCTGGCCCAGGGCCGGATCTATTTCGTCACCAACAAGGAAGCGCCGAGGCTGCGCGTCGTGTCGATGGCGATCGACGGCAACGAGGGCGCGCTGGAGACGATCATCCCCGAAGGCCAGTCGGTGATCTCGGGTGCCTCGCTGGTCGGCGGCCGGCTGGTGGTCAACTATCTGCAGGATGCGCGCAACGTCGTGAAGCTGTTCGATCTGGCGGGCAAGCCGGCGGGCGAATTGCCGCTGCCGGGCATCGGATCGGTCGGCGGCTTCGATGGCGACCTGGATTCGACGGAAACCTTCTTCTATTATTCGAGCTTCAACCGGCCGACGACGATCTATCGCTATGACCTGACAGCGGGGCAGGTCACCCCCTGGGCAGAGCCGAAGCTGGCGTTCAACCCCGATGATTATGTCGTCGAGCAGCGCTTCTATGCCAGCAAGGACGGCACCAAGGTGCCCATGTTCATCGTGCGCAAGAAGAACGTCACCGGCCCTGCGCCGACGCTGCTCTATGGCTATGGCGGCTTCAACATCTCGCTGACCCCGGGCTTCTCGCCGACGCGGCTGGCGTGGCTCGAGCAGGGCGGCGTCTATGCCCAGGCAAGCCTGCGCGGCGGCGGCGAATATGGCAAGGAATGGCACGATGCCGGACGGCTCGCCAACAAGCAGAACGTGTTCGACGATTTCATCGCGGCGGGCGAGTATCTGATTGAGCAGGGCGTGACCGGCAAGGATCAGCTCGCGATCGAGGGGCGCTCGAACGGCGGCCTGCTGGTCGGCGCGGTGGTCAACCAGCGTCCCGATCTGTTCAGCGCGGCCCATGCTGCGGTGGGCGTAATGGACATGCTGCGCTTCGACCGCTTCACCGCGGGGCGCTACTGGGTCGACGATTATGGCTTTCCCAACAAGGAAGCCGACTTCAGAACGCTCATCCAGTATTCGCCCTATCATACGATCCGCAAAGCCGATTATCCCGCAGTGATGGTCTCAACCGCCGACACCGACGACCGCGTGGTCCCGGGCCACAGCTTCAAGTACACTGCCAGGCTGCAGGCGACGCAAGCCGGCGACAAGCCGCACCTCATCCGCATCGAAACCCGCGCGGGCCATGGATCGGGCAAGCCCACCGACAAGATCATCGAGGAGTTCTCGGACATCTACGCCTTCCTCGCGCATTTCACGGGCCTGAAGATCGCGGGCGAGTAACGCTCTCTCTCCCCTCCCGCAGGCGGGAGGGGCAGGTCCGGCTTGCCGGACCGGGGTGGGCCTGAGGTTTGCAACGGCCCGGGCCCACCCCGGCCTCGGCTCCGCCTCGTCCACCCCTCCCGCAGGCGGGAGGGGAGAGTGCGTTGGCGTGCCTCTCGCATGATGGGAAAGGCGGCCCCACTGGCCTCACCCTCGATGGGAGAGGCGCTCCTGTTTGGCCTCTCCCTTGATGGGAGAGGCAGCGAGACTTGGTGGCTTTGCCACCTAGTCGCAGCGGTGAGGGTGATGGTTCGTCTGGGCGCTGACCGCGTGGCGGCGCACCGATTGTACAATTCGGAGAGATCACCCCCACCCAACCCTCCCCCATCGAGGGGGAGGACTAAGAGCGCTCCATGGTATTCATTCATATTAATCGTCATAAACCTGAACAAATCCTGTCAGCGCAATTCAGGATACCCACAGCAGCGAATCGCTATCTCTTCCATGGTGACGCCGAAACGGTCGGCGAACGGAACCAGACGGAGGAGACCCAGGATGTTCGGTAAACTTTTGCTCGGCCTCGCCGCTTTCGGCTCTGCTGCCCTTTTCGCCAGCCCCGCCGACGCGCAGTGGCGCGGTGGTCCCGGCTTCGGTCGCGGCGGCGGCCCAAACCAGGCGGTCAACCAGTGCACCCGCGCGGTGCAGGCCGATCTGCGCCGCTATGGCCGCTTTGGCCAGGTCACCGATATCCGCCGGGTGAACGACACCCGCTTCGGATACCGCGTGCGCGGCCGGGTCGTGGTCGAGCAGCCGCGCGATTATCGCGTCAGACTGAACCGCGGGAATTTCGATTGCATCGTGGATCGGGGCCGGGTGCGTGATGTACGTCTCAGCGGACTCGGCAACTTTCGCTAGGATAGGCACATCCGCATCGGGCTCCCTGGCGGTTCAGCGTGGCGACAGGCTGGACCGCCTAAACAAACAGTTAACCGAGGTACAGCGCGCCGCGCCTTGGCCAGCTACGTGAAAGGCATGGTATATGTTGAAAGCACTGACAGGTCTGGGCGCCGTGGGCGCGATGATTATCACAGGGCTTGCGCCCGCAATGGCAGCGCCGGTATCCGCCGGAGTGCCGACTGCCGGCGCCAGCGATTATAGCGCGATTTCCGATCTCGCATGGGATCAGGGCGATGAACAGGCCGAACAGTGGCGCGGTGGCTGGCGTAACCGCGGCTGGCGGGGCCGCAACCGCGGCATCGACGGCGGCGATATCCTGGCTGGTGCGCTGATTCTGGGCGGTATCGCTGCGGTGGCCAGTGCGGCGAGCAACAGCAGCCGCAACCGCAACGGCCCCAACGATCGCCACAGCTATAATGACGATGTGCGCTCCGCCTCCAACCAGTGCGGCGCGGCCGCAGCGGCTCAGTCGGGCTTTGGCGCGCGGATCGAGCGGATCGACAATGTCGTGCGCGAAGGCAATGGCTGGCGTGTCGAAGGTCTGGTCGGATCGCGCAACAGCGGCGTCGACAGCTTCACCTGCGGCATCAGCTTCGGCCGGATCGATTATGTCCGCTTCAACCGCGCCAACGGAGCATGGGGCGCGAATGGGCAGGATTACGGTGCGTCGGGCGATCCATCCTGGATCCCGCCGTATCAGAACGACGACGGTTACGCCTATCGCAACGATGCGGACCCTAATCCGCCCGAATAAGCGACAGTCATACCGGGTGGCGGGGCGCCAATCACGCCTTGCCCTCCGGCTTCAACCCCTGCGGCGCGCTTCGCCCCTTCGTGCGCCGCAGGGGTAACAGGATAATCCCGATCAGGATCGAGATCACCGCCAGCGCGGCAAAGCCGATCAGGATCGGATGGCTGGTATTCTCGCGCGTCTGCAGATCCATGATGTGCAGCCCCCACATGAAATCGAACACCCGCCACAACGCGCTGCGCGTCGCGAGCACCGCGCCAGTCTCCGCATCGACATAGACATGGGTGTGATCGCCAAATCGCGCCTGCCAGCTCGGGCGCAGGCGACGCAGTTCGAGCGGGGCTGCCGCTGCGTTAAACTTGCGGACACCGGTGAGCCTGTCCGGTCCCGCAAAGCTTGCGCGGGCGATGGCTTCGGCCTCGCGCGCGCTGATCTGCGGGAGCAGTGCACCGGTGCGCGCATCGGCGCGACGCTTGCCGCCATCTGCGTAATCGATCAGCCACACCGGCACACCCGCCTGCTGCGTCAGCGTCAGCGTCTGCACCGGGCGTCCTTCGAGCACCGGGGCCACCGGCGCGAAGCCGGGCAGCGCCGGCGTTTCGGCCTTGAGATGCTCGCCGCGAATCGTGTCGATCGGGAAGCTCGCCATGAACAGCCCCGAGGCCGTCCACAGCAGCAGCGGGACGCCGACCAGCCAGCCCAGCCACACATGCCAGCGCATCACCATTCGGCGCCGCAGCTTGAACGCCATTTTCAGTCCCCCGATTTGCCGGCGCCGCGGTACGCGGGCAGCGCGATATTGTAGCGGATCGCAAGCCCGCGCAGCACGAACCCGGCGAGCGCGGCAATCACGGCCGCCACGGGCCGGTCGACCGCGATCAGCCGAAGCCCGACATACGAACCCGATGCCAGAGCAGCGGCGGTGACATACAGCTCGGGCCGCAGGATGATCGACGGCTCGCCCGCCAGAACGTCGCGGATGATGCCGCCGACACAGGCGGTGATCACTCCCATCATCACCGCCGGCAACGGATCGATGCCATATTGCAGTGCCTTGGCCGCACCGAAGACGCCGTACGCCCCCAGGCCCGCCGCATCGAACCAGTCGAGCATCTTGCCCTGCCACCATCGCTGCGGGGTCAGCCACAGCAGCACCGACACCGCCAGCACCACCACCAGCACGCTCGAATTGACGATCCAGAACACCGGCGCGCCGATCAGCAGATCGCGCACCGTGCCGCCACCGACCCCGGTGACCAGCGCAAAGAAGGTGAAGGTGACGAAGGTCTGCCGCTTGGCCGCCGCCGCCAGCGCGCCCGAGGCGGCAAACACCGCGATCCCGAACATGTCGAGCGCGCCGAGGATGGTGCCGAAGTCGAAGGCTGGAATGGGGGTGGTCATGGCGAGGGCTGTAGGGGATCACGATGGGGATTTCACGCGCGATTTGCAGCAATCCGGCCCTCAGACTGCGCCCGTGTCGCTCCGCGACGTTTCCAGCGCTGATGAGACCGTCACCCTGACTTGGTTCAGGGCCCATTTCTCCTCTCGCGCGATCCTGGCCTGGACGCGCGATGGGTGCTGAAACAAGTTCAGCATGACGAGGGCGGTAATGGCTGGTGCACCAATTCTCCCCTACCGCTTGCGGGAGGGGTGGCCGAGGCGAAGCCGAGGCCGGGGTGGGCCTGTGTCGCCGCCGCTTCAGGCCCACCCCGGTCCGGCAAGCCGGACCTGCCCCTCCCGCTTGCGGGAGAGGAGAGAGGCGTGCGCAACAGCGCCCTTAGATATGGATCGGCTTGCCCTGTACGGCCATCGCGGCTTCCTTGAGCGCCTCGCTGTGCGTGGGGTGGGCGTGGCAGGTGTAGGCGATGTCTTCGGAGGTTCCGCCGAACTCCATCGCCTGCGCGGCCTGCGCGATCATCGTGCCGCCCAATGAGGCGATGATCCACACGCCGAGCACGCGGTCGGTCTTGGCGTCGGCGATCACCTTGACCAGCCCATCGCCCTCGTGATTGGTCTTGGCACGCGAGTTGGCCATCATCGGGAACTTGCCGACCTTGATTGAGCCCCCAGTCTTTTCCAGGCGCTCCTTGGCCTGCTCTTCGGTCAGGCCGACGCCTGCGATCTCGGGCATGGTGTAGACCACACTCGGGATGATGTCGTGGTTCACGATTCCGGTGAGGCCAGCGATGTTCTCAGCCACCGCAATGCCCTCGTCCTCGGCCTTGTGCGCGAGCATGGGTCCGGGAACGACATCGCCGATCGCCCAGATGCCGGGGACCGAGGTGCTGAAATCATGGCCGATCTCGACCTGGCCGCGGCCGTTGGCGCTGAGCCCCGCCTTGTCGAGCGCGAGGCCATCGGTATTGGGACGGCGGCCGATCGAAACCAGAACGACGTCGGCCTCGATGGTTTCCGCGTCGCCGCCGGCTGAAGGTTCGACGGTCAGCTGCGCGGTCTTGCCCTTGACGGTAGCGCCGGTGACCTTGGTCGAGAGCTTGAACTCGATGCCCTGCTTCTTGAACAGCTTGAGCGATTCCTTGCGGATCTCGCCGTCCATGCCGGGCAGGATCATGTCAAGATATTCGACCACCGTGACCTTGGCGCCCAGACGCTTCCACACCGATCCGAGCTCGAGCCCGATCACGCCGCCGCCGATGACGACCATGTGGCCGGGCACCTTGGCCAGCTCCAGCGCGCCGGTCGAATCGACGATGATTTGGCTTTCGTTGTCGACCGTGATCCCGGGCAGCGGGGTGACCGACGATCCGGTGGCTATGACGATGTTGCGCGCGCGGTAGCTTTTTCCAGCAACCTCAACGGTGTCCGCTCCGGTGAACGCGGCGCGGCCCTTGATCCACTCGACCTTGTTCTTCTTGAACAGGAACGCGATCCCGCCGGTCAGCCCCTTGACCGCATCGCGGCGCTGCGCGTGCATGGTTTCGAGGTCGAGCTCGACCGTTCCCTTGATGCCCAATTTGGCGAGCTTGCCGCTGGCGGCTTCCTCGAACAGTTCGGACGCGTGCAGCATCGCCTTGGATGGGATGCAGCCGACGTTGAGGCAGGTGCCGCCCAGGGTCTCGCGGCTCTCGACACACGCGGTCTTCAGGCCCAATTGCGCCGCCCGGATCGCGGCGACATAGCCACCGGGACCGGAGCCGATCACCAGAACGTCGAAATCATAGTCAGCCATTTTCAAACTCCATCGTGCGCCGGATTTAACCGGGCTACGTTTGCAATTCCATCCCCGTCATTCCCGCGAACGCGGGAATCCCGCTTTGCGATGATGGAGAGAAAAAGCGGGACCCCCGCCTGCGCGGGGGTGACGAGAACAGGAATTTCCCTTTCCTGCTCACGCCAAACAAGCGATCAAAGATCAATCAGCAAACGCGTGGGATCCTCGATCGCTTCCTTGATCCGCACCAGGAACGTCACTGCCTCACGGCCATCGATCAGGCGGTGGTCGTAGCTGAGCGCGAGGTACATCATCGGGCGTGCCGCGATCGAGCCGTCGGGCATCACCACCGGGCGCTGGTCGATGCGGTGGAGGCCGAGCACCGCGCTCTGCGGGGGGTTGATGATCGGGGTCGACATCAAAGATCCGAACACGCCGCCGTTGGAGATGGTGAACGTGCCGCCCGTCATCTCGTCCATCTTGAGCGTGCCGTCCTTGGCGCGCTTGCCGAAATCGGCGATGGTCTTCTCGATCCCTGCAAACGACAGCGTCTCGGCATTGCGGATCACCGGCACGACCAGGCCGTTGGGCGCGCTGACCGCGACCGAGATATCGGCATAGTTGTGGTAGACGATCTCGTCGCCGTCGATCTGCGCGTTGACCGAGGGCACGTCCTTGAGCGCCAGGCACGCGGCCTTGGCGAAGAAGCCCATGAAGCCCAGGCGGATGCCGTGCTTCTTTTCGAACAGGTCCTTGTACTTGGCGCGCGCCTCGATCACCGCGGTCATGTCGACGTCGTTGAACGTCGTCAGCATCGCAGCAGTGTCCTGCGCTTCCTTGAGGCGGCGCGCGATCGTCTGGCGGATGCGGGTCATGCGCACGCGCTCGGTCTCGCGGCCTGCCTCACCGCCTGCAGCAGGTGTGCTTGCAGCCGGCGCGGGGGTTGGCGAAGCGGCAGGGGCGGGCGCGGCCTTGGCGGATTCGGCGGCAGCGAGCACGTCTTCCTTTGTCAGGCGGCCATCCTTGCCGGTGCCCTTGATTCCCGTGGGGTCGAGCCCGTGTTCGAGCACCAGACGCCGCACCGCAGGCGACAGGCTCACCGGTTCGCCCGAAGGCGCAGGCGAAGGCGCGGAGGCAGCGGGCGCGGGGTCGGCCTTGGCGGCGGCAGGGGCCGGGGCGGCTTCGCTCTTTGCGATTGCCGGCTGCTGTTCGCCGGCAGCCTTGGCGACGGCCGCGCCCGATTCCTCGATTGTGGTGAGAATCGAGCCGACCTGCACGGTATCTCCAGCCGAAAAGATATGCTGGCCCATCACGCCGGCCGAGGGCGCGGGCACTTCGACGGCGACCTTGTCGGTTTCCAGGCTGGCAATCGGTTCATCTGCGGCGACCGCATCGCCGGGCTGCTTGAGCCACTCGCCGATGGTGGCTTCGCTGATCGATTCACCCAGAACGGGGACTTTGACTTCGATGCTCATGGTTCACAAACCTTCATCACTGTCCGCTTCAACATGCGGAGACAAATGTATATTCCTGCGGTCGATCAGCTGCGCTGACGACGGATTTCATCGCGGACGTCATGGCCGAGTGCATCGGCAATCAGCGCGCCCTGTTCGGCCTGATGGCGCTTGGCAAGGCCGGTGGCGGGCGATGCCGCCGCGATCCGTCCGGCATAGCGCGCACGTTTCGGCCCGACATCGGCGTCGGCAAGGCATTCCTCGATCAATGGTTCGACAAAAAACCACGCGCCGTTGTTCTTGGCCTCTTCCTGCGCCCAGACGACCTCTTCCAGATTGACCATGCGCTTGAGGCGGATGGTCAGCGGCTCGCCCGGGAAGGGATAGAGCTGCTCGAGCCGGATGATCGCGGTGTGCTTGTCGCCCGCTGCATCGCGCGCCTCCATCAGGTCGAACGCGACCTTGCCCGAACACAGCACCAGCCGCTTGACGTCCTTGTCGTCGGGTTGCGCCGGATCGGACAGGATGCGCATGAAATGGCTGTTGCCGCTGAAATCGGCGGTCTTGGATACCGCCATCTTGTGCCGCAGCAGCGACTTGGGGGTCATGATCACCAGTGGCTTGCGGAACGGGCGGTGCATCTGGCGGCGCAGCACGTGGAAGTAATTGGCCGGCGTCGTGATGTTGCACACCTGGATGTTGTCGCCTGCGCACAGTTGCAGGAAGCGCTCCAGACGCGCCGAGCTGTGCTCGGGGCCCTGGCCTTCCATGCCGTGCGGAAGCAGCATCACCAGACCGTTGGCGCGCAGCCACTTGGCCTCGCCGCTGGCGATGAACTGGTCGATCATGATCTGCGCGCCATTGGCGAAATCGCCGAACTGCGCTTCCCACAGCACCAGGGTCTTGGGGTCGGCCATGGCATAGCCATATTCGAAGCCGAGCACGCCATATTCCGACAGCGGGCTGTCGAGCACCTCGAACCGGCCATGCGGCACCTGTTCGAGCGGCAGATAGCGCCCGCCGGTGTTCTGGTCGATCCACACCGCATGACGGTGGCTGAACGTGCCGCGGCCCGAATCCTGCCCCGACAGGCGCACGGCATAGCCTTCCGACACCAGGGAACCGAATGCCAGCGCCTCGCCGGTCGCCCAGTCGAAGCCTTCGCCCTTGTCGAACATCTCGCGCTTGGCATCGATCACGCGGCGCAGTGTCTTGTGGACCTCATGGCCTTCGGGGATGGTGGTCAGCGTGCGGCCCAGGCTCTCGAGCAGCTTCCTGTCGATCCCGGTCTCGATGTTGCGGCGCGCGCCCTCCGGGTCGGCGGGCATGTGCAGGCCCGACCAGCGCCCGGCGAACCAGTCCGCCTGGTTGGCCTTGTAGGTCTTGCCCGCCTCGAACTCGACCTCGAGCGTATCCGAAAACGCCTTGGCGCAATCGTCGATCCACTGCTGGGTCACCACACCTTCGGCGATCAGCCGGTCGCCGAAGATCTTGCTGACGCGCGGATGCTTGCGGATCTGCGCATACATCAGCGGCTGGGTGAAGCTGGGCTCGTCGCCTTCGTTGTGGCCGAACCGGCGATAGCACCACATGTCGATCACGACATCGCGGTGGAAACGCTGGCGGAAATCGATCGCCATCTTGCAGGCGAAGGTCACCGCTTCGGGATCATCGCCGTTGACGTGCAGGATCGGGGCCTGAACCCCCTTGGCGACGTCCGACGGGTAGGGCGAGGAGCGCGCGAACTGCGGGCTCGTCGTGAAACCGATCTGGTTGTTGACGATGAAGTGGATGCAGCCGCCGGTGTTGTAGCCGCGGATGCCGGAGAAGCCGAGGCACTCCCACACGATGCCCTGGCCGGCAAAGGCCGCATCGCCGTGCAGCAGCACCGGCAGCACCTGGGTGTGATCGGCCAGATCGTCGCGGTTGACCTGCTGCGCGCGGACCTTGCCCAGCACCACGGGGTCCACCGCCTCGAGGTGCGAGGGGTTGGGGACCAGCGACATATGCACGCTGATGCCGTCGAACTCGCGGTCGGTGCTGGTGCCGAGGTGATATTTCACATCGCCCGATCCTGCCACATCGTCCGGGTTGGACGAGCCGCCCGAAAACTCGTGGAAGATCACGCGATAGGGCTTGGCCATCACGTTGGCGAGAACGTTGAGCCGGCCGCGGTGCGGCATGCCGTAGA
This sequence comes from Blastomonas sp., assembly GCA_046291395.1. Lineage (GTDB taxonomy): Bacteria > Pseudomonadota > Alphaproteobacteria > Sphingomonadales > Sphingomonadaceae > Blastomonas. Next base: position 302 of record JBKBTF010000080.1, on the reverse strand, counting down.
CGATCTCCTTGAGACCAAGCTGGCCGCCGTACTTGATCACCGCTTCGAGCGCGGGGATCATCGATTCGCCGCCGTCGAGCCCGAAGCGCTTGGTGCCGACATACTTCTTGCCGAGGAAGTTCTCGAAGGTCTCGGCCTCGATCACCTTGGAGAGGATCGCCTTCTTGCCGTTCTGCGTGAACTCGATGCCCTTGTCGACGCCTTCCATCCGGTCCTGGAAGAAGCGGCGCTCTTCCACGTCCGAGATGTGCATGTATTCCAGGCCCACCTTGCCGCAGTAGTTGGCGCGCAGGGTGTCGATG
>JBKBTF010000079.1:0-12069 GCA_046291395.1 Blastomonas sp. | reverse complement strand
TCCTGTCCGGCCCTGCGGCCGCGCGCCGTCAGTTCCCCGACCGGAAAATGATCGAGCCCGGCATACAGGGTCGAAACCCATTTGAGCTGCGTGCCTGCGACCATGACCTCGCGCATCGCCTGCTTGTCGTGCATGTCGACCCAGGCGATGTCGGCATCGGCGACCTCGCGCACCGCCTCTTCGGTTGACGCGATCCAGGCGACGTCCACACCCTGAGGGATCGAGGCTTCGAGCAACGGGCGCACCAGCGCGGAAATTACGGCCTTGGTCATGCTCTCTCCTGTTTAGGCCCCTCCCCTTCAGGGGGGGCTCCTCCGTTATTCAAACCTCGATCCGCCATTCCCAGCCCAGCGGATCGCCGTCCATCACCTCTATCCCCGCAGCGGTCAGCTCATCACGGATCGCGTCCGAAGCAGCGAAGTTCTTGTCCGCGCGCGCCTCCTTGCGCAGCCGCAGCAGCCGTTCGATCTCCGCCTCGTCAATGGCCGCCGCCGCCGGGCGCAGGCGCAAGTCGGCGCGCTCAAGCGCCAGCAACCCGAAGCCCAGCACAGCATCCATCGCGCCAACCGCCGCGAGCCGCTGGCCCGCATCAGTCTTTTTCTGCGCCAGAATCTCGTCCAGCACGGTCAGCGCCTTGGCAGTGTTGAGGTCATCAGATACGGCAGCATCGAATTCACCCAGCAACTGCACCAGTCGCGGATGGTCCACGCCAGCCGCCACCTGTGCACCTGCACGCAACGCCGCAACCGCCATCACCAGCCGCTTGAGCCGGGTCAGCGCCGCAAGCAGATTGTCCCAGCTGAACTCGAGCTCGCTGCGATAATGCGCCTGCAGGCACATCAGCCGGTAGGCGAGCGGATGCACGCCCTTGGACACCAGCAGCGGCAGCCGCAGGAACTCGCCGGATGACTTCGACATCTTCCCGGTCCGGTCGATCAGGAAATTGTTGTGCATCCAGATCCGCGCACCGCTGTCGGCGCTGCAGCTGTGTGCCTGGTGCGTTTGAAAAGCCTGATTCTGGGCGATCTCGTTGGGATGGTGGATTTCGCGATGGTCGATGCCGCCGGTGTGAATGTCGAACGGAAAGCCGAGCAGCGCCTCGCTCATCACCGAGCATTCGAGATGCCAGCCCGGCGCGCCCTTGCCCCAGGGCGAATCCCATTCCATCTGCCGGGTTTCGCCTTCGGGCGTCCTGCGCCAGATCGCAAAGTCCTGCGCATTGCGCTTGCCCTCGACCGCCTCGATCCGACCCTCTCCCGCTTCGGTCGCCGCGCGCGCGAGCGATCCGTAATCGGCAACCGTCGAGACATCGAAATACAGCCCGCCGGCGAGTTCGTAGCAGTGCTTGTCGGCGATCGATTTGGCAAACTCGATCATCCTGGGCACATAATCGGTCGCGACCGACCACTGCGCCGGCTGGCGGATGTTGAGCGCTTTCACATCGTCCCAGAACGCTTGCGTGTAATGCCGCGCGATATCCCAGATCGACTGCGCCTGCGCCGCTGCGGCCTTTTCGAGCTTGTCCTCGCCCGCCTCGCCGTCGTCGGTCAGATGCCCGACATCGGTGATGTTGATGATGTGCTTGAGTGCATAACCCTTGAAGCTCAGCACCCGGCCTAAAGTGTCGGCGAAGACATAGGCGCGCATGTTGCCGATATGCGCATAGTTGTAGACCGTCGGGCCGCAGCTATAGACCCGCGCCTCGCCCGGATGGACGGGCTCGAACGGCTCGAGCGAACGCGTCAGGCTGTTGAACAGCACCAGGGGTGCGCCGTGCGGGGTGGATGCGGACTGGGTCATGACCCGCTGCCCTTGCCTGCAAACCGCGCGGGCCGTCAAGCACCATGGCGCAGACACAAAAACCCCGCCCGGGCCGGTCGCAGCGGCCTGGGCGGGGTTGATCAGCGATCAGATCAGCGGTCGCCGCTGGTTGCGGTATCCGGTTCGATCGCGGCCATGGATTCGACCAGCAGGCTGAGCTGGTTCTCGCAACCGTTCTCGATCAGCGTGCCTGCAACCTCGTCGATCTCGGTGGGCACGCTGGGCAGCACCACCAGGTCGATCGTCTTGGCAGCGCCATCGGGCCCGGTCAGCGTGTAGCTCGAACCGCTCACCACCGGGACCTCGGCAAACGGCCATACGCGGTTGCCCGATCCCTTCTTCCACAGCAGGTCGGCCGATGGGCCGCCCTTGCCGGAAAGCTTGAGGTTGACATCATCAGCCACGTTCGAGCGCCAGAACAGCAGCCGGTTGGGCTCTGCCACGCAGAATTTGCCTGACTTGCTGGCATCGATGAACCACAGATTGGGACTGCGCGGCGCGGCGGGCTTGGCTTCGGAGGGCGCACCGCGCACGGCTCCGGTGCGGGTCCGGCTGGCGCCGCCGCTGGTCGACAGCAGGCTCGCGATCTGCGTGCTCTGCGTCTGGTCGCGATTGACGGTGCCATCGAGCGTGAAGGTGCCGGGGCCGGTGAGAACGCGCGTTCCCGCCTTGTCGAGCACGGTGACACGGTCGCTGGCCTTCAGCACCACCTTGGTGTTTGCGGGCAGCTTCTTGCCTGCCGGATACTGGGCGGCCGAGGGCCCTGCCGATCGCACCACCATCGACTGCGCCATGGCAGCAGTGCTGGCAACGGTGCTGGCGGCAAACCCCAGGCTTATGGCTGCACCCAACGCAAGCGCCCGGCGAAGTTCGGACTTCCTTTCAACCGAGAACATAGCTTTCTCCTTTTTGTGTCTGACCAAGTCGCTTGAACAGATTAGCGATGGCCTCTTCTTGCCCCACTTCCTGCAGCCGTGATGTGAGTTGAACCACAGCGTCTGAATCCCCCGCCTGGTGTGCCGCGACCAGTTCGCCGATTCTTGCGCGTTCGCTTGCCGGCATGTGCGGCGCGGGTTCGAATATATCCACAGGCTTGGCACGCCCTCTTAGCACAATCCGCCCCATTGGACGATACCAGTCGAGCCCGGAACGCTCGGCTGCCTCGCGGCTGACCAGCACGCGGGTATCGAGATTCTTGTTCGCTGCCTCCAGCCGGGCGGCGGTGTTCATGCTGTCGCCGAACGCGGTATACTGGATGCGCCCCTCGCCACCGAAATTGCCGACGATCGCCTCGCCGAAATGCACGCCTACCCGGGTGCGGCCGATCGGCGGCACACCCTCGGGCGCGCTGCGACGGAAATCCTCGCCCGCCTCGTACATCGCCCAGGCCGCGCGAACCGCGCGCTCGCCGTCATCGGGAAAGCTGATCGGCGCGCCCCAGAAGGCGACAACCGCATCGCCCACGAACTTGTCGAGCGTGCCGCCATATTGCAGCACGACATCGGCCAGCCGGTCGAGATAATCGTTGAGCAGCAACGCAACCATTTCCGGCTCGATCGCATGGGTCAGCTTGGTAAAGCCTTCGAGATCGGTGAACACGCAGAAGATCTCGCGCTTCTCGCCGTGCAGCGCCAATTTGTCGGGATCCTTGAGGATCTCCGCCGCGACCGAGCGAGGCAGATATTTGCCCAGCGCGTTCTGGGCGAAAGCGCGCTGCTTGGACCCCACGACACGCGCGGCGGCGCCGACCGAGGTATAGGCCAGCAGCCATCCCGTCGCCCAGCCGAAGCTTGGCAGATTGAGCGTGTCGAACCCCTGATATTGGAGGATGAACGGCACGGAGATGAAGAACAGGATCTGGACCCCCAGCAACAGCCCCATGATCCAGGCGCGGGCCTGGCTGATCGCGGTCGCGCAGCCGGCAAGGACGACGACAAAGGCGATCGCCCACAAGGACCAGCCGGGAAACGAGAAGGGCTGATCGTTGTCGAGCAATTGCGACATCATGTGCGCGTGCACTTCCAGCCCGATCATCTGCGATTCGCCGGTGACGACATCGCCGATGCGGGTGAGCGGCGTATCGAACTTGTCGAAATCGACGAAATCGCCCCCGATCAGGATGTGCCTACCCGCGACTTCGCTGGCCACAAACTCCGCGCTTGCAGGATCGGCAAACAGATCGATCGGCAGCTTGTTTATCACCGGACGCTCCGACGACAAAGGCAGGCGGAAGCGGATCGCGCCGCGATAATCGGCAAAGGCGGCGTTGGGCGGCGTCATCGCGCGCACCATGATCGGCGGCAGGTTCTTCGGCTGGTCGGGCCAGCGCCGCGCCACTCCGTCGGCATCGGTCAGCAGCCGGATGCTGGTGGGGACCGTCGTGCCAGTGGTGACGTCCTTGAGAAACTGCTCGAGAAACGCCTGCTGACGAAACTGGATCGCCTCGGTGTTGGTCTCGTTAGACGCGTACGCCACATGGGTCGGCGTCCGCATCGATCGCAGCGCGGACTTGAGCGCCGCGTCGTCGTCCTGCGGCTGATCGAACAGAATATCGATGCCGATCGATTTTGCACCCATCTTGTCGATATTGGTGAGCGCATTGGCGAGGATGGTGCGGTCCACAGGAGAGCGCTGGCCAGTATCGATCAATGTATCGTCGGTATAGACCACCATCAGGATGCGTGGATCCTGGTCCACCTTCTGGGCGAAATTGGCCGCGCGCATGTCGTACATCGCGTTTTCGGCATCGCCGAGCAACGGCATATGGGGGCTGAACCGCGCGACGGCGATCGCAAACACCAGAAAGCCCAGAGTGGCCAGCAGCCGCACGAGGCCGAGCTGGCGGATCAGGCGACCAGCCGAACGGCCGACCTCGTCGCGGCTGGTCGGCGCGGATGCGGAGACCGGTTTCAACGCCATGATATCGGCTGCTGCCCCCCGGCGCGCTCAGACGGCAGGCTGCAGCGTATGGCGTTCGGCCATGACGGATTGGCAGCCGCGCGCATCGCACCGATCGATCGACCGCACCGCCCCCGTCCCCCGTCGCCTGACTGGCCTTCACGCATGATCACACCCTGCCGTTCGCCGCAAACATGCGGCGGCACATACTGTCCTCGGTGCGACCCGCTCTGGATTCGTCCGGCTGCTATAATCCCACCCGGGCGGCGTGACCAGTTGTCGCGAAGAAACGGATGCAGATTATCCTTCAGCCGTTTGGCGCGGGCTTTCGATCAGAAGCCGCGAAATTCGATAGCATCGGACAGCTCGACGCGCGGCACCGCGAAATTGTTGATCGGCGCATCGGGATCGCGATAGCCCACGGCCATGCCGCAGAAGAAGATATAGTCATCGCTGATGCCCAGAAGCTCGCGCATATAGCTGCCGTACATCGCCCAGATTTCCTGCGGGCAGCTGTCGAGGCCAGCCTCGCGTAGCAGCAGCATCACCGTCTGCAGCCACATGCCCATGTCGGACCATTGCGGCGGCCCCATATAGGTGCGGCAATAGGTGAAGATCTGCACCGGCGCGCCGAAGCTGTCCCAGTTCCTGTTCATCTGGGCGATGCGGCCTGCGGCATCGTCCCGCGCCAGCCCCAGCGCATCGAACATCCTCTTGCCGACAAGGCGCCGCTGCTCCTCGTACCGGCCTTCAAGGCCCTTGGGGTAGATGTCGTATTCCATTCCCGCCCCCATCGGTTCCTCAGCCGCCTTGGCCTTAATCTTGGCGGTCAGGTCGGCAAGCGGCTCACCGGTCAGCACGATGGCGTTCCATGGCTGGGTATTGCCCCCCGAAGGCGAACGCTGCGCCCTGGTCAGGATATCCCGGATCGTCTCGAGCGGCACAGGGTCGGGCCGGAACTGGCGCACGGACCGACGGGTGGCAACGGCTTCGGATACGTTCAAGCAGATTCTCCAGAGGCTAAGCGACAACGAATTTAACCGTGTGATTAAACTTCCGGCAGTCGCCTTGCAACCCATCTGTCACCTACCGACCGATGGGTTACAGGGTCAAGTGCCGGTCAGGGGGCCTTGGGTCCCATGTCGTCGGCGTCTACCAGTTTCAGTTTGTGGCTGGCCTTGTCGAAGTCTGCCTTGGTCGAAGGCTCCAGATTGGGCCTGCCGACCATGATCCCCATCTTGATCTTGCAGCGGACATATTGCGTCTCCTCGGCTTCCACCTCGAGATTCAAGACGTCTTTGGCCTCGCTGCTGACCATGAAGGTCTGCGGCCCCGGTGCGGCGACATGCACGAAATACTTGCCAGCGCCAAGCGCACTCACTCGCTGGTCGTTCTGGTTCACTTGGCACCCCAGCGCGAAGCCGCTGCCCCCCGTGCGGAAGAACACGACCTGCCCCATGCCCGCTGGCGGCGGCGCAATCGTGATGGCTTTGCCAGCCTCTTCGGCCAGTACCGGGCTCACCGATCCCAGGACTGCTCCTGCGAGCAGCATTGCGCTGCCCAGTCCCACAAACTTTTTCATCATTGTCGTGCTTTCCCCTCGCTCGCGTTGACAGCGTCCCGCTGCTCCGAACCGGCACGCGAAACTCGGACCATGTGCCGAACCTTGGCAGAGGCAAAGGCGCCCTCGGCAACCCAGACATTGCCTCCAGAAAAAAGATAGCCCGCCAATGGCAGCGCAGCGCTTGCAACCAAGGCGGCATCGAGCTGATCTTTCCCGGCTTTGCTGAACTCCAAGCTACGCAAGCCGATCCGGACGCCATTGTGCTCGACAAACCGGCCAGCGAGGATCAACTCGCCGCCCTTGCCCCCGGCGCGCGCCTTGGCGGCATGGACGATCTGGCCCAGCCCCTTGGCGCCAGCCGGGACCACCTCAGCCCCGTCGATGATGATCGGTTCGGCCAAGGCGATGGGAAAGCAGGCGCCGACAATGGCTGTCTTGGAATCGAGCGCGGTTACAATCCGGATGGTGACGGGCGTCAACTCCGGAATGACAGTGGCCGATGCGTCTTCGGAGCCTTGGTCTGCTGCAGCTTCAAATGCACAGCTTACCGGGTCGATGCGTGACCCGGCTGTGTCAACCAGCGCGCCAAACAGCACGGCGGCAACCAGACTTGCGTGTATCGAAACCATGCGACCCCCTCGTCGCTCATCTCATCCGACACCGAAGATTCCGCAAGCGGAATTTTCTGTGTCGATGAGCCAAAATTCGGCGTGAAGCGGGAGCCCGGCCAAAGCCCCTTCACTCGTCGTCGAACAGCCCCGCCAGTTGCTCGACCATCGTGCCGCCAAGCTGTTCGGCGTCCATGATCGTCACCGCGCGCTTGTAATAGCGCGTGACATCGTGGCCGATGCCGATGGCGATGAGCTGTACCGGCGACATGCGCTCGATCCAGTCGATCACCTTGCGCAGATGCTGTTCCAGATAGGCACCATGATTCACCGACAGCGTGGAATCATCAACCGGCGCACCATCGGAGATCACCATCAGCACGCGGCGTTCCTCGTGGCGGGCGAGCAGGCGGTTGTGCGCCCAGAGCAAAGCCTCGCCGTCGATATTCTCCTTGAGCAGGCCCTCGCGCATCATCAGGCCCAGGTTCTTGCGCGCGCGCCTCCAGGGCTCGTCGGCCTTCTTGTAGACGATGTGCCGCAGATCGTTGAGGCGGCCGGGAAGCTGCGGGCGGCCCTGTGCCAGCCAGTCCTCGCGGCACTGCCCGCCCTTCCACGCCTTGGTGGTGAAGCCCAGGATCTCGGTCTTCACCCCGCAGCGTTCGAGCGTGCGCGCCATGATATCGGCGCTGATCGCGGCGATGCTGATCGGCCGCCCGCGCATCGATCCCGAATTGTCGATCAGCAAGGTGACGACGGTATCGCGGAAGTCGGTTTCCCGCTCGATCTTGTACGACAGCGAATGCCCCGGTGCGACCACGACCCGCGCCAGCCGCGCGGCATCGAGCATGCCTTCTTCCTGATCGAAATCCCAGCTGCGGCTCTGCTGCGCCATCAGGCGACGCTGCAGCCGGTTGGCAAGCTTGGTCACCGCGCCCTGCAGATGCGCCAGTTGCAGGTCGAGATAGGCGCGCAGCCGCAGCAACTCGTCCTCGTCGCACAGGTCGGTGGCCTCGACCACCTCGTCGAAGCGGGTCGACCATGCCTTGTATTCAAAATCGGAGGGAAGATCGGTCCACGGGCGGTTGGGCCGCGTCGGCATCATGCCATCGTCGCCCATCTCGCCGGGGTCGCCGTCGTCACCCTGCTCCATCTCGCCTTCGGTTTCGGACTGGTCGCCGTCCTCGTTCTCGCCGGTCTGTTCCTCGCCGCGCGCCTCGGTCTGGCCCTGGTCGGAACCGTCCTGCTCGCCGTCCTGATCCTCGGGCTCACCTTCCTCGGACGAATCGTCGTCATCGCCGTCGTCCTGGCTGTCTTCCTCGTCCATCTGGCCCTCGGTGAGGTCGAGATGCTCGAGCAACCGGGTGGCGAGCGCGGCGAACGCCGACTGATCGTCGAGCGACAGCGCAAGGTTGTCGATATCCTCGCCGCCCTTGTCCTCGATCCATTCGCGAACCAGATCGACGCCGGCGACCGAGCCCGCAGGCATCGGCTTGCCGGTCAGCCGCTCGCGCACGATCAGCCCGAGCGCGGTCGAGAGCGGCACCTCGTCGACGCGGGTTGCGCGCGATATCGGGTCGGAACGCATCCGCATCTCGAGCGCCGCATCCAGATTGGCGCCCAATCCGGACATCGATCTTGTGCCCAAGGCCTCGATCCGCACCTGCTCGACCGCATCGAACGCCGCGCGGGCGACCGCTTCCTTTGGTGCATTGGCGTTGTGCTGTGCGGCATTGTGGTGCTTGAGCCGCAGCGCATAGAGGTCGGCAAAGCCGCGCGTCTCGGCAACCTGATCGGCGGGCAATTTGCGCCCCGGCATCGGCACCCGCAATTTGTTGCCCGATTGCGATGGCGGATCGGCAGTGAAAGCCACCTCGACCTCGGGCTGGTGCGCGATGGCACGGGCGGTTCCGGCAAGGACATTCTTCAGGTCGTCAAGAGGCGTTCGGTTGGTCATATACTATCGCTGAACACCCGCGCCAGCGATGTCAAGCAGCCTGCCCGCGCAGCCGGGCTATTGCCCCGGTGGAACAGCAGGCTCAGGCCGCCGCCGTTCGATCTGCGCGCCGTTGCCGTCGACGGTGACTGCGACCGGCGCGCCACCGACATCGCCAGAAATCGTCAGGCCCTCTGGCGTCACCCGCACATTCGCGCCGCCGACCTGCGCTTCGATCTGGCCGTTGACGACAGGTGCCACCACCGGATCGGGATCGATCTCTTCGGGAGGCGCCACCGGTGCCGCACGGCGTGGCGGAACCGCACCGCGCACCGCCTCGCCCATGAACTGCCGCCAGATGCGCGCGGGCAGCCCGCCGCCGCGGATGCCGCGCATCGGGCTGTTGTCGTCATTGCCGATCCACACGCCCACCACCAGATCGCCGGCATAGCCGACGAACAATGCGTCGCGATTGTCCTGGCTGGTGCCGGTCTTGCCGAAATTGGGGATGTTGAGACTTGCCGCGCGGCCGGTGCCGCGATTGACCGCAGCGCGCAGCATGTCCTGCATCTGCTCGTGCACGCGCGAGGAATAACTGTCCGGTCCTTCGACCAGCCACTCGAACCAGCCCTGCTCCTCGCGGGCGAAGGCGTGCGGTTCGACCGGCCACTGGTTGCCTGCCACCCCGGCAAAGGCTGCGGTCAGCTCGATCAGGCTGGCGCTGGCGCTGCCCAGTGCAAGGCTGGGGTCGCCTTCAGTGAACGGTCCCTTGAGACCGAGCTGGCTGGCCTGCTTGATCACCTTTTCGCTGCCGAGTTGCTGGAACAGCCGGACGGCGGCGACATTGCTCGAATGGACGAACGCCTCTTCGAGGGTGATCGTGCCGCGATAGCGGTCCCCTGCGTTGCGCGGTCGATACGTCCCCGTGGTGATCGGGCTGTCATCGACCATGGTGTCCGGCTGCATCCCCGCCTCCAGCGCGGCAAGCCAGACGAACAGCTTGAAGGTCGACCCCGGCTGCCTGCGCGCCTGTGTCGCGCGGTTGAAAGGCGATGCCTCATGGCTCTTGCCGCCAACCATCGCGACGACCTCGCCATTGGTGCGCATCGCGACCAGCGCGACCTGCGCCTTGCCCAGCCCGGCGCGCGCGACGATGCGTTCTGCGGCGCGCTGCAACCGCGCATCGAGCGTGGTCGTCAGGGTCAGGCGGCTGTGGCTCATCTCGGTGAGCGCGCGGGCCTGCGGCATCGCCCAGTCGGCAAAATAGGTGCCGTTGGCGAGCTTGGGGCGTTCGTGCACATCCAGTCGCGGCTTGGGCAAGGCATCGGCATCCGCCTGGGTCATGAAGCCGGCATGGACCATCGCGGTGCGCACCATCGCAGCGCGGCGGCTCGCGCCTTCCCAGTTGCGCGTCGGGGCAAAGCGCGACGGCGCCTGCACCAGGCCAGCAAGCAGTATCGCCTGCTCGGGTTTCAACCGTTCGGGCTGGCGGTCAAAATAGTGCAAGGCTGCCGCGCGCAGGCCGTAAACATTGTCGCCGAAATAGGCGTTGGAGAGGTAGCGCCCCAGGATCTCGTCCTTGGTCAGCCATGCCTCCAGCCAGAACGCGATCAGCATCTCGCGCAACTTGCGCGTCAGGCTGCGCTCGGGGGTGAGAAAGCTGATCTTGGCGAGCTGCTGGGTGATCGTGCTGCCGCCCTGCGTGCCGCTGTCCCCGGACACATTCGCCCACAAGGCCCGGGCAAGCCCGCGCGGGTCGATGCCCCAGTGCGAATAGAACCTGCGGTCCTCGATCGCCAGGAACGCCTGAACGACATGATCGGGCAGCCGCTCGACCACCACCGGCTCCTCGACTACCGCTCCGCTGCGCGCGATCGGCGTGCCATCGGCGGCAAGCAATGTGATCTCGGGCGGAGCGATCGGCTGAAGCGACTTGGACAGGGGCGCGGTGATCGCCAGCCAGGCGAGCACGACCAAAAACAGCCCGAACCCCGCGACAAGGATCCGCTTGACCCACCACCGGCGGTCACGCCGCGGTTTGACCGGGTCGGGCGGCACCGGACCGTCGGCAGGATCGAGCCATGGATTGCGCGCTTCGCCAAGCCCCTGCGGCGGCCACGGGGCATCCACCGCGGCAGCTCCGCCACCCCCAAAACGCCCTGATCCGAATCGCAGTCTCTTGAACACACCGGTGTATTATATCAATATGACAGCAGTGGCCAGAGAGCCTTCATGGCTTCAAAGCTGCCCGGCAGCATTCTGCCAATCGCGGCACATCGTTTCTTGCTGCCGCGTATATAATATCATGATCCACCATGTCGTATTCATGACGCAGCCTGTTGCCCAATCCACGCAGGGCATGGAACGGGACGTCCGGAGCGATGATGGCGATCCGCTCCTCTCCGATCCTGATGACGGCTTCGGTTATGCGCTGCAGACACCGTTCAATCGCATCAACCGTCATCCGATTTCCACAGAATTGCTGGAGAGTCATATCATCGAGATAGCTTGCCACAAATTCTGCATTCTCGATGATGTCCTGCAGGCGATCCTGCTCCCGACTAGAAGACATCGACTCGGTCCCGGTCGATCGCAATCTGCATTCTCGGTTTGCGAGCAGGTTCAGCTACCAGATCAACTTTGGTAGTCAGTATCTCTTCCAACCGATCCGCAATCTTGGCGTACTGGAAGATTCCAACTTGAGCCGCTGAAGCAAACCGTGCAGCCAGATCGACGTCCGACTGCGGGCCTTCCTCGCCCCGCGCGGTCGATCCAAACAACGAAAGCCGCTCGACACCAAGCGCGCGAAGCTCAGCTTCGTGGGCCTTCAGTCGTGCAATCGCTGTTGCCTTGTCCATCGCAGCCTCGCAAATTCACCCCTTGCCGATGATGCTCTCGGGCAGATCCTCGCCGAACACGCGCTGGTAATATTCCGCGACCAGCATCCGCTCTGCCTCGTCGCACTTGTTGAGGAACGACAGGCGGAAAGCGAAGCCGATATTGTGGAAGATCGCGGCGTTCTGTGCCCAGCTGATCACGGTGCGCGGGCTCATCACGGTCGAGATATCGCCGTTGATGAAGCCCTGGCGAGTCAGGTCGGCAACCTTGACCATGTTCTTGACCACCTTGGGATCGGTCTCGCCGACCTTGGAAAGCACCACCTTGGCTTCGGTCTCGGCGGGCAGATAGTTGAGCGTACACACGATGTTCCAGCGGTCCATCTGGCCCTGGTTGATCTGCTGGGT
>JBKBTF010000078.1:0-12235 GCA_046291395.1 Blastomonas sp. | reverse complement strand
TCGCCTTGATCCCCAACACCTATGAATCGCAGGCCAAGCTCTTCGTCCAGACCAAGGCGATCCTGCCCGACAACACCGGCGTCAGCGCGGTCGAGCGGCAGAAGCAGATCGACACCGTCGAACAGACTTTGACCTCGGCCGCCAATCTCGAAAAGGTCGTGCGCGGCACCGATCTGGGCAAGAACCTCGTCACCCCGCGCGAAATCGAGGGCGCCGTCGGCGGCCTGCGCACCGCGATCAAGATCAAGTCCGAGCAGGACAATCTGTTCGAGATTTCCGCGACCATGTCCGCCGGCGGCCGCTCCGACGGCGAGGCTGCGACGCTGGCACGCGATATCGTGCAGAAGCTGATCGACATCTTCGTCGAGGAGAACCTTGCAGGCGGTCGCGGCGAGACCAGCGACACGCTGCGCTTCCTCGATGAACAGCTCGCCAAGCGGCAGAAGGATCTGGAGATCGCCGAGCAGAAGCGGGTCAAGTTCGAAACCGAGAACCTCGGCATGCTGCCCGGCGTCGGTTCGGTCAGCCAGCGGCTGGAATCGGGCCGGGTGGAGATCAACCAGATCGATTCGCAACTGATCGCCGCGCAAAGCGCACTGGCTGCGATCAACGGCCAGATCGCGGGCACCCCGCAGACGATCGCAGGCGGTGGCGGCGGCGGTGCTGTCAACCCGCTGGCGCAGGCGCAAGGTGAGCTTGCCGGAATGAAGGCACGTGGCCTGACCGACCAGCATCCCGATGTGGTGGCGATGCAGAGCCAGATCGCGGCGTTGCGCGCGGCAGGTTCGGGCGCGAGCACCAGTTTTGGCGTCTCCAACCCCGCCTACAGCTCGCTGGTCAGCATGAGGGCCGAGCGACAGGCTGCGGTCACCGCGCTGCAATCGCGCAAGGCCGCGCTCCAGGCCGAGATGAACGCGATGGTCGCCAAGCAGATCCAGGAACCGGGCGTCGCCGCCGAACAGGCGCGGATCGCGCGCGATTATGAAGTGCTCAAGAACCAGTATGACAAGCTGCTGGCTGACCGCGAGCAGGTGAAGCTGCGCGGACAGGTGGAAACGCAGACCGATGCCGTCCGCTTCGACCTGATCACGCCGCCCTCCAGCCCGCGCACTCCGGTCGCGCCCAACCGCCCGCTGCTGCTGGTGGCGGTGCTGCTCGCCGGTATTGCAGGTGGCATCGGCGGCGCGTTTGCGCTCGGCCAGCTCAGCGCCAGCTACCCCACTTCGGCCAAGCTGGAGGCCGCCAGCGGCCTTCCGGTGATCGGATCGATCTCGCAGATGTTGACCCAGGCGCAGCGCGACGAGCGCAAGCGCAAGCTGCGCATGTATCTCGGCTCGGGCGGGGCGCTGGTCGGCGTCTTCCTGCTGCTGCTGGTGATCGAGTTCATCCAGCGCGGTTCGGTGGTGTGAGGGATAAAAGAGACATGACCATGCACGATCCCATCAAGTCGCCGGACAAGACCAGCAGCACGCCGTCGCTGATAGAGCGAGCGGCGGACATGTACGATTTTCGCAAGTCGCTCAATCAGCCCGGGCCAGATCTGCCGCCCGCCGAGCCGGCAGGCAGCGATGTCGCCAAGGCGCCCGCGGTTGCGGTGCCGCCCGTCGCTGCCGCGCAGGCTGCGCCGACGGCGCGGCCGGCTCCGCCGGTATCGCGCCGCAGCGGACCCAGCCTTCCGGCAGCGGCCATCGACCGCGAAACCCTGCGCGAGCGTGCGTTCATCGTGCCCGATGGCCCGGTGACGAGCATTTCCGAAGAGTTCCGCATCGTCAAACGCCGCCTGCTCGCCAGCATCCGCGCCGAAACCAATGCCGGATTGGGCGCGGCTGCGCAGCGCATCCTGATCTGTTCGGCGCAGCCCAACGAGGGCAAGACCTACAGCGCGATCAATCTCGCTTTGTCGATCGCGACCGAGCAGGACCATGATGTGCTGCTGGTCGATGCCGATTTCGCCAAGCCCAGCATCCTGTCCTCTCTGGGGATCGAGGGTAAGCAGGGGCTGATGGACGCGCTCGCCGATCCCGATGTTGCGGTCGAGGATTGCATTATCCCGACCGATATCCGCGGTCTTTCGGTCCTGCCCGCCGGTCGCCAGACCAACACCGACAGCGAGTATCTGGCTTCGGTACGCACCAGCGAAGTGCTCGCACGGCTGACTGACGGCCATCCCGGCCGCATCGTGATTTTCGATTCGCCACCGCTGCTCGCCGCATCGCCTGCGGCGACGCTTGCACAGCATGTCGGCCACGCGCTGATGGTGGTGCGTGCCGATGTCACCAGCGAGCGCGCGTTGCGCGATGCGCTGGGGCTGATCGCGGGATGCAACCAGATTCAGCTGCTGCTCAACGGGGTCAGGTTCTCCCCATCGGGCCGCAGCTTCGGGTCCTATTACGGCTATGGAGAATGACCATGGGCAAATGGTCTGCTTTCAGGATTGGCAAACGCAGCGTTCCACTGACGGCGCTCGCGATCGCGCTCGCCGCGCTTCCGCAGGCTGCGCACGCGCAGCAGGCTGGCGCGGGCCAGGGCAACGATGCCGGCAGCGGCCGGCAGCGCACCACCGTCGTCCCCTATCTGGAAGTGGGTCAGGTGCTGTTTGCCGATCTCAAGAACGGCGGCGACCTTTTGACCTACAGCCTGGTGGCGGTCGGCGTCGATGCCGCGGTGCAGACCTCGCGCGCCGAAGCCCAGGTCAGCCTGCGCTATGAGCGGCGTTTCTCGTGGAGCGATCAGTTCCCCGACGAGGACGTGATCAGCGGCATCGCTCGCGCCAATGTGCAGATCATCCCCAACGCGCTGTCGATCGAGGCTGGCGCGATCGGCGTACGCTCGCGAATCGACCCACGCGGCGACGCACCCAGCAACCTGATTGGCGGCTCAGACAACGTCACGCAGGTCTATTCGCTTTATGCCGGGCCGACGCTTGCGACGCAGGTCGGCACCGTGGATGTCAACGCGCTGTATCGTATCGGCTATACCGAGGTGGATGCCGGCCAGGTGGCGCTGCCGGCGGGTCAGCGCCAGATCGACGTGTTCGGCGACAGCGTCAGCCATGTCGCCAGCCTGGCCATCGGCCAGCAGCCCGGCGGGTTCCTGCCGATTGGCTGGTCGGTGAGCGGCGGCTATCTGCGCGAGGATACAAGCCAGCTGGACCAGCGCTTCGAGGACAAGATCGTCCGCGCCGATGTCACCGTGCCGGTCAGCCCGACCCTGGCTCTTGTCGGCGGTGTGGGCTATGAGGACATCGAGATTTCCGAGCGCGACGCGCTGCGCGATGCGGCGGGCAATCCGGTGGTCGGCAACGACGGCCGCCTAGTCACGGACCGCAACTCGCCGCGCCTGTTGTCCTATGATCAGGACGGTTTGATCTGGGATGTCGGCGTTCTCTGGCGCCCCAGCCGCCGCACCTCGCTCGAGGCGCGGGTCGGCAAGCGCTATGACAGCATGACCTATTACGGGTCGTTCACCTACACCCCCAGCCAGCGGCTGGCGGCAAACCTGACGGTCTATGATCTGGTGAGCGGCTTCGGATCGCGGCTGAACGACAATCTGGCCGGCCTGCCGACCCAGTTCGATACCACGCGTAACCCGCTGAGCGGCGATCTCAACAGCTGCATCTTCGGCGGTGCCGGTGGCGCTTGCCTCAACGATTCGCTGCAGTCGGTCGCCTCGTCCTTCTTCCGCACCCGCGGTGTGACAGGGCAGGTCAGCCTGACCAGCGGAAGCTGGACGCATGGCCTGGGCGCCGGTTACAGCCGCCGCAAGTTCTTCGCTGCCGATACCGGCGCGCTTGCCGGCTTCGATCAGACCATCGATGAAATCTGGTTCGCAAGCTATGTCGGTGCCAAGCAGCTCGATGCGCGCTCCAGCCTCAGTGGCACGGTCTATGCGACCTATCTCGAAAATGGACCCGGCCAGGTCCTTGCCGGTGCGGGCGGAGATGTATTGGGCATCGGCACCAACGCCGCCTATTTCCGCAACTTCACCAACCGGTTCTCTGGAAGCCTGGCGGTGGGGCTCGATTATTTCGAGCCGCAAGGGTTTGAAAGCAGCCTGATCGCGTCGGCGCTGCTGGCGCTGCGCTATTCGTTCCAATAAGTTTACCTAGAAGATCAAGGGGCAATCCCATGTACGAGACCCATTACGGACTGACCGGACGGCCATTTCAGCTGACCCCCGATCCGCGCTTCTATTTCGAGAGCGCGACCCATCGCAAGGCGATGTCGTATCTGGGCTATGGCCTGGCACAGGGCGAGGGGTTCATCATCATCACCGGCGAGATCGGCGCGGGCAAATCGACCCTGGTCGCGCATCTGATGCAGACCGTCGACAGCGCGCGGCTGACCGCGGCGCAGATCGTCACCACCCAGCTCAAGGGCGATGACCTGCTGCACATGGTGGCGAGCAGCTTCGGCGTTTCGACCGCGGGTCTCGACAAGACCGGCACGCTGGGCGCGATCGAGCATTTCCTCCACACCGAGGCGCGCGCCGGACGCCGCTGCCTGCTGGTCGTCGATGAATCGCAGAACCTGCCGTTGCCCGCGCTCGAGGAGCTGCGGATGCTGTCCAACTTCCAGCTCGGCAGCCACCCGCTGCTGCAGATCTTCCTGCTCGGCCAGCCCGAGTTCCGCGCATCGGTGCAGGGCGCGCCGGGGCTCGAGCAGCTCCGCCAGCGCATCATCGCCTCGCACCATCTGGGCGCGATGGACGCCCATGAGGTGCAGCCCTATATCGAGCACCGGATGAAGCTGGTCGGCTGGCAGGGGCGCCCGGCCTTTGCCGACGATGTCTGGGCAAAGCTGTTCGCCGAGACCGGCGGCATCCCGCGCAAGGTCAACATGCTGATCAACCGCGTGCTGCTGATGGCGGCGGTGGAAGATCGCGAGACGGTCGATGCCGATCTGGTCGCTGCGGTGGTCGCCGATCTGGCGGTTGACGCGATGACCGACGAGGACTGGCAGAACGAGGCCGCGCTTGCCAGCGCCGCATCCCAGGCCGAGCATGTCGCGTCGGTCGCTCCGGCACCCGAGATGCCGGTCGCCGCGATGTCCGCACCAGCCGTTCCCGAAGTCAGCAAGGCCGATTTCAACCAGTTCGTCGCCGAAGTCCGCGCCTTTGCCGGTCAGCAGGACAGCGAACGTAAATTCCTGGTCAACGAACTGCAGGCAGCGCTGGACAGGGTGCAGGCACTGGAATCGCGCCCCCAGTCTGCGCAGGTCGATATCGAACCGCTGCTCGCGCGCATCCACGCGCTGGAGGAACAACAGGCAGAACAGCAAAAGGCGTTGCACCGCGTGCTTGCTTTGCTGGTAGGCTGGGTAGAGGACGAATCCGCCGGCATGTGGCCCAGGGGCCGCGCCGCCTGATATCGCCGCCCGATTTTCGGGCCTTTACCGCCGTTTGCCAGGAGTCGATAACCGTGCGCGAAGCATCGCTGGGACCAGATCGCACCGATGCGCGCGCCATCGTCAACGGCCTGTCGGTCGATGTTGAAGAATATTTCCAGGTCGGCGCTTTCGAGAACACGATAGCGCGAGGCGACTGGGACGGCATTGCCAGCCGGGTTGAATTGAACACCGGCGCGGTGCTCGACCTGTTCGCCCGCTGCAGGGTCAAGGCGACGTTCTTCACTTTGGGCTGGGTGGCGCATCGCTATCCCGCTTTGGTCCGCCGGATCATTGCCGAGGGACACGAGATCGCCAGCCACGGCTGGGACCACACCCGCGTGTTCACCATGACCCCCGACCAGTTCCGCGCCGACATCGACCGCGCGCGCAAGGCGCTGGAGGATGCAGGCGGCGTGGCTATCCAGGGCTATCGCGCACCGAGCTTCTCTATCGACCAACGCACCCCCTGGGCGCACCCGATCCTCTCCGAACAGGGCTATGCCTATTCGTCGAGCGTCGCACCGATCGCGCATGACCATTATGGCTGGCGCGAGGCGCCGCGTTTTGCGTTCCACCCGGTCGCAGGATCGCAGTTGATCGAGTTGCCGGTGACCACGGTCGAACTGGGCCAGCGCCGCTTCGGTGCAGGCGGCGGCGGGTTCTTCCGCATCCTGCCTTACGCGCTGTCCAAATGGGCGCTGCGCCGCGTCAACGCCACCGATGGCCAGCCCGCGATCTTCTATTTCCACCCCTGGGAGGTCGATCCCGATCAGCCACGGGTCGCAGGCGCGCCGATCAAGTCGCGGGTGCGGCACTACACCGGGCTGGGCGCGATGGCGGGCAAGCTCGAGCAACTGACGCGCGACTTCCATTGGTGTCGGATCGATGAGATCGCGCTGCCATTGGCGGCCGGGCGGCTGTGATGCTGCACTTTGCGCCGCCCGATCTGACCGCACCGAGGGTGCGTTTGGCTAATTTTGGCGATCCGCAGGATCGGGCCCGGCTTCCGGCGTGGCTGGAAGCTCGCGAGGATGCCACCGCGTTCCACGCAATCGCCTGGGGCGAGGCTGTTACGAAATCGACCGGGCATGATTATCTCCCGCTGATCGCGGAAGATGCGCAAGGCAGCATTACCGGTTTCCTGCCGCTGCACGCGGTGCATTCGCCGCTGTTCGGGCGCGCGATGGTGTCGGCAGGCTTTGCGGTCGATGGCGGGATAATCGCTGCCGACGACGTCAGCGCGCAGGCGCTTGGCGAGGCGGGTTGGCAGCTGGCCGAACGCTACAGCGCGCCGACGCTCGAGCTGCGCGGCGGGTGGCTGCCCGACGATCCGCGCTGGACGATCAAGTCCGATGCGCACGCCGGGTTCGTTGCCGATCTGGTGGCCGACGGTCCGGATGCCGACCAGAAGCAGCTCGACCGGGTGCCGCGCAAGCAGCGCGCCGAGGTGCGCAAGGGGCTGGCCAACGATCTGGTGGTGCGCACCGGCGCGAGCGCGCTCGACCGGGAGCAGCATTATGCGGTCTATGCGGAAAGCGTCCGCAATCTCGGTACCCCGGTGTTCCCGCGCGCGTTGTTCGAAGCGGTGCTCGATGGCCTAGGCGACAATGCCGATATCCTGACCGTGCTGCACAACGATGTGCCGGTGGCGAGCGTGCTCAACCTCTATCATCGCGGAACAGTGATGCCGTTCTGGGGCGGCGGTGTGTGGGCGGCGCGCGGCCTTCGCGCCAACGATATCATGTATTATGCGCTGATGAACCATGCGCGCAGGCGGGGTTGCAGCCGCTTCGATTTCGGGCGCTCCAAGGTCGGCAGCGGCGCGTTTGCGTTCAAGAAGAACTGGGGTTTCGAGCCGTCGCCCTTGAGCTATGCGATCCGCAGCGCCGATGGCCAGCCGCCGCGCGATGTGAACCCGTTGAGCCCGAAATACCGATTGCAGATCGCGCTCTGGCAACGCCTGCCGCTGCCCATCGCCAACCGGCTCGGGCCGCTGATCGCCAATGGGCTTGGCTGAGATGGGCGAGACACTGTTCCTGGCCCACCGCATTCCGTTTCCGCCCGACCGCGGCGACAAGATCCGCTCATGCGCGATGCTGCGCGAACTTGTGGCGCGCGGGCCGGTGCATGTCGCGACCTTTGGCGAGACCGAAGCCGACATGGCGGCAGAGGCCGAACTCGCCAGCGTCGTCGCGAGCCATATTCTGGTGCGTCGGACGATCTCCAACCTGCGCGCCGGGCTCAATGCGCTGGCGGCGGGCAAGCCGGTGTCGCTGGTCGCGTTCGACAGCCCCGAAATCCGCCATTTCGTCAGCCGCCTGATCGCGACCCGCCCGATCGACACGATCTTCGTCTTTTCCGGCCAGATGGCGCAGTTCCTTCCGCCAAGCTTCGCAGGCCGCGTGGTAATGGATTTCGTCGACATGGATTCGGCCAAGTTTGCCGCTTATGCGCAAGCCGCGCAGGGGCCGATGAAGCTGGTGCACGCGCGCGAGGCGCGGCTGCTGGGTACGTTCGAACGACAGGTCGCCCGCCGCGCCGATCTGTCGCTGTTCGTCAGCCCGGCAGAGGCCAATTTGTTCCGCGAGACGCTGAACGATCCTGCCGTGCGCGTCGAAGGCATCAGCAACGGCATCGATACGGTGTCCTATGATCCCGCCGGGATTGCGCCTGCACCCTATGCCGAAAGCCCCGGGCCGCACCTCGTGTTCACCGGCCAGATGGATTACGCGCCCAATGTCGACGCGGTGGTCCATTTCGCGCGCACCGTGCTGCCCGCGATCCGCGCCGCGCATCCCGATACGTGCTTCCATATCGTCGGACGCAATCCGACGCCTGCGGTGCAGGCGCTGGCGCGGCTTCCGGGCGTGGATGTCGCAGGGGCGGTCGATGACATCCGCCCGTGGATCACGTCGGCCGATGTCGTGGTCGCGCCTTTGCGGATCGCCCGCGGCATCCAGAACAAGGTTCTCGAGGCGATGGCGATGGCCCGCCCGGTGGTCGCGTCAGCTCCTGCCGCCGAGGGGATCATCGCCGAGGATGGCCGACAATTCATCATCGCCGCCGATGATGCCGCGATGGCTGCTGCAATCAGCGCGCTGGTTGCCGATCCGGAGCGCGCGGCGGCGATGGGGCAGGCGGCGCGCGCGCATATGCTGCAATGCTACCAGTGGGATGCGCAGCTTGCGCCGCTGATGCGCTGGCTCGATAAGCCGGTGGCTTCGTTGCAGAGCGCCGCCTGACATGGCCAGTCTCGCCGCAGATGGCGCTCCTGCTCCCGCAACCCCGCTGAGCCCGATCTGGCGCACCGCGCTGATCCGCCTGGGTGTGGCTTGGGCCGTTATCCTGACGGTGTTCGCGCGTGATGCGGCGGATATGGGGATGATCTGGTGGGACAGCTCCACCTTCAACCACATTCTGCTCATCCCCTTCATCCTCGGCTGGCTGGTGATGCAGCGCGAGGATGAACTCAAGCGCATGACCCCCTCGCTCTGGGCACCGGGGCTGGTGGTCATGGCCGCGGCTTCGGCGGGCTGGGTGCTGGGCGAGGCAGCAGGCGTCGCGCTGGCACGGCATCTGGCGCTGGTTATGTTCCTGCAGGGCAGCACGCTGGCGCTGCTCGGGCCGCAGGTGGCAAGGGCGCTGCTGTTCCCGCTGGCCTATGCATTCTTCCTGGTGCCGGTGGGTGAGGAGATCGTCCCGCAATTGCAGATTATCACCGCCGATATCTCGATGGCGCTGCTCAGCCTGACCGGCATTCCGGCGCATATCGAAGGCGTGTTCATCTCGACTCCGACCGCGCTGTTCCGTGTCGCCGAGGCGTGCTCGGGGGTCAAGTTCCTGATCGCGATGCTGGCTTATGGCGTGCTGGTCGCCAATGTCTGCTTCAAGAGCTGGCCGCGCCGGATCGGCATTATTGCGATCGCGGTCGTGGTTCCTGTGCTTGCCAACGGCGTGCGCGCCTTCGGGACGATCTATATCGCGCACCATCACGGGCTCGATTTCGCCGCGGGGTTCGATCACATCTTCTATGGCTGGGTGTTCTTCGCTTTGGTGCTGCTGCTGGTGATGGCGATCGGCTGGCGGTTCTTCGACCGGCAGGTGACCGATCCATTCATCGAACCCGCTCTGGCTAATCGGCTGGCGGTGCAATCGCGCGATGGACGTTCGCCCACGCGCCCGGTGCTGATCGGTGCCGCACTGCTGGTTGCCGCGCCGCTGGCCTGGTCGCTCGCCGGATTGCCCGCGCCCGCATCCTTGCCTGCGCGCGATACGCTTCCCGATATCGCCGGATGGCAGCGCCAGCCTTATGCGCCGACCGCGCCATGGACCCCGCGCGCCGACGGCAGCAACCGCACGCTGATAGCCAGCTACGTCCGCGATGGCAGGCGGGTCGATGTGTTCGCGGCGTTGTATGACGGCCAGTCGGAGGGCCGCGAGATCACCGGCTATGGTCAGGGCGCGCTCGATCCGACAATCGAATGGTCATGGGTGGAGGCGGGGCCTGCGCTTGCCGATGGCCGCGCGGACATCATCACCGGTCCGGGCCGGGTTGTGCGCGATGTCGCGACCTTCTACCGCGTCGGCGCTGTGCAGACCGGCAGCAACCTTGCCATCCGGCTCGAATCGCTCAAGGCCCGGCTGCTGCGCCGCAGCCAGAGCGCGATGCTGCTGATCGTATCGGCAGAGCGCAGCGGCAACGGGTCCGAGCGCGCGGCGATCGATGCGCTGCTTGCCGATGCCGGTGGCGCGCGCAGGCTCGCCGATACCGTGCTGGCGGAGCGCTGAGCCCATGTGCGGCATCGCAGGCATCTTTCATATCGAGACTGCCAAGCCGGTCGACCCGGCGCGCATCCGGGTGATGACCGATGCGATGCTGCACCGCGGCCCGGACGGCAACGGCTGCTGGACCGCGCCGGGCGTGGGGCTGGGGCATCTGCGGCTGTCGATCATCGACCTTGAAGGCAGCGCGCAGCCGATGCTGAGCGAGGACGAGGCCGATGTGCTGACCTTCAATGGCGAAATCTACAATTTCCAGGAGGTCCGCGCCCAACTTTGCGCGCTGGGTCACCGCTTCCGCACTGCGGGCGATACCGAGGTCATCCTGGCTGCGTGGCGGCAATGGGGGGTGGGCTGTCTCGACAGGCTGAACGGCATGTTCGCCTTCGCGATCCACGATCAGCGCAACCAGCGCCTGTTCATCGCGCGTGACCGGCTGGGGGTGAAGCCGCTGCATTATGCGCCGCTCCCCGATGGCAGCGTGATCTTCGCGTCCGAGCTGAAAGGCCTGCTCGCGCATCCCGCGCTGCGCCGCGCGCCCGACCCGCAGGCGGTCGATGACTATCTGGCGTTTGGCTATGTCCCCGATCACCGCTGCTTCGTCGCAGGCGTCAAGAAGCTGCCAGCAGGCCATTACCTGATGCTCGAGCGTGGCAAGCCGTTGCCTGCGCCGATTCAATATTGGGACGTCGATTTCTCGCGGAGAGCGGGCGGTAGCGTCGCCGATCTCGAGGCCGAGCTGATGCACCATATGCGCGAGGCGGTGGCCTCGCGGATGATCGCCGATGTGCCGCTGGGCGCGTTCCTTTCGGGGGGCGTCGACAGCTCGACCGTGGTTGCGCTGATGGCCGAGCGCAGCACCCAGGCGGTCAAGACCTGCAGCATCGGCTTCGATGTCGCCGAGCTCGATGAGAGCGATTATGCGCGGCGGATCGCCGAGCGCTTCGCCACCGAGCACCGCAGCCGGATCGTCTCGCCCGACGATATCGCGATCATCGACCAGGTCGCGGCGCAGTTCGACGAGCCCTTCGCCGATGCCTCGATGCTGCCCACCTTCCGCGTCTGCCAGCTGGCGCGCGAGAACGTGACCGTGGCGCTGTCGGGCGACGGCGCGGACGAGGCGTTCGCCGGATATCGGCGCCATGTCTTCCACCACGGCGAAGAGCGCGTGCGCAAACTTTTGCCGCAATCCTTGCGCGGGCCGGTGTTCGGCACGTTGGGCGCACTCTATCCCAAGGCCGACTGGGCCCCGCGTCCCTTGCGTGCCAAGTCGACCTTGCTGTCGTTGGCGCGGAGCGGGGCCGAAGGCTATACCGATGCAGTTGGCGTGACGGGCTACGCGCAGCGCCATGCGCTCTATTCGGACAGCCAGATCAAGGCGCTGGGCAGCTATCGCGGCGAAGACCACATGATCGCGCTGATGGAGGCCGCGCCCGCGCGCACCGGGCTCGATGCTGCGCAATATGCCGACATGAAATTGTGGTTGCCCGGCGATATCCTGACCAAGGTCGATCGCACCAGCATGGCGGTCAGCCTCGAGGCGCGCGAGCCGCTGCTCGATTACCGGCTGATCGAGTTCGCCGCGACCCTGCCCGATGCGATGCGGGTGCGCGGCGGCCAGGGCAAATGGCTGATGAAGCGCGCGATGCGCGGCGCCTTGCCCGACGATATCCTCTACCGCCCCAAGATGGGTTTCGTCAGCCCGATCGCGCAGTGGTTCCGCGGACCTTTGGCGGAGCAGGCGCGCAATATCGCTTCAGGCTCGGCGCTGGCGCGCAGCGGCTGGTTCAACACCGCGCGGCTGAGCGAGATCGCCGAGGCGCATATCGCAGGCCGCAGCGACAACGCGCGGCTGCTGTGGCAGTTGTGGATGCTCGACAAGGCGCTGGATCGGGTTTTCTAGCCTCTCCCCTCCCGCTTGCGGGAGGGGCAGGTCCGCTTGTCGGACCGGGGTGGGCCGGGAGCACGAACGGTTGCTGGCCCACCCCGGCTTCGGCTTTGCCTCAGCCACCCCTTGTATCTGGACGTTGTCAGCTGATTGGATAGTGATTGGTTGATCGCCGGGGTGG
>JBKBTF010000077.1:0-12636 GCA_046291395.1 Blastomonas sp. | reverse complement strand
CGCTCGCCATCGCCCAGCACCCGGTCGGGCGCATAGCTGGTGTCGAACGCCTCGTCCGAGCGCTGGCCATCGTCGGACAGCATCAAGGGCGCGCAGCCGATGATCGGTGCCCCGGTCTGCGCCTTGAGCGGCGCGGCGGCGGGGCTGTGATCGCGGTGGGTGTGGGTGCACATGATCGCGGCGATGCGAGCATCGCCCACGGTCGCGAGGATCGCGGCTATATGGTCGGGGTCCGCCGGACCCGGATCGATCACCGCGACGTCCGCGCCGTTGCCCACCACATAGGTCTGGGTGCCGGTATAGGTGAACGCGGACGGGTTGCCCGCGAGCACGCGGCGCACCTGTGGCTCGATGGTTTCGGCAAGGCCGGTCGGAAGATCAGCAGGCAGTTCCATCGCGCCTAAGTGGCATTGATCACCGCAAAGCGAAAGGGGCAGCGCAAACTTTGCCCTGCCCCATCATGGATCCCTCAACGCCGCACAGACGGTTCGGCAGGGACAGCCGGTGGGGCTGGAGGCGCAGGCATGGCCCTCATCTCGCGACGGGCTTCTGCCATTTCCTCGCGCAGGTCGCGCCGCGCCTCGGCCAGGTCGGCGCGCAGTTCGCGCATGCCCTCGTCCAGACCGCGCAATGCCTCGGCACGGTCCTCGTGGCTCAGCCATTTGTTGTTGCGAATTTCAGCGCGAGCGATTTCCATGCTGCGGCGCGCCTCGGCCATGCCCTTTTCGATATTGGCGGCGATTTCCGCC
Organism: Blastomonas sp.; assembly: GCA_046291395.1. Lineage (GTDB taxonomy): Bacteria > Pseudomonadota > Alphaproteobacteria > Sphingomonadales > Sphingomonadaceae > Blastomonas. The sequence continues at coordinate 11,887 of JBKBTF010000077.1, read as the reverse complement.
TCGTTGGGCATCACCTGTCCACAGGTGACGACCTTGGTGCGGGTCACGTTTCCGTTGCTCGTTTCGGTATGGGTCATGAACGCGGCAGTCTTGGGCTTGCCGTTGCAGTCGTTGGTCCGGACGCGCAATTTGTGGCCCTGGCCCATTTCGATAACGTAATTTTCCGGCGATCCGGTGCGCACCACCACCCGCTGCGCGCGATCCATGGCTTGGGCGCGGTTGCGCTCGGCCCTGTCGAGCGCTGCCGCCCTGGCTTCGGTCGCCGCCGCCGCGCGGTCTGCCCGCGCCAGGGCGCGATCGGCCTGTGCCATGGCGCGGTCACCCTCCGCCATCGCCAGGTCGCCTTCGGCCATTGCGCGTGACGCTTCGGCTTCTGCGACCCGGCGTTCGATCTCCGCACGGCCAATGGGACCATCGAGACGCAACGTGATGTTTTTGTCGCCCCGCCTGACTGTGTAGATATACACGCCATCCTTGATCACCGGCGTGATCGGAGCGTCGGGGGCTTCGGGTACGGCAGGTGCTGCGGGGGCCCATGGCGCATCGGGCGCAGCAGGAACCAGCGGCGCATCGGGCGCACGCGGCTCTTCCACCGGCTGGATCGCATAGCTGACGGTCGCGGTCATCGCCATGGCTGTGACCAGACCGCTGCCGATCAGCGTGCCACCCAGCCATTTGCGGGTGCGCGTCGTGTCCTTCTGCTTCATGATCTTCAGTCGCTGCACGATCTTGGTCTTGGGGTTGAGCGGGCTGGCAAAGGCGAGCGTCTGACCGGTTGCCGCCTTGGCGATGGCGCGGGCGTATGCGGCGCGCTCGGGCGCGGAACGGCGGCGCAGCACCCGGGCATCGCAGGCGGCTTCCTGGTCGAAGCGGAAGGCGCGCCAGGCCATCCACGCGACCGGGTTGAACCAGTGCAGCGACAGCATGGCGAGCGCGGCGAAGTTGGCCCACAGATCGCCTGCGCGGTGATGCGAGCGTTCATGCGCCAGCGCAAGTTCGCGCTCCATCGGATTGTACGCCTGGGTAAAGCCGATCGGCAGTGCGATATAGCGGCGCCACAACCCGAAGGCGAAGGGCCCGGAAATACCCGCGATCTCGATCACGCGAATGTCGTCGATCCGCGACACTTCGACGGCGTCGTCGAGCAGCTCTCGCCGGTTTTGCAGATAGGCGGAGAGCTGGGCAATCAGGAAGATCGCCGCGCCGCACAGCCACACCGTGACGCCGATGGTAAACCAGTCCGCATCGAGCAGCAGGCTGCTGACCAACGCCTCTTCAGGCATGGCATTTGCGGAACCTGCCATGTCGCCGACCGGCATCGCCATCGCGGCACTGCCGGATGGCGCATCACCCGCAGCGGCGCTCACCGGAACCTTGATGGTCTGCGTCACCGGCGGCATGAACAGCCGCGCGAGCGGGATCGCCCAGAGCAGATAGGCGATCTCCGCACCGAAATAGCGCGCCACCGGGCGGCGTAGCACCAGCACCAGCGCCATCAGCGCGGCGGTGACGACGAGCGTCTCGGCGAGCCATTGCCCCGCCACCCCATGCGCGAAATCCGCCAGCCAGGCGCCCACAAGCCAATCCCCGATCATGACTTCAACTCCCCTATGAGCCGCTCGATTTCTTCCAGATCTTCTGCCGTGAACTGCTGCTGTTCGGCTAGATGCGCAATAAGCGGCGCAGCGCGGCCGCCAAACAGCCGATCGACCAACCGCCGCGATTCATCGCCGACATAGTCCTCGCGCGCCAATATGGGGGTGTAGAGATAGCGACGGCCATCCTGCTGATAGGAAACCGCGCCCTTGTTGGCGAGCCGCGACAGCAGCGTCTTGACCGTCTGCAGCGTCCAGTCGCGTGCGTCGGCCAGCGCGTCCGCGACGTCCGCCGCGGTCAAGGGCGAGCGCTGCCACAGCACCTCCATCACCGCATGTTCGGCATCGCTGATACGTTCAGGGGCCATCATTCGCATTCCTTGCTCAAATCCCGACTACGTACGTAATCGATTCGACTACGGTTGTAAACGCACTTTTTTTGGCGCTGGGTGAAGCCCCCGTGCCCCATCGCGCCCCAAGATCCCCGGGCGACCGACCAAGCCATTCATACCAAGCGGAACTTTTCGTGCCTCTGGGCATTTCAGTCTGCTAGGACTGCCCGGACTACAAGGTTCAAAACCGCGGCGTAAGGGGGAATTGACAGATATGGCCTCCGCTTCCGCCGATACGGTGCTGCCGCAGCGCCATGCCGCCTTCGATCTGTGTTCCGACATCGTCATCGCCCTGGCCCCCGACGGCAGCATCCAGAGCTGGAATGCCGCCGCGACCAAGGCTTTGGGTTATTCTGCCTCCCAGATGATAGGGCAGCCAGCCGATTGCGTCATTCCCGCCATCGGTCCTTCCGCGCTGCGTGACACGCAAGCTGTAACCGAGCGTGCCCACCACGCCAACGGCTCGGTGATCTCGCTGCATCTGCGAATTTCGCAGAATGTCGAGGCCGATGGCAGCATCGCCGGATACTGGCTGGTCGCGCGAGACGTCTCGCGCCGGCTGCGGATGCGCAACGTGCAGCAGCCGTTGATCGATTGCGCGCGGCTGGTGGGCGAGCCGTTCCTGGAAAAGACCGTCGAAGTGCTCGCCGACGCGCTGAAGGTCCGCTGGGTGCTCATCGCCGAAATCCATCCCGACCGGCCGGAGGGCGTGCGCACGGTGCGGTTCTGGGCGGATGGCGCGTTGCAGGACAATATCGATTATCCCCTGCTTGGAACGCCGTGTGCGAATGTCGCGCAGAACAACATCTGCTATTACCCCTCCGGCGTCGCCGATCTGTTTCCCGATGACGAGATGCTGAGCGATCTGGGGGCGGAAAGCTATCTGGGGGTGCCGCTGCACTCCAGCAACGGGAATTTGATCGGCCTGCTCGCGGTGCTGCATGACGCGGTCATGGACGAGCAGTTGCAGCCCGCGCTGACGCTCGAACTGTTTGCAGGCCGCGCCGCCGCCGAAATGGAGCGGCTCAAGCACTCTTCCGATGCCGAACGGCTGGGCCGGATCATCGAGGATGCCGCAAGCGAGGCATTCCTGTTCGACGCGGACACGCTCAACTTCATCCTGGTCAACCGCGGCGCGCGCGAAAACCTCGGCTATACCATGGACGAGCTGCGGTCGCTGACCCCGATCGACATCAAGCCGCTGATCGGTGCGGACGAATTTCGTGCGCTGATTGCCCCGCTTCTCGCCGGCGATAAGCAGGTGCTGGCGTTCGAGACCGTGCACCGGCGCAAGGACGGCAGCGACTACAACGTCGCGGTCCGCCTGCAACTGCTGGTCGATCAGCAGCAACGGCTGTTTTATGCCGCGATCGAGGACGTGACCGAGCGCAACCGCACGCTGCGCGAGTTGCAAAGCGTGACCAACCGGCTCAACACCGTGCTGGGCAACACGTCGATGGCGGTGTTCCTGATGGATGGCGAGCAACGCTGCATCTATATGAACGATGCCGCCGAGCGCTTGACCGGCTTTTCCTTCGCCGAGATGGACGGCCGGATCCTGCATGACATGATCCACCATACCCGTCCCGACGGCGCGCCCTATCCGCTCCACGAATGTGCGATCGACCGGGCGCTTCCGGAAGACAACCAGATGCAGGGGGAAGAGGTGTTTGTCCACAAGGACGGCAACTTCTATCCGGTGTCCTATTCCGCCAGCCCCATCCGCGACCATTCGGGGGCCGCGATCGGCACGGTGATCGAGGCGCGCAACATCGCCGACGAGCTAGAGGCGCGGATGGCGCGCGAGAACTTCAACGCCGAGCTCAAGGCCCAGGTCGAAAAGGCGCTGGCCGAGCGCGACAATGCCGAGGCGCAACTGCGCCATGCCCAGAAAATGGAAGCGGTCGGCAAGCTGACCGGCGGGGTCGCGCACGATTTCAACAATCTGCTGCAGATCATCGGCGGCAGCCTGGAACTGCTGGGCCGCGATGTCGCGGGCAATGAACGCGCCCGGCAGCGAGTCGATCTGGCGCTGTCCGGGGTGGCGCGCGGCACCAAGCTGGCGCAGCAGCTGCTCGCCTTCAGCCGCAAGCAGCCCCTGGCGCCCAAGCCGGTCAATCTTCCCCGGCTCGTCGGCAATCTGGGCGACATGCTGCGCCGCGCGCTGGGCGAGCAGATCGCGCTCAAGACGGTGGCCGAGGACAGGCTGTGGGACTGCTTCGTCGATGAAGCCCAGCTCGAGAACGCGATACTGAACCTTGCGATCAACGCGCGCGATGCGATGCCCGAAGGCGGGCTGTTCACCATCGAGCTCGCCAATGTCGCGGTGGATGACCTGTTTACCGGCACCTATCCCGACATGGTGGCAGGCGATTATGTCGCGATCTCGGTCACCGACACCGGCAGCGGCATGCCAGCCGACGTGCGCGAGCGGATTTTCGAGCCGTTCTTCACCACCAAGGAAGTCGGCAAGGGCACGGGGCTGGGCCTCAGCATGGTCTATGGCCTGATCAAGCAGTCGGGCGGCCATGTCACCGTCTACAGCGAGCCGGGGATCGGCACGACATTCCGCATCTATCTGCCCCGGTCCTCGGCACCGGACACCGCTACCGACGAGCGCCGTTCGGACACCATATCGGGGGGCAGCGAAACAATCCTGGTGGTGGAAGACGATGACGACGTCCGCACGACCGTCACCAGCCTGCTCAACGAGCTGGGTTATACCACGCTGACCGCGCGCGATGCCGCCGCAGGCCTGGCCATCGTCGAAAGCGGGACCGAAATCGACATGCTGTTCAGCGATGTCGTGATGCCCGGCCCGGTGCAGAGCCATGACCTCGCCAAGCGCGCGGTGCAGCGCCTGCCCGGCCTCGCGGTGCTGTTCACCTCGGGCTATGCCGAAAAGGGCATCGTGCGTGGCGGCACGCTGGAAGCCGGCGTGAGGCTGCTGAGCAAGCCCTATACCCGCGAGATGCTGGCCCGCAAAGTCCGCGAAGCGCTCGACCAGCGCTGATCGCGGGCCTAGCGGGTGCAGGCATCCAGCCCGTCGCGCTGGACGATGCCGATGCGCCGCGCGATGCTGTTGCCATAGCGCCGCACGAATCCGCTGGGGTTCTTGACCGAACGCTTCTTGGGCAAAGGCAGCGCGGCGGCCATGCGCGCGGCCTCGTCGCGGTTCAGCGAAGCTGCGCTCTTGCCGAAATAGCGCTGCGCGCCCGCCTCCACCCCATAGGTGCCGATGCCGGTCTCCGCGACGTTGAGATAAACCTCCATGATCCGGCGCTTGCCCCAGACCGTCTCGATCAGCAGCGTGAACCAGGCTTCCAGGCCCTTGCGGAAGAATCCGCCACCCTGCCAGAGGAACACGTTCTTCGCGGTCTGCTGGCTGATCGTCGACCCGCCCCGGATCCGCCCGCCTTGCGCGTTGCGCCGCACTGCATCCTCGATCGCCTCGCGGTCGAAGCCGCTGTGCGTGCAGAACTTGCCGTCTTCGGCCGCAATCGCCGCCGCGACCATGTTGCGGTCGATACGATCGAGCGACGTCCAGTCTCGCGTCGCGCCGTTGGCGTCGGTCAGCATGGTGATGGTGGTAGGCGGCGGCACGAAACGATAGATCACCACCATCGCCAGCGACAGCAGCACGAAGCCGAAGATCAGCTTGAAAATCAGGATGATCATACGCGAGAGGAACCCGCGTTTGCGTGCAGCCATGACGTGGCGCTCAGCGGCTGCTGGGCCATTTGACGGTATCGCCGGGTTCGATCCCCAGCTCCGCCGCCCGGCCACCGGCAAGCTCGAGCACCGCCGCCACCGGCCCGTTCGAGCTGACCGCATCGAGCGAATAGGGAACGGTGTTCGCCGCGATGCTTTCGATGCTGCCGTCGGCGCGCACGAAGATGATGTCGAGCGGGATCACCGTATTCTTCATCCAGAAGCTGGCGGGCTTGAGGCTGGGGAACGGGAAGATCATCCCGGCGTCGGGCGCCAGTTCGGTGCGGAACATCAGCCCCTGCGCCTGTTCCTGCGGCGTGCGGGCAACCTCGACGGTGAAGCGGTGGGTCTTGCCGTCGCTCTGGACGGTGAGCGGCACCAGCGCCAGCCCGGCGGGCGAGACTGTGGAGGTGTCGGCTGCGGGACGCTGCGCGATCGCATCGCTGGGGGCAGAGGCGTTGCAGGCGATCAGCGCAAGCGTCGCCAATGTCGTTGTGATCCATGCTATCGGCGAAAACGATGCGGCGGGCGAGTGCAAAATCATGGCCTGCACGGATAAATGCCTGCAACTGTCTGCGCCTCTTGTCCGGATCGGCGGGCTGGTCGGCAAACGCGCCGATCCGCTTGCGTTTCGCGAACGCCAGCGCTGCGCTCACCGCCTGGTCCCTGCCCGCTTCGCGCATCTCGCCACGATCGGGTTCCTTGACCCCGGCGGCCGCCAGCGCCTGCTCCACCCGCCGCGCGCCATAGCCCCGGCGCAACAGCGCCCCGCCCTTCATCGCGGCATAGGCTGCGTCGTCGACATAGCCGAGTTCCGCGCACCGGTCGGCCAGCGCCAGCAGATCGGGTGGCTCGGCCCCGTCCCACCCCCGCTCGCGCAGCTTGCGTTCGAGATACTGCACCAGTTTCGCCCGGGTCGAGGCGAACCGCCCCAGATAATGCAGCGCAAGATCCCGCAGGCTCGTCTCGTTGAGCGGCTTTGGCGGACGGCGTTCGGCCCGGCTGGAACGGGATTTGGAAAACATGCGCCTTTTTTGTGCCACAGTCGGGCCGAAATTAGAACGCCTGTCGTCGGCTAGAGGGCAAGATAGAGTTTTTTCGGGGTGATCACAGGCAGCAGACCTGTTCATCGCAGAGCCATTAGACCATGGGCAGACCGCACCGGCCGGCCCAACAGGCGTGAGAGGCCGGATAACAGGCACCGCGCACAGGAAAGCAACGGGTTAACACGCATGAACGAACTGCATCCGACACCAACCGCCGACAGCCTGGAGCGACGCTTTGCGGATTTCGCGACGCTGGGCGAGGCGCTCGATTATGCAGCCAGCGGCGTTCGGGGTTTCAACTTTCACGATCCGCGCGGCGCACTGGTGCGGCCCTATCCGTTTGCCGAACTGCGCTCCGATGCGCTGGCCCATGCCCGGCGGCTGATCGCGCGCGGCGTGGTGCCGGGCGACCGCATCGCCATCGTCGCCGAGACCAGCGCCGAATTCGCCGCCCTGTTCTTTGGCGCGGTCTATGCCGGCGCCTGGCCGGTTCCGCTGCCTTTGCCCACCAGCTTCGGCGGCAAGGAAAGCTATGTCGAGCAACTGGGCGTGCAGCTTCGCAGCAGCGACCCCAAGGTCCTGTTCTATCCGCAGGAACTTGCAGACATGGGCGGCGAAGCCGCGCGGCGCTGCGGTGTCGAGGGGCTCGACTGGGAAGGCTTTGCCGGAGAACCGGCGCCCGAGGCCGCGCTTCCCGCCGCCAGCACCGACGATATCTGCTATCTGCAGTATTCCAGCGGATCGACCCGGTTTCCGCACGGCGTCGCGGTCACGCATTCCGCGCTGCTCAGCAACCTTGCGGCGCATTCGCACGGCATGCACGTGGTCGAAAACGACCGCTGCATCTCGTGGTTGCCCTGGTATCACGACATGGGGCTGGTCGGCTGCATGCTCTCGATGGTCGCCAATCAGGTCTCCACCGATTACCTCAAGACCGAGGATTTCGCACGCCGCCCCCTGGCGTGGCTCGACCTGATCAGCCGCAACCCCGGCACCTCGTGCAGCTATTCGCCGACCTTCGGCTATGACATCTGCGCACGCCGGATCGGCAGCCTGTCCAAGGTCGCCGAGCGTTTCGACCTGTCTCGCTGGCGGCTTGCGGGCAACGGAGCCGACATGATCCGCCCCGATGTGATGCAGAGCTTCGTCAACGCCTTTGCCGATGCCGGCTTCAAGGCCAGCGCCTTCCTGCCAAGCTACGGCCTGGCAGAGGCGACGCTGGCGGTCACCCTGATGCCGCCGGGCGAAGGCATCGTGGTCGATCTGGTCGAGGAGCAGCGCCTGTCAGGCGCGCCGGTCGACCCCACCAAGCCCAAGCGCTATCGCTCGATCGTCAACTGCGGCAAGGCATGCCGGGGAATGTCGCTCGAAATCCGCGACCCCGATGGCGCGGTGCTGCCCGATCGCGAGATCGGCAAGGTGTGGACCGCCGGTCCCTCGATCATGCACAGCTATTTCCGCGACCCCGAAGCGACCGACGCCTGTCTGGTCGACGGCTGGCTGGATACCGGCGACATGGGCTACATGGTCGATGGCTATCTGTATATCGTCGGTCGCGCCAAGGACATGATCATCATCAACGGCAAGAACCACTGGCCGCAGGATATCGAATGGGCGGTCGAACAGCTTCCCGGCTTCAAGTCGGGCGATATCGCCGCGTTCTCGATCACCACGCCTGCTGGCGAGGAAGCGCCTGCGGTGCTGGTGCAGTGCCGCACCACCGACGAGGGCGAGCGCCGCCGCCTGCGCGACGAGATCCGCGAAAAGGTCCGCTCGATCACCGGCATGAACTGCGTCATCGAACTGGTCCCGCCACGCACGCTGCCGCGCACATCCTCGGGCAAGCTCAGCCGGGCCAAGGCGCGCAACCTCTACCTTTCGGGCGCTATCCAGCCCTATCAGCTGGCGGCCTGAGCCTCCCCGACAGGGCACTCTGCAGGGGCCGGGCGACCGCTATCGGTCGGTTGGCCTGTCTTGGCCCGCCGGAACGCTTTTCAGGGTAAAGGGTTGGTTGCTGGTGAGAATTTGTGATGGATTCGGGCCGATCGTGCTAGCTATTGTGCCGTGACATCCATGACGCCGCCCGTCTGCAGCCCCGCAACAGCCTGGACCGAGCATGACCGGCTGGCCGCGCTGTTGCGCTACGGCATCATCGATACGCCCAAAGAGCCCGAGTTCGAGGATATTGTCCGCCTCGCCAGCGATATATTCGATGCCCCCATCGCTGTCGTCAACCTGATCGCGTCCGACCGGCAATGGTTCAAGGCGGAGATCGGCATCGGCGCGCGCGAGCTGCCGCTGGACGTTTCGATCTGCGCGCACGCGATCCTGCAGGATGCGTTGTTCGTCGTCCCCGACACGCTGCTTGATGAGCGGTTTCGCAACAATCCGCTGGTCAACGTCGAAGGCGGCTTGCGTTTCTACGCGGGCGCCTTGCTCAAGACCGAGGAAGGCTTGCCGCTGGGCACGGTGTGCGTGCTCGATCGCAAGCCGAGGCCCGGGGGGATCACGCCCCGCCAGTGGCTGACGCTGGAGGTGTTGGCGCGGCAGGTAATGACTCAGCTGGAACTGCGCCGCGCCATCGTGCAGCGCGACGAACGCTCGGCCGTGCTCGAAGCCGAAATCGCCAGCCGGGTCGCCGCCGAAGACGCGCGCAGCCAGAGCGAGACGCGCTATCTCGATCTGTTCAACGCGATCGATGCGGGGTTGTGCGTGTTCGAAATGCGCTACGACGAGCATGGCAGGGCGGCCGATTACCGGTTTCTGGAGGTCAACAAGGCCTTCGCCGCACATACCGGGCTGGACAATGCGCAGGGGCGCTGGATCCGCGATATGGCTCCGGGGCATGATCAGTACTGGTTCGACCTTTATGGCGATGTCGCCCGCACCGGCCAGTCGGTGCGGGTCGAGAACCTCGCCACCGCGCTCGACAGCCGGTGGTTCGATGTCCACGCCTTCCGCATCGGCAATCCTGAGGACCGGCAGGTCGCAGCACTGTTCTCCGATATCACCGCCAAGCGACGGTCCGAGATGGAGCTGCATGAGCTCAACCAGACGCTGGAGCAGCGGGTCACAGAGGCGGTCGCTGACCGCGAGGCCACGGCTGAAGCCTTGCGCCAATCGCAGAAGATGGAAGCCATCGGCCAGCTCACCGGTGGCCTCGCGCACGATTTCAACAACATGCTCACCGGCGTGATCGGCAGCCTGGACCTGATCCGGCGCTTCCTGGAATCGGGCAAGACGGGGCAGGTGTTCCGCTATCTCGATGCGGCCGAGACCTCCGCGCAGCGCGCCGCGGCTCTCACCGCGCGGCTGCTCGCCTTCGGGCGGCGGCAATCGCTCGACATCCGGCCGACCGACATCAACCAGCTCGTGGGCGGCATGGAGGATCTGCTGCGCCGCACATTGGGCGAGCAGGTCGACATGGCGATCGATCTGGCAAGGCCACTGCCGACCGCCAGCACCGATGCCAACCAGCTCGAGAATGCGCTGCTCAACCTGTGCCTCAACGCGCGCGACGCGATGCCCGATGGCGGCCATCTCACCATCGAGACGACCACGATGCACCTCGACCAGGGCTTTGCCGACACCGGCGAGGACCTTCAGCCGGGCGACTATGTCGTGCTCAGCGTGTCCGACGACGGCCAGGGCATGAGTGCCGAGACGCTGACCAAGGTGTTCGAGCCGTTCTTCACCACCAAGCCGATCGGTCAGGGCACCGGGCTTGGCCTGTCGATGATCTACGGCTTTCTCAAGCAATCGGGCGGCCATGTCCGCCTGTATTCGGTGCTGGGACAGGGAACGAGCGTGAAGCTGTTCCTGCCTTGCAGCGACGCTCCTGCAGCCATCGCCGAACCGCGCAGCACCGCCATGCCCACCGGCACCGGCGAAACCGTGCTGGTGGTCGAGGACGACGCCGCAGTGCGCATGGTCATCGTCAACGTGCTCGAAGAGCTGGGCTATGCCGCATGCGAGGCTGAACATGCCGATGGGGCACTGGCCATCCTGCAGTCGAATCGGAAAATTGACCTGCTGATCTCGGACGTAGGACTACCGGGACTGAACGGGCGCCAGCTGGCGGAAATCGCGCGGCAGGGCCGTCCCGGCCTGAAGGTGCTGTTCGTCACCGGCTATGCCCAGGGCGCCGCGGTACGCAGCGGGTTCCTCGATCATGGCATGGACATGCTGACCAAGCCGTTCCAGATTGACACGCTCGCGGTCAAGGTGCGGCAGATGCTCACCCGGTGATGCTTATCGGCGCATGCCCCTTGCACTTTCCTACTGTATTGATATCTTAACACAGTAAGACTTATCGCTTGCCTGCAAGGGTAACTCGCCTCATTTTGGGCGGAAAGCGAAACGGGAGCGCATACGGCATGGCAACGCAAACTGCGATTGCGGACAAGAAACTGACGCTGGAGGCGCCCGAACCGGTGCCCGTGGTCACGGCTGCAGAAGCGACCGGACTGGTCCCGGTATCGGACGACGTCAAATCCAAGCTCGACGAGAAGGTCGAGGGATTCATCGCCGATCTGGTGGCGCAGGATGTCAACTCGCCCGAGTTCGGCAAGCGCGTGGACCAGATCACCAATATGGGCCGCAAGGAAATCGGCGAGGCCGCTGGCCAGTCCAACCGCTTTCTCGACCGGCCGGTGCGCGCGATGGACAGCGACAATTCGGTCGGTGCCGATCTCGCCAAATTGCGCCGCACGGTCGAGGATCTCGATCCGGGCAAGAAGGGCGACCTGTTCACCCGCAAGAAGCTGTTCGGCGTCATCCCGTTCGGCAACAAGATGCGCGATTATTTCGACAGCTACAAAAGCTCGCAGGGACACATCCAGTCGATCCTGGGCGCCTTGCAGAGCGGCAAGGACGAGCTGCTGATGGACAATGCCGCGATCGATGTCGAGCGGCAGAACCTGTGGGCGGCGATGGGCAAGCTCGAGCAGATGATCCACGTCTCCAAGGCGCTCGACGCGCGGCTCGAAGAGAAAGCCGCCGAGCTCGAGATGACCGATCCGGCCAAGGCCAAGGCGATCAAGGAAACCGCCCTGTTCTACGTCCGCCAGCGCACGCAGGACCTGCTTACCCAGATGGCGGTGACGGTGCAGGGCTATCTCGCACTCGATCTGGCCAAGAAGAA
>JBKBTF010000076.1:0-12832 GCA_046291395.1 Blastomonas sp. | reverse complement strand
GAAACCCTGCCCCGGACACAGATCCGGCGCCCAGCTTCCAAACCCCGCATCCCGCACGAAACACAAAACCCATCACACCACACCGCCCCGAAAGCCCTGCTTCCGGGGCTTAGACACGTTGCAGCTTACCCAGCGCGATCACGTCGATCTCGAACATCAGCTCGGGCAGCGCCAGCGCGCGCACCTCGACGATGGTGTCTGCCGGCCAGGGCGCCGAGAAATAGCGCCGACGCGCTTCGACGATCTTGGGGAAATTGGCCATGTCAGTGAGATAGATCGTCACCTTGATGATCCGGCCGCGGTTGCTGCCGGCCGCGACGAGCACGCGGTCGATCGCAGCGAAGCTCGCCTCGAGCTGCGCATTGAAATCGCCCACACCGACGACCGCACCCTGCGCGTCGATCGCTGCCTGGCCCGAAAGGAACAGCAGCCCGCTCGCCCGCCATCCCGGCGAGATCGCATAGGCGCCCAGCGGGTCGGGCGACAGGGTGATTACGGAAGCTTGGGAGGACATGACAGCGCGCCTTTCGTGTTCTATCGTCGGAAAAGTTTGACCCACGTTTGTAACCCAAAGCCGGCTCGCTGCGAATGACGCGCATGATGGCCGCCAAGGATCCTGCCGATCCCAACTCCCCGCCGGGCCCGTCTGCGGATGGGGCGGCCCATCACCATGCCGTCGCCACGCGGCTGTGGCACTGGATCAATCTGATCTGCCTCGTCACCTTGTTCATGTCCGGGCTGATGATCTTCAACGCGCATCCCCGGTTGTACTGGGGCGAATATGGCAACCGCGACGAGCCTGCGTGGCTGGCAATCGGAGCGCAGGGCCAGACCGGCTATCTGACCGTGAGCGGACGATCGCTTGAAACCACCGGCGTGCTCGGTCGATATGCCGATTCCGGCGGGACGATCCGCAACCGCGCCTTTCCCGGCTGGGCGACTATCCCTTCCGACTATAATCTTGCCGATGCCCGGCACTGGCATTTCTTCTTCGCGTGGATATTCGCCTTCGGCCTCCTCGGGTTCATGGTGGTCAGCCTGTTCAACGGGCATATCCGCCGGATGATCGCGATGCGTCGCGCCGAATGGCATCCGCGCAACCTGTGGTCGACGATCGTCGAACATGCGCGCCTGAGATTTCACAGCGCGCCTGGCGAGGCCTATAACCCCTTGCAGAAGCTGAGCTACATCGCGGTGATCTTCATCGCGCTGCCGCTGATGATCGTCACCGGCCTTGCAATGTCGCCGGGGGCCGATGCGGCGCTGCACTGGCCGAGCATGATGTTCGGCGGACGGCAGTCGGCGCGCTCGCTGCATTTCATCGTCGCATTTGGCCTGCTGGCGTTTCTGGTGGTGCACGTGCTGCTGGTGCTGCTCCACCGGCCGCTGACGCTGCTGCGCGGCATGACCATTGGAGACAGGCGATGACTGGCCAGAGCCGATCCTCGATCCTCAGCCGCCGCGCCCTGGTTGGCTCGCTGGGCGTTGCCGCGGGAGGACTGCTCAGCGGATGCGACGCGCTCAACGCAAACCCGAACTGGCGCGAAACGCTGCGGCTGGCGGAGAGTGGCAACACGGCGCTGCAGCGCGCGATGCTGGGCCGCGACGGCCTGGCGCGCGAATACGCGCCGCGCGATATCGGACGGTCGATCCCGGCCAACGGAACCCGCTCGCCCGCCGATACGGAGTATATGCGTCAGGCGGCGACGGGGTTTGCCGACTGGACGCTTGTCGTCGACGGTCTGGTCGAAAAGCCCACGCGGTTTGCGCTTGGCCAGATCCGGTCGATGCCGCGCCAGACCCAGATCACCCGGCACGATTGTGTCGAGGGCTGGAGCGCGATCGGCCAGTGGACCGGAGTGAACCTCGGCGTTCTGCTCGACGCGGTGCAGGTCAGGCCATCCGCGCGCTACCTGATCTTTCATTGTGCCGATACCCTGCGCGCGGGCCCGTATTACGAAAGCATCGACATGGTCGATGCGCGCCATCCGCAGACGATGGTCGCCTGGGCGCTCAACGGTGAGCTGCTGCCCATCGGTAACGGCGCCCCCTTGCGGCTGCGGGTCGAGCGGCAGCTCGGCTACAAGCACGCCAAATATGTCCGCCGCATCGAGGCCGTCGCCGATTACCGCCTCGCTTACGGGGGTGGCGGGGGCTATTGGGAAGATGCAGCGGGCTATGAATGGTATGCTGGAATCTGACGGCAGATTGATCCATAACCATCCGCGTCATGGCACTGATTGATACCTTCCTTGGCCGGCTCGTGCGACACGGCACGCTGCAGCTGACCGATCACAAGGGTGTGACGCGCACCTTCGGCACCCCCAATTGCGGATTTCCCGATATCGCGGTGCGGTTCGCCGATGCCGATGTCGCGCGCTTCATTGCGTTGCGGCCCCGGCTGGGCGCGGGCGAGGCCTATATGGATGGCCGCCTGATCATCGAACGCGGCGACATCATGGACCTGATCGCGTTGGTGCGGTCCAACGCGCCCTGGGACAAGGGCGGCGATCTCAAACCCCGCGGTCCGTTCCGCCGCACGATCAATGCGGTCAGCGGACGGCTGGGCGAGTTCAACACCGGCAGCCGGTCCCAGCGCAACGTCGCGCACCATTATGATCTGGACGATCGGCTGTACGACCTTTTTCTGGACGCCGACAAACAGTACAGCTGCGCGTATTTTACCGATCCTGCCAACAGCCTGGAACAGGCGCAGGCGGACAAGAAGGCGCATATCGCCGCAAAACTGGCGCTTTGCCCGGGCCAGCGCGTCCTTGATATCGGCTGTGGCTGGGGCGGGATGGCGCTGTATCTCAACCGCGTCGCCGATGTCGACGTGCTGGGTATCACCTTGTCGCAAGAGCAATTGAAGGTGGCGCGCCAACGCGCGGCCGCCGCGGGTGTCGCCGACCGGGTGCGGTTCGAGCTGATCGACTATCGCGCGCTCACCGGCAGCTTCGACCGGATCGTTTCGGTGGGCATGTTCGAACATGTCGGCAGGCCGCAGTTCGAGACGTTCTTCCGCCACTGTCGCAATCTGCTGGCAGAAGACGGCGTGATGCTGCTGCACACGATCGGGCGGATGGGCGGGCCGGGCAGCACCGATGCCTTTACCACCAAATATATCTTCCCGGGCGGCTATATTCCGGCGTTGAGCGAGATCGTCCGCGCGAGCGAGCGATCTCGGCTGATCGCCACCGATGTCGAGACGCTGCGGCTGCATTATGCGCATACGCTGCGCGAATGGTATCGGCGCACAATGGACAGGCAGGCCGAGATCGAGGCGCTGTACGATGCGCGCTTTTTCAGGATGTGGACCTTTTATCTGGCAGGCGCGACCGCCGCGTTCGAACATGGCGGCATGTGCAACTATCAGGTCCAGTTCGCGCGCAACCGGCGGGCGCTGCCGATTACACGCGACTATATGGCCGAGGCCGAAAGCGGATACCGGTCAGGCTGAATACCAGCCCACGCCCTCGCGCACGGTGCAGGTCGCGCGGCCTGCGCATTCCAGATAGCGCAGATGCGCGAGCGCCTCGCCGGTGGCGATGCCATAGACGGTGTCGTCAACCTCGCGCGCAAACAGGATGCCGAACGTGTCGACCGCGCGCATGTCCTGTTTCCGGAGCGCGGCCTCGAGCACGTTCAGCCGGTCGATATGCCCTTCGCGCAAGGCATCGAGCCGCGCGTGCACCCCGGTGAACGGAAATCCGTGCGCAGGCAGGATCAGTTCGTCCCCGGTCAGCGCTGTCCTGAACTTGGCGATGCTGTCGAGCCATTCGCGCAAGGGATCGGCGTCGGGTTCGCTGGTCATCACCGAGACATTGGAGGTAATCCGCGGCAGGATCTGGTCGCCCGCGATCACCACCTGGCCTATGCGGTCGACCAGGCAGACGTGTTCGGGGGTGTGGCCGCCGCCGGTCATCACGGTCCAGCGGCGCTCGCCGATGGAGACGTCCGCTTGGTCCTCGAGCCGGACAAAGCTGATCGGGACTTCCGACACCATCCGCGCGAAATTGCCCCAGCCCTTGAGCCGCATCTGCTCGACCCGGTCCTCATCCCAGCCGGCAAGACGCATCTGGTCGAGCGCTTCTGCAGGAGGCTCGGCGCGGACATCGGTGGTGAGCATCCGCGCCATCAGCCATTCGGTGCGGTTCATCCACAACCGCACGCCGAACCGGCGGCACAGCCAGCCTGCGGCACCGATATGATCAGGGTGGAAATGGGTGGCGAGCACCCGCGTGATCCGCCGTCCAGCCAGCCCTTCGGCGAACAGCTTTTTCCAGGCATCGGTCGATGCCGGCATGTACAGCCCGGTATCGACGATCGCGACGCCATCACCGTGCTCGTCTTTATCGTCGAGCAGCCAGATGTTGATATGGTCGAGTGGTCCGGGGACAGGCAGCCGGGTCCAGCCGAGACCCGGCGCAATCGCGAAATACTCGCCATAGCCTGGCGCATGATCGCCCAGCGGATAGGTCAGGCCGCGGAATTCCCTGGCTTCCATACCGTGATCGGCAAGCGAAGCGTCATAGGCCGGCGGGCCGCTGCGGGCGGTGAGTCCATCCCGGGCCTGATCGTCCATCAGGCGTGATCGCCTTCGGGCTCGCCTTCCGTGCCGCCGAGCAGGGCCGATTCGATTTCCGCCTCGCGCGCAGCGTCCTCGGCGGCCTTGTTGGCAGCGGTGCGTTCGGCGCGCAGCTCCTCGATCAGCGCCTCGCGATCACCGCCCAGACGGGTATCGGTGGGCGCTTCCTCGACAATGCCGGCCTTCTTGGCGGCCTTGGCGACGATCGCATCGAGCTCGCGCTGCGAGCACAGGCCCAGCGTCACCGGGTCCTTGGGCTGGATGTTAGAGATGTTCCAGTGGCTGCGATCGCGGATCGCGGCGATGGTGTTGCGGGTGGTGCCGATCAGCTTGCCGACCTGGGCATCGGAGATTTCCGGGTGATTGCGCAGGATCCAGGCGATGCCGTCGGGCTTGTCCTGGCGCTTGGAAACCGGCGTATAGCGCGGACCCTTGGTGCGACGCACCTGCGCGGGGCCGACCTGGATCTTCAACCGGTATTCGGGATCGGCCTGGCCCTTTTCAATTTCCGACAGCAGCAATTCGCCCGCGCGCACCGGATCGCGCCCGGTATATTTGCTGCTGGCGAGGTCATCGGCCATCGCCTGGACTTCCAGGATATGCAGGCCGCAGAAATCGGCAATCTGTTCGAAGCTGAGGCCGGTATTGTCGACCATCCAGGATGCGGTGGCGTGCGGCATCAACGGCTGGGGGTTGGAAGACATGCGCGTTTCTCCAAAAAATATGGCCACCCCTTGCGGGGTGGCCGAATACTGTCGTCTGGCATAAGCGAAAGTTGCCACAGGGGCAAGCGTCTTGGCTTTGCGGCCCCGGACGGCCGGGCCACCGCCCTTATGCGGACGCCATGTCGTTACCGCACGAGCGGGTTCAGCGCGCGGGCGAGCCGGCGTTGCTGCGCGGCCTTCTCGACAAGCCCGTTCGCCTGGAAGATGCCGGCAGCGGTGGCGTGCAGATCGGGAGTGCGCCAGCGCGAGACGAGGACCTGCTCGATCATCTCCTGTGCCTCGCGGGCGCGATCATGGCCGAGCAGCGCCCGGGCCAGCGCGATCTTGGCCTCGCCATAAGGGCGCGCTTCGTGATTGTGTTGGGCCAGCCGAAGGGCGCAGGGCCAATCACCCTTGGCGATGCAATGGTCGATCGCATGGCCGTAGCTCGCTTCCGGGAATTGCGTGAGCCGCTTCGCCCAGATCGCCCAGGATCGGGCATAGAGCCGCCGCGCCTCCGTCTTGTCGCCGCGCGCGTCTGCGATGCCCGCCAGCGCGTCGATGAATTCGGGATGGCCGGTGCGGCGCACGATGTCGCGGTACAGCGCTTCGGACTCGGCGGTCTTGCCCTGCAGGTTGAGCACTTCGGCGATATGCTCCTCGATCAACCAGCGACCGGGGAAAAGCGTATCTGCCTTGCGGAAATGCGCCATCGCGTCGTTCAGCCGCCCACGGTCGAGATCGAGGATTCCGCGCTGGAGTTCCATATAGGAGCGGGTCTGCGGCGTCGGCGATCGATAGGCGGCTTCGGCCTCGACCAGATAGGCATCGGCCTGGTCGACATCTCCGGTCCGGGCGGCGAAAATCGCGCGGCGGAAGCTTGCCGAACCAGGTACCAGAGCGTCCGCTGCGTCATAGCCCGCCCATGCCGCCGGATAATCGCCGCGATAGAACGCGATGTCACCGCGCATCGCGGCGATCTCGGCCCGGTCGCCCGGATCGGGAGGCACCGCATAGCCATCGATCGCAGCGAGTTGCGCTTCGGCCTGTGGCAGGCGGTGCATGCTGAAATCGAGCGAGGCCTGCATCAGGTGGGGTCCGCTGCCCTCGACCGCGACCTTGAAGGCGGCGTCGAGCGCCTGCTGGGCGGCCGCATAGTCATCATACGATCCCGAAATCTTCGCCCGCGCCAGCAGTTCGCTCGCGTGAATCTCGTGCATCAGCCACTGCTCGGGCGCGGCTGCCGCCGCAGATCGGGCATTGGCGATCGCGAGGTCGGAGCGCTTGATCGCCTCCGGATAGGTGCGCGGGGGACCATTGCCTGAAAATGGCGAATCGCCCCAGTCATAGGCGGCAGGCGCCGAGTCATCGCTGCCGATGCGCGCGGTGAACCACAGGGCGCCAATCACCAGCGCCGCGATGATCCACCATTTCAGTGCCAGCAGGCCCGGTACGATCGAAGACCCGGTCACACGCGATGCGGTCATCTCAGTTGAGCGGCCTCGCGCACACGGTCAGCCCCAGCCGGGTAAGGTCGTCGGCCAGCGCATTGGTCAGGATCGTCAGCGTGCTCGACAGCTCGGGAACCCATTTGCCGGTCGCATCGATCGTCGGGGTGTCGTCGTTATAGCTGTTCTTGTTGGGGTTGCCCGATATCAGCGCGGTCGACACCGCCGGCATGCCTGCGCGGTCGACCCGGGTGTAGGCAGAGGGCAAATCGGTGCGGAAGGTGAAGTTGGTCCCGGCACCGCCCGACGTCGGCGGGGAGCCGAGCGGCGGCGCGAGGAACGGGAACGTGTTCGGCAACGGCTGATCGACTGCGGCCGGATTGACCGGAAGGTTGGCGAAGGTCGTCGCCGGATGGCGCGAAAGATCGAGGAAGATCACCGCCAGCGTCACATCCACCACCGGATCGAGGTAGCGGCGGCCATTGGGAAAGCCCGCGGGCTGGTTGAGATCGAGCTGCAGGAGATCGGGCACGACCAGATTTGCCACCGTCCGGCCCGGGACGACGGTCTGGTTCAGGCACGGCCCGACATCGAAACTGGTCGGCGCCGGGGTGGGCGCGGGGGTGGGAGTGGGTGTGGCGGCGATCGGCGGCACGACGATGACATTCTCCGCAGGCGCGTTGCTGCCGCATCCGGCAAGCAGGGCGGAGAGCGCCAGAACGGCAGCGAGCGTCGGCGATGTGGTGCAGTTCGCCATGGCCATCAGCTCCTGATCCGTGCGGACGATGTCCAGATGTCGAGTGGCTGGCCCCGGTCGATCAGTCCGCGCGGAATTCCGATGATGACGAAGGTCGAGTTGAGGCCGGCGAACCGGTTGCGCGCGCTGTTGAACGAAAGGTTGCCGGTCGCACGCGAATCGCGCAGCCCCTGCGGATCGAAATTGAACGGATCGTCGAACACCCCTGCGCGCACCATGATGCCGTTGCTGGTCGTCAGGTTGCGCTCCACCGGGCCGCGCAGCAGAGCGGCACCCGGCAGATTGCGAACCTCAATACCCGGATTGACGCCGTCACGTCCGAAGCGGATCTCGATCGGAAATTCGATATCGGTTCGGGTGCCCGCGTTCGACACGTTGATCGTGTAGAGCACGTCGGGGTCGTAGAACCCGGGCAGGTTGGTTGCCGACGGGCCCCCGAAACCGATTGCGAGATACACATTGCTGGTGTCGTGGAAGGCGTAGAGATCGGCAATGTCCGCCGCGATGTCGAAGCCGACGGTGTTGGTGTCCGATCCGGTACGCGCGGGGGGATCGAAGTGGTCGGCAGCTTCTAGAGCCTGATAGCCGGCAATCCCGACAGCCCCGGCCATCAGTGCGCAAGGCAGCGCGACGCCAAACAATTGTCTGAAGATCATATTCGCCCCTGTTTTCGATCAAAAATGGTGGGCGACCCGGCCTGGATGCTACGTCAAAGCAGCTCTGCTGCCAAATGCTATTTCCCGTATCCGCCGGTTAAGCGGCCATCGCCACCCGGCCAGTGATAGGGACCAGAGCGGTCAGAAACTGGCGCGTGCTGACATCCCAGGTGAACCCGCGACTGGCAGCGGCGCAGCCCGGGCGGTCGAGCAGCAGCGCGCCCGCAATCGCCTGGGTGAGATCCTCGTGCATCACGCCGGATGCCGGGGTGAGCACATCGAGCGGGCCCGAGACCGGGAAGGCGGCAACGGGCGTGCCGCAGGCCATCGCCTCGATCATCACCAGCCCGAAGGTGTCGGTGCGGCTGGGAAAGACGAAGACATCCGCGCCCGCATAATGGCCGGCCAGCCCATCGCCCGACTGCGCGCCGACAAAATGCGCGTCCGGGCAGGCGCGGGCGAGTGTCTCGCGTGCGGGCCCATCGCCCACGACGACCTTGCTGCCGGGATGGTCGCAGGCGAGGAACGCCTCGATGTTCTTTTCCACCGCGACGCGGCCGACATAAAGCTGGATCGGGCGAGGGATATTTCGATACAGCGCAGGCGGCTGTGCGGATGGTGTGAAGCAGGCGAGGTCCACGCCCCGGCCCCAGTGAACCACCTGAGGCAGCCCCTGTTCGCGAAGCTGCTGCCGCACCGTCTCGGTCGAGACCAGGATCGCGGCGGCGGGCGCGTGGAACCAGCGGATGAACGGCCAGAACATCGCCGCGGGCAGCCCGGTGCGCCGGGCGAGATAATCGGGAAACTGCGTGTGATAGGCGGTGGTGAAGGGATAGCCGTGGCTCAGGCAGAAGGCTCGCGCGGCGATGCCGAGCGGGCCCTCGGTCGCGACATGCACCGCATCGGGAGCAAAATCGTCCAGCCGTGTGCCGACGGCGTGCCGTGTCGTCAGCGCGAGGCGGATTTCGGGATATGAGGGGCAGGGGATCGAGGCATATTGATCGGGCGAGATCACGAGCACCTCGTGCCCCAGGCTGCGCAACCGCTGGGTGACCGAGCTCAACGTCCGAACCACCCCGTTGACCTGCGGCGCCCAGGCATCGGTGATGATCGCGATCTTCATCAGGCCGCCCTTTCCGGCTATGCCGCCTGCGGCTGCAATGCGCCGCGCGCCTGTTCGTCGGCTTCTGCGGCGTAACGCTCGGCGATGATATCGGCCCAGTGCAGCACCTCCATGCGCCCATCGAAATGCTCGACCAGCGCGGTGCAGCCTTCGACCCAGTCGCCGTCGTTGTAATAGGCCACGCCGTTGATCTCGCGGATTTCGGCGGTGTGGATGTGCCCGCAAACCACCCCATCGACCCCGCGTTCGGATGCTGCGCGCGCCACCAGCTCCTCGAACCGCGAGATGAATTCGACCGCATTCTTGACCTTGTGCTTGGCCATCTTGGAGAGCGACCAATAGGACAGGCCCAGCCGCTGGCGGACCCAGTTGACCGAAAGGTTCATCCCCATCAGCGCGTGGTACAGCGTGTCCCCGACGAACGCGAGCCAGCGGTGCGCGAGCATGATCGTGTCGAATTCGTCGCCGTGCAGCACCATCAGCCGCCTGCCATCGGCGGTGTCGTGGAAGGCCGCGCGGCGAATCTCGACCCCGCCGAAGTTCAGCCCGGAAAACTGGCGGAACATCTCGTCATGGTTGCCGGGGATATAGACGATCCGCGTCCCCCGCTTGGCGCGCTTCAATATGCGCCAGACGATGTCGTTGTGCGAAGGTGGCCAGTAGAACTTCTTCTTGAGCCGCCAGCCGTCGATGATGTCGCCGACCAGATACATCGTCTCGCTGTCGACATGGTCGAGGAAATCGATGAGCATCGCCGCGTTGCAGCCCTTGGTGCCCAGATGCACATCCGATATCCAGATCGTGCTATAGCGGCGGCGTGCATCGAGCGGCGGTTCGGGTGCATAAGGCTGGCCATCGGGGAAGCCGGCCACGTTGTCGAAGGTGCCGTCCCCCAAGCCGCTGCTGTCTTGCGCGCCGATCAGCGCGCTGATCTGATCGCTGAAGTCGTCCAGTGCCATGGCGGTTCATGCTCCCGTGCGGAAAACTCTTTCCTCGGGACCACGCCAATGGGCGCCTAATGTGACATCTGGAATCGCATAGCGATGACGGCTTTGTGACACATCGCGGGCAGAGCTGTGGCGCTCAGCCGACCTCGAGCACGATCTTGCCGACCAGATCGCCCGATTCCATCTGCGCGTGCGCCTTTGCTGCCTCGGCGAGCGGATAGCGGCTGTGGATGATCGGGCTGAGTTCGCCGGTCGCGACCATCGGCCAGACCTCGCGCGAAATCTCGTCGGCGAGCAGTGCCTTGAAGCTGTTGGAGCGCGGGCGCAGCGTCGATCCGGTTAGCGTCAGGCGGCGGCGCATGATCTCGAGCACCGAAATCTCCGCCTTCATCCCGCCCTGCACCGCGATGGTGACGCAGCGGCCATCATCGGCAAGACATGCCATGTTGCGCGGCAAATAGCTGCCGCCGACCATGTCGAGCACGATCTCGACGCCCTTGCCGCCGGTGAGCTCGCGCACTTCCTCGACAAAGTCCTGCGTCTTGTAGTTGATCGCATGCGCCGCGCCGATCTTGAGCGCCGCGGCGCACTTGTCGTCGCTGCCGCAGGTGACGATCACGGTGAGGTCGAACAATTTTCCCAGCTTGATCGCCATCGATCCGATGCCGCTGGTTCCGCCGTGCACCAGCACGGTCTCGCCATCGCGGGCATAGCCGCGCTGGAACAGGTTGTGCCACACGGTGAACAGCGTTTCGGGGAGCGCCGCAGCCTCGGCCATCGAAATGCCCGAAGGCACGGTGAGGCAATGATCGGCGCGGGCCACGCAATATTCGGCATAGCCGCCGCCTGCGACCAGCGCGCAGACCGGCTGGCCGATCATCGCGTCATCGGTTTCCGGCCCGACCGCCACCACTGTCCCGGCGATTTCAAGCCCCGGAACATGCGGTGCGCCGGGAGGCGGGGGATAGAAACCCTGGCGCTGAATGACATCGGGGCGGTTGACGCCGGCTGCCGCCACGCGCACCAGAAGCTCGCCCTTGGCGGGCACCGGCACCGGCATTTCGCCTGCAACAAGGACCTCCGGGCCGCCGGGCTCGGCATAGTCGATCGCCTGCATGACTGATGGTATC
Organism: Blastomonas sp.; assembly: GCA_046291395.1. Taxonomy (GTDB): domain Bacteria; phylum Pseudomonadota; class Alphaproteobacteria; order Sphingomonadales; family Sphingomonadaceae; genus Blastomonas. Next base: position 1,479 of record JBKBTF010000076.1, on the reverse strand, counting down.
ACTGTGGCTGTTGCCAAAGCCGACATGCCTTGCCCCCTGTTTGCGTGCGCTGTCAGCGGATTAGCGCGCGGTCATATTGACAGTTAGCCTGTCCGGGTCAACACTAAGCTCCCATGGAACCCGACGAGAGCCTGTCCCGCCTGCGTGCCGATGCTGCCCAGAAACTGGGCAGTGAGGACATCGACGCCTATTCTGTCGACGAACTCGAGGCGCGGATCGCGCTGTGCCGGGCCGAGATTGCACGGTGCGAAGCGCGCAAGGCCTTTGCCACCCGTCACCGCGCCAGCGCCGAAGCGCTCTTCCGCAAGGGCTAGCGCGAGTCCGCCGCCATCCTGTGCGCGCCTGCCAGCATGATCTGGCATGGTCTTTGCTCTGATAATTCTTGTAGCGGGGCTTGCGCCCGGCTGGATTTGGCGAGACACTCGCCTATATTATCAGGTGGAAGCGCCCCGGAGTGGATATGGGGCACTGGCAATGAGGCGCTTGACCAAAGAGGCCCGGCTCTGTTCCCGGGCACATTGAATGAAAGGCCGGGCCTTCCGTCCGGCGCGGAGTATCGCTGCTATGCCGTCCTTTGCCGAATCCCTCGAAAAAACGCTGCATCAGGCGCTGCACAATGCCGCCGACCGCCGCCACGAATATGCCACGCTGGAGCATCTGCTGCTCGCGCTGATCGACGATGCCGATGCCGCGCAGGTGATGCAGGCCTGCGGCGTCGACCTTGGCGAACTGGGCGATGCGGTGACGCATTATCTCGACAACGAGCTCGACTCGCTCAAGGTCGCCGAAAAGACCGATCCGGCGCCGACCTCCGGCTTCCAGCGCGTGGTCCAGCGCGCGATCCTGCATGTCCAGTCCTCGGGCAAGGATGTCGTCACCGGCGCCAACGTGCTGGTCGCCTTGTTCTCCGAGCGCGAAAGCTATGCGGTCTATTTCCTGCAGCAGCAGGACATGAGCCGTCTCGATGCGGTGAGCTATATCAGCCACGGCATCGGCAAGGGCGGCCAGGCGGTCGAGCAGCGCAGCCCGCGCGGCAGCGAAGAGCCGCAGGAAGAAAAGCAGGACAATTCGGGCAAGCAGAAGAAGGACAGTGCGCTCGACCAGTTCACTGTCAATCTCAACGCGCGCGCGATGGCTGGCAAGATCGATCCGCTGATCGGCAGAGGCCCCGAGGTGGATCGCACGATCCAGATCCTGTGCCGCCGTTCGAAGAACAACCCGCTGTATGTGGGTGATCCCGGCGTCGGCAAGACCGCGATCGCAGAAGGCTTGGCGCGCAAGATCGTTGAGGGCGACGTTCCCGAAGTGCTCGAAAAGGCGGTGATCTATTCGCTCGACATGGGCGCGCTGCTTGCCGGCACCCGCTATCGCGGTGACTTCGAGGAGCGCCTCAAGCAGGTTGTCTCCGAGCTTGAGAAGATGCCGCACGCGGTGCTGTTCATCGACGAGATCCACACCGTGATCGGCGCTGGTGCTACC
>JBKBTF010000075.1:0-13319 GCA_046291395.1 Blastomonas sp. | reverse complement strand
GACAGCTCGCCGCAATGCGGGCAGACATAGCCCGCCATGTTCTCGATCAGGCCGATGATCGGAACCGTGCCCTGCTCGAACAGGCTGATCGCGCGCACCGCGTCCATCAGCGCCAGATCCTGCGGGGTGGAGACGATCACCGCGCCCGCGGGCTTGTGCTTTTGCAGCATCGACAATTGCACATCACCGGTGCCGGGCGGCAGATCGACGATGATGTCGGTGATGTCGCCCCAGTGCGCATTGATCAACTGGTCGAGCGCCTTGCCCGCCATCGGCCCGCGCCACGCGATCGCCTGGCCCTGCGGCACGATATGCCCCATCGAGAGCAACGGCACGCCATAATCGTTGGCCACCGGCACCAGCTTCTCGTCGCGTGCGGTCGGCTTGACGTCCTCGCAATCGAACAGCCGCGGCTGGCTGGGGCCATAGATATCGGCATCGACCAGCCCAACCTTGCGTCCGGCGCGGTGCATCGCGACCGCCAGATTGGCCGAAAAGGTGGATTTGCCGACCCCGCCCTTGCCACTGCCGACCACGATCAGCCGCGGCGGGCGGCGCTCGGCGGTCATCGCGACCTGCACCTTGGTGACGCCCTCGAGCTTGAGCAGTTCGCCCTTGAGAGCGATCTCCATGCGGTCGCGCGCCAGGCCGTCCAGCCCTGCGACATCGAGCACCACCGAGACCACTCCGTCCTCGCGCAGCCGCACGCCGCTTGCCCTGCCCTCGCTCGCTGCGGCTGCAGCGGTTTCGATCTCGTTCAGCTCTGCCATATCGTTCCAAGCGCATAAAGCGGCGCGCGCTGATCGCGCAAGTCCCGGGCTTTGCCTAGACGAAATGCGCGCCCGAGCAAAACAGATGCGCATGAAACCCCTGTTTTTATCGGAGTCACGCCCTATAAAGAGACTATGACAAGAATGACCGGCTGGTTTTCCCACATCCTGACTATGGCCAACAACAGCCCCTGGGGCAGCGGACCGGGAGGTTCGGGAGGCTCCGGCGATTCAGGTTCTGGCGGCGACGGCGGGAGCGGAAACGGCAGCGGCGGGCCGCGCAATCCCTGGCAACCGGCGGGCGCAAGCCCTACCGGCGGGCGCAAGGCCTCCAATATCGAGGAGCTGTTCAAGCGGCGCGGCGGTGGCGGCGGCGGCGGTTTTGGTGGCGGCGGCTTTGGCGGCCTGCCCCGGCGGCCCAACGGCAAGAGCTATCTGCCGATAGCCATCGGCCTGATTTTCGTCTTGTGGCTGCTGCTCACCAGCATCCACCGCGTCGGCCCGCAGGAACGCGGCGTCGTCTCGCTGTTCGGCTCCTATTCGCGCACGCTCGAGCCGGGAATCGCGCTGACTTTGCCCTCACCGCTCGAATCCTTTCAGGCGGTCGATGTCCAGAACATCCGTACCATCGATATCCCGACCGCGGGCGCGCAGGAAAACCTGATCCTTACCGGGGACCAGAACCTGGTCGATCTGGCCTATTCGGTGCGCTGGACGATCAACGACCCGACCTTGTACCTGTTCCAGCTCGCCGACCCGGAGGCCACCATCCGTGAGGCCGCCGAGGCCGCGATGCGCGCCAGCGTGGCCGAAGTGACGCTGGACGATGCCATCGGCCCCGGCCGTATCGAGGTCGAACAGAAGGTCGAGCAACGCATGAAGGAACTGCTCGACAGCTATCGTTCGGGCATTCAGGTGCAGGGCGTCGCGATCAAGAAGGCCGATCCGCCCGAAGCGGTGAACGAGGCGTTCAAGGCCGTGTCCGCCGCGCAGCAGGAAGCGCAGACCTTCCTCAACGAGGCGCGCGCTTATGCCCAGCAGCTCACGGCTGCCGCACAGGGCGAGGCCGCAGCCTTCGACAAGGTCTACGAGGAATACCGCATGGCGCCCGATGTGACGCGCCGGCGCATGTATTATGAAACCATGGAGCGGGTACTGTCCAAGCTTGACAAGACGATCATCGAAACCGGCAATGTGGTCCCCTATCTGCCGCTGCCCGAACTGCGCAAGCGGGTCGAGGCTACGCCGCCACCGGCGCCGGCCGCCGGGGAGGCACGCTGATGGGCACGATCATGCAACGTCCGATGCTGTGGCTCGGCCTGCTCGCGGTGATCCTGATCGCGCTGGCAAGCTCGATCGCCATCGTCCCGGAAACCAAGCAGGCGGTGATCGTCCGCTTCGGCCAGCCGGTGCGCACCTTCAACGTCTATCGCGAGAACGAGGAATTCGGCCGCACCGGCGCGGGCCTGATCGCGCGCATTCCGTTTGCCGAGCAGATCGTCTGGGTCGACAAGCGCGTGATCGCGGTCGAGATGGAGCAGCAGCAGGTGCTCTCCACCGATCAGTTGCGGCTTGAGGTCGATGCCTATGCCCGCTTCCGCATCGTCGATCCCGAGCGCATGTACGTCTCTGCCGGCAGCGTCGAGCGGGTCGCCGCCGAACTGCGGCCCATCCTGGGATCGGCATTGCGCAATGAGCTCGGCAAGCGGCAGTTTGCCGCGCTGTTGAGCCCCGAACGCGGCGGCATCATGGACCGCATCCAGGCAGGCCTCGACCGGATCGCATCGCAATACGGCGCGCAGATCGTCGATGTGCAGATCAAGCGCGCCGACCTGCCGCAGGGCACGCCGCTGCAGAGCGCGTTCCAGCGGATGCGCACCGCGCGCGAGCAGGAAGCGCGTACCATCACCGCGCAGGGCCAGAAGAACGCGCAGATCATCCGCGCCGAAGCCGATGCCTCCGCATCGCGGACCTATGCCAACAGCTTTGGCAAGGATGCGTCCTTCTATGAATTCTATCGTGCCATGCAGAGTTATGAGCGGACATTCCTGGGTGGATCGGGCGACACCTCGATCATCCTGTCGCCCAACAACGAATATCTGCGCGAATTCCAGGGTCGGGGGAATCGCTAAACCGGTGCGGCGTCCCTAAATGCGCCGCACCATTCAATCTGCGTTCAGGCGCAGATTGCAAACCGGATGAACCATGGTTTTGCGCCGGATTCCCGGTGTTCTGGGGAAAGCCGGAGCTCGCGTCTTGAGACATGAAGAGGAATCACACGTGCGATACGCTTATGCAGTGACGTCAGCCCTTTTGCTCGGTGGCAGCGCCGTGGTGCTGGCCACCGGCCAGCCATTGGGCGCGCAGGTCGCCCAGAACGACCAGAGCGCGATGCTGGCCGCCGCGCCCCGCGCCGGTGCGCCGATGAGCTTTGCCGACCTCACCGAACAGTTGCAGCCTGCGGTGGTCAACATCTCCACACGCCAGCGGGTCAAGGTGCCCAACAATCCGTTCGCCGGAACGCCGTTCGGCGGCCTGTTCGGCGCGCCCGAAGGCGGCGGCGGTGGCACCCGCGAGGCGCAGTCGCTGGGTTCGGGCTTCATCATCTCGGCCGATGGCTATGTCGTCACCAACAACCACGTCGTGGCCGCCGAGGGCAATGCCTCGGTCGAATCGATCACCGTCACCATGCCCGACGGCACCGAATATCCCGCCCGCCTGATCGGCCGCGATCCGCAGTCCGACCTTGCGGTGCTCAAGATCAGCGGCACCAAGGCGTTCCCGTTCGTGCGCTTCGGCGATTCGACCAAGGCGCGCGTCGGCGACTGGATCCTCGCGATCGGCAACCCCTTTGGCCTGGGCGGCACGGTGACCTCGGGGATCATCTCGGCAGTCTATCGCAACACCGGCCAGGGCGGCGCCTATGACCGCTATCTGCAGACCGATGCCGCGATCAACCGCGGCAACTCGGGCGGCCCGATGTTCGATCTCAACGGCAACGTCATCGGCATCAACAACGCGATCATCTCGCCCACCGGCGGCAGCGTCGGCATCGGCTTTGCGATCCCCGCCGAGGTCGCCGCCCCGATCGTCGAGAAACTGCGCAGCGGTTCGGCGATCGAGCGCGGCTATCTGGGCATCGGCATCAACCCGCTGACCGACGATCTAGCGGCTTCGCTGGGCCTGCCCAAGCGTCGCGGCGAGTTCGTGCAACGCGTCGAGCCCGGCGAGGCAGCCGAAAAGGCCGGAATCCGGGCTGGCGACGTGGTCGTTTCGATCGACGGCAAGGATGTCACGCCGGACCAGACCTTGTCGTTCATCGTCGCCAACATCACCCCGGGCAAGCGCATCCCGGTCGTGCTGGTGCGCAATGGCGAGCGGATGACCGTTACAGCCACGGTCGGCAAGCGCCCGAGCGAGGAAGAACTCAACGCGCAGGCCTTCAACCCGGAAGCCGCCGAAGACTTCTCCGATCAGGACGAGCAGGACAGCGAGCAGGCGACCCGCCAGGCGCTGGCCATGGCGGTGACCGAGCTCACCCCGCAGATCGCGCGGCAGATCGGCGTTCCAGCCGACCTCAAGGGTGTCGTGGTGGCTGCTGTCGATCCCTCGGGCGATGCCGCAACCAAGGGCATCCGCCGTGGCGATGTCATCCTGTCGATCAACAACCGCCCGGTGACCACTGCTGCGGATGTCGACCGGATCATCGCCGAGGCGCGCGCCGCCAACCGCGAGGCCGTGCTGCTGCGCGTCCAGCGCCGCACCGGCCAGCCTCAGTTCCTGCCGGTCCGCCTGCGCACCAAATAACCGCGCGCGCGATATCCGGAACAAGGGGCGGTACCGATGGTGCCGCCCTTTTCGTTTGCATCTCACGTTCTCCGGCGCTGGCCGGAACGCGATAGCGTTTATGGTCTCCCTTCCCCACCCCAACTTTTCGCAAGCGTCAACTTGTCTTGATTGTCCCGCCTTCCTAGTGTGCCCGTGAAAGCCCTGATCCATGGGCTGCACAGGAGAGTATGCATGGGCCGAATCGCAATCGTTACCGGCGGGACACGCGGCATTGGCGAGGCGATCAGCCTCGCGCTCAAGGATGCCGGTGCGCATGTCATCGCCAGCTATGGCGGCAATGACGATGCGGCACGCGCCTTTTCCGACCGGACCGGAATCGCGGTTCAGAAATGGGATGTCGGCGACCACCAGCAGAGCATGGACGCGGTCGCCAAGATCGAGGCCGATCACGGTCCGGTCGATATCCTGGTCAACAACGCCGGCATCACCCGCGATGCCACGATGATGAAGATGACCTGGGAGCAGTGGGACGAGGTGATTCGCGTCGACCTGACCGGCTGCTTCAACATGGCCAAGGCCTGCTTCCCCGGCATGCGCACCCGCGGCTGGGGCCGCATCGTCAATATCGGTTCGGTCAACGGCCAGGGTGGACAGATCGGCCAGGTCAACTATGCCGCCGCCAAATCAGGCATCCACGGCTTCACCAAGTCGCTGGCGATGGAAGGCGCGCGCTATGGCGTCACTGCCAACGCGATTGCGCCGGGCTATATCGCCACCGAAATGCTCGCCACCATCCCGCAGAACGTGATGGACAAGATCGTCGCGCAGATCCCGATCGGTCGCCTCGGCAACCCTGAGGAAATCGCGCGCGGCGTGGTGTTCCTCACCGCCGAGGAAGCCGCCTTCGTCACCGGATCGACGCTGTCGATCAACGGCGGCCAGCATATGTACTGATCGCCCACAGGGCACAGATCACCAGGGGGGCCGCGCAGCGATGCGCGGCCCTTTTGCTGTCGCAGGGCTCAGGGTTTCGCCATCAGCCCGGCGATCAGCCCGCGCTTGGCGCCGCCGCCCGACTTCAACACATTGCGCCGGAACAGCCGCGCGCCGAAGCGGATCAGCAGCAGAACCCACGCCGCCTGCCAGCCCAGCGCCAGCAGATGCTGCCAGAGCACGTCCTGCTGCGCCGCACGTGCGAGCATCGCGAAGGGCGAGCTGAACGGAAACGCCGCGGCGAACAGCTCGATCGGCTCCCCCAGCCGGGTGACCGAGAACGAGGCGAGGAAGAAGAACAGCAGCTGGCCCATGGTCGCGGGCATCGACAGCGTTTGCACCTCGCGCACCGTACTCGCCATCGCGCCAATGCCGAGGAACAGCGAGCCAAGCAGCAGATAGGCCATCGCAAAATAGGCAACGCCCAGCGTCAGGAACACCGGCCAGCCGGTGGCGGGCGCGGGCAAGTCAGGCACGCCGCTGCCCGCCAGCGTAATCGCGATCAGTGCCAGCCCGGCCCAGCAGGCGATGCCGATCAGCGCCATTGCCAGCATCGCGAAAAGCTTGCCCAGGAAGATCGAATCGATCGGTACCGCAGCAGCGAGAATCTCGATGATCTTGTTGGTCTTTTCCTCGACCAGATTGGACAGCACCATCCCTGCGAGCAGCATGGTCAGCAGCACCAGCAAAGCCTGGCCGACCTGCGCGGTCACCAGCCGTCCCTGCTCCAGCGCGCCCGAGCTTTGCGCCACCGCGCGGGTGTCCAGCCTGGCCGGCGCTGCGGCATCGCCCTTGCGCGCGCGTTCGACCAGCAGTTCGAGCGGCCCGCGCCAGCGTTCGATCTCCGCCGTCGTCCCGATCAGCTGGGGATCTTTGAGGCTGCCGGTCAGCACGCCCAGAAACCGGCTGGCCTGGTCGGCATCGAGCAGACGTTCGGGATCGGCGGCCTCTCTGGCAACCAGCATCGGCACCCTGCTCTCGCCCAATTGCTCGGCAAGCGCGGTGCGCGCGTCGAGCGCGGCGTCCGAATCGGGCGCGGCCATCACCAGAGCAAAGCTGGGCCGATCGATATCGCGCGCCACCTGCCCGCCGATGCTGCCCGCAGCGATGCCGATGGCGAGCGGGAAGACGGGTCCGAGCAGGAAGAAGAAGAACGCCGTGGAAAAGATGATCGCGGCGAACTCGCGCCGGGCGATCACCCAGGACGCGCGCAGAAGTTCAGGCATCGAGACTCTCCTGCTGCGCTTCTTCCTCGAGCTGGCGCGCGGCATCGGCGCCTGCGATCGCGACGAACGCGTCGTGCAATCCGGGCCGCTCGATCGACAGCGAGAGGATTCCCGCCTCGCCCTCGATCAGCGCGCGCAGCAGCGGCTCGACCCCGGTTTCAGGAAGCGTGAAGTGCCAGAAATGTCCTTCGGGCGCGGCATCGGCAGGCAGCGCAGCACGCCATGGCCCGTCGAGCGCGCGCGTCTCGAGCCGCACCTGCGGGCGTAGCCGGTCGCGCGCCTCCGAGACCGAGCCGGTGAACGGCACCTTGCCGCCCGCAATGATGGCAATGCGCTCGCACAATCGTTCGGCGTGGGCGATGACGTGAGTGGAGAAGATGACGGTGACGCCGCGATCGGCCTGCGCGCGAATCAATCGCTCGAGCTTGGCCTGATTGAGGGCGTCGAGCCCCGAGAACGGCTCGTCGAGCACGATCAGTTCGGGATCATGGACCAGCGTGCCGAGCAATTGGACGGTCTGCGCCATGCCCTTGGACAAGGTGCGCACTTCCTTTTCCGCCGCCTTGCCCAGGCCATGCTCCTCTAGCATCGCCCTGCCCCGCCTGCGCCCTTCGGCGAGCGGCAGCCCGCGCAGCGCGCCCATGAAGGCGATGGCGTCATAGGCCTTCATCGATGGGTACAGCCCGCGCTCCTCGGGCAGATAGCCCACCCGCTTGGCGACATCGAGCGGATGGTCGGTGCCCAGCAGGGTGCGCGTGCCCCCGTCGGGATCGACGATGCCCAGCAGCATCCGCAAGGTGGTGGTTTTGCCCGCACCATTTGGCCCCAGGATGCCGAAGATGCTGCCAGCCGGGACGGTGAGGTCTACCCCGTCGACCGCGCGCTGCTTACCGAAGATCTTGACCAGCCCGCGCGCTTCGATGGCGTTGCCGGTCATGGCCTGCCCCCGGGCAAGAGTGCGCACAGGCGCGGCATCCGGCTTGGTCGATCCACGCGAATCGGGTAGCGGAGAATGATGGGTAGCAGCAAGAAAAACCTTGGGGCACAAATCGCGCAGGAAGCCGTGCGGCTGGGCTTTGCCGATTGCGCCATCGCGCCCGCCTCTCTTGGGCCGCAGACCGGCGAACGGCTGCAGCGCTGGCTGACCGAGGGCTGCCATGGCGACATGCTGTGGATGGAGGCGCGCTCGGGCCAGCGCGCCGACCCTGTGACATTGTGGAGCGACGTGCGCTCGGTGATCATGCTGGGGATGAGCTATGCGCCGGCGCGCGATCCCTTCGCGCTCGCCGATCATCCCGACCGGGGGCGGATATCGGTCTACGCGCAGGGCGGCGATTATCACAAGACGGTCAAGACCGCGCTCAAGGCGCTTGCCCGCTGGATCGTCGATCAGGCGGACGATGCTCAGGTGAAGGTGTTCGTCGATACCGCGCCCGTCATGGAAAAGCCGCTGGCAATGGCGGCGGGGCTGGGCTGGCAGGGCAAGCACACCAATCTGGTCAGCCGCACGCATGGCAGCTGGCTGTTCCTGGGGGCAATCTACACCACGCTGGAGCTCGATCCGACAGAAGCGGGGCAGGACCGCTGCGGATCATGCACCGCATGCCAGGACATCTGCCCGACCAACGCCTTCCCCGAACCGTATCGGCTCGATGCACGCCGCTGCATCTCGTACCTGACGATCGAGCACGCAGGACCCATCCCCGCCGATCTGCGCGCAGGCATCGGCAACCATGTCTATGGCTGCGACGATTGCCTGGCGGTCTGCCCCTGGAACAAGTTTGCAGATAGCGCGCACCGCAACCAGGCGTTCCTTCCGCGTGCGGAGCTCGCCGCACCTTCGCTCGCCGATCTGCTGGCGCTGGACGACGCGCAATTTCGCGGCGTGTTTGCCGGGTCTCCGATCAAGCGTAGCGGGCGGATGCGGATGGTGCGCAATGCTTTGATCGCGGCGGGCAACAGCGGCGATGCGGCGCTGGTCGCTGCGGTCGCGGCGCTTCTGGGCGATTGCGAGCCGGTGGTGCGCGGCGCGGCGGTGTGGGCGCTGGCGCAGCTCGACCCGGCGCGCTGGCACTCCGAACGCGATATGCGCATCACCCGGGAACAGGACGCGGATGTGCTGGCCGAATGGCGGCTTGCCGACACGCCCGCGCCCGTCTAGGCGCAACTTCGATATGCGCCCGCCCTTTGATCACGTCCGCACCTGGATCTTCGATCTGGACAACACGCTCTACCCGGCGGAGACGAACCTGTTCGCGCTGATCGACGTGCGGATGACCGAATTCGTCAGCCACCGGCTGGGGCTGGGCCGCGATGCGGCGCTGAAGGTGCAGAAGGACTATTTCTACCGCTATGGCACCACGCTTTCGGGGCTGATGCTCGATCATGGCGTCGATCCGCACGAATTCCTGAACTTTGTCCACGATATCGACCTGGACCGGGTCGCCCCCTGCCCCGTGACGTCGTCGGCGCTCGCCCGGCTGCCGGGGCGCAAGCTCATCTTCACCAATGGCGATGTCGATTATGCCGGCCGCGTGCTCGAGCGGCTCGATCTGGCGCAGCATTTCGAGGCGATCCACGACATTCACGCCACCGCCTATCAGCCCAAACCGCATGAGGCGGCGTATGCGAGCCTGATCTCGGCGCTCGACATCGATCCTGCAGGCGCACTGTTCGTCGAGGACATGGCGCGCAACCTCAAGCCCGCCAAGCAACTGGGCATGACCACGGTGTGGCTCAACAACGGATCCGAAGGCGGCACGCACGATGCCGACCACAGCTTTATCGATCATGAAATCCGCGCGCTGGGCGACTGGCTCGCGGCGCTGACACAGGAGAATGCAGGATGACCGACGCCCAGCACCAAGCATTGCAAACCCGCATCGAAGCCGCCTGGGATGGCCGCGATGCGCTCGACGCCAGCCCCGGCAGCGCCGTGGGCAAGGACGTCGCCGAAGCGCTCAGCCTGCTCGACAGGGGCGCGGCGCGGGTGGCGGAGCCTGACGGCCAGGGCGGCTGGCAGGTCAACCAGTGGCTCAAGAAAGCCGTGCTGCTCTCGTTCCGGCTGAACCCGATGGCCGAAATCAGCGGCGGCCCCGACGGCGCGCACTGGTGGGACAAGGTGCCCAGCAAGTTCGACGGCATGGCGGCAGACGACTTCAAGGCGGCAGGCTTTCGCGCTGTTCCCGGCTCGATCGTCCGGCGCGGCGCGTTCATCGCCAGGGATGCGGTGCTGATGCCGAGCTTCGTCAACATCGGCGCCTATGTCGGTGAAGGCACGATGGTCGATACCTGGGTCACCGTGGGCAGCTGCGCCCAGATCGGGCGCAACGTCCATATCTCGGGCGGCGTCGGCATAGGCGGCGTGCTCGAGCCGCTGCAGGCAGGCCCGGTGATCATCGAGGACAACTGCTTTATCGGCGCGCGTTCGGAAGTCGCCGAGGGCGTGATCGTCGGCGAGGGCGCGGTGCTCTCGATGGGCGTGTATCTGGGCGCCTCGACCAAGATCATCGACCGCGCCACCGGCGAGATCTTCTATGGCAAGGTTCCGCCTTATGCCGTGGTCGTCCCCGGTTCGCTGCCCGGCAAGCCGCTGCCCGATGGCTCGCCCGGCCCGTCGCTCTATTGCGCGGTGATCGTCAAGACGGTCGATGCGCAGACGCGTTCGAAGACCGGCATCAACGAGCTGCTGCGCAGCTAAGGTCGGTTTCACGCGAAGACGCGAAGGCGCGAAGAGGATGTAATCGCAAACCCTGGCGCTTGACGTCCCTCGACTTCGCTCGGGACAGACGGCCAGGGGGGGTGCGAAATGACATTTCCCGGGGCGTATCGACTTGCGCGCAGCAACCCGCGGGAGCGTACCCGCATCCCGTGTTCCCGAGCGAAGTCGAGGGACGTCGTGCACCACGTCCCGCCTTGTCGCCGCTTTCGCCGCGCAACGAAGATCTTCGCGGCTTCACGCCTCCGCGTGAACCCCTTCCCTTCTCCCACCCCAGACACGAAAAAGGGCGGCCTGCGCGAAGCAGACCGCCCTTTTTTTCATGTTCCCGCAGCCGAAGCTGCAGGAGCAGGCGATTACTTGAGCTCGACGGTACCGCCGGCTGCTTCGATCTTCGCCTTGATTTCTTCGGCTTCCGCCTTGCTGACGGCTTCCTTGATCGCCTTGGGAGCGCTTTCCACCAGGGTCTTGGCTTCGGTCAGGCCAAGCTGCGTGATGGCGCGGACTTCCTTGATGACCTGGATCTTCTTGCCGCCGTCGCCGGTCAGGATGACGTCGAATTCGGTCTGCTCTTCAGCAGCCGGTGCAGCAGCACCAGCAGGTGCGGCAACAGCGACAGCAGCAGCAGCCGAAACGCCCCATGCTTCTTCGAGAGCCTTCGAGAGTTCAGCGGCTTCCAGAACAGTCAGCTTCGAGAGTTCTTCGACCAGGTTTGCGATATCTGCCATTTTAAGTCTCCAGTTCTAAATCATGATTAAGCGCCGCCCGGACCGGGGTCTCGAAGCGACGAAGTTTGAAAAGCTTATGCGTCTTCCTTGGTCGCATAGGCGCCGAACACGCGGGCAAGCTGCCCGGCCGGAGCCTGAATGACCTGGACAACCTTGGTTGCCGGGGCATTGACGAGACCAATGATCTTGGCACGCAGTTCGTCGAGCGAAGGCATCGAGGCAAGCGCCTTGACTCCATCGGCATCCAGAACCGTGTCACCCATTGCGCCGCCGACAATCTCAAGCTTTTCATTGTCCTTGGCGAAGTTCACCGCAACCTTTGCAGCCGCGACCGGATCGGTCGAGGTGGCAAGGGCAATCGGTCCGGTCAGCAGGTCGGCGATGGACTCATAGGGAGTGCCCACCGCAGCCAGCTTGGCCAGGCGATTCTTGGTGACTTTATAGCTGGCGCCTTCTGCGCGCATCTTCGTGCGAAGCTCGGTCGACTTGGCGACGGTCAGACCCAGATTACGGGTCACCACCACCACACCGGCTTCACCGAAGGTTGCGTTCAGCGAGGCAACAGCGGCTTTTTTATCAGCACGATCCATGCTGGTCTCCTTCCACATGAGCGCCGCGACAAGCAGCATGACTGCCCGGCGGTGCGCCCGGTTCATTGCGCAGCGCCCTTGCCCTTGGGGGTCAAGCACTGCAGATCAGTCCGTGGGGGTGTTTGCCGAGCCGTTGCCCCGTTCAGCGAACAAGGGGCGAAAATGGCAGCGTCTGCCCTGATAGAATCAGGAGCAGTGAAAAACAGTTCCCCGTCTAGGCTGGACATTAAGCGGGGCAAATCCCCCGCACCAACTGTCTCGGACGGCGATCGGACGCACCTTGCGGCATGTCCGGTCAGGGCGGGCCAATAGCAGGTGGACGCGCAGAGTCAAGGCGGGTGGTGCTGTTGGCCTTCGCCATTGCCCGGAAACTATCCCGACTCTGCCCCTTTTCGTCACCCCCGCGCATGCGGGGGTCCCGCTTTTGCGCGAGCGTCGCGTCGAAGAGGGATTCCCGCGTTCGCGGGACTGACGGTGTTGGGTCAAACTGCTCTGGTCACGCTGACATTCTGCTCGACCAGTTCGACCGTCCCGAAGGCAGTGAGGAAGGCGACGTCGAGCGCGTCGCGGCCGACGCCGATCTTCACCATCTCGCCCGGCGTCGCCATGCCGGTGGGGTCCACCAGGTGCCATGCCCCGCCAATGCCAGACGGATCGGCGAGGAACACCTCGGCCACCGCGTGGAAATCGGGCGGGGTCACGTCGGGCGCGTAGACGCTGGCGAAGCGCGCCGGGATCGACGAGGCGCGCGCGAGCACGATCATGACGTGCGCATAATCGCGGCACACCCCGTGGCGCATGACGAAGCTGTCGAGCGCGGTGGTCGATCCGTCCGAGCTGCCCGGCTGATAGACGAAATGCTCGGCGATCCAGTCGCGCATCGCCGCGATCCGCGCGCCGCCCTGCAGATGGCCGAATTCGGTATCGACAAAGGCGTGGAATTTGGTGGCGGGGCAATAATGCGAATCGAACAGATACTGCACCGTTTCGCCAGGCAGCAGGTGCAGCGCCATCTGCGGCAAGGTGGCGATGTCGGCGAGCAACCGCTGGACGGTGACCTGCGCGCGATAATCGATGCTGAGCCGGCCGGAAGGGCGCAGCCAGATGCGCTCGCCGATGCCGTCATGCGCGGCCACCCGAACGAAATGGTCGCACTCCGGCGCCTCCAGGATCGCCTGCTCGATCACCTGCTCGGGGATGGCCGCGGCCTCTACCTGCAACAGGATATCGGTCGGCACCGCCATGTCATAGGTCAGCGTGATGTGCAGATCGAGGGTCATCGGGGGGGCTTGCTCCGGCGGGGGGGAAAGGGGTCTGAAAGCCAGACACCAAAAAGGGGCCGAGGTTCCCCCCGGCCCCTGTTTTAGGCATTTAGCAGCAGCTTGGGACGATCAGCCGGCGTTGACTTCGGCCAGATCGACCTTGAGGCCGGGGCCCATCGACGAGCTGACCGAGATCTTGCGCAGATACTTGCCCTTGGAACCCGAAGGCTTGGCACGCACGAT
>JBKBTF010000074.1:0-13370 GCA_046291395.1 Blastomonas sp. | reverse complement strand
CCAAAATGGTCGTCCGCATCGCCATGGCCAGAAAACTCCTCGTCCAGCTCAACGCAAAAGCCGCAGAAACAAGAGCGCTTCTAACAAGCTGAGCCTTGACCCATCAGATAGTCGCTCCCGCTTGCGGGAAGGGAGAGGCGATGCCCTCACTTCCGCCCGAACAAACGCTCGATATCGCCATGTGCCAGCTTGACCCAGGTTGGCCGCCCATGGTTGCACTGGCCCGAGTGCGGGGTGATTTCCATCTCGCGCAGCAGCGCGTTCATCTCCGCGACCGAAAGCACGCGGCCGGCGCGGACCGATCCGTGGCAGGCCATGGTCGAGGCGACCAGATCGAGCCGTTCCTTGAGCGACAGCGCGGCATCGAACGCGCCCAGTTCGTCGGCGATGTCCTGCACCAGTCCGTGAACATCGCCGCCGCCGAGCATTGCGGGCACCGCGCGCACCAGCACCGCCGCCGGACCGAAGCGCTCGACCTCGAGCCCGAAATCGGCAAGCTCGCCCGCGCGCTCCTCGATCCGGTCGCACGCGGTCTCGTCGAGTTCAACCACCTCGGGGATCAGCAGTGCCTGCGCCGCGACGCGGCCGCCATCGGCTGCCTTGCGCATCCGTTCCAGCACCAGCCGTTCATGCGCGGCGTGCTGGTCGACGATCACCAGCCCGTCCTCGGCCTCGGCGACGATATAGGTCTTGGCGATCTGCCCGCGCGCGATGCCCAGCGGATAGCGCTCGGCCATCGGCACCGGCGCGTAGGACGGCTCGGCGCGACCCATCGGGGCTGCGGCGATATAGGGCTGGCTGCGCTCGGCGACACCGGCAGCCGCAAGCCAGGCCGGTTCCTCGGCGGGCGCCAGCGCGATCGCCGGGGCCGCGCTGAACATATCGCGCTCGGGAGGCGGCGGAACGGGCTCGCTGTGCCAGCGCGAGAGCGCGCCCTCGGCGGGACGCTGCACCGCGCGGAAACCGCCTTCGTCGAGCGCGCGCCTGAGCCCGGAGACGATCATTCCGCGCACCATCGCGGAATCGCGAAAGCGCACCTCGGTCTTGGCAGGATGGACGTTGACGTCGACATCCTGCGGCGCGACGTCAAGGAACAGCGCCACCACCGGGTGGCGGTCGCGCGCCAGCATCTCGGCATAGGCCGCGCGCACCGCTCCCACCAGCAGCCGGTCCCGCACCGGCCTTGCGTTGACGAACAGGAACTGGTGATCGGCCACGCCCCGGTTGTAGGTCGGCAGCCCGGCCACCCCGGTCAGGCGCAGACCTTCGCGTTCGAAATCGAGCAGCACCGCATTGTCGGCCAGCCCGCGTGCGGTCAGCGACGCGATCCGGGTCAGCCGCGCCTCGCCTGCCTGCACCGAGAACACGCGCCGCCCATCCGACTCGAGGCTGAAGGCGATATCGGGTCGCGCCATCGCCAGCCGCTTCACGACATCGCTGCACGCGGCATATTCGCTGCGCGCAGAACGTAAAAACTTGCGACGTGCCGGGACCCTGGCGAACAGGCTGTCCATCCGGATGCGGGTGCCCGGAGGCAGCGAGGCCGGGCCGTCCTCGACCACCTCGCCGTGATCGACCACCCGCCGCCAGCCATCGCCATCGGCGGTGCGGCTGGCGATCGAAAGTCGCGCCACGCTGGCGATGCTGGGCAGCGCCTCGCCGCGAAATCCCAGCGTGGAAACCAGTTCTATCGCGTCATCCGGGAGTTTCGAGGTCGCATGCCGCTCCAGCGCCAGTGCGATATCCGAAGGGCTCATCCCGCAGCCATTGTCGGTCACCTCCAGCGCGGAAAGGCCGCCATCCTCCAAAGTCACGGTAATCCGGTCTGCGCCGGCGTCGATTGCGTTCTCAACCAGCTCTTTCAACGCACTGGCCGGTCTTTCCACCACTTCGCCTGCCGCGATCCGGTTTATCAGTGCGTTTGGAAGCCTTCGTATTGACATGACCCCGGTCCTAGCCCAAGCGCGGCTTGGACGCGACTCCCGAGTTCCCCGCATTTTTCATGCCTGGTCTGACCGGGTGCCCGGGTTAGCCTCCGCCCTCAGGACTATCGCGCAAAATCCTCCCGGATCATCGCTTTGTCCGCCCTGTCTGGCTCCTGATATTTGGAAAGTCTGCATGTCGTTCATCTCCAAACTTTTCCGGTTCGGCTCGCACAATATGGCGATCGATCTGGGCACCGCGAACACGCTCGTCTATGTGCAGGATCAGGGCATCGTATTGAACGAGCCGTCGGTGGTGGCACTGGAGACAATCAACGGCATCAAGCGGGTCAAGGCCGTGGGGGTCGATGCCAAGATGATGATGGGCAAGACCCCGGATTCGATCGAAGCGATCCGCCCGCTTCGTGACGGTGTCATCGCCGACATCGAAGTTGCCGAGCACATGATCAAGTATTTCATCCAGAAGGTGCACGGCAAGCGTAGCATGTTCAGCTATCCCGAGATCGTGATCTGCGTTCCATCGGGCTCCACGTCGGTCGAACGCCGCGCGATCCGCGATGCCGCGTCGAACGCCGGCGCCAGCCAGGTACTGCTGATCGTCGAGCCGATGGCTGCGGCGATCGGCGCCGACATGCCAGTGACCGAGCCGATCGGATCGATGGTCGTCGATATCGGCGGCGGCACCACCGAAGTCGCGGTTCTGTCGCTGCGTGGCCTTGCCTATACCACTTCGGTCCGCACCGGCGGCGACAAGATGGACGAGGCGATCGTCTCCTACGTCCGCCGCCACCACAATCTGCTGATCGGTGAAACCACCGCCGAGCGGATCAAGAAGGACTTCGGCGTTGCGGTTGCGCCTGCCGACGGCATCGGCCACACCATCCAGATCAAGGGCCGCGACCTCGTCAACGGCATCCCCAAGGAAATCTCGATCAACCAGGGTCAGATCGCAGAGGCCCTGTCCGAACCAATCAGCACCATCGTCGAGGGTGTCCGCATCGCGCTCGAAAACACCGCGCCTGAACTGGCCGCCGATATCGTCGACCAGGGCATCGTGCTAACCGGTGGCGGGGCGTTGATCCAGGGGCTCGATGCGCACCTGCGAGAGGAGACCGGCCTGCCGGTCTCGGTCGCGGAGGACCCGCTGACCTGTGTTGCCATCGGTACCGGCCGCGCGATGGAAGATCCGATCTTCCGCGGCGTGCTGATGACCGCCTAAGGACATCTCAGCATGGCGCCGCCCCGCAAACGGCGCCCCGGGTTCTCCCGCAAGGCGCAACTGCAGATCTTCACCGGCTATTTGCTGGCATTTACAGGCGCGTTCGCCGGACTGCTTCTCCTCGCCCTGTCCTATTTCGACCCGGCAGCGTTTTCCGTCGTGCGCAGCATGGCCGCAGAGGTCACTGCTCCGCCCGCGCGCCTGTTGACCGGCGCACGCGTCGGTGTCCAGAGTGGCTGGCGCGACGTGTCGGCCTATATCGAGGCAGGTTCCAAAAACGCCCGGCTGGAGCGCGAGGTCGAGCGCAACCGCATCCGGCTGATCGAGGCGCGCGCGCTGAAGCAGGAAAATCGCGAGCTGCGCCGGCTGTTGGGGCTGATCAAGCAGGAAGGCAGGCCGGTCGCGACCGCGCGCCTGATCAACTCCAGCGCGTCGAGCAGCCGTCGCTTTGCCACCATCGATGTGGGTTCTCGCCAGGGCGTTCAGCGCAGCCAGCCAGTCCGCGGGCAGCGGGGCCTCATCGGCAGGGTGCTCGAAACCGGGCCCAACACCGCACGGGTGCTGTTGCTGAGCGACGCCGAGAACGTCGTTCCGGTACGCCGCGCCCGCGACGGAGTAGTCGCTTTCTCGCAGGGCCGAGGCGATGGCCGGGTCGACATCAAGCTGATCGATATCGGAATCAATCCGTTCAAGGTGGGTGACGTCATGGTCACATCGGGCAATGGCGGGGTCTATCCGCCCAATGTTCCCGTCGCGATCATCGCAAGTCTCACCAGCGACGGCGCGATCGGCAAGCTTCTCGCCAATCCTGCTGGCACCGATTTCGTTATCGTACAGGAAATGTACGAGCCCGAACTGGCCGATCCGCAGTTGAACACGCTGCCGCCCGTCTCCGCAGCACCGGTCAGCACGCCGCCCGCGCAGCGCGCCGGGGAGCCCGGGCCTGCGGCTCCACCAGCCGGCCAGGCAACGCCGGTACCCCGCCCCGCCACAGGCGCCCCCCGGCCATGACCGCACCTTATCGTGCCCGGCTGAACCGCGAGCCATCGTCCTTCCGCAAGGCAGCGGTGCCGATCGCATCGGTTCTGCTCGGATCGATGACTCCGTTGCTGCCGCTGGTGGCATCTGCCCCGGTGCTGCCCCCCTTCGGTCTGATGGTGCTGATATCCTGGCAGGTCCTGCGTCCGGGCCTATGGCCGGTATGGGCGGGTATGCCGTTTGGCGTGTTCGACGATATCGTGGGCGGTCAGCCGGTTGGCAGCGCGGTGCTGTTGTGGTCGGTGATCCTCATCGCGATCGACCTGATCGATCAGCGCTATATCTGGCGCAACTACTGGCAGGACTGGTTTATCGCCGCCGTCTCGATTATCATTGCGCTGGCAGGAGGCCTTGCCATCAACAATATTCTCGTGAACGACGTGCGCCTTTCGGTGCTGTTTCCGCAGATGATCCTGGCCGTCTTCACCTTCCCACTGGTGCTGCGCCTGGTGGCGCGGCTTGACCGCGTCCGCCTGAAGCGGTGATGGCGGGACAGGCATGAAACGACCGGGCAAGTTGATAACCCGCAGTTCGCTGAACATGACGTTCAACCGCCGTACGGCGCTGATCGGGGGCGCGCAGGCTCTGATCGGCGTGACCCTGGCATCGCGCATGGCCTATGTCTCGGTGGTCGAGAACGAGCGCTACAAGATGCTTTCCGAAAGCAATCGCGTGAACCTGACCCTGATCCCGCCGCGGCGCGGCTGGATCATCGACCGCAACGGAAAACCGCTGGCCAACAACAAGGCGGATTTTCGCGTCGATCTGATCCCGCAGCGGGTCCGGGACGTGGATGCCACCATCGGCCAGCTTCGCGATATCCTGAAGATGGAGCCTGACAAGGTCGAGGATCTGCGCGCGGCGATGAAGGATGCACGCGGCCTGCAACCGGTGCCAGTGGCATCAGGGCTGAGCTATGAGGATTTCGCCTCGCTGTCGGTTCGCCTGCCCGATCTGCCCGGCGTTGCGCCGCAGCGCGGCTTTTCGCGGCAATATCCCACCGGCGCTGCGGTCGGCCATCTTCTGGGCTATGTCGGTATCGTCAACGCCGAGGAGTACGAGAAGAACAAGAACCCGCTGTTGATCACGCCGGGGTTCAAGATCGGCAAGGACGGGCTCGAGCAGTATTTCGAGCCCCAGCTGCAGGGCAAGCCCGGCGCACGCAAGGTCGAGGTGACCGCGCGCGGCAAGATCGTGCGCGAACTGGGGGTGCAGGAAGACGTGCCCGGCAAGCCGCTGCAGCTGACCATAGATGGCGGGCTGCAGGAGTATATCGCGCGGCGCCTGGGGCGGGAATCCGGGGCCGCAGTGGTGATCGACTGCCAGACTGGCGGCATTCTTGCCTTTTCCTCGATGCCGTGTTTCGATCCCAACAGCTTTTCCGACGGCATCGGTCGGCTCGAATATGCCATGCTGTCGCAGGACGAACGCGTGCCCCTGCTGAACAAGGCAACGCGCGGCCTTTATCCGCCCGGATCGACGCTCAAACCCATGGCCGCGATCGCCTGCCTGCAGAACGGTGTCGATCCCGATGAAACGGTGAACTGCCCAGGGGGCTATCGACTGGGAAACCGGTTCTACAATTGCCTGGGGCGGCATGGGCCCGTCAACATGACCCGCGCGATCGAGAAAAGCTGCAACACCTATTTCTATGCCCAGGCGCACCGGCTGGGCTATGACAAGATTGCCATGGTCGCGCGCGAGCTCGGCCTGGGCGAGGATTTCGATCTCGCCGGAGCCAATCAGCGCTATGGCACCGTTCCGGATAGCGAATGGAAGCTGCGCAAGTACAAGCAGGCGTGGACCGCATCGGATTCGCTCAACGCGGTGATCGGCCAGGGCTATGTCATCGTCAATCCGCTGCAGCTGGCGGTAATGACCGCGCGGATCGCCTCGGGTCGCAAGCTCTATCCGCACTTCATTCCGGACGGCAAGGTGGCCCCCACCCTTCCCTATTCGCCCGAGCATCTGGCCATCGCACAGCTCGGAATGGCACAGGTGGTAAGCCAGGGCACCGCCGCGCGCAGCCGGCTGCCGCTGGAAGGCATAGCGATGGCAGGCAAGACCGGCACCGCCCAGGTCCGGGGCCTGGGGTCCGGCACGCGCGGCGGCGCCGGTGTGCCCTGGAAATATCGCGACCATGGCCTGTTCATCTGCTTCGCGCCGGTTGAAAAGCCGCTTTATGCCGCAGCGGTGGTGATCGAGCACGGTCTGGGCGGGTCACGCGCTGCAGCGCCCGTGGCGAAGGACTTCCTGACCTATATGTTCGATCCGCAAAAGGCGATGGACAGTCTGCTGGCCCATGAAGCTGGATGGGGCGGCAACGTTTCGGAGCGCATGCGATCCGAATTCGCCGCCTTCCGTGCCCGCAGCGACAACCGGGGCGCGCCCACGGTCGCTCAAGACGACACCGACTGACATGCTGAACATCATCCCCCGCCAGGTCGCCGAAATGCCATGGCAGATCATCTTTATAACTCTCGCCATTGCAAGCTTTGGCGTGGTGGTGCTCTATTCGGCAGCGGGTGGAAGCCTCAGCCCGTGGGCAGGTACCCATGCGATACGTTTCGTGATCTTCCTCATCATGGCGCTGGTCATCCGACTGTTCAGCGAAAACTTCATCAAGCTGTGGACCTATCCCGGCTATATCGTGCTGGCGGTGCTGCTGCTGATGGTGGAGCTGGTGGGAGCGGTGAAAGGCGGAAGCCAGCGCTGGATCGATCTTGGGTTCATCCGCCTGCAGCCATCCGAACTGATGAAGCCACTGGTCGTGCTGGCGATCGCCAGGTTCTACGAGCTCTTGCCCATCGGGCAGGCGCGCAGCTGGGCTGCGATCTGGCCACCACTGGTGATGATCGGCATTCCTTGCGCGCTGGTGCTCACCCAGCCCGATCTCGGCACCACGATCGCGATTCTGACCGGAGGCGCCACCGTCATGTTTCTTGCCGGCATACCTTTGCGCCTCTTCATCGGCGCCGGTCTTGCCGGAGCTGCCTTTGTTCCGATTGCCTATTTCTTCCTGCTGGAGGAATATCAGCAGAAGCGGGTCACCACCTTTCTCGATCCGGAAAGCGATCCGCTGGGCACCGGATATCATATCAGCCAGTCGAAGATCGCCATCGGTTCGGGCGGCATCGACGGCAAGGGCTTTCTCCAGGGATCGCAAAGCCATCTCGATTATCTGCCTGAAGGACACACCGATTTCGTCTTTGCGACCATGGCGGAAGAATGGGGGCTTATCGGTGGGCTGGTCGTCATCGGCCTTTTCGCGCTGCTGCTGCGATGGGCCACCGCAATCTCGCTGAACGCCTCCAGCCGTTTCGGCAAACTGGCTGGCGGCGGCCTGACGATGGTGATCTTCTTCTATATCGCGATCAACCTGATGATGGTGATGGGGCTGGCCCCGGTTGTCGGCATTCCCCTGCCGTTCCTCAGCTATGGCGGCTCGTCGATGATGACGATCATGATCTGCATCGGCCTGCTGATGGGTATCGAGCGCAACTCCCGCACTGCGAGTGGCAGCGGGGGCCGCGTGGTGGCGTGATCCTCAGGGCCACGATCAGCGCTTCATGCACCTGAAACCAACAAATTCGCCCGTTGGCGCACAAAAGGCCTTTTCATCCCTGCGCAATCTTTTATAGGCAGCGCTCTTCCCGGCGCCGGTCGATTCGAAACCGCCCCGCCACGGAATGGACGCATAGCTCAGTTGGTAGAGCAGCTGACTCTTAATCAGCGGGTCCTAGGTTCGAGCCCTAGTGCGTCCACCACTTTCCTGCATTATATCAATAACTTACACGGCCTGGAATTTGGGCCAAGACGATACGTCGTCGCGCTAGGTAGCTGCCTAGGTAGCACCGCTAGCTGTCGATTATTTTTTCGGTTGTGGCTCCGCAGGAGAATCGTGGCCTCGAAATGGCCCGCCTGTCTGGCGTCGCTGGAGGGCAGGAAGGGCTGCACCAGCTCGAAAGCAGATCTTCGCACCAATGTGCGACTTAGCTCGCCGATCTATGGTTGAAATTTGAGACGCAGAGCTTCGGCATGCGCCTTTACCGCAGGGGGCGCGGCCGACACAGCAAAGCGATCCAGCCAGTCGGCCCAACTCGTCGCAGCAAAGCGAACACGTGCGCCGCGCACTGCGGCAGAGAAGACTTCGATTTCCGCGCGATGGTCTGAACAAGCGAAGGCAGCCACACGCGATGGCTCGGCGTAGAGATACAGCAAGACCGGCGCTCGACTGACACGCCTGGCTTCGGTCGAGAGTCCAAAAGCGTGCTTCACGAGCTGCGCTGCATCAAGGTAGCGATAGGTGAGCGGATCCTTTCGCAAGGCATCGCGCATGGCCAGCCAAGGCTCCATAGCCTCGCCCCAAACATCGCGGTCATACGCTTGAGCCAGAGCGGCTTGCTTCCTGTCACGAAATGGCTCGTATCGTTTGGATTCCACCCCGATGAGATGGGTTTCGGTCACAACGGCGGCATCAAGCCAAGGGTGACGACCGCCCTGCCAAGGAAAGCGCATCTGGCGCTCAATCTCGACCGAGAGGGGTCGCCATTTGATGTCATCGAGCCCGGGGAAAGCCGGGAGCAGGCTTGGCCTCTCCATGAACCAGCCAAACCCATTCGCCGCCAAAGCGGCGCTGCTTTCGGGACTGGCGAATTTACCGGAGGCGAGTTCGTTACCACCCGCCCTATCTAATGACAGGCGGACCAGGTCAGCTGGCACTCCTGGGAGAAACAGTTCACTCATCATCGCCTCATACTTCGGGCATCCGTCAGAAGCGGTCGTAGCTCAGACCTGCAAACCGCAACTGCACGCGGTCAAAGTGGGTGGCTCCCGGTTGATGATCCTCTACCTATGGACACCCCATCCCGGTTCGTCGCCGAGGTCGATCGCCAATTGCCGCATCCGTTCATCGACAACGGTGGGGAACCTCGCCACGACATCCTGACGGTCCCAGGCCTGATATTCGTAGTGAGCGCCGATCAGAGCGCCACAGTGGGCGCATCCGTTGCTCAGGTAACGAAAACCAGCCTCTCGGCTGTTGCGGTGCATGATACGGCCAAGCGATGCTTGTGCAGGGATCGCCTGCAAGGTCCTCCGCACGAGATCAGGGCAATTGCCGAGATCTGGGATGGTCGCCGAGAGCTTATGGGGACCAATGCTGATATCGAGTCCAGTGATGATCTGCGTCTCGGCCCCGCACTTCCAGCAATCCAAATTGCCGCAACGGACCTCAACGTCCGCCGCCGCGCCGAGCGGCAGGCCAAATTGATACTGCCGGTTCAAGGCAGCAGAAATGCACGACGAGAGTGGCAGAACCTGCTCGCCGGCGCCGGTCGGAACGAAGACATCATAACCATCGAATGGGTTGCCGCTGATTCGAACAGCAGGAATCTCCTCGGAAGTGTCAAAACGCGGTTGCCGAAAGAGCCAGAGACCGCGTACGCCGGACGAAGCGTAACGGGACTGTCGGCGAGCGGTCTCATCTTGGCTCTGCCTCGACCATTGCACCTCGATTGCGATGCGGACGCGCCCCTTGGTCAGCAGCACGTCGGCCCTCCATGGCTCACTGTCGCTGCTCAGCCCGTCGAATTCCGCCACTGCGTTCCAGCCACCGGCTATCGCCGTTTCGACAATCACACGCTTCACTTGACGATGGTCTTCGCTTTCCGGTGAGCTCGTGCAGGCGCCGCGAAACCTGTGAACGAAGTGCTGGGTGCCGAGTTTGGAACGCCTGAGTATTATCTCGGCCTGACAGCAAGGTGCGCGGAGATGCCGTTCGCGCGCATTTTGGGCGGCAAGAGCCTGCCAATCCTGTGGCGCAAATTCGAACGCATGAAGGCTCTTGCCTGAATGTGTGTCGATACATCGCAGCGCCACTGTAGCCCCCGGCGAGATCAGCGAGACGACGCGAGCGGCGATGTCCACGTGCTTTGGCAGGCACAGGCCATGCTATTCGAGCAATTCGTAAACATAGGCAGTCGTCGAACTGTTGCTGGGGCCAATTCGTCGGGTGAGGTTCACCCGGCACAGTTCAGCGATCTTTCTCCCGCTGAGTGCCTGGCAAACCGAGGGGAACGCGTTGCGCAGCCCGAGCGCATCGTGAATTTCCCGTGCTGAGATTTCAACAATGGACCGGCCGGCATCCCGGGCCGGATCGAAGAACCGGCTCTCGGCATAGTCGCGAATGCGGTCGGCGGTTTTCGTTCTCTGGTCGGGAGCAGCGGATCCGAAGGCGTGCGTGCTATCGGACGAATTGGCCTGCGGGAGTTCCGTCGATGCAGAGGGTATCACCGCAGGCACTGTTCCACGCTGATTCCAGGGCAATCGGAAGCTGCGAATGATCGCGGCTTCGAGACCTTCAGCGCCAGACACTGTCCACCCATTCCATTTGAGGTCGGGCGGGTTCGCCACATAGACGTCGACAATGTTGCCGTTTGCGAGCTCGTCTCGGAGAGCCGCATTCAAGCGAATATTGGTTCGCTGGCTGACGCCGGGGCGGCCGTACATATAAAGCCGCCGTGCAAGGCTTCTCGACGCAACGCCGACATACCGCGCGCTTCCGGCCTGCACGAAAATGTAGACGCCGGGATGCTTCGGCGCATTGCCCGCAAAAATCAGCATCCCTTGGGCGTTCAAGTCCCACCTACCGGCGTGGACGAAGCCGCCATCGGCGATCTGGGAAAGTAAGAGTTCGGGTAGCTCTTCGGTCATGCAGGTTTAGACTGCTTTGCCTTGGGCGTCTTCGCCTTGGAATTCGGGAGCACGCGAATCTGGAGGTGGCCGGCGTCGGTCCTGCGCGACTCAAACCCCCCGGCCTTTTCAACCAGATCGCTGAGTTTGCTCTGGCCATACGTTCTTGGGTCGAAGTCAGACGCGAGCGCAGCCAGGCGCTGGCCCACCCGGCCGAGGGGAACCCAACCTGCCTCATCGTCCAGCTGCGAGATCGCAGTCCGGATCAATGGTGCCGCAGCAGTCGGCGGCTTCTTGACATTCGCGGGGCGCGTATCAGGCCGTTCTGGCTCGTCCGGCGTTGGTGCCTCCGGCAACAGGTTTTCGGAATAGATGAACCTGTGGCAGGCTTGGCGGAAGCTTTCCGGGGTCTTCTGTTCCCCGAAGCCATAAACATCGACGCCCTGCTCGCGAATGCGCGATGCCAGTCCGGTGAAGTCGCTGTCGGAAGAAACAAGGCAAAAGCCATCGAACCTGCCGGTATGCAGCAGGTCCATCGCGTCAATGACCAAGGCTATGTCCGAGGCATTTTTGCCGCTGGTGTACGCAAAGTTCTGGTGCGCCTTGATGGCATGTGTCGCGAGGACGTCGGCCCAGGACTTCAGCCTGGTTCCGGAAAAATCGCCATAAATGCGCCGCACGCTAGCTTCGCCGATTTTCGCAATCTCTTCAAAGAGACGGGGCGCGATTCGCGAAGAGGCATTGTCCGCATCAATCAATACGGCAAGTCTGGGGGCACGTGGTTCAGTAGCCATTTACACACCATGCCTCATTTTGCATTAATCAGCAGATAAAACTGAACCTGAGCCGACCTGTGTCCTGAAGTCGCGAAGGCGTCTGCTTACGATCTCTTTGTCGTTGCAATGCCTGAGCAGGCGCTTGGCTCTGTCATGGGCAAATTCATCCACCTCGAGAACGATTAGCCTATAGTCATGCTTCGGCAGCAAATCGGCGCGACGCTCATCATATCGTCGGCGCTGCTCGCCCCGAGGCACGCCGGAAACCGTCGGCTTGTCGTCGAAAAATCCCACGCGTTCGCGGTGCTGGCGCTCATGATATTCCACGACGAGGCTGAGAGCCGGGTAAAAGCCGTCGACAGGCAGAGGCTTCCGGTAACCACGCCGATCAGGATCTCCGGTTAGAAACGGAAAGCAATGCTGGCGGACGGCCTTCAGTCCGAGAACC
The DNA here is from genome assembly GCA_046291395.1 of Blastomonas sp. Lineage (GTDB taxonomy): Bacteria > Pseudomonadota > Alphaproteobacteria > Sphingomonadales > Sphingomonadaceae > Blastomonas. The sequence goes on along the minus strand of JBKBTF010000074.1, from coordinate 1,253 downwards.
GCATCGCAGAGATCGAGCACATATTGCTCGTCGCGGATTGCTGTCCGGGAAACGTCTTGCGCCGCCTTGGACGTTGACCGGATGTCGGAGTCTCCTCCACCCAGCCGAGCCATGACCCTTTCCATGTCATGGTGCTGATCACTTCCTCTCACGACCTCCCAACGCCCGTTGTGCGGATGCCAGCCGAGGCCCGCAGCTCTAAGGGCTGCGCGAAAACGCTTGGGATCGATTCCGCTCGCGATGGCCATATCGACGGCGGTGATCAGCTGACCTGGAATCATCATGCCCGGTTCCCCTTCACGCAAATCCGCGGGCCATTGCTGCCTCGATGCCAGCCCAATCCTGCTCGTGTGATCCGGAATTGTTCGGCATGCCCACCTTGGTCAAACAGCCCTTGGGATAGGTATAGCTGTCGATCCGTCGCTCCGGCTCCTCGCACCAGGCGATGTTCACGGCCCAGAACTTCGGGAAGAAATAGAGGCTCGAATAGGGCAGGTGATCGTGGATCCACCAGGCAAGCTTGCGCCAATCCCCCTCTGCCTGGAATGCGTCCCAAAATGCTGGAACGACGACGCACGCCGTGGCACCCATCCGGCCTTTGGCATCGCGTCGATCCCAAATGTGCCCGGCAAAATTGGCTTCGTTAGAAGCACAATTATACCCGCTCTTCCCTGCGGCCTGCAACTCGTTGCCCAGCCCGTTCACTTCGCACGACCGAAACGCGGAACGAATGGCGATGCGGCCAAACCTATCCTGCAACGGCTCGAGCAGTTCCTCGCAAAGCCTGCTTCCCGCGGCGATCGCCAGATCAGGGTCGTCGGGCACGTTGCTCAGGCCATGTACCGCTGCAATGTCGGAGAATAGGAAATCGCGCATGAAGAATGACTTCGACAACCGAACGCGGCCGAAATCAGCGAGCGCAGAAACAGAATCGGGCTTTCTCATGTCCCTGCCCTAACGTCGTGCTGCGTCAAAAGCGGTCGCAGGCATGCGCTGGCCGCCTCCAGTCGCTCCCGCATAACCGCTTGGAGCGCGTCGGGGCCTTCGATCACTACCTCCCCGCCCCATGTAAAAAGATGCTCGGCAATTTCTCGGAGGCCGCCAGCCCTGAACCTTACGGTTAGGCCCTCAGCCGTTTCTTCCAGTTCCTGAGCGGGATGGAAGCGCCATTGCCGTGCGCGTTCGACGGAGGATGGGAGCACGCGCAACACGACTGCGTGATCTTCCTCCCGCCAGATGCCAAAGCTTTGTGA
>JBKBTF010000073.1:0-13723 GCA_046291395.1 Blastomonas sp. | reverse complement strand
CCCGACGACCTCCGCGGCTTCGCGCCCACCCCGCCCTGCGGGCACCCCTCCCGCAAGCGGGAGGGGAGAGAAAATCGACATCCCCGTCTATTCCACCCGGCCCGATACCATCTTCGGCGCAAGCTTCGTCGCGATCGCCGCCGATCACCCGATTGCGCAGAAGATCGCCGCAGACAACGCGGATGCCGCCGCGTTCATCGAGCGCTGCAAGGCGGGGGGAACCACCGCGGCCGAGCTTGAGACTGCCGAAAAGCTGGGCTTCGATACAGGATTGCGCGCGCTGCATCCGTTCGACCCGACATGGGAACTGCCGGTGTTCATCGCCAATTTCGTGCTGATGGATTACGGCACCGGCGCTGTCATGGGCGTACCCGCGCACGACCAGCGCGACCTAGATTTCGCGCGCAAATACATGCTGCCGGTGCCGCGCGTCGTCGCAGCCGAAGGCGACGAAGACACCGCGATTCACGACGAGGCCTATACCGGCCCCGGACGCATCATCAATTCCTCGTTCCTCGACGGCATGGGCGTTGACGAAGCCAAGGCTGCGGTCATCGCGCGCGCCGAATCCGAAGGCTGGGGCGAAGGCACCACCGTGTGGCGGCTGCGCGACTGGGGCGTCTCGCGCCAACGCTACTGGGGTACGCCGATCCCGTTCATCCATTGTGATGATTGCGGCGTGGTCCCTGTGCCCAAGGACCAGCTGCCGGTGGTGCTGCCCGAGGATGTCAGCTTCGACATTCCCGGCAACCCGCTGGAGCGCCACCCGACGTGGAAGCATGTTGCGTGCCCCAAATGCGGCAAGCCCGCGCAGCGCGAGACCGACACGCTCGACACCTTCGTCGATTCAAGCTGGTACTTCCTGCGCTTTGCCAGCCAGCCCGACGACAAGCCGTTCGATGCGCAAGAAATCGCCAAATGGCTGCCCGTCGGCCAGTATATCGGCGGGGTCGAGCATGCGATTTTGCACCTGCTCTATGCGCGCTTCTGGACCCGCGCGCTCGCGCGCATCGGCAAGCTCGATGTCACCGAGCCGTTCGCCAGCCTGTTTACGCAAGGCATGGTGACGCACCAGACCTGGCAGGACACGAGCGGCAAGTGGCTGGGCCCCGATCAGGTCGAAAAGCGCGGCGAGGATTGGATCATCACCGATACCGGCGAGGCAGCTATTGCCGGCCGGGTCGAGAAGATGTCCAAGTCGAAGAAGAACGTGGTCGATCCCGACGCGATCGTCGACCAGTACGGCGCCGATGCGGTGCGGTGGTTCATGCTGTCGGACAGCCCGCCCGAGCGCGATCTGCCGTGGAGCGAGGCGGGCATCGAGGGCTGCTGGCGCTTCGTCCAGCGGCTGTGGCGGGTGTTCAATTCGGTCGAGGCAGCCGAGGGGGAAGACAAGGCTCTGGAGCGCAAATTGCACCAGACCATCGACCTGATCGGCAAGGACATCGATGCGCTCGCGTTCAACAAGGCGGTGGCGCGGCTGTACGAACTCACCAACGCGATCGAGAAGGCCGAGAAGTCGGCCAGCCGCAACATCGCGATCCGCACGCTCGTAAAACTGGTCGCTCCGATGGTGCCGCATCTGGCCGAAGAGGCCTGGAACCTGCTCGAGGGTCACGGCCTCATCGCCGATGCAAGCTGGCCCGAGATCGACCCGGCCCTGCTGGTCGAGGACGAGGTCACCATTGCGGTGCAGATCAAAGGCAAGCTGCGCGACACGCTGACGGTGGCCAAGGGCCTGCCAAATGACGAACTCGAACGGCTTGCGCTCGCGTCGGACAAGGTGCAGCGTAGCCTGGACGGTGCCGAAATCCGCAAGGTGATCGTGGTACCCGACCGGCTGGTCAATCTGGTGGTGTGATGGCTTCACGTACCATTTTCCGTCACCCTGAACTTGTTTCAGGGCCCATTTATCCCCACGCGGCTTCAGCTGCTGGGGCACGATCGGTGCTGAAACAAGTTCAGCATGACGGGGTTGGTATGGCAGCCCCCCTTTCCCGCACTGGAGCGATTTGATGCGCCGCCTTTTGCCCCTTGCGCTACTCGCCAGCCTTTCCGCCTGCGGCATGCAGCCGCTGTATTCCTCCGGGACGCAAGGCGCGGTCGCCACAACGCTGGGCAATGTCACCGTCGCGCCGATCCAGGGCCGCGCCGGATGGCTGGTGAAGAACGCGCTCGACGACAGGCTCGATGCGCTGGGCGGCGGCAACAGCCGGTTCCAGCTGCAGGTGGTGCTGGATGACCAGATTACCGGCTTCGGCCTGCTCGCCAATGATCAGGTGACCCGCGAACGCCGCACCCTGCGCGCGCGCTATCAGCTCGTCGAGGCCGCGACCGGCGAGGTGGTGCTCGATGCCACCGCTGCCTCGGACGCCGGTATCGACATCGTCAGCAGCGAATATGCGACGATTGCGGCAGAGAACCGCGCGCTGGAAAACCTGTCTCTCGAAATCGCCGACCAGATCCTCACCCGGCTGTCGCTTTTCGCGCGCGAGGTATCGGCAGCACAATGAAGGCGGACGCCGCAGCGATCCGTGCCCTGGCGCGCAAGCCGCGTCCCGATATCCGCCTGTACCTGATCTTCGGCACCGATGACGGCGGCAGCGCCGCGCTCGCGGCGGAACTGATCGCGGGCTTGGGCAAGGGCATCGAGCGCACGGATCTCGACGGGCCGCAATTGTCGCGCGACCCTTCACTGCTGGCGGCCGAGGCTGCGTCGATGTCGCTGTTCGGCGACACTCGCTATATCCGCGTCGTTACCAGCGGCGAGGAAAGCCTTGCCGCAGTCGAGGCGCTGCTGGCGGCGGACAAGGCGATCAACCCCGTCGTCATGCTGGCGAGCGGCATCAGCGAGAAATCGCGCATCGCCAAGGCGGTGCTCGCCGCGCCCAATGCGCTGGCGGTGCAGACCAAATTGCCCGGCCCCGAGGACATGGCGAAGATCGTCATCGAACTGGGCCGCGCCGCAGGGCTGACCATCGAGCCCGATCTGGCGCATGTCATTGCAGGCTTTACCGCGTCCGACCGCAGGCTGGCGGCGCAGGAGGTCGAAAAGCTCTCGCTCTACCTCGATTCTTCCCCGGACGATCCAAAGGCGGCGACCCGCGAGGCGATCACCGCGCTGCGCGCCGACGCCGACGACGATGCCATGCAGCCGATCATTTCTGCGGCCCTGTCCGGCGATCTCAAGCGGCTGCCGGAGGAGCTCAAGCGGATGCGCGAGCAGGCAGTGTCCGAGGTCGGCCTCGTCATCGTGATGCAAAAGCAGGTGATGCAGCTTGCCGCCGCCGCGCAGCGCATGGGCAATGCGCGCGATATCGGCGGCTGGGTCACCCAGGAGATGCGCAGTCGCAGGCTCTGGGGCGGGGGCAGCCCGCAGGACTGGACGCGCCAGCTGCGCGCCTGGGGCCGCCCGCAGCATATGGCGCGGCTGATCGAACGGTTGCTCGCGCTCCAACAGGCAATGATGCGCGCCACCCCCGGCCCGGCGCTGCTGCTGGAGCAGGAACTGCTCGAAATCGCCCGGGTTGCCGCACGCGCATCTTGACTGCACCACCAGTCGGCCCATGTTGGTATCTCCCCAGGAGAGACCCATGGCAGACACCAAGATCAGCGAAGCCGATTGGCGCGCAAAGCTCAGCCCCGAGCAATATCACGTGCTGCGCGAAGGCGGCACCGAGCGCGCCTTTACCGGCAAGTATAACGACCACAAGGGCGACGGCATGTACCGTTGCGCCGGATGCGGCGCGCCCCTGTTCGACTCCGACGCCAAATACAACAGCGGATCGGGCTGGCCGAGCTTCACCACCCCGGTCGAAGGCGAGGCGGTCACCGAGATCGTCGATTCGAGCCATGGCATGGTCCGCACCGAAGTGCGCTGCGCGCGCTGCGAAGGGCATCTGGGCCATGTCTTCCCCGATGGTCCGGGACCCGAAGGCCTGCGCTATTGCATGAACAGCGCTTCGCTGGAGTTTGATCCTAAAGAGGATTGAATTCGCTACCCTTGCGCGCACGTCCCTCGACTTCGCTCGGGACAATCGGGGGGGGTAACCCAAGTACGAACCTTGCCGCGTTCCCGAGCGCAGTCGAGGGACGTTGCGCAGAGGGTCGCGTCCTAACCCCGCCGCCGCCTGAGCACGATATACAATGCCCCGTCCCCGCCATGCCGGGGGTGGGCATTGCGCACCGCCGCGATGTCACCCGCGTGGCGCGAGGATTGCAGCCAGTCCGATACCGCCGCTCGGATCGCGCCGCGACCGCTGTCGGGGGTGCGTGCCTTGCCGGTGATCAGCAGCATCAGCCGCATGTCCGCCGCCTTGGCTTGCCCCAGCGCCATGTCGAGCCGGGCATACGCGCTGACAAGCGTATGACCGTGCAGGTCGATCGTCACATCCGGCTGCACCCCGCCCTTGGCCATCCGCCGGTCCCAGTGACCATCGAGATTGCCCGCGACCGATGGGATCGGCGCGGGAGTGAAGGTCCAAGATGGAGTGGGCTTGGTCACTCTCCCCTCCCGCAGGCGGGAGGGGTCGGCCAATGCCGCAGGCTTTGCGCCGTGGGTGGGCCTGATTGGTAAGCCTGACTTTACAGGCCCACCCCCGGGTTGCCCGGCCTTGCCGGACATCCCTGCCCCTCCCGCAGGCGGGAGGGGAGAAGGCGTCACCTTGTCCTTGAACGGCTCGACGGTGGCGATCACCCGTTTCCACAAGGCCGCTTCGGCATCCGAGAGCGGCCGACGGCTCATCGCTCAGCGCGCCTGCCGCGCCAGCCGGTCATAGCTGCCGCGCGGCAGCAGGATCAGCGCAAGGCCGCGCGCGGACATGCCGCCGGCGATCACCTTGGCCTGTTCGCCCGCGCCCCAGAAGGTGTCGAAGCGGTTTGCCCCCTTGATCGCGCCGCCGGTGTCCTGCGCGATCCACAACCCGTTGGGCTCGGCGCGGTCCATCGAGAGGAACACTGGCGCGCCCAACGGCACGAACTTGGGGTCGGCGGCAACGCTGCTGCCCGCCTCGACCTGATAGCCCAATGCGCCCAGCGGGCCCGGTCCGGTAAGCTCACGAAAGAACACGAAGCTCTTGTTTTCGCGCATGATCGCGCGGCCCTGTTCGGGGTTGGCGCGAAGATAGGCGACGATGCCCTGCATGCTGGCCTGTCCGGGCGCGAGCAATCCGCGCTCGCGCATCAGCGCGCCGATGCCGGTGTAATCGCGGCCGTTCTGGCTGGCATAGCCGATCCGCACCACCGATCCATCGGGTGCCCGCAGGCGGCCCGAACCCTGCACCTGCAGGAAGAAGAAGTCGATTTCGTCCGCCGCCCAGGCGATCACCGGCGCGCGGCCGCCCAGCGTCCCCTGCTCGATCTGGGTGCGGTCGTCATAGGGGACGAGGTCGGTGCCGTTGAGCTTGCCGCGCACGCGCTTGCCCGCCCATTCGGACGAAAATTGCGACAGGTCGACATCGATCAGATCCGAGGGACGGCCATAGACCGGCACATCGAAACCCGGTGCGCGGGTGCGAGAGCCGGCGATCTCGGGTTCGAAATAGCCGGTGGCAAAGCCTGCCCCCTCGCCGACCTGCACCGCCTCGAACTGCTCGGCGAAGAACCGTGCGGCATCGGCATCGGGCCAGCGCGCCGCCGCGTCGCAGGCGCCGCGCCAGTCCTCGGGCCGGGTCAGGCCGCTGGCATCGGTTCGCTTGGTGACCGCAGGGCAGGTCAGGCGGAACGCAGCCAGCGCGGTGCGGGCATCGTCCGGGGCGATCGGCAGGCTGCTGATTGCGGGACCGCGCCGCAGCATCTGGCCTGCAGCCTGGGTGATATCCGCGCTGGCGGTGATCGCTGCGCCTGAGATGGCAGCGAGCGGTGTCGCGCGGGGAATGACGTAGCTGGACGCAGCACCGGACGGCATCGGCGCCGGAGCAGCCTGGCGAGCCGGATCTGCGGCTGCCGGTCCATTTTCATAGGGAAGACGGGTTGGTGACTGCGTGGAATTGGCGCCGCCCGAAGGGACTACGCCCGCACATCCGGCCAGCACCAGTGGCAGCAGACCGATCGCGAACCGGCGCATGGCGACCCCCCTGCTAGCCGACATCAGGCCTGATCGGTTTCGACCAGGATCCAGTTGGGGTCATTGCTGCGCAGGTCGCGGGCAAAGGTCCACAGGTCGTGAGTGGCAACCGCATCGGTCAGCGAGCCGGCGACAAGCTCGCCATCGGGACCGCGCACGACAGCGGCGATATCCGCATCGAAACGCACCGTGATACGCGCCATCGGTGCATCATATTCGGCATCGACGATGCGGGCTTCATCGATCCGCACAAGACGGTTTTCCAGCGTTTCGCCGCGGGTGGTGCGCTGCTCGATCGAGCTTGAGAAGCTTTCATAGACCTCGTCGTCGCAAAACGTGCGCAGGTCTTCGCGGTTGCCCGCCCAGAACGCTTCCAGGATCATGCCGTAAGCGGCCTTGGCGCCGTCGCGAAACCGCGCGACGTCGAAACTGCGATCGGCGGCGAGCATCTGGCGAATGCCGGGCTCGGCGGCGATATCAAATACGGTCGAAGTGCCGGGCGTCAACGCGGCGGGCTTGTCGTCAAGCTGCGGACGCTCGATCGCGGTCGGACGTTTGGCCACCGGCGTGTCCATGCCGCGGGTCAGGGGTTCCTGCTCGTGACCCGTGCGTTTGCCCAGGACCGAATAGAGGCGGAGGCCCAAAAACGCTGCAACCATGGCCAAGATGATGATTTCTACCGTCACAAGTCTTCCCGTTTGCCCGCCCGCTTCAACCACAATGCTGCTAAAAGGTCAGCGCGAATGCCTAACATAGGGCATGTCGCCCAATATGCAAATTGCTTTGGACGACAAAAACTTGCATCGCTGAGTCGTTGGCGCTGTGCATTCGCGGCCCTTGCACCGCACGGGAAGCCGGATTAGAGCGCCGCGCAAGACGCGCTGGCAGCGCCGATTGATGAAAGGGATTTTCCATGGCCGAAGACGGCACCGTGAGCTCGCAGAACCCGGCGCTGAATGGCGCATCCGGCCCCCAGGCAGGCCTGATCTCGCAATATGTCAAGGACATGTCGGTCGAGAACCCCAATGCACCCGACAGCTATCAATGGCCGGGCCAGCTTGCGTTCGACGTCCAGTTCCGCGCCGAATCGCGCCAGCTCAGCGACGAGGTGCATGAGATGATCTGCACCTACACCATCGCGGCGAAAGCCGAGCAGGGCACCGCCTATCTGGTCGAACTGGCCTATGGCGCGCTGGTGGGCCTGCGCGGGATGGACGAAGAGCAGGTGCGGCGCTTCCTGTTTGCCGATACCCCGCGGATGGTGTTCCCCAATATCCGGCTTATCCTGGGCAATGTGATCCGCGATGCAGGCTATCCGCCACTGGTGCTTGAGCCGATCGATTTCGCCGCGCTTTACGAACAGCAGAGCCAGGACCCCAATTTCGGTGCTCCGATGCCTCCCGCCGAAGGCAACGCCTGACGCCCGGCAGCGCCAGGGCGCTACCGGCATGAACCTGCTCCGCGCCGTATCCACTATCGGCGGCCTCACTTTGGCAAGCCGTGTGCTCGGCATGGCACGCGACATGCTGATGGCGCGCTATGTCGGCGCGGGGATGGCCGCCGACGCCTTCCTGATCGCCTGGCGGCTGCCCAACCTGTTTCGCGCGCTGTTTGCCGAAGGCGCGTTCGCCGCAGTCTTCGTGCCGATGTTCAACCGCAAGCTGGCCGAGGCCGATATGGCCGAGCCGGGCACCGGCATGGACGCGGCGCGCGCCTTTGCCGGGCAGGTTCTCTCGGTGCTGGTGCCCTTCCTGATCGTGTTCACCGTGATCATGATGCTGGCGGCAGGCCCGGTGGTCTATGCGATGACCGGCGGTTTTCCCGATGGCGGGCCGGAGAAATTCGCGCTTGCCCGCCACCTGACAATCATCACCTTTCCCTATCTCGGGCTGATCTCGCTGGTGTCGCTGCTCGGCGGCATTCTCAATTCGATCAACCGCTTCTGGGTCAATGCCGCAGCGCCGATCCTGCTCAACATCTGCATGATCGCGGCGTTGCTGCTGTTTCGCGGACAAAGCGAGGCGGAAACCGCGGTGACCCAGGCGATCGCAGTGACCGTGTCGGGCGTGCTGCAGCTCGTGTGGCTGATCCTGGCCTGCCGCCAGAGCGGTGTCGTCCTCAAGCTCTCCCGCCCGCGGCTGTCGCCCGACGTCAAGGCGATGCTGGTGCTGATCGCGCCGGCGGCGATCGGCCAGGGCGCGATCCAGTTCAACCTGTTGATCTCGACGTCGCTGGCCGCGCGCTTCCTGAGCGAAGGCGCGGTCTCGTGGATCTATTATGCCGACCGGCTCAACCAGTTGCCGCTGGGGCTGATCGGCATCGGCGTGGGCACCGTCATCCTGCCGTTGCTGTCGCGCCAGATCGGCAGCGGCGACCCCAAGGCCGCCCACAACACGCAGAACCGCGCGCTTGAGCTGGCGCTGTTCCTGGCGCTGCCCGCGGCCGTGGCGCTGGTGGTGGCCGCGGTGCCGATCATTCACGGCGTGTTCCAGTATGGTGCTTTCACCGCCGCCGATACGGTGGCGACCGCGCGCGTCCTCGCCGCGTTCTCCTGCGGTGTGCCCGCCTATGTGCTGATCAAGGTTCTGACCCCGGGCTTCTACGCCCGCGCCGACACCAAGACCCCGGTTCGCCTCGCGCTGATCGCCATGCTGGTCAATCTGGTTGGCAACCTCATCCTCATCTGGCCTTTGGGCCATGTCGGGGTGGGCGTTGCGACCGCGATTTCGGCCTGGGTCAATGTCGCATTGCTGTTCGGCGTGCTCTACAAGCGCGGCCATATCCAGCCCGATGCGCGGCTGATCGCCAAGCTGTGGCGGATGCTGCTGGCCGCCGCGATCATGGGCGCAGGGCTGTGGCTGGGTGCGCGGCTGGCCGACAGCTTCATGGATGGCAGGCTGATCGAGCGGATCGCCGCACTTGCCGTCTTGTGCGGCGGCGGCGCGGCGTTGTATGGGCTGGCGGCGCTGGCGCTGGGCACCTACCGGCCCGGCGAGATCAAGGCGATGCTGCGCCGCAAGGCGTAGCCAGATACCCTTCCCGCAAACGCGAAAGAGATGATCATCATGCGTGTCCTTTCCGGCATCCAGCCGACCGGCAATCTGCACCTGGGCAATTATCTGGGCGCGATCCGCAACTGGGTGAAGATGCAGGACGAGATGGATGCCGATAGCGCCTGCTTCTTCTTCCTTGCTGACCTGCACTCGATCACCGTGCATGAAGAGCGCGAAACCCGCATCCGCAACGTGCGCGAGATGGCGGCCGCGCTGATCGCCTGCGGAATCGATTCGACACGCAGCGTGCTGTTCAACCAGGCCCGCGTTCCCGCGCATGCCGAACTCGCCTGGCTGCTCAACGGCACCGCGCGGATCGGCTGGCTGAACCGGATGACCCAGTTCAAGGACAAGGCGGGCAAGAACCGCGAGGGCGCCAGCATCGGCCTGTTCGTCTATCCCGTGCTGCAGGCCGCTGACATCCTGGTCTATCAGGCGACTCACGTTCCGGTGGGTGAAGACCAGAAGCAGCATCTGGAACTGACCCGCGACATCGCCACCAAGTTCAACACCGATTTCGGGGTCGAGCTGTTTACCCTGCCCGAACCGTACATCCCCAAGGAATCGGCACGGATCATGTCGTTGCGCGACGGCACCGCCAAGATGTCCAAGTCCGACCCGTCCGAGATGAGCAGGATCAGCCTGACCGACGACGACGATGCGATCGCGCAGAAGATCCGCAAGGCCAAGACCGATCCCGAACCCCTGCCCGATCAGGCATCGGCGCTCGAAGGGCGTCCCGAGGCGCTCAACCTTGTCGGCATCTATGCGACGATGACCGATCAGACGCCCGATTCGGTATGCGCCCAGTTTGCCGGACAGGGCTTCGGGGCATTCAAACCTGCGCTGGCCGAGGTGCTGGTGGAGACGTTGCGCCCGATCCGCCAACGCTTCATCGCATTGAAGGATGACGACACGGCACTGGATGCCATTCTCGTTAAAGGCGCGGAAAAGGCGCGTGCGGTAGCGCAGCCGACGCTGGATGCGGCCTATGACGCGCTGGGCCTGATGCGGTAACCTCTTGGACGGAGCGAAGTTTGCGTTCAAACGGGGTTCATTCGCGGCAAACTAGTCCTATATCCATAGATGTGGGTCGCGCAGGGTCGCGCCGGTCCGTCATGGAGATAAGAAAATGTCTGCTCGCAGCCGCCTTTCCCGTCGCGCCGCCCTGTTTGCCGTGCCCGCGCTGGCGCTCGCGCTATCGGCATGCGCCACCCCGTTCAAGGCCGACGTCGCTCGCTTCCAGGCGCTGCCCGCGCCGCAGGGTCAAAGCTTCGTCGTCACAGCCGGTGATCCGCGCCTGCAAGGCGGTCTGGAATTTGGCCAGTATGCGCAGCTTGTGACCCGCCAGATGACGCAGCTCGGCTATGTCCCCGCGAATGACACCTCGCGCGCCGACATGATCGTCAGCTTTTCCTATGGTGTCGATACCGGCCGCGAAAAGGTGGTGTCGGATGGTTTCGGTGGTGGCTTCGGCGGCGGCTGGGGCGGTTTCGGTCCGGGCTTCGGCCCCTGGGGTGGACTTTATGGCCGCCGCGCTTTCGGTTATGGTTTTTATGACCCGTTCATTTTCGGCCCCGGCTGGAACAACGATGTCCGCAGCTACACCGTCTATACCAGTGGCATCGATTTGAAGATCGACCGAGCCGTCGACAACACCCGCCTGTTCGAAGGCAAGGCCGAGGCCCAGTCGCGCAGCAAGAACCTGCAATATCTGGTACCGAACCTGATCGAGGCGATCTTCACCGAATTCCCGGGACGTTCGGGCGAGACCGTCCAGATCTCGATCGCGCCCGAAGGCAAAAAGGTTCGGCCGACCCGGCAACGGTGACAAGGCAATTCCCCTCCTCGCTGCGGGAGGGGAGACGCGCTAGAGGCCCGTTGAACCGAAGCCCCCTGCCCCACGCGTGGTTTGATCCAGATCTTCGACCTCGGTGAAGCCAGCGCGCTGCACCGGGGCCGCTACCAGCTGTGCAATGCGGTCGCCCCGGCGGATCGGGAACGGTGCGTGGCCATGGTTGATCAGGATGACCTTGAGCTCTCCGCGATAGTCGCTGTCGATCGTGCCGGGCGTATTGGGCACGGTGATGCCGTGCTTGAGCGCGAGGCCGGATCGCGGGCGCACCTGCACCTCAAAGCCATCAGGGATCGCCATCGCAAAGCCGGTGGCCACCGCATGCCGTTGCCCCGGCATCAGCTCAAGCTCCTCGGCTGCGACCACGTCCATTCCCGCCGCGCCTTCGGTGGCATAGACCGGGAGCGGCAGACCCTCGCCGTGCGGCAATCGCTTGAGGAGGATGGTTATCGGGTGGTCAGCGGACGGCATCTGCGATTTTCTCCATCAGCTTGCGCGCGACCTGTTCCTTGGGCAGGTTCGCCCAGCTTTCCACGCCACCACCGGTGACGATGTGCACTGCATTGTCGCTGCCGCCCATGACATTCCCCGACACGTCGTTGGCGACGATCCAGTCGCAGCCCTTGCGCGCGAGCTTGGCCTGGGCATGTGCGACGACGTTCTCGGTCTCCGCCGCGAAGCCGATCAGCAGCGCCGGGCGGCGCGGATCCCGGGCTAGTCCCGCGAGAATATCAGGGTTTTCCGCCAGTTGCAGCACAGGCAGCGCGCCGCCTGTCTTCTTGATTTTCTGTTCGGCGGCATCGGCCGTGCGCCAGTCCGCGACGGCGGCGACCAGGATCGCGACATCGGCGGGCAGTGCGGCATCGACCGCTGCGGCCATTTCGCGCGCGGTCTCGACATCGATGCGCGTCACGCCCGGTGGGGTCGCCAGATGGACCGGACCTGCGACAAGCTGCACCTCAGCGCCCATTTCCGCGGCCGCTGCCGCGATCGCAAACCCCTGGCGCCCGCTCGACCGGTTGGCGATGTAGCGCACCGGATCGATCGGCTCGTGCGTCGGCCCTGCGGTGATCAGCACGCGCTTGCCGCGCAGGCCCACCCCGGCCTGCGGCCACCCCTCCCACAAGCGGGAGGGGAGAGACAGCGCCGCTTCAATCTCGCCCATGATCGCGGCCGGCTCGGGCAGCCTGCCCGGGCCATATTCACCGCACGCCATCGCGCCGTCATCGGGATCGATCACGGTAACCCCGTCGCCGCGCAGTTGCGCCACGTTCCGCTGTGTCGCCACGTGCTGCCACATCCGTACGTTCATGGCAGGAACCGCGAGCACCGGTGTATCGGTGGCGAGCAGTACGGTGGTTGCCAGGCTGTCGGAAATCCCCGCCGCCATCTTAGCGAGCAGGTCTGCGGTGGCGGGGCACACCACGATCAGGTCTGCCTCCCGACTGAGTTGGATGTGCCCCATCTCGGTTTCGTTCTTGAGGTCCCACAATGTCGTGAATACCTCATTCTCGCTCAATGCGGCGAGCGTCATCGGGGTGATGAACTGCGCGCCGCCTTCGGTAAGCACGCAGCGCACGGTCATCCCCGCCTTGCGGATCAGCCGGATCAATTCGCAGGCCTTGTAGGCCGCAATGCCGCCGCCGACGATCAGCAGGATATGGGGTAATTTCATGGCCAGCAGCGGTAAATGCTGCGCGCGCGCCGGTCAACGGCGCTGAAGCGCGACGGCCGAGGGGCCAGCGATCCAGCAGCCGGGGCCGCCGCCCGTCCCAGGCCTGGGCCTACCCGGCGTGATCGGCTCCGGCGTCGGCATGTTCGCGGCGATGGGCTTCGGTCGGTGCATCCGCCTCCTGAGGCTCCCACAGGATATGACGGTCAGCCAGGCAGATCAGGTTTTCGAACTCCACCAATACCGCGCGCGAATGATAGCCGATCAACTGCTTGACCGGAATATCGCGGTTGCGGACCAGAATCGCGGTTTCCTCAGACGAGAAATCGGTCATTCCGCGCGCCCGCTCGGTACCGGTTTCGTCGTAGATGTGAATAACATCGCCCTTCACGTAATTTCCGCAGATAGAGATGACGTCGTTGCGATCGATGCCCTGCCCGCTTTCGGCCATGGCATCGGCGGCCTTGTTCGAAATGACGATGCTGCCATCCATCTGCAGACGATCAGTCAACCATGCCGCCCAGCTATCGGCAGGCTCGGCATGCGCAACGCAGGTGGTGCAGGGGCGTGCACCATCAAGCACCGAGGTGATCGGATTGTCGGCCTCGCCATTGGCGATCAGCGTCGTGCAGCCTGCGTTCTGCGCCATGTTGGCGGCCTGCATCTTGGTCAGCATGCCGCCAGTCCCAAGCGTGCTCACCCCGCTGGTCACCGCGAGATACTGGCTAACGTCGTGGACCGTCTCGACAAGCTGCGCACCGGGCTCGGACGGGTCGCGGTCGTACAGGCCATCGACTCCGGTCAGGATAACCAGATGCTGGGCCTGAACCATCTGCGCGACCTTGGCGGCCAGTCGGTCGTTGTCGCCGACGCGGATTTCCTCGGTGGTGATGGTGTCGTTCTCGTTGATGATCGGCAGCACACCCGACTCGAGCAGGCGGTGCAGCGTGTTCTTGGTGTTGAGGAACCGGCGATGGTCGCCAAAATCGCCCAGCGTCACCAGAATCTGGGCGATATTGAGGTCGTGCTCATGCCCGATCTGCTTGTAGGCGTTGAGCAGCAGCGGCATTCCGCAGGCC
>JBKBTF010000112.1:0-2732 GCA_046291395.1 Blastomonas sp. | reverse complement strand
GGCAGACTATGCCGACCTGGCCATTCACAGCCTGTCCAATGGCGATGGGGTCGGCCATGGAATGCCCTATCGCGCGGTCGAACCGGCGGGCCTGATCGGCTGGTTCGCTGATTTGCGCGCGCGGGCCGAAAAGCAGCAGCCCGATCTGCTGCCCGATATCGACGCGGCCCAATCGGCAATTGCGGGTTTTCGCGACTGGCTAGTGGCAGGGCGTCCGCAGATGACCGCCGCCGCCGGGGTTGGCAAGCCCGCTTATGACTGGTTCCTGCATCATGTCCGGCTGATGCCCTATGATTCGGATCAGATCGTTACCCTGGCCGAGCGCGAGCTGGAGCGGCACTGGGCCAATTACGCCAGCGAACGCCATCGCAACCGCAAGCTGCCCGAACTCGAGCTACCGACCAGCGCCGAGGAATACGAAGCGCAGCTCGCGGGAACCGATGCGAAAATTCGCAAGTGGCTGAAGGATGAGGAGATCATCACGATCCCCGACTATATCCCCGGTACCTATCAGGAGGTCGGATTCAATGCGCCCTGGGTGGTGCGGGCCAAGGGTCCGATGTTCTGGGAGCAGGTGCAGTTTCGCGATGCCTCTCCCGATCATCTGCACGCGACCTTTCCCGGCCATCGCTTCGATGGCATGACCAGCCAGCGGGTCACCCATCCGATCCGCCGCCATATCAGCGACAGCGGGCGCACCGAAGGCTGGGGCTTTTATCTCGAAGAACAGGCGCTGCAACTCGGGCTGTTCGACGACCGACCACGCACCCGCGAGCTGATCTATATCTTCGGACTGTTCCGCGCTGCGCGCACGATCGGCGATGTGAAGATGCAGCGCAACGAGATGACGGTCGGCGGAGCCATGGCGTTCTGGAAGCAATGGACGCCGTATCTGGACGATGATGTCGCTCGCGTCGATGCGGGCATCTATATTCGCCGCCCGCCGGGCTATGGCATGACCTACACCATCGGCGCGATGCAAATCCAGAAGATGCTGGTCGATCGCCGCCGCCAGCTAGGCGAAGCCTTTTCGATCAAGGATTTCCACGACTATCTGATGAATACCGGGCGGCTTCCTGTCTCGCTTTTGCGCTATGACCTGACCGGGCTGGACGACGAGATCCGCAAATTGTGGAAACACGTACCGCTCGCCGAGGCCGTGCCCGCGCGCAACGCCGATATCAGCGCTCGCCAAAGCGGTGATTGAGCGAGGCACGACACGGCGATCACAGTCTGCGTTGCGCGCCGCGGCTCACTTTCGGGACGCCGGTCATACCTGTGCGGCGGGCGATGCTCTGACCGCATAGGGCAAACCGCAAAACATCCTGAAAGTCGCGCGCGGAAGTTGGCGCAGGCTTGAAGCAATCGCTTCAATGCATCGAGGGGCAGCGAGTGTAACCGGGGTTTGCGCCGGTCTGAAAGGTAGCTGTCACTTGACCAAGGTCATACGGACTCAAGGTGGCATCTGCGGGCACTACGGCGAGGATCGCTGATGGATTCTCGGCAGAGACGAGGACAGCGTGGCAGTCGAAGAGTTTTGCAATGTGTTCAACCAATGCAGCTCCGATCGCTTGCCGGTCGGTGCAGCGCTGCAAACGACGAGAAAAGGCCGCCATGTTGGCATCTTGAGTGGGCCCTCTGGCGGCGATCCGCAGATGGACACGGATTGCACCGGCCGCTTCAAGGCCAATGATCACGGTAAGCAATAAGGCGGCGACGGTCAGCATGTCCAGCGGCCTGCTGAAAGACAGCGTGCTCGCATCCTGCGTGATCATGCACAGGGAACTGGCGGCAACCAGTATGGCGAACGCGAGACCAGCGAGGCGCAATGTCGAGATTCGGTTCGAAACAGAGGGTGGTGGCATGGGGTTGTTCATCGTGCGGCAATGCGCTCCGTGCTGCGCTGCGTCGAGCGGAAGCCGATGATTGCGCCAAAACCCACATGGCATCTTTATGGATCTAGCGGCTTCGGGCCCCTTCCTGGGCGCATAACGTTCCAATTCAGCGCCCACGCATCATCAGCAAATGCAGGACGCAGAGCCAGAAGCATCGATTGCTGGCGAACCGAAAAGTCGCCCTGAGACCGCCATTTTCGACGGTCCCAGGGCACGAGTTTCGACGAGTCCGGCGGGACAAATTCTCGTCTGGGCAAGAAGCTTCTTGCTGGTGGCCGAATGGCGCACGGCTGCGTGAAACATCCATGTGGATCAACGTCTTGCGACATGAAATCCGTATGAAACCCGTGGCAGCTGCGGGGTGAGCAACGCGATTTTCATGCCATTTTTATGCCGTCTCCGGCTTTCGCACCGCGCATTTTCACGGACCGAAGGCGCACCTGACGCTCCGTCAAACAAGGAGCTCATATGTCCTTCGATCTTGCGCTCGCCGGCGTCGTCGCCGTCGGCCTTCTGGTCTATCTTGTCGTCGTTCTGATGACCCCGGAGAGGTTCTGATGGAGCGCGCGTCCCTGTTCGAGCGCAAGCTGGTCGTGCCGGCCCTGCGCGATTCTTTCATCAAGCTCGACCCGCGCACGCTGGTCCGCAACCCGGTGATGTTCACCACTGCGGTGGTGGCGGCGGTGGCCTCGGCGGTGTTCCTGCGCAACGTGGCAGTCGGCAGCGGCGATCCGCTGTTCGAGGGACAGCTGGTATTCTGGCTTTGGCTAACCGTGCTGTTCGGCAATTTTGCCGAGGCGCTGGCCGAAGGGCGTGGCAAGGCGCAAGCGCAGTCGC
>JBKBTF010000111.1:0-2738 GCA_046291395.1 Blastomonas sp. | reverse complement strand
AGGGCTGAGCTAGCCGATATCCCGCCGGTCGCTGTCCACCGTCCATTTGCCGCGCTGTCGGATGATCAGCTGCTCGACGTCGCCGTGCCCCGCGACTGGCTTGAAGCGGTGCGCAACGCGGATGACGCGAGTGTGGACGGGCTGTTTGGGTCGCTGCCGGACGAAGCCGCCGAAGCGCTGCTCGACTTTGCGACCGGCGGCAGGCTGGCAGACCATATTGCCGTTAAGGCCGAGCCGGATGCGGACCCCTTTACCCACCCGGATGCACTGCGGCGGTTCCGCGCTGTCGATGGGGTGGAAGAACTCCGGGCCGCACTCGATGCCCCTTTTGCGCAATGGGCGGTGTTTCTGCACCCCGCCCAGCGCGCGCCAGTCACGCGAGACTGGTCTGGCCCGGCGCGGGTCTCGGGTTCGGCAGGCACAGGCAAGACCATCGTGGCGCTGCACCGCGCCGTCCACCTCGCCTCCCGCGAAGATGCCAGGGTGCTGCTGACCACCTTCTCGAAACTGCTCGCCGCCAATCTCGCCACCAAGGCAGCGATCATGACCGAGGCCTTGCCATCGGCACGACTGCGGATGACGGTGCGAGCCATCGACCAGGCGGCCTATGAGCTTTACGCATCGGTGCACGGACAACCCAATCTCGCTACGGCTTCGCAGATCCGTGCAGCTATCAAGGCAGCAGTCGATGCAGGCCTCGGCATGGGCCACACCGTTGAGTTCCTGCTCGAAGAGTGGGACGAACTGGTCGATGCATGGGGTCTTCATGATCAGCAGGCCTATGCTGAGGTGCCCCGCATCGGTCGACGGACGAGGTTAGGTCCCAAGCAACGTGAAAGCGCGTGGGAGGTCTTCGCGTTCGTCCGCAAAAGGTTAGCCACGCGAGGCGTGGTAACGGTGGCTGATGTGTATGGCCGGCTTACCCGGTGGATCGATGACGGCGGCAAGTTTCCCTATTCGCATGTTGTCGTCGATGAGGCGCAGGACCTGTCAGTGGCGCAGGCGCAGTTTCTGGCGGCGGTCGGTCGCAAGGGCCAGGCTGATGCCCTATTCTTCACTGGCGATCTTGGGCAGCGCATTTTTCACTTGCCATTTTCCTGGGCGCGGCTTGGTCTCGATGTCCGCGGTCGGGCTCAGATACTGAAGATATGTTATCGAACATCTCATCAAATCCGTTCCTGTGCTGACCGACTGCTCGCACCGCAGATCGAAGATCTAGACGGCATCGAGGAAACCCGCCGCGGCACCGTTTCCGTTTTCGATGGTCCGGATCCTGTGCTGAAACTGTTCGATGATGAGGCTGCTGAAATCTCTGCCGTCGCTGATTGGCTTAAAGCCCGCATATGTGAAGGCACGGCCGAGCACGAATTGGCCGTGCTTGTGCGTGGTCAGAATCAGATTCCCAGAGCTCGATTAGCCCTGAAAGCAGCGGGGTCATCGCTCAGTCCAACCATTATGCATGATGCCAAAGGCCTCGAATACAAGGCTGTCGCCGTGATGGCGCTCGACGCCGACGTCCTGCCGGATCCGGAAAGGCTGGAAGGCATCGGCGATATCGCGGATCTCGAAGCGGCGCATGATGCCGAGCGGCACTTGCTATACGTCGCAGCCACACGGGCACGCGACCAATTGCTTATCAGTGGCGTCTCGCCAGGCTGCGAGTTTTTGGACGATTTGAAAAAACCTTAGGCAGGAAAACGATCACCACCGCACCCAATATGGCCCTCTACCTAAAAAGTTTTGTATGGTCCTTCGGCTATACAACTATATCTCGCTAGTCGCTGCCCCAGCTCTTGAAGGTAACAACCAGTCTAGCACTTCGGCCAACACATTCACTTTGATTGTTTATGTCGTTGCACAAACTCTTGATTGCGTCGATCAGAAGCCAGGGGGATCGATATGTCTAAAAATCAGATGGTTAATGGGCATCCAATCGATTGGAGTGGCCGCATCGCTTCGGCGCTCGATGTTCACGCGCTTGAAGCAATCGACCACGAGCTGCAGGCAATGGGGTTGGACGCGCGTAAATGGCGAATCGCAGTAGCTGTGCGCAAACGTGCTCTTATGGGGTTGCTAACAGTCACCCCGAAACCGTCACCCGTAACGCCCATCAACCCTCCCATTAGCACCGCATTTGCCGAGGCTTTCGGGATTCCGGCCGTCGATGGCAGGAGACTCCATGCATATCGAATTGGCCACCGTCATTTCGAAAGTCTGCAACAACATTTAGCTGCCCGCAAAAGCTATGATGTGCTCGCCCAGGGTCATCGTCCAGGCCTTTTCGTTCTGTGGGCTTCAGAATGGTTTCGCCGGTCGCACAGCGGTGGCCTGCGTTGTTGGGAAGACCTCACAAATGTGCTGGGCCTCCCCGCACCAAGCCATGCGGAACAGACTGCGCTCCGTGCGGTAACTGGCAAGGGCTTGAAGCAGTGGGGCAGACCAATTTATTCCAGCGGAATGAACTATTTCCTCGCAACGCTGGCTCGTGAGGGCGGGTTCCCGGCTTTTGCAGTTGCAGATGGTGGCCAGGGATGGGCAAAAACAGTCCTGGAAACCATCGTCGGTCAGCTAATGGGGGTATCGTCCGCTGGAGAAGACGTCGCCCTCGAATACGCTAATACCAAGGCGCGCTGAGGCTGACTCACGCGAGGGATTCCCAACCGGCTGAAATTGTGATTCGTTGTGGCAGGCATATGGAGGCTTGCAATGGCGGCAGCGATTGGGGTTCGGACCGATTA
>JBKBTF010000072.1:0-14144 GCA_046291395.1 Blastomonas sp. | reverse complement strand
TGCCTTGGTCGCCCGCTTGACGCGCGATTGGGATGCTACCATCCAGTTCGAGCCGGGCCGCGTGATCGCAGGCAATGCCGGCGTGCTGCTCACCCGCGTGATCCGGGTGAAACCGGGCATCAAGCACCCCTTCGTGGTGGTCGATGCTGCGATGAACGATCTTGCCCGGCCTGCACTGTACGATGCCTGGCACGATTTCGAGGCTGTGGTGCCCGATGGCACGCGCATGACCGCCAATATCGTCGGACCGGTGTGCGAAAGCGGCGATACTTTCGCGATGGGCCGCGATATCGACACGGTGGCCGCTGGCGACCTCGCAGTCTTCCGCACCGCAGGCGCCTATGGTGCAACCATGGCGAGCAGCTACAACAGCCGCGGCATCGTCGCCGAGGTGCTGGTCGATGGCGACCGCTATGCCGTGGTCGCCAACCGCATCACGCCTGCCGAGATCATGGCGGCCGAGCAAGTGCCCGACTGGCTGTGAACCAGCTTCCCATCTTCCTCAACCTGCGCGGACGTCCGGTGATCCTGTTGGGCGACGGTGAGGCTGCGGAGGCCAAGAGGCGGTTGATAGAACGATCCGGCGGCATCTGCGTCGATGAAGAGAATGTCCAGGCCCGGATCGCCATCGTTGCGCTGGAGGACGAGTCCGAAGCGATCGAGGCGGTCGCCCGGCTCAAGGCGCGGGGGCTCATCGTCAATGCGGTCGATCGTCCTGCCCTGTGCGATTTCACAACCCCTGCAATCATCGACCGCGATCCCGTGCTGATCGCCATCGGCACCGGCGGCGCCTCTGCGGGCCTCGCCAAGGCGCTGCGCCAGAGGCTGGAAGGGCTGCTTCCGGCGAGGCTGGGCGATCTGGCCCGCGCGCTCGACCGCGCACGCGACGCCATCCGGCTGCGCTGGCCCGGCGGAGCGGATAGGCGCCGCGCGATTGATGCGGCGCTCGCACCCGATGGTGCGCTCGATCCATTGGCCGATCTGGATATCGACGCGGTTTCCGCCTGGCTCGCACGCGGCGAAGACGGCGTTCCGGCAGGGGCCTATGACATCGCGATCGGATCGCCCGATCCCGATGACCTCACCCTTCGCCAGGTGCGGCTGCTGGGCAGCGCCGATCTGGTACTGCACTCGCGCGACATGCCGCCTGCCATCCTGGCGCGCGCCCGTGCGGATGCCGCGATGCGAATCGACGACGGCGACGATGGCGCGTCAGAAGGTGTGACCGTCAGGCTGGTCTGGGCGCAGACAGCAGGAAGTTCATGAACACCGTGGCAATCGGCTTGGCTGGATCGTCCTGCCACGCCTTGGCCTCGACATTAGCGACTCTGCGCCCGATCCGGGTCACCTCGCCCAGCGCATAGGTCCGCAGTTCGCGGCCACCGCGCATGAAGTTGATGGTGATGTTGACCGGCTTGATCCTCAGGTTGCTCTCGTCCTGGCCCAATGTCACCCGCAGCGCGGCGATCGCCGAAATCTCGAGCAGGCCGCTCAATGCGCCGCCGTGCAGGAATCCCGGTCGGCCCATTACCGAAGGGCCGTAATCATAAGCGATCACCGGCAGCCCGCCGTGCATATGGTCAACGGTCATTCCCATGGTCGTGGCAAAGGGCGGCATGAAGCCCAGAGCGGTTGCGATGGTAGCGGTCTCGTTCATCGTTCAGCCCAGGAAGTTTTCGACGCGGATGAAGGTGCCCGCGACATGCGCCACGGGATCATCGGGATCGCCATCATGCGCAACGCCGCGCACGAACGCCATCGATCGCGTGGTCTTGTAGCATTCTCCCCGCCCGAACACCGTCTTGCCTGGTGTAGCCGGGCGCATGTAATCCACCCTGAGGTCGAGGGTGACCTGGGGCCGGAACTTGCCGATGGCGGTCCACACCGAGAGGCTGGTGGCGTTGTCCATCAGGCTGATGATCGGCCCCGACGCGATCACGCCGCTATCGACATCGCCGACCAGCGCCTCGGAATATGGCAGTGCGAGCTCGACCCAGTTGCCGCCATGCGCGTGGTAACGGATACCCAGATGGCCGCCATGACCGTGCGCCGACATCATGGTCTGGAACATGCTGGGGTCGAAGCCGGCTGACGGCGCGACGGATTCAGGGGTTGGATCGGTCATCGCATGGGGTTCAATTCGCAGGAGCTTGGATTAACGGACTATAATTGGCGCGGTGCGGTCATGCTCTGCACTCTCCCGCCGGTTCGTCAACCCCAAGGACTCAAGGAGCGCCTCCATGCCTGTTCAAACTTCTGTTCCGGCCATCCCGCTTGCCGAGCTGCCGGACTATGACAATCCGGTTGCCCTGCACGGCGCCCGGATCGATTGCAGTCCATGCACCGGGGTGAATGACGATCTGTGGATCATCGCGGTTATCATGGTGTATGAATCACCGTGACACTGGAGCAAAAGCTCGGCGCTTGGATCGATGGGTTTGCGCATCACGGCGCTGCTGAACTCTCCGAAGCGCTTGGCCCTGTTCTGACCGAAGGCGCGCTGGCGAGGATGTGGCTGGCTGAGCGGCTGGCCGATATGGCGCGGGAGACACCGCGGCTGCCTGCAGGCTTTGCCGATCCGGTCTGCCAGTCGGTGGTGATACTCGACCACGCGCGGGTACATCTGTCGCTCGCGATGATCTCAGCTGCGCAATGGAAGAGCGAGTGCGACGCTGAGACCACCCGCCAGGAGATTGTCGGATTTGCAGATGGCTGGACCACCATCCGATTTCTGGCTGCCCCGGGCGCGCGCATCCAGCGCCATATCCTGTCGCAAACCAGCGAAGGTTGGAGAGCCACTCGGGAAACGCCTGAGGCAGTCGTGACGGGCCAGTCGATCCGGCTGAACAATGCCATCGAGGCGCTGCAGTTCGTCGACGTGGTTGCGGACGTGATCATGCTGCGGCTTTTCGTGCGCGATCCCGACCTGCAGGAGGCGATCGAATGCAATGCCCGCACCGGCACGGTCGTGCGCGTCCGCGAGGCGCAGTCGAGGCAAGGCCGGATCCGGATGATCCTATCGCTGCTGCGCGCCATGGGGCGGCGCGATGCGGTTCCACTCGTCGCGCGCGCCATGGCATCCTGGCCAGGCCATCTGCGCTGGCACGCTGTCCGTGAAGCGCTCGCCACCGATAGCCAGGCCGGTTTTGCCCTGTTGCAGACCATGGCGAAAAGCGACCCGGAAGCGCAGGTGCGCGCGCTCGCCAGCCGGACGCGTGACGATCTGATGGTTCGCTACCCGCAGCTCGCAACCTAGGATGGACGTTCGTGGCTGTTACGATCCTCACCGATCCGGTCGAGCCCTGCACCCTCGACGAATGCCTTGCCATGATCGACGAGGCCGGGTTTGCGCCGAAGGACGCCCGATCGGTCGCCCATGCTGCCGGCTTGCTGGCGCGGCTCGCCGCCAATCGCGGTTTTCTTGGCGATCTTGCGCTTTCGCGGCTGAAGGACGCGAGCGAATGCATTGGAGGGCAGGGCTATACGCCGCAGGTGCTGATGCTGGGGACGGCGCGCCCTGGCTGGTTCATGCGCGCCAATATCTGGCCTTCGGCGCAAGAAACGGTGTTGCGCGAAAGCGGGCAGGCGGCCTTCGTCTACGGTCTGCCGCACGACCACAATTTCGATTTTCTGACCGTCGGTTATCTTGGACCCGGCTATCGCAGCGATCACTACGAGGTCGATCCCGACAGCATCACCGGGGTGGCGGGCGAGCGGGTCGTTCTGCGCTTTGTCGAAGCCAGCCGGCTGCATCAGGGCCGCGTCATGCACTATCGTGCACGGCGAGACATTCATTGCCAATATGCTCCCGAGACGCTCTCGGTTTCGATCAACCTGATGCACAGCGAACCCCAACAGCGCTGGCGGGACCAGTTCCAGTATGACCTGAAAGGCGGCGGCAGCATCGCCAAGGTACTGACCGGATGCACCGGCGATACGCTCGCCCGGATCGCGCTGGCGCTGGAGCAGGAGCCTGCCAACGGTCGCGATCTGATCGAGGACATGGCGGAGCACCATGCGTGCGAACGGCTGCGCTGGTCGGCAATCGCGGCCTTGGCCGAAAGAGAAACCCGCGCCGATGCCCGCGCGGATATTCTTGCCCGGCATGCAGCGCGCTCAACCGGGTGGCTGGCGCGGCGATGCCTGGCAGCGATTGGCGATTGATGGCAAGGTCCACGCAGCTATAGTCGACCCAAATCATTTGGGGGCGCAATACAGTCATGTTCATCGCAGACCTGGACATCGGACAGATCGGACGTCTGATCCAGTTCGCCATGGCGCCCGCATTCCTGCTGATGGCGACCGGCAACATGCTCCAGCTTTTTGCCGGTCGGCTGGCCCGGGTTATCGATCGCGAGCGGGTTCAACTCGCCGAGTTCAGTCGGACAGAAGGCGAAGACCATATCCGCGTCGTGCGGGAATTGCGGATACTCGATCGGCGCGCATCGATCGTCAACAAGGCGATCCTGATGGCAACGCTGAGCGCCGCCACGGTCAGCCTGCTGATTGCTGCGATGTTCGTATTGTCGCTGACCGGGTATCAATTCGGCCACGTCGTGGCGGGTGGCTTCATTCTTGCGATGGTGTTTCTGATCGCCGGACTTGGCCTGTTCATCGCCGAAATTCGGCTGGCAACGCGCCATATCCGGATCGAGGAGCGCTTGCTCGTGCTTGAGGACGACTGACCGCGCCCGCGCGAAAAAAAGAGGCTCCGCGAATGCTCGCGAAGCCCCCTTGCATACGAATCTTGAACCGGGAAGGCTCAGCCAGCAGGTGTCGTGGTGGCCTCGCCCGCAGGTGCCGCTTCGCCTGCGGCTGCCGGTGCGGCTTCGCCTTCTGCTGCAGGCGCTGCTTCGGGAGCGGGAGCGGCGGGCAGGGGCAGCGGGCTGCCGGACTGGGTGTTCATCCACGCCATCAGATTGGCCCGATCCTCGGGCTTGCCGAGGCCGGCAAAGCTCATCTTGGTGCCGGGCGCATAGGCCTTGGGCGAGGTGAGCCAGGCGTTCATCTCGTCAAAGGTCCAAGGACCCGATTTCTCCTTTAGCGCATCGGAATAGGCGAAGCCAGGAACCGCTGCGTGCGGCTTGCCCATTATGCCATACAGATTGGGACCGATGCCGCTGGCGCCGCCGCTGTTGATAGAGTGGCACGAGCCGCACTTGGCGAACACCTTCTCGCCCGCGGCGATGTCCGCGCCGGCGAGCAAAGTGGCAACCGGCACTTCGGCGGCGGCTTCGCCTTCGGACGAGACGACGCCTTCGATCACGAAGCCGAGCTGCTCAGGACGTTCCGGCTTGTCGGCATGGAACACCTTGCCGCTGACGATCGACAGGCCCAGAGCGGCGATGCCCCCTGCAAGAACCCAACCTGCAATCGTGTTTTTGCTGTCCTGCATTGCCCTGTTGCCTCGTCTTTTGCTGCGGGCGCCATGGTGGCACAGCGCCCTTAAAGGTCGTGATCCGATGAGACCGACCGCATGATGCCGGGCAAATCGGTGTTTCGAAAGACCTGATGCCGCGTCGCAACAAGGCCAGTTCGCCGCTCCCTCTAATCATGGTCTGTGCGCACTGCAAGCCCCGACACACCCGTTTTCGCCTTGTCGCCAGCGCATTGGGTGCCTATTCGCCATGCGCATGCAAAGCTACCCCCAGATCGCCCGCCTGCTGGTTGATGACATGGCCCGGATCGCCGCGGATGCTCCCGAGCGCACAATCGCTTTCCAGGGTGCGCCCGGGGCCTATTCGCACATTGCCGCGCGTCAGTTCGCACCGGACTGGCATCCGCTGCCCTGCTATTCCTTCGAGGACGCGATGGACGCGGTCAAGGATGGCCGCGCAGCCAAGGCAATCATCCCGATCGAGAACTCGCAGCACGGCCGTGTAGCGGACATCCACTTCCTGCTGCCCGAAAGCGGCCTGACCATCGTTGCCGAATATTTCCTGCCGGTGCATCACTGCCTGCTCGCCAAGAGCGAGGGGCCGTTCCGCGCTGCCGTCAGCCATCCCCAGGCCTTGGGCCAGACGCGCCATTACCTGCGCGCGCATGCCATACAACCCACGACCTATGCCGATACGGCAGGCGCCGCGGCGTTCGTGGCCGAATCGGAGGATCCTGGCCTGTGCGCGGTGGCATCGCGCCTGGCTGGCGAAGTGTTCGGGCTCAAGATCATCGCCGAGGGCATCGAGGATGCCGCGCACAACATGACACGTTTCGTCGTGCTCGCGGGCCATCGCGACGACCCGCTGCCGGGAACCGAAACGGTGATGACCAGCATGATCTTCGAGGTGAAGAACATCCCGGCTGCATTGTTCATGGCGCTGTCGGGCTTTGCCACCAACGGCATCAACATGACCAAGCTGGAAAGTTACATCCGCGGCGGGAGTTTCGCCGCGGCCGAGTTCTACGCCGATATCGAGGGCATGCCCGGCGACCCGGCGGTCGACCGCGCGCTGGAGGTGCTGGGTCATCACAGCAAATGGGTTCGCATCCTGGGCAGCTATCCACAGGCTTTGCCCAGGGTTTGAGGACCGTCAGGCGGTGGCCGCCTCGTCGAGCTGTTTGATCGCGAAATCAGCAGCGTCCTCAAACGGGGTCAAAAAGATCGTGGCGCCTTCCTTGCGCAGGTCGTCTTGGTTGTCCGACTTGTCGATGCTGACCGCAACGACCCCCTGAAAGTTTGCCGAGCGGAGCCCATGCAGCAACGACCATTGGGGATTGGCCTGGGTCAGTGCGGCACGATTGCGCGGCACGGCTGAAATCACGCCCTTCACATTTTCGAGTGGTAAATGCGCGGTGAAATCGGGATCGGTCGCATCACCGAACCGGCCCGTGAGGCCCACGTCCTGCCATTTCCTGAGCGCGTCCGGGTCATAATCGATTCCCAGTACGTGATAACCCTTTGCGGTCAGGCCCTGTCCGATCTTGCGGCCATAGCGGCCCAGCCCGAAGATGATGAAATCATAATCGTCAGTGTCGGCAACCGCTTCCTCGGCCATGCGCGCGCCGTCCGAAGGCTTGCCCCGCTCGAAAACACCGAGCAGCGGTTCGAGCCACGAATACAATTGGTGCGAGTAGGTGATCATATAGACCGACAGGGCAATCGTGACCAGGCCGACCAGCGTCACCAGACCCATCGCCTCGTCGGTGACATGGCCGATGGTGACGCCCATCGCCATGAAGATAAGCGAAAATTCGCTGATCTGTGCGACCGTTAGCCCGGCGAGAAACCCGGTCCGCTTACGATAGCCCATCGCTCCCATGATCGCGAGCACGATCATCGGGTTGCCGATCAGCACGAACAGCGAAAGGATTATGGCGGGCACGACCTGGCCGCCCAGCGTCGACAGATCGAGCGACGCACCCAGATGAAGGAAGAAGAAAAGCAGCAGAAAATCGCGCAGGCTGGCGAGACGCGACACAACGGCCTCGCGGACAGGGGTGGATGCCAGCGCGATGCCAGCCAGCAGACCGCCCAGTTCCTTGCCAAGCCCGACATAATCCCCCAGCGCGGCAAGGCCAGCGGCCCAGCCCACGGCAAAGATCACCAACAGTTCGGGCGAGCGGGCGATCTTGTTGAGCAATGGATTGGCAAGGTAGCGAATGAACAGCGCCACTATCCCGATCATCAGGAGGCCGCCGAGCACCACACCAATGATGTCCGAGGTGCTGCCATCGGTTTCGCCTGCGCCAACCCCGATCGCAGACAGGGTTACCATGGCCAGGACTACGAAGATATCCTGCACGATAAGGAAACCCAACGCGATCTTGCCGTGGAGAGAATCGATCTCCTGCTTGTCCGACAGCAATTTGACGATGATGATCGTCGATGAAAACGTCAGCGCAACGGCGACGTAGAGCGAAGTCAGCCAGTCTATGCCCAATGCCGTGCAAATCATAAATCCGAACAGGGCGGTAAAGCCGACCTGACCGAGCCCGGTGGCAACCGCAACCCGGCCAAGGCTTTTGACCAGGCTGACGTCAAGCTTGAGACCGACGAGGAACAGCAGCACTGCGATACTGATCTGGCTGAGAATCTCGATGAAGTCCGACGACGACACGAGCCCCAGCGCATCGGGTCCCGCCAAGATGCCGGTCGCGATAAAGGCGACGATCAATGGCTGGCGTAGCAAAAGCCCGACAAAACCGACGCATGCAGCCAGCAGAATCAGTGCGGCGATTTCGTAAAAAACCTCGTCGAAACTGAATTCCATCTCGTCCCTCGGATACTGTTCTTGAACGGTGCAGGCCGCGGCGCCTCACACTTGTGGCTCCCTGCCGTGCTGAATGCACCTAATCTATGCCAGCAATGGCTCCGGTATGCCTACCCCCCTGCCGCGCGAAACCGGCATGGTCAATGCGCGCTGCCCCAGCTTTGACCGGTACCGATCTCAACGCCTAGGGGAACACTGATCGATACGGCCGGTGCAGCTGCGCCTTCCATCACCGCACGGATCACCGCTGATGCCGCGTCCACCTGATGCTCGGGCAGCTCGAACACCAGTTCATCGTGCACCTGCAGCAGCATGCGCACGTCGCCCAGCCCGGCGGCCTGCAGCGCAGGCACCATGCGCGCCATTGCACGCTTGATGATGTCGGCGCTGGTGCCCTGGATCGGCGCATTGATTGCGGCGCGCTCGCTGCCCTGGCGTTCGGCCTGGTTCTTCGAGTTGATTCGGGGGAAGTGCGTCTTGCGGCCGAACAGGGTTTCGGTAAAACCGCACTCGCGGGCCTTTTCCATCGTTTCGGCGATATAACGGTTGATGCCGGGGAAGCGCTGGAAATAGGTATCGATCATCGCCTGAGCCTCGTCGGCGCTGACTTCCAGCCTTCCGGCAAGCCCCCAGCGCGAGATGCCATAGAGGATGGCAAAGTTGATCGTCTTGGCACGGCCGCGCGTGTCGCGGTTGACCTCGCCGAACAGCTCCTGCGCGGTGCGGTTGTGGATGTCCTCTCCCTTGGCGAAAGCATCGCGCAACGTCTCGACATCGGCCATGTGCGCCGCCAGCCGCAGCTCGATCTGGCTATAGTCGGCGGCGAGGATGACATTACCGGGCTCGGCCACGAAGGCATGGCGGATCTGACGGCCGATCTCGGTACGGATCGGGATGTTCTGCAGATTGGGTTCGGTCGACGATAGCCGGCCGGTCTGGGCACCGACGAGGCTGTAGCAGGTGTGGACCCGGCCCGTGACGGGGTTGATCTGCTCCTGCAGCGCGTCGGTATAGGTCGATTTCAGCTTGGATAGCTGGCGCCAGTCGAGCACCTTGCGCGAGATCTCCGATCCTTCCCCGGCCAGTTTCTCGAGCACGGTGACATCGGTCGAATGCTGCCCGGTCTTGCCTTTCTTGCCGCCCTTGAGACCCATCTTCTCGAACAGGATTTCGCCCAGTTGCTTGGGGCTGCCGATCGCGAAGGACTGGCCGGCCAGCGCGTGGATCTCAAGCTCGAGCGCTGCCATGCGGGTAGCAAAGTCGTGGCTGAGCGCGGCGAGCTGCTCGCGGTCGACCTTGATGCCATGGCGTTCCATCGCCGCGACCACCGGAATCAGCGGTCGATCGACCATCTCATACACCCGGGTGGCGCCTTCCAGCGGAAGCCGCGGGCGCAGCACATGCCAAAGCCGCAGAGTCACATCGGCATCCTCACCCGAATAGCGCGTCGCGTCGCTCAAGGGTACCTCGTTGAATCCGATCTGCTTCTTGCCGGTACCGGTCAGCGATTTGAAGCTGATGCACTCGTGCTGCAAATGTCGCTGCGCCAGCGCATCCATGCCATGGCCACCGCTGCCGAATTCATGCCCTGCATCGAGATCGAAGCTCATCACCATGGTGTCATCGATGGGCGCGACGGTAATGCCATGGCGGGCCAGCACGTTGATGTCGTATTTCAGGTTCTGGCCGATCTTGAGCACACTGTCCGCCTCGAGCAGCGGCTTTAGCCGGGCGATGGCGATATCCATGGGTATCTGCACCGGCTTTTCGGCAAACATGTCGCTGCCGCCATGACCGAGCGGGATATAGCAGGCCTCACCCGGCGCCAGCGCCAGGCTGACGCCAACCAACCGCGCCTTCATGGCATCGAGCGAGTCGGTCTCCGTGTCCACCGCGATGGTGCCGACGGCAAATGCTCTTGCGATCCAGCCATCCAGCGTCTCGACATCCTGCACGCAGGCATATGTATCGGTATCGATCGGCGGCATCGTAAGGGGCTGCGGCGCGATGGAATTGTCGCTGCCAGGCGCGACGTCTTCGGAAGATCGCTGAGAGGACGGTGACGGCGCCTGGGCAGGACCGCTCGCGCCCAGCTTGCGCAGCAGGCTGGTGAAACCGTGGAATTTCAGGAACTCGGCCAAAGGCTCGGGCGGGATGTCCTTCAGCAGGAAATCCTCGAGCTCGTTGGGCAGCGGGCAATCGTCTCGCAACGTGACCAGCACCTTGCTGAGCCGCGCCATCTCTGCCTGCTCGATCAGGCTGTCGCGCATCTTGGATGGTTTCATCGAAGGCGCCGCAGCGAGTACGCTCTCCAGGTCGCCGTGCTCGACGATCAGTTTCGAAGCTGTCTTGGGACCGATGCCGCGGATGCCGGGGACGTTGTCGACCGCATCGCCCATCAATGCCAGCACATCGCCAAGCTGTTCGGGCGTGACGCCAAACTTCTCCATCACCGCCTCCGGGCCCATGCGCACGTTCTTCATCGTATCGAGCATGTCGAGACCGGGCTGGATGAGCTGCATCAGGTCCTTGTCGGAAGAGACAATGGTGACCTTCCACCCCTTGGCGAGCGCATCCAACGCGTAGCTGGCGATGATGTCGTCCGCCTCGACATTGTCCTCCTCGATGCACGGCATGGAAAAAGCGCGGGTGGCGTCGCGAATCAGCGGGAACTGCGGCACCAGATCTTCGGGTGGGGCAGGGCGATGCGCCTTATATTGATCGTAGAGTTCGTTGCGGAAGCTTTGCGAACTCTTGTCGAGAATCACCGCCATGTGCGTCGGGCCATCGGCCTTGTGCAGATCGTCCGCGAGCTTCCACAGCATGGTGGTATAGCCATAGACGGCACCGACAGGCGTGCCCTCGGGGTTGGTCAACGGCGGCAGCCGGTGATAGGCCCGAAAGATGTACGAGGATCCGTCGACGAGATAGAGATGGTTCTGCTGTGGCATGGAAAAACCGATAGCAGCGGCTATCGGCATGGTCATGCAGTTTCGGAACCCTGTTAAGCGGCTGTGCGTTCCTCCCTCACGCTGAAGGCGTATATCTCTTGCGCACCACATAAGGAGCACTTTTCATGCGAAATCTTGCAATCGTCAGCCTCGCTGCCCTTACTCTGGGCATTTCGGCCTGTTCATCGGAAACCGAGGACCGGGCTGGCGCGGCGGCTGAATCCGCCGGAGATGATATCGAAGCGAATCTCGACACCGCAGGCGAAGCCATCAACAACACGATGGATGACGTAGAGGCCGGGGTCGATCGCACCGCCAAGGATCTGGATAACAAAGCCGACAGGGCAGGCGACGAGGTCGAGCAGGAATGGAACGAGGCAGAACGCGAAGCCGCAAGGGAAACGAACTGACGGACGCCTAGAGCAAAGCTGCCTGCTCGATCCGCCTGGATCGGGCGGGCAGGCTGACCAGAAGCCCATCCTCTCCCATCACCACGCGCCCCGAATAGGCCTCTGCCACGCCACGCAGAAAATAGGGGTGCAGCAGCCGCGACGGCATGCGCGGCACGATATGGGTGAACACCAGCATCCGAGCGCGGCCCCGGCTGGCGATCCTCGCGACCGCAACCGGTGCGCTGTGATAGCCGGGAATATCGGACATGATCTTGGCAATGCGCAAATCACCGCGCGCCTTGGCGGTCGCGGATATCTTGCCGACCATATCCGGATTCAGAACCTCGTGAACCAGCACGTCGCAGCCGTTGCACATCCGTGAAACAATGGCGGCAGGTGCGGTATCGCCGCTGATCACCACAGACCTGCCTTTATAGTCAAAACGATAGCCCAGCGCCGGTTCAACCGGATCATGCTGTACCGCGAACGACTGCACCCTCACGCCATCTCTTGAATAGACGGTGAGCGGGCGCTGTCCGACAGGGATGGTAACGGCGCGTGCTCCGGCACCGCTGCGTGGCATGATGTCAGCCCCATGATGCGCGATGCGATAGCCATAGTCCGCAGTATAAGCGGCATTAAAGCCGCTGACGACCTTCTCCACCCCCTCGGGACCGTAGACGGGCATAGGGATCGTCCGCCCACTTCCAGCCCAGCGCAGCATCAGGACTTCACCCAGACCGTCGATATGATCAGAGTGGAAATGGGTGAGGAATGTCGCATCAACCTTGGCCAGCGGCACGCCGATCTGCCCAATACGGCGTCCGGCGCCCGAGCCTGCATCGACGAGGAACACCTGCTTGCCAGCGATGACCAGCGCGCAAGGGCCGGATCGGTCGGGATCGGGCAGGGGAGACCCGGTTCCACACAGGATGACATGCAGGCCATCGTCGAGACCGGCGGTAGTATCGGTGCCATAGGTCGCCTCGACAGCGCGCGCGAACACGATTTCGCCAAGCCTTTCGCGCGCCAGCCATGCGGCCGCGGCCAGGACGGCTAGCAGTATGAAAGCTACGGTCAACAGACGTCGCATCGGCTCTCCTCCTGATATAATGGCAGTTATTGTGACATAATATTAAGGGGAGAGCCAGTCCCCATGAGCGCGGGAGGATTTCTGCGTTCGGCAAAACCACTCCAGGGTTGTGACGCGGCGAGGGGCGGCAATTGCGCGATTCTATGCTATTCGCAATCACCGTAAAAGTCCGCTTGGCAGCGCCGTTCGCGCGGAATACACTTGCCGCGCCCGTAACTGGCGCATCAGATGGACCACCATCGGGGAGCGGGCGGTATTGTGTGTCGCGCGCCTGGGCAACCTTCCGGATGAAAGGCATGCCCATGACCACCACCACGCCACCCTTCAACGTCGTCTTCGTCCTGTTCGATAATGTCACCCAGCTCGATTTCACCGGGCCGGCGCAGTTCCTGTGCCGGATGCCGGGAGCGAAGGTTCATGTCGCTGCAGCGACCCTCGACCCGGTGATGACCGATGTCGGCTTCGGGATCGTTCCGACGGTGACGTTCGAGGACTGCCCGCCGGCGGATTTGCTCTGCGTGCCTGGCGGGCTCGGTGTCGCACCTGCGCTGAGCGACGAGCGGCTGATCGATTTTGTTCGGCAGCAGGCAGCGAGCGCGCATTGGGTGACCAGCGTTTGCACCGGCGCGTTCATTCTGGGCCACGCCGGGTTGCTGCAGGGCAGGCGGGCGACGACACATTGGGGTTATGCCAGCCTGTTGCCGATGGTCGGCGCGGTGCATGAGGATGCGCGCACCGTGTTCGACGGGAATGTCGTGACGGCGGGCGGGGTCACCTCAGGCATCGACTTCGCGCTGGCCATCATCGCGCACCTCCATGGTGAGGATGTCGCGCGATCGCTCCAGCTCAACTTCGAATACGATCCCGCGCCTCCCTTCACAGGGGGAACGCCTTCAACCAGCCCTGAGCACATCGTCAAACTGATGCAGTCGCGCTTCTACGATGCGCGGTCGGCGGAGATGGCTCAGGCGCTCAATGCTACGGCCTGACACGAAAAAGGGCCGGAAGGTTTCCCCTCCGGCCCCGTTTTCTTGTGTCTGGCTTTGAGCCGGAACGGCTTGGATCAGAAATCCATGCCGCCCATGCCGCCCATTCCGCCGGGCATGCCGCCCATGCCGCCGCCCGAAGACTTGTCTTCAGGTGCGTCACAGATGGCAGCTTCGGTGGTGATCAGCAGGCCGGCAACCGAGGCTGCGTCCTGCAGTGCAGCGCGCACGACCTTGGTCGGATCGATCACGCCGGCTGCGACCAGGTTTTCGTACACATCGGTCGATGCGTTGAAGCCCAGCGTTTCGTCGTTGCCGTCGAGCAGCTTGCCCGAGACGACAGCGCCATCGTGGCCGGCATTCTGTGCGATCTGGCGAACCGGAGCGTACAGCGCCTTGCGGATGATATCGATGCCGCGGGTCTGGTCGTCGTTGACGCCGGTCATGCCTTCGAGCGCACGGGTTGCATAGAGCAGGGCCGTACCGCCGCCGGGGACGATGCCTTCTTCAAC
>JBKBTF010000008.1:0-98083 GCA_046291395.1 Blastomonas sp. | reverse complement strand
CCCCGCAGCAACACGGTCTCGGGATCGATGACGATCCGCGTATCGGGATCGAAAATCGCCTGCCAATCGGTGGCGGCCAGTGGACGGTCTTGGATCAGGGGTGCACTTGCCATGGCTCAGGCGCTCTCCAGAATGCGGGCTTGCTCGCCCCAGGCGGGGAAGGGATCGGCAAGCTGCTGCCAGCGCTCGGGGGTATAGCCCTCGGCCTCGACCAGACAGGCGTCGAGCGCGGCGCGGAGCCGTGCCTCGTCCATGTCGATGCCGATGAACACCAGCTCCTGCCGTCGGTCGCCCCACACCGCGTCCCAATTGTGCGCGACGAAATCCTCGAACTGGTTGTCGTGCGGCCACTGGTTCTTTGGAACCGACGCCCACCAGCGGCCCATCCGCGCGGTCATCGTCTGCGATCCCGCCACGGCAAGCTCGCCCACCCAGTCGGTGCGCGTCGCCAGCCAGAAGAAACCCTTGGCGCGGACCACGCCTTCAAGGCCGTCGCCGGTCAGGAAGGCGTAGAACAGCTCGGGCGCGAACGGCCGCCGTGCGCGGTATACGAAGCTTTCGATACCGTATTCCTCGGTCTCGGGACGGTGGCTGGCATAGCCGTACAGTTCCTTGGCCCATAAGGGATGCTCGGCCGCACGGTCGTCGTCGAACAGTCCGGTACCCAGGATTTGCGCAAGATCGACCTGGGCGCGGTTGGCAGGGATGATCCGGGCATCCGCATTGAGCGAGGCGCACAACTTGGTGACGGTCCCCAGATGCTCCGCCGTCAGGTCATCGGCCTTGTTGATGATGATGACATCGGCGAACTCGATCTGCTCGACCAGCAGGCCAACCAGGCTGCGCGTATCGGCCTCGCCGAGAGACTCGCCGCGATCGGCCAGAAATTCGTGGCTGGCGTAATCGTTGAGCAGGTTCACCGCATCGACCACCGTCACCATGGTGTCGAGCGTCGCGACATCGCCGAGCGATTCGCCTGCCTCATCGCGGAAGCTAAAGGTCGCCGCGACCGGCAGCGGCTCGGAAATGCCGGTGCTTTCGATGACCAGATAGTCGAACCGGCCCGCCTGTGCGAGGGTGCGGACCTCTTTGAGCAGATCGTCGCGCAGCGTGCAGCAGATGCAGCCATTGGTCATTTCGACCAACTCCTCGCTCGCCCGGCTCAGCGCTGCCTCACCGCCGCGTACCAGCGCAGCATCGATGTTGACCTCCGACATGTCGTTGACGATCACGGCGACACGCAGCCCCTCGACATTGGCGAGGATGTGATTGAGCAGGGTCGTCTTGCCCGCACCCAGAAACCCCGACAGCACGGTAACCGCGAGCTTGCGATCCAGGCGAGGCAATATTTTGGACATGTGAGGGAACCTTTCCAGTGCTTGCTATGTAACGTTATATCATTATAAGTTCCCGGCCAGTTCGACAAGCGGAGAAGTTGCGATGATTACGGAAAACGTCACAGCCGCGGCCCGCCCTGCGCGGACCGTCGATGTTGCCGAAGGCGTGGCCATTTCTGCCTCGATCCTGTGCCTGATCCACTGCCTGGCCCTGCCGCTGCTGCTCGCCAGTTCGCCCTGGCTGAGCCGCAACATGGCCTTGCCGTTCGATGCGCATCTGTGGATCGTACTGCTGGCAGGCCCGGTCAGCGCATGGCTGCTGCTGAGGGCCGCGCGCCAACACCGGATCGGTGTTTTCGCAGTGGGGCTTGCCGGGCTGGGCTGCCTTGTCCTGGCGCTTATCCTGCCGGTATCGCAGGCAATGGAGGCTGTCATCAGCACTTTGGGAAGCCTGATGCTCGCCAGCGCGCACATTACCAACTGGATGGCGCGGCACGACCACGGTCCGCGTTGCGTCTGACACACCGAAGCGCGCCGCGATTGGCCGCAAAAAGCGCCGAAAGCCTTTGCGCCCGCAGCCCGTTATGTTGTATCGTTGCACTTGGGTCAGACAAGGGTGTGTCACATGCGCAATGCTGTATTGATGGTGATGGCGGGAACCGCTTTTCTGGGTACCGCGCAGGCCGCATCGGCGTGTGATCTTGAGGGCTTCGGGTTTACCCGGGTCAACCCGTTCGGGCTCAACTCGTCATGGGGTATGCCGCAGGATCATCAGCAGAGCCAGCCGACCCCCGCTAACCAGACCGCCAGCGCACAAAACGCCCGCCAAAGCGAGACGACGACCGCCCGATCGCAGACCGACAGCGCGGCTGCCGAACGCCAGCGCGCAGATCGCGCGGCGGGTGCCGCCACAGGCTTTGTCCCCGTTTCTGCTGAAGCAACCGCCAGCCAGGCGCAGCGCTTTACCGCCACCAAGGATTGATCGCGCCACAACAGCCATGAGTCTTTCGCTTCAAGACGTCGCGTTCAGTTTCGCCGGACGCCCGATCCTATCTGATTTCAGCTTTGACATGGCTTCCGGCGAACACGCCCTGCTGATCGGCGCGTCGGGTAGCGGCAAGTCGACCCTGGTCAATCTGATCTGTGGTCTGCTCACTCCCGACAGCGGTAGCATCAGCATAGGCGGCGAAAGCATGACGGGGCTGGCCGCCAGCAAGCGCGACGACCTGCGCCGACGCCGCATCGGGCTGGTGTTCCAGACGCTACGGCTGGTCTCCGCGCTCGATCTCACCGGCAATCTGCTATTGGCCCAAAGACTGGTTGGCGGCACCGGCGGCAACGACCGTGTGCCGATGCTGATCGACCGTCTCGGCCTCTCCGATCGGGCGCATGCCCTGCCCCGCCAGCTGAGCCAGGGCGAGGCGCAGCGTGCCGCGATCGCGCGCGCGCTGATCGGCCAGCCCGACCTGATCATCGCCGACGAGCCGACCTCGGCGCTCGATCACGCCAATATGGAAAAGGTCATCACATCGCTGCGCGATTGCGCGCGAGAGGCCGGGTCCAGCCTGCTGATCGTCACGCACGACGACCGGTTGCGCGATCACATCGATACCATCCGGCAGATCGGCCCCGTCAGCCAGCAAGATGCCGCATGATCCGGCTAGCTCTCGCATATATGCGCGACCGCCCGCTGACCGTGGCGCTCAATGCGCTGCTGCTGGGAATCGCGGTGGCGACCCTCGTGCTGCTGCTGCAGTTCGCCACGCAGGCGGGCGAGCGCTTTGAACGCGATGCGCAAGGGATCGATCTGGTCGTCGGCGCCAAGGGATCGCCGCTGCAACTGGTGCTGTCGAGCGTCTATCATATCGACCAGCCGACCGGGAACATCCCGCTGGGCGAGCTCGCGCGGCTGCGCTCCGACCCCGGCGTCGCGAAGGCGGTGCCGCTGGCGCTGGGCGACAGTTTCGAAGGCTTCCGCATCGTGGGCAGCGATTCGGGGCTACTGGACCTTTACGGTGCCGCGATCGCCCAGGGCCGCACCTTCGCCAAGCCTGCCGAAGTCGTGCTGGGCGCGGATGTCGCGCGCAGCACCGGCGCCGGGCTGGGGCAGAAGTTCATCGGCAGCCATGGCCTTGACCCGGACCCCGATGGCGAGCAGGGCCACGACCACGCTCCCTTCGTGACCGTCGGCATTCTGGCCCCGACAGGGACCGCGCTAGACCGGCTGATCATCACTTCGGTCGAATCGGTGTGGGATGTGCACGGCATCGAGCATGAGGATCACGCCGGCGAGGCAGGTCACGACGACCATGATGGCGATCACGATGCGCACGACCATGAGGACGAGGACCACCATGACGAGGCGCTGCAGGCCGATGGCATGGAGCCCGAGATCACCGCGATCCTGCTGCGCTATCGCAACGCTTCCGCCGCCATGCGACTGCCTACCCAGATCAATCGCCAGACCGCGCTGCAGGCGGCCGCTCCGGCGACCGAAGCCGCACGGCTGCTTGGCCTGTTCGGATCGGTAATCGAAGGGGCAAGGCTGTTCGGCTGGCTGCTGGCGCTGTCCGCCGGGCTCAGCCTGTTCGTCGCTCTGTGGTGTGCGACCCGCGCGCGCGAGGGCGATCTGGCGCTGTTGCGGGTGATGGGGGCGACCCCCAGGGCGGTGTTCGCCACGATATTGGCCGAAGGGCTGCTGATTGCAGCGATCGGCGCGATCGGCGGCATTGCCCTTGCCCATGCTTTGATGGCGGTGGCGGCGAACGCGTTTCCCACGATCGGCGAACTTGGCATTTCTGCAACGCGCTTCCTGCCCGGCGAGGCGATCATCCTCGCCGCCGCACTGGCCATCGGGCTGGTCGCGGCGGCGATCCCGGCGATCCGCATCTTCCGGGTCGATCTGGCCGACACTCTGGCAAAATACAGTTGAGGACGTGAATTCATGCGCAAGCTCATTTCCCTGATCGCCGCTGTGGCGCTTGTCGTGCTGCCGCAAACCGCGTCACAGGCCGCCATGCAGCAAGGCAAGAAGGCCCCGGTCGAGGATGTCTGGAAACCTGCGGCCACCCCCAAGGGCGGCGTATCCTGGGCGGTGCTCGAGGCGACCAAGGAGCAGACCCGCACGGGCAAGGACGGGTATCTTTATTCCAAGCCACTGTTCACACCTGCGGTCCAGTCGCTCGCGGGCAAGCGGATCAAGGTGGCAGGCTGGATGAAGCCGCTCGACACTGGCAGCCGGCAGAAGCACTTCGTGCTGCTCGCCTACCCGCCGGGCTGCCCATTCCATTTTCACGCCATCCCCACCCAGTTCATCGAGGTGTATGCCGACATCCCCTTCCCCACCAACGAGACCAAGATGATCGTGGTGACAGGTGTGCTGGAACTGACCGGGCAGGACGAAAGCGGAATCTTCTACCGCATGAAAGCCGCAAGCCCGGCCTGAACGCCGCCAGGTCGTGAACGGCGTTCAGGCCGGGGCCTGCCAATCCCCGCCCGGCGGCATGCGCCAGGCGCTCCTGCCTACCGGCTGGCGAGAACCGATACCCTGCCGACCCGATAGCCGTGCTTGCGCATGACCTTGACATAATCCTTGTCGGCATCGACCAATTCGACGGCATATTCTTCCCAGGCATCGGCAATGTCTTCGCGGTCGCTGGCGCGACGCAGGTCACTGTTGAGCTCCTTGTCGGCCTCGTTGACATTGGCGAGATAATTGAACCAGTGTTTGTTGTAGACCTGGGCTATCGGCTCGGTCCGCATGGCCGGCAGCGGGAAATCGGGGCCGGTGGAATATTGCGCCCCGGCCAGGGCCGGAACACCGAGAGCGACCAGACATACAGCGGCGGTAAAAGACTTCATCGGACTTCTCCTCATGGGCGTTGATGATCCGAAGTGACAACGAACCCCTTGTCGCATTCCATCCCGGCGATAAGGAAAAAATCAGCGCTGGCCCGGCCGGGGGGCCGTCCAGCCGCTGGCCTGCCACGCGCGCTCGGTTGCCGCGTCGGCGACATCGCCTGCGCGCATCGCGTCAATGGCCTCGGCGAGATCACCTGCTCCGGCCTGGCGGTAAGGGGACTGTGCGGCGCCGGTCATCGCCTGCCGCACCGCCCATTGATCGTTCTGTCGGCAGGCAATTCCGGCGACAGCC
Source organism: Blastomonas sp. (assembly GCA_046291395.1). Classification (GTDB taxonomy): domain Bacteria; phylum Pseudomonadota; class Alphaproteobacteria; order Sphingomonadales; family Sphingomonadaceae; genus Blastomonas. Next base: position 92,593 of record JBKBTF010000008.1, on the reverse strand, counting down.
GCGCTGTCAAAACTGCGGCAGACCGCGCCCTGCCTGTCCTGGAACGTCAGGCCGATACGGACATCGCCGGACCGGCTCCGCGCCGAGGCCAGCTGGCTATCGAGCGCGTCGGCAAGCGGCCCTTGCGCGACCAGAACCTCGTCCTTGATCCCCACAGGCGCGCTGTCGGGTGCCAGTATGCGGGGCCCGACCACCAACCCCAAGGCCAGGCTCGCAGCCATCGCAGCCATCGTCGGCCAGCCAAACCGCCGCTGCGGCCGGGATGATGCCAGGGCGGCGACATTTAGCGGGCGGGTCAGCCGCTCGGGCACAGCTTCGCTCAACACCGGATCGAAATGCGCCGACAGCCGGGCCTTGAGCGCGCGTTGCTGCGCGATCTGCGCGGCTAGCGCTGTGTCTCCATCCGCCGCCTGTTCGATCCTACGGGCCGTGACAAGGTCGAGCTCGCCATCGACATAGGCCATGATGGTATCGTGATCGAAGGTCATGCAGCTTCTCCCAGCATATTGGCGAGAGCCTCGCGACCGCGGCCCAGGCGCGAGGTCAGCGTGCCCACCGGAACCGAGGCGATGTCCGCCGCCTCGCGATAACTGTAGCCCTCGACCAGCACCAGCACGACCGCCTCGCGCTGTTCGGGCGGAAGCATAGCCATCGCGCGGTCGACATCGCCCAGCTCCAGTTGTGCTTCCATCCGCCGGTAGCTGTCATCGGCAATGTGCATGGCGTCATCGTCAATATTGGCGACCACGCCGCGCCGCACATTGGCGCGATGCCGGTCGATCCAGAGGTTTCGGGTTATGCGGTACATCCAGCTATCCAATCGTGTTCCGGCCTGCCATTGCTGTCGCGCCACCAGCGCGCGCTCGACCGCAGCCTGGCACAGGTCATCGGCATCGGCATGATGGCCGGTCAGGCCGCGCGCAAACCGCCGCAGTCGCGGCAGCAGGGCAACCAGTTCATGCTCGAAGGCCATGCCTACGCTCCACTTTGGCGGTTGCGGTGCCGCATTGCATCAGCCAGTCCCGGTGGTCCATGCTGGATGAAACGCGCCGCCTGGCGCGTTACATCCCTGACGCACACAATAAATTTGGGGCCATGGCCTCCGACAAGGACGCAGCAACATGAAGCCAAGGATATGCAGCGTGATAGCCTGCGTGGCAATGGTCACGGTCCCGGTGGCCGCGACCGCGCAGATCGCCCTTCCCTCGCTGCCCGGCGCCCGGGGCGGGCTGGACGGACTCACCGCCCCGCTGCTTGACGGCTTGGATCTCGATCGTTTGTCACCCGAGGCGGTGGCTAGGCAATTGCGATCGGCACGACTCGATCGCCTTGCCGCGCTCGTCCGCACGCAGCGGGACCGGGTCGAGTTTGATGCCTTGCGCGCGCCAGCCCTGCGCGGCGTGCTGCTGGCAACCGGGGTCAGCTCTGCCGATCGGGCAAGAGCGGCAGCGGCGGGATACCGTGTGATCGAGGAAGAGGTCATCGCAGAGCTCGATCTCGCCTTCGTGCGATTCGCGCTGCCCGATGGCATGCCGCTGCGCAAGGGACAGAAGCATTTGGCCGAGCTGCTCCCGCAAGCCGAGATCGCGCCCGACAATCTGTATTTCCCCAGCGCCAGTGGCTCTGGCAGCGTCCGCAGCAGGTCCAGCGCCGCGCATCCGCTTCCTCTCGCTACCCTGTCGGGCGCCCAGACCGTCGGTCCAGCCAAGTCGCGGATCGGCCTGATCGACAGCGGCGTAGCCAGCCTCCGCGGCATCGGCGCAAGCGTGGTGCGGAAGGGTTTCGCAACCGGCGCACCGCATGCGGCCGATCATGGGACTGCGGTGGCGGCGCTCGCGCTCGGCGTGGCAGGCGCTGGCAGCACGCTGTATGCTGCGGATGTCTATGGAACCGATCCTGCCGGGGGCACCGCCTCGGCCATTGCGCGGGCGCTGGGCTGGCTGACCGGGCGGGAGGTCGCGGTGATCAACATCAGCCTGGTGGGGCCGGACAACGCGTTGGTCCGCGCAGCGATCAAGCAGGCGCAAGCCCGCGGCGCGCTGATCGTCGCCGCCGTCGGTAACGATGGCCCTGCGGCACCACCCGCCTTTCCCGCAGCGCAGTTCGGAGTTCTCGCCGTCACCGGCGTTGATGCGCGCGGGCGGGTCCTGCCCGAGGCGGGTCGCGGCAGGCACGTGGCTTTCGCAGCGCCGGGACGCAACACCGCACCTTCCGCAGGCGGCGACGCAGGCGTCACGGTGCGCGGCACATCCTTTGCAGCGCCACTCGTCGCGGGACGACTGGCGCAGCTTTACCCCGCCCCGGCTCCTGGCCAGATCGAGAGCGCAGTGCGCAACCTGATCGGCGAGGCGCGCGACCTGGGCAAGAAGGGCCGCGACCCGGTATATGGCCATGGCCTTGTCTGCGCCGATTGCGGCCGTTGAAATAATTTTCAGCCGGCGCGGGATGGATTGCCCAGCCGGCCTCGTTGCCTCCCCAGCGGATGTTTTTTGAACGCATCCGGCAACCGAAGGAGATGAACGATGAAGCATATTCTGAAGATGAGCTGCGTTGCGGCAATTTTCGTGGCTGTTCCAGCTCAGGCGCAGTTGCTGGGCGGCGGCGGATTGGGCGGCGGCCTGGGCGGCGGCCTTGGCGGTTCCCTGGGCGGAACTTTGGGTGGCACTCTGGGCGGCACGATAGAGCGCCCGACCCGTGATCTGGAATCAACGGTCGATCGCACCCGTCGCTCGGTTGATGCCAATGGCACCGCCAATGGCAGCGCAAGGGGTGATGCCCGCGCCCGCAAGCAGGTCGATGCGCGCAGCGGACGCGTCGCCGCCGATGGAAGCGGTAACGCCGACGGTTCCGGCAACCTTGTGGGCAACACCGGGCTATTGGGCAGCGACATCGGTGGCGCAGCCGGCGGTTCAGGCGCAGGCAGCGCCAATGGCAGCGCCGAGGCGACTTTGATCGGCACCGACCGGGTCGGCGCGATCGCAAGCAGTGGTATCGGCACGGCGCGCGAGACGGTCGGCACAGCGCGCCAGACCGCTGGGCAGCAGATCGGCCGGGCGAAGGGTGTCGCAGGTGGTGCCACCAGCCAGATCGGATCTGCCGCCAACCTCGCAGGCAGTGCCGGCGGATCGGTCGCAGGAAGCGCGGGCGGCACGGCGGGCAACGCAGCCGGTTCCACAGCAGGCGGCGGAAACGGCAGCGCGAGCGGCATGCTCACCGGTTCGGGCGGATCCGGACTCTCGGCAATTGCCGGCATGCCTGTCACCGACGCAAAGGGCCGCACCCTGGGCTATGTCCAGAGCGTACGGACCGCATCCAGTGGCGCTGCGGAAACGGTAATGGTCGAGGTTGGCAACCGTGTCGTTCCCGTTCCCGCCGGACAGTTCAGCGCCAGCGGCGAAGGGCTGGTGACAGCCATGAGCGCTGGCGAACTGAAAGCCGCAGCCAAGGACGCACCGCAAGCCGACAGTGCTGCCGAGTAACCTTTTCGGCGCCCGGCGAGCGCAGCAAATGGGTCCGGGCGGCAATTGATCCGCCCGGACCCTTTGCAACAGGATTCCGTTTTCTGTCGAAAGGTGGCAGGCTCTGCCTTGGCGCGATCTGACAACGGGACGCCGCTTGTCGGCCTGACGGCAGGGATCTTCTTATACCGCCATCGTCTGGATGGCCCGGCACAATGATCGCTCCATGGCGCAGATGCGCCTGCCCCATCGGCAGCAAAACAGCACAGATCGCCAGCGCCGATGATCTCAACGCGCGGGCCTGGACGATCTTTGGCGGCAGCCACGAGGTCGAGCGCGCGATCATCGCCAAGACGGTGCTCAAACTTCAAGATTTGCGAATTCGACCTTGGCCGGGTTTCGAAGCTGCGCGATCCCAAAGTCTGCGCTCGCGCGGGTCAGTTTTCCGAAGTCGCTGCGACAGAATCGGCATGCGGCGCCTCATAGGTCGCCCAGTTGGCCTTGTCGGAGGGTACCGGTGGGCGGCCTGCCGGACCCGCGACCGCGTCACGGCCCTTGGTGCGCAGTTCGTGCAGGTGGACCTTGGCGATCATGTTGGCGGAAATCGGCGCGGTGATGAACAGGAACAGTGAGATCAGCAACTCATGCAGCGCCCATGTTCCCTGATTGAGCATGAAGAACAGCATTGAGCCCACCAGCATGCCGCCAAGCCCCAATGTCGTCGCCTTGGTGGGGCCATGCAATCTTTCCATCAATGTGGGCAGTCTGACCATGCCCCAGCTGCCGATCAGCGCAAAGCTTGCGCCGATCACGATCAACACGCTGATCACGATATCGACAAGAAAGCCCAGCCCGCTCATTCGACGATGTCTCCGCGCAGGAGGAACTTGCAATACGCCACCGTGCTGATGAAGCCCACCATCGCGAGCAGCAAAGCTGCCTCGTAATAGGTATCGTTCACGGTCGCGATGCCGATCAGGATGATGACGGCGATCGAATTGATCACCATGGTATCCAGCGCAACGATGCGGTCACCCTCTGTGGGGCCCTTCAACAGCCGCCACAGATTGAGCGCCAGCGCCAGCGCCAGGCAGACGAACGCAAAGATGACGGCGTAGGCGATCATTTGAAAACCCTTTTCAGGCGCGCCTCGTAACGCGCCTTGATCCTGGCGATTTCAGCCTCGGGATTCGCCGCGTCCAGCGCATGCACCAGCAGATAGTTGCCGCAGGCCGACACGTCCGAGGACACCGTTCCCGGGGTGAGGCTGATCGTGCCGGCGAGCACGGTAATCGCCTCGGGCGTATCGAGTTCCATCGGGATCGACAGCCAGGCAGGACGCAGATCGCGGTTGCGGCGGAACAGGATGATCCAGGCGATCTCGAAATTGGCGACGACAATGTCCCACAGCACCAGCAGCAGATACGCCACGCCCGCGCGGTAATTGACATCAGGGCGTCCAGGCCAGAACGGCGCGGTGAAGATCGGCAGCAAAATGCCGATGACGATGCCGACCAACAATCCGCCCAGGGTAGGCTCGTTGGCCATCAGCAGCCAGATGATGACCAGCAGGACCGACAGGCCGGGGTGCGGGATCATGCGGCGCATATCATGGCTCTCCCAAAACGGCGCGAGCGGTGGCGGCAGGGTCCAGAATCTGGTCCGCTGCGGCTGCACCATAAGCCGTCGCCGGGCCTGCGCCAACCGACCATGCCACCAGCAGCGCGATGGCCAGCACCGGGGCCGCCATATCGGCCTTGGCCATGGCCACGGGTTCGGCGCCATCGGTCGGAGCGGTTTCCTTCCAGAAGATTGCGCTGCCGGCGCGGGCAAAGCCGATCACCCCGATCAGCGTGGTCGCCAGGATCACGCCCCAGGCCCAGCCCCATCCCGGCGTATCGACCACGGACTCAAGGATCAGCAGCTTGCCGATAAACCCGGACAGAGGCGGCAATCCGGTGGCGGCGATGGCAGCCGCCATGAACAACAGGCCGACCAATTGACGCTGGCTGAACGCCGGCCCCGCAGTTGCGGTATCGCCAAAGCTGGCCCGGCGACGGGCGACGACATCGGCGACGAGAAACAGGGCCGCGCCTGCCAGCGTCGAATGGACCAGATAATAGATCGCCGCCGCCAGAGTATCGGGCTGCCAACCGGCCACCGCGATCAGCAGCGTTCCGGTAGAACCGATAACAGCATAGGCGGCCTGTTCGGACAGCGTGCGCGCGACGAACACACCGGCAAAGCCGACGATCGCGGTCAGCGCGGCTGCGGGCAGCAGATACGGCGCTGGCGCCCAGGCCGCAGCGCCTGCATCGTCGCCGAAGATCTGCGGCACGACGCGGATGATAGAATACACGCCAACCTTGGTCATGATGGCAAACAGCGAGGCGATGGCAGGGGTGGTGACCGCATAGGTTCGCGGCAACCACAGATGCAGCGGAACAAGCGCCGCCTTGAGCGCGAACACGCTGACCAGCAGCAATGCTGCCACGCGCAGCAGCCCCTGATCATCGGGACCGAGCGCCGCGACCCGCAGGCCCATGTCCGCCATGTTGAGCGTGCCGGTCAGCGCATAGAGCAGCCCCAGCGCGATGAGAAACAGCGACGAACCGACGATATTGACGATCACATACTGAACCCCAGCCTTCAGCCGGGCGGGCCCCTGTCCGTGCAGCATCAGGCCATAGGACGCGATCAGCAGCACCTCGAAGAACACGAACAGGTTGAACAGGTCGCCGGTCAGGAATGCACCGTTCAGCCCCAGCATCTGGAACTGGAAAAGCGGGTGAAAATGCCAGCCCTTGCGGTCGGAGCGGGTCACGACCGCATGGATCAACGCGATCATCGACACGGCCGCAGCGAGCGTCAGCATGATCGATGACAACCGGTCGATCACCAGCACGATGCCGAACGGCGCTGGCCACTGGCCCAGAGCATAGGTGCGGATCGCGCCGTCCGCCGATGCATTCAGCAGCAGCAGAGCCGCAAGCAACATCGCCGCGCACGACGCGAACGAGATCGTTACCCCCAGATGCCGCGTGCGCCGCATCACCAGCAGCGCAAAAGGCGCTGCCAGTGCGGGGATCACAATGGGTGCTATCGCAAGATGTGCGGTCAGGCTCATGCGTGCGGCTCCCGCCCGGCGGTCGGAGCCCGCATGTCGCCGGAGTCGCATGGCGCATCGTCGCCGTCGACCTGATCGCTCCCGGTTTCGAGAAAACTGCGCAGCGCCAGCACCACTGCAAAGGCGGTCATGCCGAAGGTGATCACGATGGCGGTCAGCACCAGCGCCTGGGGCAAGGGATCGGTGTATTCGGACACCGTCTTAGACCAGATCGGCGGGGCATTCAGCGTCAGCCTGCCCGACGCGAACAGGAACAGGTTTACGGCATAGGAAAACAGCGTGAGGCCGAGCACGACCTGAAATGTCCGGCCGCGCAGCGCCAGATAGATGCCACCCGCCACCAGCACGCCAATGGCGCTTGCCACGAGGAACTCGAGCGTCATGGCTGATCCTCCTGCTGGCCGGCCTCGACCTGGGATGCGTGTGCCCGCGCCGCGCGCTGCGAAATCTGGCTGAGCTGCGCGAGCGCCTGCATCACCGCGCCGAACACAACCGCGAAAACACCGATGTCGAACAGCATCGCGGTGGCCAGCTCAACCTCGCCGACCAGCGGAATATGGAAATAGTCGAACGCGCTGGTCAGGAAATTCGCCCCGAAAACCAGCGAACCGAGCCCCGTCGCCATCGCAATCAACACCCCGAAGGCAATCAGCATATGCTCGCCCACCCGCCGCCGCGCGTCGGTCCAGTCGAAACCCGAGGCCAGATATTGCAGCAGGAAGGCGATCGCGACCACCAAGGCGGCAACGAACCCGCCGCCCGGCTGATTATGACCGCGCAGGAAGATGTAGATGCCCGCTGCCAGAACCAGAGGCAGCAGGATGCGCGTGGCCATCACGAACATCACCGGATGGCGTTCGGGCGAATGCGGCATGTCTTCCTGCCACGACCGCAACCGTGCCCCGGCAGCGCCGCGCGACGTGGTATCGAGCAGCGCATAGATCGCCAGGCCCGCAATCCCCAGCACGATGATCTCGCCCAGCGTATCGAATGCTCGGAAATCGACCAAAGTGACATTGACGACATTGGTGCCGCCACCGCCCGAATAGCTGTTGGCCAGATGGAAGCTTGAAATCGGGTCATTGGGATTGCGGGTCAGCATCGCCCAGGCCGCGCCGCCCACGCCCAGCCCGCCGCCGACGGCCAGCAAGCCATCGCGGATGCGCTGAGGGTTGCTCGAAAGCAGCGGCGGCATCTTCGGCAGCAGGTTGAGCGCCAGCAGCAGCAGCAGGATGGTGACGACCTCGACCGATATCTGGGTGAGGGCGAGATCGGGCGCGGAGAAATGCACGAAGGCGAGCGTGATGATGAGGCCGATGACGCTGATGTAGATCAGGACCATGAAGCGTTGGCGCTGCGCCATGAGGACAGCCGCCGTTGCGGCGATCAGCAACGCCCAGGCAATCACCGCGATGGCCGATGCGGGCTGACCGGCGCGCGCGCCGGTGAAGCTGCCCCCGCCGATCGTCGCGCCCTCGGCAATGAGCGCCACGAGCACAGCAAAGGTCGCAAACAGCATCATCTGCAGGGACGGCGTATGCGTGGCGACGATCAGCCTGCGCACCTGCCGGTCGGAAAATGCCATCCCCCGATCGAACATTGCCTTGGCGTCGAGGTGCCGCATGGCCTCATAACGGCGCAATATCCCGGCATGCCGCCACAACAGCAGCGCGCCGACGGCAACCGCGGCCATGCTCATGCCCAGCGCCAAATTGACCCCGTGCCACAGCGAGAGCCCCAGCGGCGGAGCGGAATCGCCGATGACCGCGCCTGCCACAGAGGATACCAGTGGCCCTGCCAGCATCATCGGTATCAGCCCTAGCAGCACGGCCAGAACCACGAGGAATGCGGGCGATGCCCACATGCCGATGCCCGGATCATGCGCCTTGGCATGAGGCACCGGGTCGCGCGCCTTGCCGAAGAACAGATGCACCGCGAGCCGAAGCGAATAGGCGACCGACAGCGTCGCTGCGACCGTTGCGGCCACCGGCACCAGCCATGGCAGGCCGAAAAGGCCGGCGTGCAGCGTCTCGTCGAGCATCATCTCCTTGGAGATGAACCCGCCCAGCGGCGGCAGCCCGGCCATCGCCGCAGCGGCGATGGTCGCCACCACCGCAGTGATCGGCATGACCTTGGCGAGGCCACCCAGCCGACGGATATCGCGCGTGCCCGTCTCATGATCGACGATCCCTGCCGACATGAACAGCGCCGCCTTGAACGCTGCGTGATTGAGAATGTGAAGCACGGCGGCGACCGCGGCCATTTCGAGCGAGAAGCCCAGCAGCATCACCAAGAGGCCAAGCTGGCTGATCGTCGAATAGGCCAGGATGCCCTTGAGATCATGCTTGAACAGCGCAACCCAGGCGCCCAGAAGCATCGTGATCAGCCCGACGCTGGTGACGATGACCGTGTACAGATCGGTGCCCGCGAGCACGGGCCACAGCCGCGCGAGCAGGAAGACGCCGGCCTTCACCATCGTTGCCGAATGGAGGTAGGCGCTGACCGGGGTGGGCGCCGCCATCGCGTGCGGCAGCCAGAAGTGGAACGGGAACTGCGCCGACTTGGTGAAGCAGCCGATCAGGATCAGGATGAGCATCACCGGATAAAGCGGCGAGGCCCGGACGATGTCGCCGCGCTGCAGGATCGTCATCAGGTCGAACGAACCTGCGATGGTGCCCAGCAGGACCATGCCCGCGATCAGCACCAGACCGCCGCCGCCGGTCACTGCCAGCGCCATGCGCGCGCCCTGCCGCGCCTCGGCCTTGTCGCGCCAGAAACCGATCAGCAGGAACGACGACAGGCTGGTCAGTTCCCAGAACACCAGCAGCAGCAGGACATTGCCCGAGAGCACGATGCCCAGCATCGCCCCCTGAAACAGCATCAGGCTGGCAAAGAAACGCCCCGTCGCCTCGCCGCTGGCAAGATAGAAGTGGCCGAAGATCACCACCAGCAGGCCGATGCCCAGGATCAGCCCGGCGAACATCAGCCCGAGCGGATCGACCATCAGCGAAAAATCGAGCCCGATCGCAGGCACCCAGGGCGCCGATACCGCGAGCACCTCCCCGCCGATCACGCGCCCGGCGACTGCGAGCACGATGGCCAGCCCCAGCGCACTGCCGGCAGCGGCCAGACCACTATGCAGCGCACGTCCGCGACCTCTGCCGAAAGCGATCAGCAGCGCGGCGAGGAACGGAAGAATTACCAGAGTATATAGCGTCAATGGGACTGCCATTGCTTGGCCGAAATGCTCCTTAGGGGGGATATTGCCAACCAGGCTGGCACCATCACTGTTGAACTGTCCTTGCCGCAGGGAGTTCCTGCAGACAAGGAAAACTGGCCACAACCTGCAAGCTTCTTAGCCTATGGCCCCATAGCAGCGACCCGATACCCGGCCCTCGCCTCTGCGCACTTGCAGCGACGGCGATTTTGATCTAGTTGGCGGCGCATATCCGCCGGACCCGGCTTTGCCGGGTGGCTCGGCCCGGCGCCTATCCCCGGGATAACCTTTTTCTCCCTTCCGACCCTGATCCCCCTGCGCGAGCCTGTTTGGCCCGACGTCACGGCGGATGCGACGCGTCGGTACAGTACAAGGTCAACCATGTTCAATTTCGAAACCTTGAGGCGCGAGTGGTTGTCCAACCCGCGCGGCGACATCCTGGCAGGGATCGTCGTTGCCCTCGCGCTTATCCCTGAAGCCATCGGCTTTTCGATCATCGCCGGCGTCGATCCACGCGTCGGTCTTTACGCATCGTTCTCCATCGCGGTGATCATCTCGCTGGTCGGCGGGCGTCCGGGAATGATTTCCGCTGCAACCGCGGCGATCGCGGTGCTGGTGCTGCCGCTGGTGCGCGATTATGGCGTCGATTATCTATTTGCCGCAACCGTCCTGATGGGTGTCGTCCAGATGGTCGCAGGCTTCCTGCGGCTCAATCTGTTGATGCAATATGTCTCGCGTTCGGTGATCACCGGCTTCGTCAACGCGCTGGCCATCCTGATCTTCATGGCGCAGTTGCCCGAGCTCATCGGCGTGCCAGTGCTGACCTACGCGCTGGTCGCAGGCGGTCTGGCGATCATCTATCTGTTCCCCTACCTCACAAGAGCGGTGCCCTCGCCGCTGATCGCGATCGCCGTGATCACGGCCCTGGTGTTCTACACAGGCTTCGATGTCCGCACGGTTGGCGACATGGGCGAACTGCCTTCGTCGTTGCCCGCCTGGCTGATCCCCAATGTGCCGTTCACGCTGGAAACGCTGCAGATCATCCTGCCGTTTTCGCTGACCATGGCCGCTGTCGGGCTGCTCGAATCGATGATGACCGCGCAGATCGTCGATGATCTCACCGACACCCCGTCTGACAAGCAGCGCGAGATGAAGGGCCAGGGCATCGCCAACTTCTTTACCGGGTTCCTGGGCGGCATGGGGGGCTGCGCGATGATCGGCCAGTCGGTGATCAACGTGAAGTCGGGCGGCCTGACGCGGCTGTCCACCTTCGTCGCAGGCACGTTCCTGCTGTTTCTGATCCTCGTGCTCGGCTCGCTGGTGGCGATCATCCCGATGGCGGCATTGGTCGCGGTGATGATCATGGTCTCGATCGGTACCTTCTCCTGGGCCTCGATCCGCGACATACGCCATCACCCCTGGCAGTCTTCGGTGGTGATGCTGGTCACCGTGGTGATCGTGGTGTGGACGCACGATCTGGCGCAGGGCGTGCTCGCGGGCGTGATCCTTTCGGGATTGTTCTTCGCCAGCAAGGTCAAGCGCATCTTCACCGTCCAGTCGGAGCTGGCCGCCGATGGCCTCACCCGCCGCTACAGCGTGTCCGGCCAGGTGTTCTTCGCTTCATCGGAGAGCTTCGTTGAAGCCTTTGATTTCAAGGAGGTGCTGGACCGCGTGGTGATCGACGTGTCCCAAGCGCATTTCTGGGATATTTCGGCGGTCGGAACGCTCGACAAGGCGATCCTGAAGTTCCGCCGCGAAGGCACCGAGGTCGAAGTGGTGGGGCTTAACGCGGCCAGCGCCTCGATGGTCGACCGCTATGCCATCCACGACAAGCCGGGTGCGGATACGCAACTCGGCGCGCATTGAGAGGAGCACAAACCATGGAACACGTCCTCGCCTGTATCGACGCGTCGAGCTATGCCGACAGCGTCTGCGACCTGGCCGCCTGGGCCTCCAAACGGCTCGTCATGCCGGTCGAACTTCTGCACGTCGTGCAACGCAGCGATGCGGCCGCGCATCGCGGCGACCTTTCCGGCGCGATCGGTCTGGGGGTCAAGTCCAGCCTGATGGAAGAGCTGGTCAACCTGGAAGCCGCCGATGCCAGGCTGAAAGTGGAGCGCGGACGGTTGCTGCTCGCCGCAGCCGAAAAGCGCCTGCGCGATGCCGGCGCTTTCGACGTCCGCACGCTCCACCGCCACGGCGGGATCGTCGAGACCATCCTCGAGCGCGAAGAGGACGCGCGGGTGGTTGTCATCGGCAAGCGAGGCGCATCGCATGAGTTTGCCAGCGGTCATATCGGGTCGAAATTGGAGCGTGTGGTGCGTGCGAGCACCAAGCCGGTACTGGTCGCCTCGCGCGACTATGCCGAACCGCGCAGCATCGTCTTCGCTTATGATGCCAGCCCGGCGGCGGAACGTGCGCTGGGCCGGCTGGTCGAATCGCCGCTGTTTGCCGGCATGCCGGTCGCCATCGTCATGGCCGATACCGACAGCGAGGCGCACCGCCGTGCGCTGGACGACGCCGCATCACGGCTCGGTGACGGGCGCCAGGTCACCACCACGCTTGAACGCGGCAAGCCCGAAGCGGTGATTGCGAAGGTCGTGGAGCAGACCCCGGGCGCCATGCTGGTGATGGGCGCCTATGGCCATTCGCCGATCCGCACGCTGATCGTCGGCAGCACCACGACCAGCATGATCCGCACTGTCCACGTACCGGTGCTGCTCGTGCGCTGACCACCTGACCCTGTGCCGCCGCGCTATTGCGCCATCCACCGGGCCAGCTGCGAATCCGGTCGGGAGGACAGTTCGGCAGCACCGATGGTTTCGACATGGCGCCCGGCGATGACGAGGCACAGCCGGTCGGCAATACGCGCGGCATCCTCGATGTCATGCGTCACCAGCACGATCGGGATGTCGGACGCCGCCCGCACAGCCTCGAGCGAGCGATGGAGTTGTCGCCGCGTGGGATGGTCCACCGCCGAAAATGGCTCGTCGAGCAACAGCACTTGCGGATTTCGCGCCAGCGCGCGGGCCAGTGCCACCCGCTGCTGCTGTCCGCCCGAAAGCTGCGCGGGTCGCCTGTCTTCCATCCCTTGAAGCTGCATCTGTGCCAGCATCCGGTCCGCCTCGCGCGCCTGCTCGGCGCGCGGCCTGTCGAGCATCGCCTCGATCACGTTGGCGCGGGCGGACAAATGCGGGAACAGGGCATAGGACTGGAAGACGAAGCCGACCCGGCGCGCACGCGCGGGAAGCTCGATGCCGCTGGCGCTGTCGGCCCATATCCGCCCGTTGCACACAATGGTGGCGTCGGCGGCACGGTGCAGCCCCGCAATGCAGCGCAGCACCGTCGTCTTGCCCGCACCCGACGGACCGACCAGCGCGAGCGTCTCGCCGCGGCGGACGGTGAGCGCGAAGTCGAGCGGGACGGGCGCATCCTGACACAGGCGGATATCCAGCCCCTCACCCATGCGCGCGCATCCGCCGCGACAGCATGAAGGTCAGCGTCACCGTCGCCAGCGATATCGCCATCAGCACCAGCGCCATGGTGTTGGCCCCCTGCATGTCGAAACCCTGCACCCGGTCATAAATCGAGAGCGAAAGGGTGCGGGTTTCGCCGGGGATGGAGCCACCCACCATCAGCACCACGCCGAACTCGCCCAGAGTGTGGGCGAAGGTCAGCACCGCTCCGGTCACCAGCCCGGGCCAGGCCAGCGCCATCTCCACCCGCCACAGACTCTGCCAGCGCGAATGGCCGCAGGTGGCCGCTGCATCGCGCAAATCCTGGCCTATCGCTTCGAACGCCCGCTGCGCAGGCTGGACCGCAAAGGGCAGGTTGACGAAAACGGACGCGATCACGATCGCCTCGAAGGTGAACACCAGACCGTCACCGAACACCGCCGTCCAAGCCTTGCCGACGATCGAATTCGGCCCCATGCCCGACAGCAGATAAAAGCCGATCACGGTCGGCGGGAGGATGAGCGGCAGGGTGACCAGCGCCTCTATCACGGGTCGGCCGCGGAACCGCGCGAACGCCAGCCAGCGGCCCATCACCAGGGCAATCGGCAACAGGATGGCCACGGTCAGGCCGCCCAGTGCCAGCGAGAGGTTGAGCGCCTGCCAGTCCATGCCGTTCAATGCTGGGCCTGCGGCAGCGCAAAACCATAGCGCTGCAGAATTGCCCGGGCCGGCGGTTGCGCAAGGTAATCGTAGAAGGCGCGCGCGGTGTCCCCCGCAGTGCGCATCAGCACCATCCGCTGGCGCAGCGGCTGGTGCGCCTCGGCCGGAATCAGGGCATAATCGGCCCGGCCTTCGAGCACCGGGTCGAGCATCAGCGACCACGCCACCACCCCGCCCTCGGCTCCGCCTTCGATCGCGAACTGCAGCGCCTGAGCGACATTCTCGCCCATGATCAGCCGGTCCTGCAGCGGTTGCCAGAGCCCGGCCTGTTCGAGCGCCTCGCGCGCGCGCTGCCCATAAGGCGCGTGATCCGGATTGGCGATGGCAAAGCGCCTGATCTGGCCACTGGCCAGCGCCTGGCGCAGTCCGTCGAACCCCTTTTCGACCTTCAGCGATGACCCTGTGGGGGCGACCAGCGCGAGCCGGCCGACGCCGTAGAGCCGCCCGGTATCCACCGTCATGCCCGCCTTGGCGAGATCGAGGGCGTAGGCCTCATCGGCCGAAAGGAACAATTCGAACGGAGCCCCGTGCCTGAGCTGCTGATGAAAGTTGCCGGATGAGCCGAAGACAAGCTCGACGTCCTGCCCGGTGTCGCGCCGGAACGCGGCTGCCACATCGGTGAGCGCCAGCCGCAGATCGGCGGCGGCGGCAATGCGAGGCGAAGTGGCGGGCTTGTCGCATGCCCACAACGCCAGACTGGCCAGTATGAGCAAGCCGATTCGAAAGACAATTGCTGGCACCGTCACACCTCGCTCGATGCGATATGCTTTGCGGTATACATCGCCGGGTGACAAGGGCGGATCGGCACGACGCAGTTGGAATTATCGACCGCGCAATGCTAATGGTCCGGTCGATGACCCACGCGCTTCCGCCCAGGCTCAAGATCAAGGCCCAGGTCTGTCTAGATGGCCGCATCGCGATCGGTCCGGGCAAGGCGGATCTGCTCGCTGCGGTGGAGCGCGAGGGTTCCATCGCTGCGGCCGGACGCATCCTTGGCATCAGTTATCGTCGCACCCGCGACATGATCGACACGCTCAACCAGTGCTGGGGACAAGCCGTCGTGATCACGGAGAAGGGCGGCAAGACCGGCGGCGGATCGCGTCTTACCGAGCGCGGCCATGAGGTTCTCAACGCCTATCGTACCCTGGAAAAGGCGCTTGAGCAGACCGCAGCGCGCCATGCCCCAGGCCTGCTGGCGCTATCGGAGCCGACGGCTCTGGACGACTGACGCGCGTGACGGCGATCATGCCCTTAGGGCAGGCGACCGGACAGCCGGTGCCCGCCGGACCGATGCCCATTGCTTGGCGCGGTACAGTTCGCTGTCGGCCTCGCGCATCAGGTTCTCGAGCGTGACGCCCCCCTGCGGGCCGTGCGCGGTTCCCACGCTGGCGGAGATCGAAATCTGCTGGTCGCGATAATGATAAGGCAGCGAGAGTACGGCTTTGACCGCACGCTCCAGCGCGTCGCTGTCTCCACCGGCCTCGAGCAACACCGCGAATTCGTCGCCTCCCAGCCTGGCCACGCAACCTGCGTCCGGGCACAGCGACTTCAGCCGTTCGCCGGCCTGGATCAAAATCGCGTCACCGGCGGCGTGGCCATGATGGTCGTTGGCTTGCTTGAAGCCGTCCAGATCGATCATCACCAATGTCACCGTCCGAAGACCGTCGTCCGTGTCAGGGGCCGCAGAAAACCGGGTCGTGAACGCGCGGCGGTTGGCCAGCCCGGTCAGCGGGTCGGTTTCGGACAATGCTCTCAGTTCGTGCCGCAGCACCAGACCGGCAACGATCTCGTTGAAGCTGTTGACGATCAGCAACAAGGTGAGCAGCGACACGATGATGAAGCACACCCCCATCGCCCGAATGCCGAGATCGGACGACTGGAACATAATTGTCAGCATCGGTCCCAATGTCACGAACATGACACCTGCCGCGACCCGCGGCATGCTGGTCAAGCAGACCGCCCCGGCAAAGGTGATCATGAAGATGAACACCGGAGCCAGCACCCGGCGTGTTTCGACCGTCTCGAAATACGCATCGACCGTCCACAGTCCGCCGACCAACCCCATGCCCAGCGCGATCACGCTGGTCGATCGCAGATACCGGCGAACCTTGGCGATCGAAACCGTTGCGCCCCGGCGGCGGTACCACACAAAGCAGCGGTAGGAGCCCAGGACAATGAAGCCGCCCGGCAGGACAAGCTGATACATGACGTCGAACCCGCCGTTCGACGCAGCCCCGGCAATGACAGCGACGAACGCGATCGAAAAATACAGGATGGGAACGATCGAGCCGATCCGTTGATACTGGAGGTGAGCAAGCTCATCGCGAATATGCGGCTCAAGGCCGCCAAGACAGGTGGCAACCTTTGCCCGCCGCCCGAAGGAGCGGATAAGCATTGTCAGTCGATCAACGATGTTCCGCTCCCTTGGATGCCGCGATATCTTGAGCCTGCCGACATTGGTGGACCAAGGTAAAATCCGGGTTAATGTTGATGAAAAGCTCCTTGTCTTGCTGGCGCGTAAGGAGTTGCCGATATCCACGCATCGCAACAGGCGAGGAGCAACACGGCACTTGCCGACGCTGCCAACACCCCCTAGAACGCTGGTGAATCACGCCGGCGAAATGCCTACCCCGGTGCCTGCGGATCGATACAAGCATGAACAGATTTGTCCGCGCGGGCGCCGTTTTCAGGCGCAACCCCCTTCTGGGTTACGGGCTGGCCGTCGTCAGCTTCGCTGCGGCCGTGCTGTTGCGGTTTTATTTGCGCAATACTCTGCCGCCGGGCTTCCCGTTTCTTACCTTTTTTCCCGCGGTTATCGTCACCGCCTTTCTCGCCGGTCTGAGGCCAGGCCTGGTCTGCGCCGTATTGTCGGGCCTGGCATCGTGGTATCTTTTCATTCCGCCACAGGGCAGCTTCGGCCTCGACGGCGCGAGCGCCCTGGCTTTGTGCTTCTACATCTTCATCGTGACGGTCGACATCACGCTCATCCAATTGATGCATCGCGCCGTCAACGAGTTGCGCGGTGAAAAGAAGTTGACCGAGGCGCTGTATGAACAGCAGCGCACGATGTTCCAGGAGCTTCAGCACCGCGTCGCCAACAACATGGCCTTCGTATCGGCATTGCTTCACCTGCAAAAGAAGAAGGTTGCGGCCGATCCGGCCACCGCCGGCAGCGCGCTGGACGAAGCGCAAAGCCGCATCGAGACGATGTCGCGCATTCACCGGCGGCTGTACGATCCGGCGTCTGTCGACCTGCCCGTCGCGCAGTATTTCCAGGAAATCTGCTCCGACCTGTTGCAGGCGACCGGGGCGAGTAACATCGTCTGCATGGTCGATATGCCCGCGATCCGCCTCGATATCGCCCGGCTGACGACCCTTTCGCTGCTGGTCACCGAACTGGTCACCAACAGCCTCAAGCACGCATTTGCCGACGCAGGCGGCACCATAACGTTAAAGCTCGAGCGGCTCGACCCGGGCCATGTGGCGCTGACGGTCAGCGACAACGGCCGCGGCCTGCCAGAGGAAGAATCGCTGGCGACCAGCAAGGGGCTCGGCACCCGCATCGTCCAGTCGCTTGCAACTCAGCTCGGCGGGGAGATCAAGGCCCTGCCCGGTGCGGGGACCGGAGCGGCGTGGCGGGTGGAATTCGCCGCCTGAGGATCAGGCGCCGAGCGCAGGATCCAGTACAGCCACAGGCGGAATCGGATCGGCCAGGGTGATCTGGTCGAGAATCACCGCGGTTTCGTCGCGCACCTTCAACATCAGCGCGCGGAGGCGACATTCCTCCTCGGCGAGGCAGTTCTTGCACTTTTCATAAGCGTAACGGCTGGCGCACGGCACCAGAGCCAGCGAGCCGCTGGTGATGCGCACGATGTCACCATAGCGGATATCGACCGGCGCGAGGCCCAGCGTATAACCGCCATCCTTGCCGCGCTGCGAGTGCACCAATCCTGCACGGGCCATTTCCGACAGGATCACGGTGAGGAATTTGGGAGGGATATTCTGCGCCTGCGCGATATCCTCCAGATGCACCAACCCCTCTCCGTAATGATCGGCAAGGTGCTGCAGGGCACGGATGGTGTATCGGACTTTCTGGCTGAGCATGGCGCCCTTTTCGTAGGCGGCGCTCTCGGCTTTTTCAATGCTTTTGGTAGAGTGTTGTCCCAATCACTTGCCGTCCAGACCCATCCGCAACGCGAAATGGCACAAAGGATTTCCCTCGCCGGACCGCATCATCTGCGACAAAGCCCTGGCTTGTCAGTAAATTCCGCCCTGTTGCTGCAGGAACTCGCTGTCGCTGCGGGGGCGGGCCGCGGGACCGGTGCGCTTCTGCACCGCCTTGGCCGCCGCCATTTCTTCCTCCCTAATCGAGCGACGCGGCTCGGTTTCGGGCTTGAAGGCTTCCCAGATGATCGCGGCCTTGGCCTCGTCGCCCGGCCAAGCACCATAAACGCGTCGGCCAGAGCGGCGATCGATCCGGACCATCCGCGTCCCGGCAGGAGCGCGGAATTCGGTGACGGGCATCGAGGGCAGTATCTGCTTGGCAAACTGCTTGAACACCGGCGCGGCCAGCCTGCCGCCCTGGGCATAGCCGCCCATGCTGCGCGGCTGGTCGAAACCGAGATAGATACCCGCAACCATGTCCGGCGTGCCGCCGACGAACCATACGTTGGTCGGGCCGCTCGATGTCCCGGTCTTGCCGAACATCGGGCGATCGAGATCGGCAAGGTTGGTGGCGGTGCCGCGGGTGATCACGCCTTCAAGCATGTGCACGACCTGATACGATGTGATCGGATCGATGATCTGGCGACCGCGCGGGGTGAAGCGCGGCATCGGCTTGCCGTCCCATTTCGCCATGTTGCAGCCTTCGCAGGTGCGCGGGTCGGAGCGGAAGATCACCTTGCCGCGCCGGTCCTGAACATAATCGATCACGGTGGGCTTGAGTTCGCGGCCATGATTGACCAGCATCGAATAGGCGTTGGTGATCTTCATCACCGTGGTGTCGCCGGCGCCAAGCGCGATCGACAGATACGGCTTGTAGTCGCCAATGCCGACCTGCTTGATGGTCTTTACGACATTGGTCATGCCCGCATCATTGGCCGCGCGCACCGTCATCAGGTTACGAGACTGCTCCAGTCCCCAGCGCATCGTCTGCGGACCTGCGCCGCGCGACCCGCCGAAGTTGCGGAAGCATTTGTTGCCCAGGCTTGCCGACTGATAGACGCAGAAGGTACCATCGACGATCTGCGTTGCGGGCGTCATGCCATTGTCGAGCGCGGTCGCATAGACGAAGGGCTTGATCGTCGATCCCGGCTGGCGATCGGCCTGGGTGGCGCGGTTGAACGGGCTGATCTGCGAATCGAACCCGCCCTGCATCGCATAGACCCGGCCCGAGCGGGGGTTCTGCACGACCATGCCACCCGATATTTCTGGAACGTTGCGCAGCGCATAGGTG
The DNA here is from genome assembly GCA_046291395.1 of Blastomonas sp. Classification (GTDB taxonomy): domain Bacteria; phylum Pseudomonadota; class Alphaproteobacteria; order Sphingomonadales; family Sphingomonadaceae; genus Blastomonas. Next base: position 73,161 of record JBKBTF010000008.1, on the reverse strand, counting down.
TCGCCCGCCATCGGTGCGACCGCGATGATGTCGCCCGGCTTCATCGAATCGAACGCGGTTCCGCCGATCCGCTTGCGTGGCATCGTCGCGGTCGAGCGCGGCAAGACGCCCTTGCTGCCAGTGGCAAAGCCGATCTCGGCAGCGCTGCCCGCCTTGTCGATGACCACCGCGACCCGCCAGTTCTCGTAATCGATATCGATATAGGTCGAGGCCAACCGCGAGGCCCATTGGTCGTCGATCTCGATCGTGTTGATCGGCCCCGCCCAGCCGCTGCCGCGATCATAGCGCAAAAGCGCATCGCGCAGCGCCTCGGTTGTCGCCTTCTGCATGGCGGGATCAAGCGAGGTGCGCACCCACAGGCCGCCGGCATAGACGCTGTTCTTGCCGTCCTCGGCCTTTTCGCCGAACCGCTCGACCAGCTGACGGCGCACTTCCTCGACGAAATAGCCGCCGATCTTTTCATAGCCATCGCCGGTGCGGGGGATCGCGCCCAGTGGCTCGGCCTGGGCTGCAGCCATCTCCGCTTGCGTGATCCAACCGTTGGACTGCATCGCCGCCAGCGCCCAGTTGCGGCGTTCGAGCGCGCGCTCCATGTGCACTTCGGGGCGATAGTTAGAGGGCGCCTTGGGAAGGATGGCCAGATAGGCTGCCTCGTGCAGATCAAGCTCTGCGACATCCTTGCCGAAATAGGCGCGCGCCGCTGCCTGCACGCCATAAGCGTTGCGACCGAGATAAATCTCGTTGAGGTAGAGTTCGAGGATCTCCTGCTTGGTCAGCACATCCTCGATCCGATAGGCGAGAATCGCCTCCTTGATCTTGCGGGTGATCGAATATTCGTCGCCGAGCAGCAGGTTCTTGGCCACTTGCTGGGTGATCGTCGATCCGCCGCGCGCGCGCTGGCCCGACCCGATCTTGGTGACGTAATCGAACACCGCCGACGCCAGCCCCGGATAATCCAGGCCGTTGTGCGAGAAGAAGTTCTTGTCCTCTGCCGACAGGAAGGCGCGGATCAGCGGAACCGGATAGTCTTTGTATTGCAACTGCACCCGGCGCTCGCGCGCATAGCTGTTGATGATCTCGCCATCGACACCGCGCACCATCGTGGGCAGATCGGGCTCATAATCGATCAGGGTGTCAGCGGACGGCAGGTCGCGCGCGAAAATGACCCAGATCAGCAGCACCCCGACCAGCGCCAATCCCAGCAGATAGGCGGCCCACCGGACCCAGCGGTTGCTCCATGCCTCGCGCAGCGCGGCTATCGCCCCGTCTCCACCGCGTCGCACGCTATAGGCGATATCGCCGTTCTCACCCTCGGTCATGGCAGCGCGGTTAGCACATCAATCCTGAACATTGCCAGAGCGGATTGGACTTTCCAAATCCTCCCCGGCACGGGGAGGGAGACCGCGAAGCGGTGGAGGTGCAGCGGAATTGTGATTCAATCTGGTGGAGGCGCAACACCGCTTCCCCTCCCCCCCGCTGCGCGGGCGGTCCCCCTCCCCCAGCAAGCTTGGGGAGGATTTAACCCTTACCGCGATGCCAGCTTGCGGGCGAAGAATACCGTGACCGCCTGGCTGACCGATTCTGCAATCCGGCGGCGATAGGCGGACGAATTGAGCAGGGCGACATCGTCGGCGTTGCTGACATAGCCGGTTTCCAGCAGCACCGATGGCACATCTGGCGCCTTGAGCACCATCAGCGAGGCAAAGCGGTGGGAGTCGGTGCGGAAGTTCATCTTGTCCTCGCCCTCGCGCCGCAGCAGCCGGGCAAAGTCCGCCGAGAGATTCATCGTTTCGCGCTGGGTCAGGTCGATCAGGATCGAGGAGACATCGGATGGCGCATCGGAAAGGTTCACCCCGTTGAGGATGTCCGCCTTGTTCTCGCGCGCCGCGAGCCTTGCTGCCTCGCGGTCGGACGCGACTTCGGAAAGCGTGTAGATGGTGGCGCCGCGCGCGGTCAGCGACGCAGCCGCATCGGCATGGACCGAGATGAACAGATCCGCGCCCAGACGGCGGGCGATTCCATAGCGCTCTTGCAGAACCAGGAACGTGTCGCTGTCGCGGGTCAGGGCCACCCGCACCCGCCCGGTCTTGAGCAGTTCGTCGCGGATGGCGCGCGCGATCTGCAGCGTCACCTTGCTCTCGTGCGTGCCGTCATGGGGACTGACCGCACCGGGATCATGCCCGCCATGACCGGCATCGATCACCACCAGCGGGCGGGACTTGTCGTTGGGCCCCTCGACCTTGGGCAGCGGCGGCGCCTTGGCGGCTTTGGGCAGCGGAATGCGCACGCTGTAGCGGCGCGGTGGCGGTTCGGCGCGGAACTGTGCGGGCGGAACGAACGACTGGCGCGATGCCGACAGCGCGCTGCGCAGATCAGATGATCCCAGTTCCGCCACCGACAGCGTCAGGCTGCGGCCATCTTCCGAAAAGCTGCCCGAGCTGATCATCGCCGGACGATCGAGATCGAGCACGATGCGCGCGGTGTCGCTGTCATATTGCGCCATGCGTACGGTACGGAACAGGCCGGTCTGGTTCAGCGCGCGAGATCCGGCGGTTGCGCCTTTGACATCAATGGCGATGCGGTCGGGACCGCTCAGCACGAAGCTGCTGGCGCTTTCGATGACATCGTCGAAGTGCAGCACGACCTGATTGGCGCGCACCTCGACATTGGACACCTCACCCGCCTGCGCGGGCAAGGCACATGCCATCGACGCGCAGATGGAGGTAAGCCAAAGCATGCAGCCCTTATGCCCCCGGCGCGTTTGTCCGGTCCAGTGCAATTTCATATTCCCCGGAATCCTGCCTGTGTCCTTGATGAAGGCAGGATTAGGGTTAAGCGGGAAAAACCATGTGAAACGATCTGGTTAACAGGAATTTCAGCATAAGGGCCGACGCAGCCGGGCGGTACGCGCGTCGCTGGCGCCGGATGCGTTGCAATATTATCGGTCGGTATCCGCCGAATAGCTTTTTGTTGCTGTATTCCCAAAGCAATGCTAGCAAAGCTCCGCGGATCATTGGCTCAACACGCCATCCTTCGCATTCAATGACAGCATTGCGGACGCATTTCGCCCCCGGTGCCGTATCATCAGGTTGACGCTTTATGGGTTCGAATACCGCCTTTTCCGCGACCCCGCTTTCGGGCGGTTGGCTGCGGGAAAGCGATGCGGCCAGTGCGCTTGACGCCCTGCGAACCTGTGCAGCAGACACAATCCCTATCGTAAACCACAGTTTGCGCGTCCCTCCGGCCTTTCGGAGCGGCAGCGCCACAACACACAGAAGCGCAGCGACCCGGCCGGTTCCGCCCGGTGCGCGCGCACGGAGACTATTGAATGACAACGCGCATGTTGATCGATGCGCGCCACCAAGAGGAAACTCGGGTGGCGGTGCTCAAGGGAAATCGGATTGAGGAGTTCGATTTCGAATCTGCCGAACACAAGCAGATCAAGGGCAATATTTACCTCGCCAAAGTAACTCGGGTCGAACCTTCGCTCCAGGCGGCGTTTGTCGACTATGGCGGAAACCGTCACGGCTTCCTCGCTTTTTCGGAAATACATCCCGATTACTACCAGATTCCACGCGAGGACAAGATTGCCCTGCTCGCGGAAGAGGCCCGTCATGCCAAGGAAGAGGCCGATGCGCTTGCTGCCGAGGAAGAGGCCGATGATGCCGCCGGCCATGGCGACGATACCGACTATAACGACGGTCTGTCCGACGACGGACTGATCGAGGCAGACGACGAGCCTATCGTCGCTGAAACGCTGTCGGGCGAAGGCGATGGCGACGCCGAAAGCGACTCCGATTCCGACAGCGAAGCCGAGATCGCGAATGACAATGCCGACGAGGCGCGCGACACGGATGGCGAAAGCAACGGCAATGGCCGCAATTCGGGTCGCCGCAAGCGCCGCGACGGTCGTGGCGGCAAGGCCAAGGCCAGCGACGAGGCGCGCACCAACCGCATGGCGCTGCGCCGCCGCTACAAGATCCAGGACGTCATCCAGCGCCGGCAGGTGATGCTGGTGCAGGTCGTCAAGGAAGAACGCGGCAACAAGGGCGCCGCGCTCACCACCTATCTGTCGCTCGCGGGCCGCTATTGCGTGCTCATGCCCAACAGCGCGCACGGCGGCGGCATCAGCCGCAAGATCTCCAACGCGTCTGACCGCAAGCGTCTCAAGACGATCATCGCCGAGATGAAGCTGCCCGCCACGATGGGCTGCATCGTGCGTACCGCTGGCCTTTCGCGCACCAAGCCCGAGATCAAGCGCGACTTCGACTATCTCGCCCGGCTGTGGGACGAGATCCGCGAAAAGACGCTCAAGGCGTCCGCGCCCGAAATCATCCATTCGGACAGCGACCTGATCAAGCGCGCGATCCGCGACATCTACAACCGCGATATCGAGGAAGTGCTGGTCGAGGGCGAAGCGGGCTACCGTGCTGCCAAGGACTTCATGAAGCTACTCATGCCCAGCCACGCGCGCCGGGTTAAGAGCTACGCCGACCCCGTGCCGATGTTCCAGCGTTACGGCGCCGAAGACCAGCTGTCTGCGATGTACGAACCGGTCGTGCAACTCAAGTCTGGCGGCTATCTGGTGATCAACCCGACCGAAGCGCTCGTCTCGATCGACATCAACTCAGGGAGGTCCACCAAGGAACACGGCATCGAGCAGACCGCGCTCAGCACCAACCTCGAGGCCGCGCGTGAAATCGCCCGGCAGTTGCGCCTGCGCGACATGGCTGGCCTGGTCGTCATCGATTTCATCGACATGGAATATGGCAACAACGTCCGCAAGGTCGAGAAGGCCATGCGCGACGCGCTGAAGAGCGATCGCGCACGCATCCAGGTGGGCCGTATTTCGGGCTTTGGCCTCATGGAGATGAGCCGCCAGCGCCTGCGCACGGGTGTGCTGGAAGCATCGACCCGCACCTGTCCGCATTGCGACGGCACCGGCCTTGTCCGCACCGCCTCTTCGGCCGGCCTGTCCGCGCTGCGCCTGCTGGAAGAAGAGGCCGCACGCGGCCAGGGCAGCCTGATCACGCTGCGCACCAGCCAGGAAGCGTCGATCTACGTCCTCAACAACAAGCGCCGCGACATCGCCGAAATCGAGGAACGCTTCGGCGTCCATGTCGAAATTCTGCCCAATGGCGAGAATGAAGGCGCCAAGATGGAAGTGACCGCCAGCGGCCCGCGTCCGGAAAAGACGGTGACCTTCCAGCCGATCATCGACGACGATGACGACGAGGATATCGAAGACGACATCGAGGATATCGAGGAAGAGGAAGAGGTGGCGCCCCGGCGCGGCCGGGGTGATCGCGGCAACCGTGGCGAACGCTCCGAGCGTGGCGGCCGGGCAGAACGTCCCGAACGTGCAGAACGCCCCGAACGGGCAGACGGCGAGGAGCAGACAGAACGCGCGCCCTCGCCCCGCACCGCCGAGGATGGCGAAGGGGGCCGCTCCAAGCGTCGCCGCCGCCGTCGCGGCAAGCGTGGCAAGCGTGACGGCGAAGGCTTCCAGGACGAGAACGGCCAGACGATCCAGAACGAGGCAGGCGAGGACACCGGCAACGATACGGATGGCGCCGCAGATGCCATGGATGCGACCGTCGACGCGGTGGATGACACCGGCGAACAGCGCGCGGACAGCGGTGCCGAGACAGGTTCGAGCGAGGACGAAACCGGCGAATCCAAGCCCCGTCGTGCACGTCGCGGACGGCGCGGTGGTCGTGCCCGCAAGGGTGGGGAAGGCGAAGCTGGCAGCGATGCCGGATCCGAAGCCGATGCTCCGGTGGAAGTGGAAGCCTCGCCTGCCAACGCAGACGTCGCTGTGGCAGACAACGCGCCCGAGGTTGAGGACGTCGCGACGTCCGAAGTCGTAGCTGCGGTGGAAAAGCCCAAGCCAAAGCGCAAGTCACGCGCCAAAAAGCCGGTCGTGGAAGCCGAACCTGCGGCAGAAGCCGAAGCTGAAGCCGATACCGCGGCAGCGCCCGATGCCGAGCCTGCGGTCGAAGCCAAGCCCAAGCCAAAGCGCGCGCCCCGCAAAAAGGCCGCACCCAAAGCCGAAGCGCCTTCTGAAGCGGTGACCGATACGGCACCTGCCGCTCAGGTCACCGACGCCCCGCAAGGCTCCAACGCGGTACCGGCCGATGCCGCCTCTGCAGCAGGCCAGGCTTCGGATGACAGCACCGGACCAGCCCGCCGCGGATGGTGGCAGCGGACATTCGGCAACTGAGCCGAAATTGGATCGACATGGCAGCAGCCGTTTTCCGGGCCTTTGGCCGGAAACGGCTGCTGGTCGATCCGGGACCGAATGCAGCTAGGCCGTCGCCGCTTGTGCCCTGGCGAAGCTGCGAGCGATCGCGTCCATATCCTGCGCCAGCGAACGTTCCGCATCATCTGCCGGCAGGCCTGCCAATGTCACGATCTGCGGCATAGAAATTCCGACGCGTAGCGTGCCGCGAACCTTGCCGGCCATGTCCGGGCCCTGGAAGCGCGCGCATTTGACCGGCTGGCCGAGCCGCACCAAATCGTGCATCATCGCCATCTGGATCGCGGTCGCCCGATCGAAATCGATCGCCCCGCTCTCACCGCTGAGATCGATCGTGGTCAGGGTGCGCATTTCGATCGGATGGCTGCCCGCCTGCGCGCGATCCGCAACCGGATAGGGCAGCACCCGCGCCCCGCCGATCCGCTCGATCAGCTCCAGCGACGCTGCGCGGAAAAGCTCGATAATCCTTGCGATATCGCTGAAAGCCAGCGCCTGGAACCGCTCGAGTTCGAACAGGGCCGCCTCCAGCCGCACCGTCAACCCGGCATTGCCGCCAGCGGGAAGACTGTCCGCCCCAGCCCAGCGCGCTGGCAGCTCGGCCCGGCGGAAGATCGTCGCCATCCCCTCGCCCAGCGGCGCGATGCGCGTACCGATCGCCTGCGGCACCAGCGCGAAACCCGAGAACGGCGCGCCGCCCATGAACTTGGAACCGGTGAGCAGCACCACGGCCCCGCGCGTGAGATAGGCTGCGATCGCCGCGCTGGTGATCCGCGCCTGGCATGCATCGACCACAAAGCCGATGCCGTCGCCATAGCGCGCGATCAGCGCATCGATATCGTCGAGGTGCGGCAGGATCAGCCCGGTCTTCGATCCGTGGACGACGTGCAGCAACGGAAATTGCTGCGCAGCAATCGCGCGTTCGATTTCGCTGCGCATGCCGGCGACGATCACACCGCTGTCGAACGCATCGCCAAAACCGTTGCGCACCGAGATTTCGGTCAGCGATACCGGCGCGAGCCCCGGCACCGGCGTGCCTTTGACCGTCGGCTTGCCCAGCGCCGTCTGCGCGGCAAAGTACTGGCCATGCGCGCTCAGGATGCAGCCGCTGCCGACCTCGTCCGCGCCCAGCAGCACGTTGTGGATACCAGCCGGCGCGCGTCCGGAAAAGGCCTGCAGCGCGATGTATTCCAGGTCGGTACCCGATGCCGAAAAGGCGATGTCGGTGCCCGAAGGCAGGCTGTAGGCCTTGCCCAAGCGTTCGCGGACCGCATCGAGATGCCGGGCATAATCGGCGCCGCCCATGTCAGGGCTGATGGCGTTCTGCGCGACGAAGCTGGTCAGGTGATCAAATGCAGCCACCGAGATATCGTTTGCGGTCGATGACGCAAAGGTGACCGTCTGGCGCGGAAACGGCGACGAGTGGTATTTGTTGGTACCATCGGCATGCGCCGGAACGATGCGCTCGTCCCCGCCGAGCGTCAGAAGGTGGCTTACAGCCTGGTTCGGTTGGTGTTCCATCAAACGGTACTTTCGCTGCGCCCCCGAAGCGGATATGGGCGCGCCTATAGGGGTGTTGGCCACAATGGCAAGTTGTCTTGGGTCATTCGCCCTGCCAGAAGGAACCCCGGCCAGGGCTATACGCACCCGGCTGAATAACGAAAGTGCCCCGTTCCCGTGACCCAATATCCTGCCCCGCTGACTATCGATGCCAAGACGCGCGAGACGCTCAAGGTGCTGTTCCTCGCCAAGCATGCGCTGGGTGATGGTTCGCTGCACCCCGAAGACGGCAACCATGCGGTGTACCACAATGAGGTGCGCACCATCCTGGAAGGGCTGTTCGACAACCTTCAGGTCGGCAACCAGTATGCCATGCTGTTCGATCCGCCCGAGGTCGATTTCGTCTTCTCGCTGCTCAACCGCGGCGGCTTCGTCAATTCAGAGATGCTGGTGCCTTTGCTGTGCAACCGCCGGGGCCTGCCGTATCTTGGCGGCAGCCCGATCCTGCGCGGCCTTTCCGACGACAAGCACCTTTCCAAGCTGGTAGCGCGCGCACGCGGTCTGCCCACCGCCGACTGGGCGATCTATCGCCATGGCGGCCCGGTCGATGAAAAGCTCTGCCCGATGGCCGAGCGCATGGTGATCAAGCCCAACGCCTCGTCGGCGAGCTGGGGCGTTCGCGATGCGGGCGACTGGGCGGGCGTGAAGGACGCGGTCGCCGCGATTCACGAGGAAGGCCACGACGCGATCGTCGAGCCGTTCCTGACCGGAAGCGATGTCGAGGTGCCGGTGGTGACAATAGATGGCCGCCCGGTGATCCTGCCGATGATGCTGTTCGAGCAGGCCGACCCGACGCACCTGCGCACCTATTGGGAAAAGCGCGATCTGGTCGAGCGCGCCAGCAAGTACGAGCTGGTCGATTTCGAAGGCTCGCCTTTCGAAGCCGCGATCGCCGAACACACCGCCAATCTGGCGCAGGAGTTCGTTCCGTTCGATTATGGCCGCTACGAGTTCAGGCTCGATCAGGACAAGGGCGAACTGAATTTCCTCGAGGTGAACCTCAACTGCAACCTGTGGTCGCAAAAGGTCTTCGGCCGCTCCGCCGTCCGCGCCGGCTGGACGCAGGAACAGCTGATCGAGACGATCGTCGCAGAGAGCCTGCGCAGCCACGGGCTGATGGGGTAAACGTACTTCCAAATCCTCTCCCGGAACGGGGAGGTGGCAGCCTGAAAGGCTGACGGAGGGGGAGCGTCCCGGGGGTCCGTTTGAATCGGTGTGCGATCCCGCTTCCCCTCCACCGCTTCGCGGTCCCCCTCCCCTGGAGGGGAGGATGTGCTCCGATCCCACCTTTTTGTCGCCCTCGCCCCATCTGCCGTTGAGCCTGCGGCCCAAAGTGTCTATCTAGGCGGCGGACGCACAGATTGACGAGGGATTTCCATGGCTACCTTTACGCTTCCGGCAAACAGCAAGATCACTGGCAAGGGCCAGGCGTTCCAGGCTAAGACCGGGGGCCGGACCAAGAAATTCAAGGTCTATCGCTACGATCCCGACAGCGGCGAGAACCCGCGCTACGACCGGTTCGACATCGATCTGGACGATTGCGGCCCGATGGTGCTCGACGCGCTGATCAAGATGAAGTCCGAGCAGGACTCGACGCTGACCTTCCGCCGCTCGTGCCGCGAAGGGATCTGCGGATCGTGTTCGATGAACATCAACGGCCGTAACGGTCTTGCCTGCACCACCGCGATCGAGGATTGCAAGGGCGAGGTGCGCATCACCCCGCTGCCGCACATGGACGTGATCAAGGACCTGGTCCCCGATTTCAGCCATTTCTACGCGCAGTACGCCTCGATCCGCCCCTGGCTGCAGACCGTGACGCCGGTGCCCTCGGGCAAGGAGCGCCTCCAGTCGCCCGCCGACCGCGCCAAGCTCGACGGGCTGTACGAGTGCATCCTGTGCGCCTGTTGCTCGACCAGCTGCCCGAGCTACTGGTGGAATTCGGACAAGTTCCTCGGCCCCGCCATCCTGCTGCAGGCCTATCGCTGGCTGGCCGACAGCCGCGACGAGATGACCGGCGAGCGGCTCGACGAGCTCGAAGATCCTTTCCGCCTCTATCGCTGCCACACGATCATGAACTGCGCCAATGTCTGCCCCAAGGGGCTGAACCCGGCGCGGGCGATTGCCGAGATCAAGAAGATGCAGGTCGAACGGCACGTCTGATCGTTCGATAGTCCTTCTTCCGGTGGACGCATCCGCTCCTGTATTGCCCGATGATTTCGCCCTCGGACCAGACCCGGACCATCCGGGCTGGATGCGGTGGGAATTGCGCGAAAAAGGTCGCTATAACAGCACCCTGGGGCCGATGTCGGTGATGCAGCGCGACGACGGCATCGTCGTCGTGCGCACCGTTCCCGGCCGCCTGCAGGGAAACCTTGCCGACAACGTTCACGGCGGCGCGATCCTCACCCAGGTGGATATCGCGATGTTCGTCTGCGCGCGGCTCAACGGATCGTTGCGGGAGGGCCCGGGTGTGACGCTTGACCTCAGCACGCATTTCGTTGGTGCCGGCAGGGTCGGCGTGCCGATCGACTGCGAGGTCGAGATCATCAAGGAAACCGGGCGGATGCTGTTTTTGCGCGGGCTGGTCAAGCAGCAGGGGGCGACTATCTGCGCCTATAGTGGCACCATTCGCAAGATGGGCACGCGGGCGAGATCGCCTTCATGACCGATACGCTGGCGCGCTATGAAGCTCTGGTCAGCGCAGGCGAGTTGCGCCCCGACCCGGACCAGCGCGCCGCCGCGGTCCGCCTGCAGGCGATGCAGGATGCGCTGCAGGCGGTCCCGCCGCGCGGATCGCTGCTCTGGCGGATGATGGGTCGCGATGCCAAGCCCGAGCCGGTGCGCGGCCTCTATATGTTCGGCGGGGTCGGGCGCGGCAAGTCGATGCTGATGGACCTGTTCTACGACTCGGTAACCATCCAGCGCAAGATTCGCGTTCATTTCCACGAGTTCATGCAGGACATCCACGCGCGCCTGCGGGTCGAGCGTGACAAGATGGAGGGCGATCCGATCCCGCCGGTCGCGCGTCAGTTCACCGACAACTACCGGCTGATCGCGTTCGACGAGATGGTGGTCAACAACTCTGCCGATGCGATGATCATGTCGCGGTTGTTCACCGCGATCATCGAAGCGGGCGTCACCGTGGTCGCAACCTCCAACCGCCCGCCTGACGATCTCTACAAGGACGGCCTCAACCGCGAGCATTTCCTGCCGTTCATCGCGCTGATCAAGCAGCGGCTCGACGTGCAATCGCTCAACGGGCCGACCGATTACCGGCTCGAGCGGCTGTCGGGCACCGACACCTGGCACGTCCCCAACGGTGCCGCTGCCACCGCAGCCTTGCGCGAAGCGTTCTTCCGCATGACCGATTATTCGCCCGACGATGCCGCGCACGTGCCCAGCGGCGAGGTCGCGATCAGCGGCGGACGCAGCATCCATGTGCCCAAGTCCTTGAAGGGCGTGGCGGTGTTCTCGTTCAAGAAACTTTGCACCGAAGCGCGCGGCGCGCCCGACTATCTCGCCATCGCGCGGCGCTATCACACCGTGCTCCTGGTTGGCGTGCCCCAACTCGGCCCCGAAAACCGCAACGAGGCCGCGCGCTTCGTGACGCTGATCGACGCGCTCTACGAGATGAAGGTCAAGCTGATCGCGTCCGCCGATGCCGAGCCGATCGACCTCTATTCGAGCGGCGACGGAAGGTTCGAGTTCGACCGCACGATCTCACGACTGATGGAGATGCAGTCGGACAGCTATCTGGCGCTGGGGCACGGCGAGCGCGCTGGGGCGGGGTAGAGGGGTTGGTTGGTTTTGGGTGAATTGGAACTGGCGCGGGCGATTGGAACTGGGTGGGAAGCGGACAAAAGTCCTGTTAGGCTTAGCCGATGAAGTTGATGCCGAAAATGTTGCTCTTGTCCGCGCTAGCTGGTTGTGCGCCAAAGGTCATGAGCATCGAAGAAGGCCGGGCGGCAGAACCGCTCCCGACGTCAGAGGAAGTAGTCGCACTCGTTCGTTCCAATTGGGCATCAGACTATGGGAAGCGGTATGCCAAGCTCGCCTTTCGTCCTGCTGAACGTGCAGCATTGATTGATATCGATAGTGTGAGTTGTGACTATTATGTGGTCACGCCTGAGTGCTCATTTTACGCTATCGCACACTTCGACAATGAGGAACCGCAGCGACGACAAATGTCTGAGCAATTTGGTTGGACTGCCGATGGCCAGCTAACCGCGGTGCTCGTCATGTATCATTCTCGCCGCCCATAGCTGCATCAAAGCCGGCGTCTCGAACGGGGTCGCTTGCGGGAAGGCAGGTTTTTTCTTCGAGGCCTCAAGAGCCGCCACCCCCTCCGCTCAGCCTGAGCTTGTCGAAGGCCCCGCTATTCGGCCAGCGTGGGCGCGGGTCCTTCGATTTCGCGGGCTGATGCCCGCGGCTCAGGATGAGCGGAGGTGGTTGGGCAGCTTTTGAGGCCGGGATAACTGGTATACGGCCTTATCCCCTTCGCCCGGCTCCCCTCCCCGCTTGCCTGCGAAGGCAGGCATCCATCTCCTGCCCTTGCACCTAGGCAGAACGGTCAGGTGATGGGCCCCTGCCTTCGCAGGGGACCGGAATATTGACAGCACGCCGCAATATGGGCTGCTCCCTCCCCTCACAGCTCGAACGTAACCCCCTGCGCCAGCGGCAGCGCGCGCGAATAGTTCACCGTGCTGGTCTGGCGGCGCATATAGGTCTTCCAGCTGTCCGATCCGGATTCGCGTCCGCCGCCGGTCTCCTTCTCTCCGCCGAACGCACCACCAATCTCTGCACCTGACGTTCCGATGTTGACGTTGGCGATGCCGCAGTCGCTGCCTGCCGCTGCAACAAAGGCTTCTGCCTCGCGCAGGTCGTTGGTGAAGATCGAGGACGACAGCCCCTGTGCTGCGGCGTTGTTGAGCGCGATCGCCTCGTCCAGCGTGTCGTAGCGCAGGCAATAGAGAATCGGCGCGAAGGTTTCGCGCAGCATCGGGCCGGTCTGCGCGGGCATCTCGACCACCGCCGGGCGGACATACACGCCCTCACCGGGTCCATCGATCCGCTCGCCGCCATGCACCCGTGCGCCGAGCGCGCGGGCATCGGCCAGCGCCGCCTGCATTGCGTCGAACGACGCTTCATCGATCAGCGGACCGGCGAGATTGGCAGAATCGCGCGGGTCGCCGATCGGCAGCCGCGCCGCCGCCGAGATGATCCGGGGCACGAACGCATCGTACGTCCCCCGCTCGACGAACAGCCGCCTGAGCGACGTGCAGCGCTGCCCTGTGGTCCCCATGAAGCCGAAGGCGCAGCCGGTCAGCGCCAGCTCCATATCGGCGCTGGGTGCGACCACCGTCGCGTTGTTGCCGCCCAGCTCGAGCAGGCTGCGCGCAAAGCGCTTGGCCGCCGCCTGGCCGACGATCCGCCCCATCGCGGTGCTGCCGGTTGCAGAGATCAGCGCGATCGCAGGGTGATCGACCAGCGCCGCGCCGGTCGCCGCATCGCCCAGCACCAGTTGCGCAAGCCCCTCGGGCGCGTCGGGGCCGAAGTCCGCCACGACGCGGTCGAACAGCGCCTGCACCGCGATCGCGCTGAGCGGCGTCTTTTCCGAAGGCTTCCACACCACGCTGTCGCCGCAGACCAGTGCCAGCGCGGCGTTCCACGCCCAGACCGCGACCGGGAAGTTGAACGCGGTGATGATCGCCACTGGTCCCAGCGGATGCCAGGTCTCGCTCATCCGGTGGCCGGGGCGCTCGCTGGCGATCGTGAGCCCGTGCAATTGGCGCGACAGGCCAACCGCGAAATCGCAGATGTCGATCATCTCCTGCACCTCGCCCAGCCCCTCGGACAAGGGCTTGCCGCAATCGAGCGTCACCAGCATGCCGAGGTCTTCCTTGTGGCGGCGCAGTTCCTCGCCCAGACGGCGCACCAGCTCGCCGCGGCGCGGGCCCGGAACGGTGCGCCACTGGTGGAAGGCGGCGGCGGCGCGCTCGGCCCCGGCTGCAACATCCGCAGCGCTGGTGGCATCGATCCCGGCGACCCGCGCGCCATCGACCGGGCTGAACACATCCATCCTCCCTTGCGGCAGGGCCCAGCCCAGGCTGGAAGCGAGCTGATGCAGATGGTCCGGGCTGTGTGTCATCGTGTCCTCAATCTGGAGCCTTTTCAGGCAGTGAGCCTGCCTATGCCTTCATGCCGAGGCCAGCGCCAGTCCGGCCGCCATGTAAAGCTATGTAAAAACGTATACTCAGGACTCGCCAATCACCGTAAACGCAGGCATCTGGCAAACTTAAGATTTGTTAAATCCGTAGTGGGCGCACAGTCAGGGGAACTTATGCGCATCGCAATTGCCGATGATGATGGCGACAGCCTGAGCGTTCTGGAAGACATCATCGCGAATATGGGGCACATCAGCGTCAGGTTCGGCGACGGAGAACGTTTGGCAGCCGCCTTGTTGCGGGACACATTCGATCTGGTGATGCTCGACTGGAACATGCCCGGCAGATCCGGTTTGCAGATCATCCAGTGGATGCGGCAAACGCTCGACAACCCTCCTCCGGTCATCATGCTCACCGCGCGCACCGCCAAGCGCGACATTACCGAAGCGCTGAATGCCGGTGCGGACGACTACATCACCAAGCCGGAGGAAGACGGCGTGATCGCCGCGCGGATCGCCGCGGTGCTGCGCCGCACCAGCGCCAGCGCCAGCATGGATAAGGTCGCGGAATTTGGCGGGTACCGGCTGGACCGCATGGCTCAGTCGATCCGCCACGCAGGCGAGGACATCACGCTGACCGCCAAGGAATTCGAGCTCGCCGACCTTTTGTTCCGCAACCGCGACCGTACCCTGTCGCGCGCCTATATCATGGAGACGATCTGGCGGACGAGTGCCGACCTCGCCACCCGCACGCTGGACATGCACGTCTCGCGCGTCCGGTCCAAACTTGCCCTCAAGCCCGAGAACGGATTTCGCATCTTCACCGTTTTCGGCTATGGCTATCGGCTGGAAACGATAGACCCGGCCAAGGACCTTTCAGCCCAAGAATGACCCTTCGTGAAGCGCTGACATGCTGTTCGCTGGCCGTGGCTGTGCTGTTCGCCAGCTTCACGGCGTACCCGCAGCGTGGGATGGCCCAGCAGCCGGGCGACGCCGAGACGATCGTCTATACCATCCGCAAGGGTGACACGCTGATCAGCCTGGGCCGATCATGGCTGATCCGCGAAGGCGACTGGAAGCAGGTTCAGCGGCTGAACCGCGTCGCCGACCCTCACCGCCTCCCCGTCGCCAGGCGCCTGAAGCTGCCCGTGCGCTTGCTCAAGTTCCGCCCGGCGACCGCCAGCGTTGCAGCATTTCGCGGCGATGCGCAGGCAACCGTCTCCGGCAGCGCGCTGCAGCAGGTGACCATCGGCCAGAGCCTGGGCGAAGGCGCGCGCTTCGTTACCGGCCCCGCCTCGTCACTGTCGCTCGCGCTGAGCGACGGATCGGTGATCACTTTGCCATCCAACAGTTCGTTGCGGATCTCGCGGCTGCGCAAGCTGCTGATCACCGACAGCATCGATTACGAGCTGGCGCTGGAAAGCGGCGGCGTGCGCAGCCGGATATCCCCCTTCCGCAACCGCGGCGACCGCTTCCGCCTGCGCAACCCCATTGCTGTCTCCGCCGTGCGCGGCACCGACTTTCGCAACCATTATGACGCAGCTTTGGGCCAGGCGCGGGCCGAACTGATCGAGGGTGGGCTGGCGGTAACGACCCCGTCCAGCGCGGCCGAGACGCGGCTCGCCGCCGAATTCGGCGCGGTGATCGGCAAGGCAGGCGGCATCACGGTCGAAAAGCTGCTGCCGCCTCCCGCGCTGGTGACCGGCGGTGGCAAGCAGCGCGCGCCGACGCTGGCATTTTCGGTCGGGGCGGTGTCCGGCGCGCAGGCCTATCGCCTCCAGATCGCGCGCGACAGCGGGTTTGTCGATGTCGTCGATGACCTGACCCGCCCAGCGTCCGATTTTACGGCAGCCGCGCTGCCCAATGGAAATTACTTCGCCCGGTTCACGGCGATCGCGGCTTCCGGGCTGGAAGGGATGCCGGCCACCTTCACCTTCAAGCGCCGCCTGGCAACCGCGTCCCAGGGTGCAGCGGCGGGTGAGGATGGCTATGTCTTCCGCTGGGTGGGCACCGGTGAGGACCTGCGCCGCTACCATTTCCAGCTCCGCACGCAGGAAAGCCAGACGTTCGTGGTCGATGAGGCCGGGTTGACAGGATCGTCGGTGATCCTGGGCGATCTGCCGCCCGGTCGGTATATGTGGCGCGTGGGCACCACGACATTTGCCGCGGACGAGACCGATATCGATTGGTCCGACTACGAAAGCTTCACCATCGATGAATAGGGACGCCGGAACCGCAGGTCTGCGGCGCCGGTTCCAGATCGAATGGGCCGTGGTGGCGATGATCGCGACCGCCATCATCGCGGCCGCCACCATCGGGGGATGGACGCGCGCTGCCGACGATCTGCTTTACGATGCGGCGATGCGGGTTGCGCCGGCACCCGCTGATCCCGAGATTCTGATCATCGCCATCGACGAGGCGAGCCTTGAAGCGCTGGGTCGCTGGCCCTGGCCGCGCAGCCTTCATGCTCTGGTGCTCGACCGGCTGGCCGAGGCGGCCCCGGATTCGGTCACACTAGACCTTTTGCTGTCGGAGCCCGGTCCGCGCGAGGACGATGCCAGCCTGGCCGCCGCGATGGCACGGATCGAGAAACTGTATCTGCCGGTGCAGTTCATGCAGCCCGGCCGCGATGGCCGCGCTTTTGACCGGCTGCACCCCGCGGCGCCGTTCCTCAAAGCCGCCGATGGCGTGGGCCACGCCAACACGCAGATGGACGGCGACGGCACCGTGCGCTCCGCCGCGCTCTGCTTTGTGCCTGCAAAGGACTCCCGCCCGGTGGCGCACCTCATCGCTCTGGGTGCTGCGCCTGCCCCCTCGTCGTCGTGCCTGCAACCGAAGCGCCTGCGCTTTGCCGCGCCGGAAAGCTTTTCTACCGTCTCGTTCGCCAGCGTGCTGCGCGGCGAGGTACCCGCAGCGTTCATCACCGGCCGCAGGGTGCTGATCGGTATGACCGCGCAGGGTCTGGGAGATCGCTATCCTGTCCCCGTCTCCGATGGCAGCACCATGCCCGGCGTCGAGATCAACGCCAATATCGCGAACGCGCTGCGTCACGGCCTGTGGGTGAAGCAGCCTTCGCTTGCGCCCTCGCTGTTGCTGGCGGTCGCGCCGGCCTGGCTGCTGCTGCTAGCGTTCTGGCGAATCAGGCCGCGCAGCGTCAATCTGCTGGTGGTAGCGCTGGCGATCGCCGTTCTGTCCGGCAGCATCGCGGCCTTAGCCGCAAAGCTATGGATCGCGCCCGGCCCCGCATTGCTCGGCCTGGCGCTGGTTTATCCGTTATGGGGATGGCGACGGTTGCAGGCGACGAGCGACTATATGGCGGGCGAGCTGTCGCGGCTGGAGCGCGAAGATGCGCTGCCGATCGGAAAGTCGCGGCTGACCGATGCCGACATGGTCACCAGCCAGTCGCGTCAGCTCAGCAACGCCATCGGCCAGTTGCGCGACCTCAGGCGCTTTGTCGGCGACGCGCTCGCCGGGCTGCCGGATCCGGCGCTGGTCAGCGATGCCGGGGGCAAGGTGGTCCTCACCAATTCCGCCGCCGATGTTGCCTTTGGCGCGGACCAGCGCAACCAGGACAGCGCAGGTCTACTCGCCGCAATCGCCACCGTGGAGCATGGCCCAGCGCTGGCCAGCTATCTGGCCGATCCCGGCAAACGGCATATCGAGTTTGCCGCGCGCGACGGACGCAGCTTCGTGCTGCGCCGCGCGCCGATCATCGATGCTGGCGGCCAGCCGCGCGGCCATGTCGATTATCTGACCGACATCACCGCCATCGCCAGCGCGCGCCGCGAGCGCGAGGAGATACTGCAGTTGCTCTCGCACGACATGCGCGGTCCGCAGGCGGCGATCCTGGCGCTGGTCGGATCGACCGAGGGAGAGGTCGATCGCGCCCGCATCGCCCGGCACGCGCGGCAGACGCTGACGCTGGCCGACAATTTCGTCGATCTGGCCCGGATGCAGGAACGCCCGTTTGCGCCGGAACCCGTGATTGCCGCAGACCTTGCCAGTGAGGCCGCCGACAGCCTGTGGCCGGTCGCCACCCAGCGCGGGGTGAAGATTTCGGTCATTGACGCGAGCGATTGCGCGTTCATCGCCGCAGAGCGCGAAAGCCTGTTCCGCGCCCTGGTCAACCTGTTCGACAATGCGGTGAAATACAGCCCGGACGGCGGCACGGTATCCGTGCGGATCGATCTGGCGGACGGCGCTCTGCGGATTATCGTCAGCGATCAGGGCAAGGGCATCGACCCTGCTTTGCTTCCCAGGCTGTTCCAGCGCTTTGCCAGCGACGGCCAGGGCGCGGACGTCAAGGGCATCGGGCTGGGGCTGAACTATGTCGCAGCGGTGGTGGCGCGGCACGGCGGAACCATCACGGGGGACAATGGCGCGGGCGAGGGCGCGGTATTCACGATCACGCTGCCGCTGGAGGGGTAGGAATACATCCTCACCCGGAACGGGGCGGTGGCAGCCCGTAAGGGCTGACGGAGGGGAAACGGGATTGCGCTTTGCCCGAATGGAGAAGCCCAGTGCCGCTACCCCTCCACCGCTTCGCGGTCCCCCTCCCCGTCTCGGGGAGGATTTGTTCTGATTCTTCAGCGAACGCCCTTGCGTTCGACCCTGCGCGGACCCGGCAGCCCATCCAGTCCGCTCAATGCAGCAGTGACGAGGTGCGGCAGGCTTTCGTCCAGCCCGGCTTTGCAGTGAAACTCGGCGCCCGAGCCGGCATAGGAATCCTCGCCCGTCACCCGGTGGGTCAGGCGAATGCCGAGCCGGTAGTCGCGCCGCGCACAGCCCTTTTCGGTCTTTCGGTCGTGTGCGGAAGCGATCATCGCTGCAGGCTTGCCGGCATCATCGCCCGCGTTGAGCTCGGCGGTCGCGGGACGGTCGGCGAGCGAGACCCAGAGCAGATAGTCGCCCGTTTCCGCCTGCGTCCAACCGCGCTGGCTGAGCGCGGTGCTGACAAGCTGGTTGGCCTGCCGGTGCACCAGAGCGATATCGCCGGGTGCTTCTACCAGAGTGAAGCTGGCAGCAGCGGGCAAGGCCGCGGGCACTGCGCTGTCGATCCGCGTCACCACGGGGCTGGCGCACCCGGACAGCAGGGCGACAGCCGCGAGCAAGGCAGCGCGCATCATTTTGCGGTCCAGTCCAGATTGGCCACAGCGACCAGCAGCGCCATGCCGGACGACAGCCCGCCGATGAATGCGTTGCGCTCAACGTTGACATATTCGTCGACCGAATGCGCGCGCCCTCCGCCTCCGCCGGTTCCGATGGTGATCGCCGGAATGCCCAGGCTCATCGGAATGTTCGAGTCGGTCGACGACGCCTGCAACTGGGTTTGATAGCCATGCTCGGCGAGCACTTTCTGGGTGGTGACAACGAGCGGATGGGTATCCGCAGTGCCGCCCGCGGGCCGGTCGCCGATGCGCGTCTTTTCCGCGCCCACTTCGCCCAGATTGGTCGACCGGGCGAAATTCTCCGCCGCGACCGCTTCGTCGACGATGGCAAGGAAGCGCTTTTCGAGACGGTCGAGCGCCTTGGGATCGGGCGAGCGCATATCGACCTGAAGCTCGATCCGGTCGGGGATCGAATTGACCGAGGTTCCGCCTGAAACGACGCTGGCGGCATAGCTGGTGCGCGGGCTGGCGGGCACGTCGGTTTCGTACAGGCGCTTTACCGCATCGGCCATCGCTGCCATCGGGTTGACGATGCCGAACGCGCCATAGCTGTGCCCGCCAGGACCGGTGAAGGCGATGTTATAGCGCTTCGATCCGACCGCCTGGTTGACGATCCGCGACGGGTCCGAGCCATCGACCGAAATGAACGCGGCGATCCGGTCCTTGTAAGCATTCTTGGTGAAAAGGTGGCGCACCCCGCGCAGGTCGCCCGGGCCTTCCTCGCCCACCGTGCCGACGAACAGGACGTCGTGGCGCGTGGGCACCTTGGCGGCATTGAGCGCGCGCACCCAGGAGAGCAGGCCTGCAAGACCCACGGTATCGTCGCCCACACCGGGCGCATTGAGCGTGTTGCCTTCGCGGCGCACCTTCACATCGGTGCCCTTGGGGAAAACTGTGTCGAGGTGAGCGCTGACGACCACCAGCGGCCCGCCAGCAGCCACCGTGCCGCGCCTGATGCCGGTGACGTTGCCTTCTGCGTCGATCGCCACCTCGGCCAGCCCCAATTCCTTGAACGCCTTGGCGAAATATTCGGCCCTCGCCTGCTCGCCAAACGGCGGCGCGGGGATTTCGGTTATCGTGATCAGCTCCTTGACGGTCCGGTCATAATCGCCCGCCAGCGCTGTCTTGGCCGCGCCGATGTCCTGCGCGAATGCCGGCGAGGCAAGGCTGGCGCTGAGTGCAAGCGTGGCGATGAAACGGCGGATGGTCATGCGAAACCTCGTTCAAGTATCTGCTCCCCTCCCTGCAAGGGAGGGGTTGGGGGTGGGTGAGGCGTCCAGATGCGACGCTCAGCGCGGACGACCCACCCCTGGCCCCACCCAGTCCACGGAGGGGAAGCTGCAATCGTCAATCCCGAGTCAGCAGGAAATACACCACATAGAACCACGAGAAGAACCCGTGGATGATCGCCCAGAGCACCGAGTTGTGCGCGGTGTAGCTGATCGCGATGGCGAGCGCGCTGCCGAAGCCGACGCCGTTGCGGACGACTTCGCGCTGCACGATGACCCGCCGCTCGCTCATGCTGCCTGCTTCGCGGTCAGCGCGACCTCGGCATTCAGCATCTCGGCCACCTCGAACGCGACCTCGAGCGACTGCGCCGCGTTGAGCCGCGGGTCGCAATGCGTGTGGTAACGGTCGCCCAAAGCCTCATCGGTGATCGCGATCGCGCCGCCGGTACATTCGGTGACATTCTGCCCGGTCATCTCGATATGGATGCCGCCGGCGTGCGTCCCTTCGGCGCGGTGCACCGCGAAGAACCCGCGAAGCTCGGCCATGATCCGCTCGAACGGCCGCGTCTTGAAGCCGCTTTCAGACTTGACGACATTGCCGTGCATCGGGTCGCACGACCAGATGACGGGATGGCCCTCCTTCTTCACCGCGCGCACCAGCGGAGCGAGACCCGCCTCGACCTTGTCGTGCCCAAAACGGCTGATCAGCGTCATCCGTCCCGGAATGCGGGCAGGATTGAGCGAGTCGAGCATCGAGAGCAGCGCATCAATGCTCAAGCTCGGTCCGCACTTGATGCCGATCGGATTGCCGATCCCGCGCAGGAACTCGACATGCGCCGATCCCTCGAAGCGGGTGCGATCGCCGATCCACAGGAAGTGCGCGCTGGTGTCATACCAGTCGCCGGTCAGCGAATCCTGGCGGGTCATCGCTTCCTCGAACGGCAGCAGCAGCGCCTCGTGGCTGGTGTAGAAGCTGGTCGCCTGCAGTTGTGGCACGGTATCGGGGCTGATGCCGCAGGCGCGCATGAAGTCGAGCGCCTCACTGATCCGGTCAGCGGTCTGCGCATAGCGCTCGGCCCAGGGACTGCGGCCCATGAAATCGTGCATCCAGCCCTGCACCTGCTGCAGGCTGGCATAGCCGCCGCTGGCAAAGGCGCGCAGCAGGTTGAGCGTGGCGGCGCTTTGCGAATAGGCACGCACCATGCGCTGCGGGTCGGGCTCGCGGATCGCGGCGTCGAACTCGATGCCGTTGATGTTGTCGCCGAAATAGCTGGGAATCTCGATGCCGCCCTGGCGTTCGGTGGGGGCGGAGCGCGGCTTGGCGAACTGGCCCGCCATCCGGCCGAGTTTCACCACCGGGCGCTTGGAAGCAAAGGTCAGCACCACCGCCATCTGCAGCAGCACGCGGAAGGTGTCGCGGATGTTGTTGGGGTGGAACTCGGCAAAGCTCTCGGCGCAATCGCCGCCCTGCAGCAGGAATGCTTCGCCACCGGCCACGCGGGCCAGCTCCTTCTCAAGGTTGCGCGCCTCGCCTGCGAACACCAGAGGCGGATAGTTGCGCAGCGTCGCTTCGGCCTCAACCAGCGCGGCGGCGTCGCGATATTCCGGAATATGCCGCGCCTCCTGGGTCCGCCAGCCATCCGGTGTCCATTTTGCCGCCACGTCGATCACTCCAAGCCGTATCCAGAATCCGGCTCTCAAATCTAGGCCGGGCCGCGCCCCATAGCAATGTCGGGCACGAAATGCAGCACCCAAATGGCATTTACGATCGCCAGACGCTCGCAACCCTTGCCTTTGATGTCGCAAAGACTCTAAGCGAAGGCATGGTCATCGTCCCGCCAGACATCATTCCTTTCAGCGGCCGGTTCGAAGGCCGAGACCACTATTTCGCCTGCCGGGTCTATTTCGAGGACACGGATTTTTCGGGCATCGTCTACCACGCCAACTATCTGCGCTATCTGGAGCGCGCGCGGTCGGACATGCTGCGATGCCTCGGAGTCGACCAGCGGGCAACGCATGATACAGGCGGCGGCGTCTATGCGGTGGCGGACATGACGCTGCGCTTCGTGCGCCCCGCCAAAATGGACGACGACCTGATCGTTATGAGCCAGATCACCCGTTTGCGCGCTGCAGCCTGCATCATTCATCAACGAGTCATCCGACGCGGCCAATCTATCACCGATTCAGCCGAGACACTTTTGGACGCAGAGGTTACCGCAGCCTTTATCAATTCCGATGGGCGCCCCATCCGCCAGCCCCGCGCATGGATGGACGCCTATTCCCGCATTCTTAATTTCGACCAGAAAGACAGACCCCCGATATGATCGATACCATGGGCATATCTCCCGATGCCGTCACCCTGTCGCCGCTCAAGCTGTTCATGGAGGCCGACCTTGTCGTCAAGGCGGTGATGATCGGGCTGGCATTGGCCAGTATCTGGACCTGGACGATCATCATCAGTTTCGCGCTGAAGATCGGCAAGACCGTGCGGGAAAACAGTGCTTTCGAGCAGGATTTCTGGAAGGCTGGCGATATCGACGCATTCTACAAGGCGCGAGGGCATGAAAAGCTGCCCAGCGCCCGGGTGCTGGCATCGGGCGTCGGCGAATGGCGGCGCACCACCAAGAGCCGGATTACCGATCGCGACGGGGCACGCCAGCGGCTGGCCACCGCAATGCATTCCACCGTCGGGCATGAAATCGACAATATGGCAGACCGGCTGAACTTCCTTGCCACGGTGGGGTCGGTGGCACCGTTCGTCGGCCTGTTCGGCACAGTCTGGGGGATCATGCGCAGCTTCACGGCCATTGCTGCGGAACAGAACAGCTCGCTCGCGGTGGTAGCCCCCGGCATTGCCGAGGCCTTGTTCGCCACCGCGATCGGGCTTTTTGCCGCAATCCCCGCTGTCATCGCCTATAACCGCTTCTCGCACCGGCTGAACAAGCTGGAGGGACGGCTGTTCCGTTTCTCCGACGCATTTCATGGCGAGCTCAGCCGTGAGCTGGAAAAGGACCCGATCTGATGGCGATGTCGCTGGGTCCCTCAGGCGGCGGCGGACGGCGGGGCCGTTCGCGCGCGCCGATCGCCGAAATCAACGTCACGCCGTTCGTCGACGTGATGCTGGTGCTGCTGATCATCTTCATGGTCACCGCGCCGCTGCTGGTCGCCGGCGTGCCGATCGACCTGCCCGACAGCCGTGCCGCTGCGCTGGAGCAGGAGAAAGAGCCGGTGCAGATCTCGCTCGACGCCGAGGGCCAGCCCTTCATCGACGACGCGCAGGTCTCGATGGCAGACCTCCCCGCAGCACTGCAGGCGATCCGCTCCGAGCGCGGGGATGACAACGGAGGTGCACCACAGGTGATGCTGCGCGCCGACCGATCGCTCGATTACGGCAAGGTGATGCTGGTGATGGGCGAATTGAACCGCGCGGGCCTCAACCGCGTATCCCTGGTCACTACGGGTTCATCAGAACGCCCATAGGCACGTTTGCTACGAAAGGTTTACAGTCACTTCGATGGAGAAAAGCGAGCGCCTTGGATTATCGGTCGCGGTTGTCGCCCATATCGCGCTGTTCGGCGTGCTGTCGCTGGGCATCGCCAGCCGCAGCGAGCTCAAGATGCCGGTAGAACCGATTTCGGTGCAGCTGACCGACGAGGTGGGGCTGGTCTCGACCGCGCCGACCCCGACGCGCGAGGCGGCCACCGCCACCGCGCCCGAGCTTGCGCCCGACATCGAGAAGGCTGCAGCACAGCCCGAGCCAACCCCGGCGCCGCCGGTCGCACGACCAGAGCCGCCCGCGCCGAGAACTGTGGAACGCCCCTCCCCGCCCCGGCCCAAGGCGGCAGAGCGCCCGGCGCCCACGCCCGCACCCAAACCTGCCCGCACCAGCCCGCCTCCGCCCGCCAAGCCTCAACCCAAGGCAGTGGAAAAGCCCAAGCCCCCTGCGCCTGCCAACACCGATGATCGCCGTCGTCCTGACCGGCCAACGCCAGCGCCCGCCCCGGCAGCAAAGCCTGCGCCCGCACAGCCTGCCAAAGCGGCGCCTTCGCCTGCGGCCAAGGCTCCGCGTGCGCCGCGCATCGGCAGCGATTTCCTCGAAGGGGTGACCGACAAGGCCTCGACCAGCCGCTCGCAGACCCCGCCAGCTGCGGCCGCCGGTCCCGCCGTGGTCGCTTCGCTGCAGCGCGAACTGCTGCGTCAGGTCAAGCCGCACTGGGTCCCGCCGACCGGTGCGGACGCCGAAGACCTACGCACCAAGGTGACCGTACGTCTCGACGAATCGGGCAACATCGTCGGCACGCCCAGCGCGGTCACGACGGGTGTCACTGCCAGCAACCGCGCACAGGAGGGGCTGCACAAGGAACGCGCCATCGCTGCGGTTCGCCGCGCCGCCCCTTTCAAGTTCCCGCCACAATATTATTCCGAGTGGCAGACCATCGAACCAACATTCTATCTGGGATTGTAAACCATGCGAATCACCGCGCTCACCAAATTCGGCCTCGTGCTTTCGACCGGTCTCGGTCTGATCGCCACTCCCGCCTTCGCCCAGCTCACTGTGGATGTCGATAATGCAGGCAGTGCAGACCTGGTCATCGCCGTTCCCGCCCTGCCTACCCCGCAGAGCCAGACCACGCTCGCTGGGACCACCGCGGACCTTGGCAACCGGATCAGCGATGTGATCGCTTCCGATCTCGACCGGTCGGGGCTGTTCAAGCCGATCGGCCGCAACGCGGTCAAGCAGATCACCGTCGATGAAGTCACCGCGCCGACCTTCCCCTATTGGCAGGGCCGCAACGCCGCCGCGCTGATCCAGGGCTTCGTCCGGGCGAACGGAGACGGCAAGATCACCGTTGGATGCTATCTCTACGATGTCGCGCTGGGCAGCGAGCTCACCCGGCAAGGCTTTGTCGTCGAACCGGCGGACTGGCGCCGTGCCGCGCACAAATGCGCCGATGCGATCTATTCGCGCCTGTCGGGCGAAAGCCCGTTCTTCGACAGCCGCATCGCGTATATCGCCGAGACCGGCCCCAAGGGTAACCGCACCAAACGGCTTGCCATCATGGATTCCGACGGCGCCAACCACCGCTTCATCACCAACGGCCAGTCGACCGCGCTGACCCCGCGCTTCTCGCCCGACTACAAGCAGATCGCGTATCTGAGCTATCTCGACGGCAACCCGCGCATCTATGTCTATGATGTCGGCACCGGGCGTCAGCGGCTGGTGACGCAGAGCCGCAACCCCACCTTCGCGCCGCGCTGGTCGCCCGATGGCCGCTATCTGTTGTATTCGATGGCGATCAGCGGAAACACCGATATCTACAAGATCCCGGTCGAGGGTGGCACGCCGCAGCGGCTGACGGACAATCCCGGCATCGATGTTGGCGGCAGCTTCTCCCCCGACGGTAGCCAGATCGTCTTCGAAAGCGATCGCGGCGGCGGACAGCAGCTGTATGTGATGAACGCCGACGGGTCCAACCAGCGGCGAATCAGCTTCGGCGGCGGGCGCTATGCCACGCCCGAATGGAGCCCGCGCGGCGATCTCATCGCCTTCACCAAGATGCAGGGCAATTTCCGCATCGGCGTGATGAGTCCCTCGGGCGGCGGCGAGCGGCTGCTGACCAACAGCTGGCAGGACGAGGCTCCGACCTGGGCCCCCAATGGCCGCGTGATCCAGTTCTTCCGCACCGGGCGCGGGGCGGTCAGTTCGACCGTGTGGCAGGTAGACCTGACCGGCGCGAATGAGCGCAGGTTGCCGACCCCAGTGGACGGGTCCGATCCGTCTTGGGGTCCGATCCTGCCGTGACCCGTGCAAATACTGCGCTGCATGACTATTTTTGCGGCAAGGGGGTTTACCTCAGCGACAAAGCGAGTCACGGTTCGTCGCAGTCACGGGTTGTATTGTCATCAAGGCCTGGGCCAGCCCCAGCCGCTTCACGCCATTTCCCCATCGGGAAAGGTGCCAAGACCGGAACCGTCCGGCGGCCCTGACCCGCAATACCAGAAGGAGACGCTCGATGAGAACTGTCCGCAACACGCTTGTCCTGGCCACCGCCGTCATCGCATTGGGCGCGTGCGCCAAAAAGGCCCCGCCCGAACTTCCTCCCGCGCCTGGACCTGCGACCGATTATTCGAGCGGCAACGATGGCTCCAACGCCGGCAATGTCGCCGTCCCCGGTAGCCAGGCGGACTTCCTCGCCAAGGTGCGGTCGGACCGCATCCTGTTCGACCTTGACCGCTATAACGTCGATGCCGACGATCAGATCACGCTGCAGAGCCAGGCGCAGTGGCTGGCACAGTATCCCAACAAGCAGGCGATCATCGAAGGCCATGCCGACGAGCGCGGCACCCGCGACTACAATCTGGCGCTGGGCGAACGCCGCGCCAACGCCGCGAAGAACTATCTGGTGTCGCTGGGCGTCAGCGAGCAGCGCCTGCGCGTTGTCAGCTATGGCAAGGAACGCCCCGCCGCGATGGGCTCGGACGAAAGCTCATGGGCCCAGAACCGTCGCGCGGTCACGGTGACGATCGACTGATTGCGCCCGCAAGGGTAAGAGATAATCGCAAGGGTCGGCCGAGAAATCGGTCGGCCCTTTTTTGATGGCTTTGCGCGATCACGCGACGGCAGCGTACCGATTTCCCGGCAGCGCGATTTCGGGCAGCGTCTTGAATGACGGGCGAGCGAGCAGATAGCCCTGCATATAGCGCACGCCCATGCCGCGCAGCACATCGTATTCGCCTGTCGTTTCGATGCCTTCTGCGATCACGGTGATGTCGAGCGATTGCGCAATCCGCAACACGCCTTCGATGATCATGCGCCGCGGCAGGCTGGCATCGAGACCGCGGATGAGGTCCATGTCGAGCTTGATGTAATCCGTCTGGAATGCGGCAAGCAATCCGAGCCCGGCGTGCCCCGCGCCGAAATCGTCGATCGCGGTGCCAAAGCCCATCTTGCGATACGAATCGACGATGTTCTTGACGTGTCTGGTGTCTGCCATCTGTTCGTTTTCGGTGAACTCGAAGATCAACCGATCGACCGGCAGGCCGGTGGCCTTGGATGTTTGCAGCGTCAACTGGATGCAGGCGACCGGAGAATAGACCGCATTGGGCAGGAAGTTGATCGACAGGCGCGCCGCCGTATCGAGAATGCCTGCAGCTACCGCGCCCTCGATGGCCGCCACCCGGCAGTGCTGATCGAATGCATAGCGGTTTTCGGGCGTAACGCGCGCAATCACCTCTGCGGCGCCCTCGCCGTTCTCACCGCGGACCAGTGCCTCATAGGCGAAGGGAAGCCCGGTCTCGATGTCGACAATAGGCTGATAGGCCATCGCGATGGCAAATTCGTGCTGTGCGGTCCTGCACCCCTGACACCCTGTCGCCACGTCCAATGCTCCGCTTCGCGCTAACCCTGCCCCCCATCTGAATGTGCTTAGCGCACAAAACCCTAACGACCGGTGAAATCGGTATCATATGGTCAGCGCCGCCCGGCGGACGGCAAGGACAGGGGCGCCGCCGCGCCTGCTTCCTGCCGTGGTTCGGCATGCCGTCACCGTAACGCAAAACGGGGGCCGACATTGCTGTCGGCCCCCACTGCGCCTGGTCTGATCACCGGTCCTTTTGGCCGAAGCCCTGAAGGCGGTTTCCCGCCTCAAAATGGTCCGTCTGCTGCGCCGCAAGCGGCTGGGCCGACGTGTCCGTTCCGGGTCTGCGGTTGCGACATCCGCATCGCTGCCGATGCCGCTTCGGTCCCGATGACCCTTCCCAAGCGTCCGGCTTCGCGCGAGGCCCGGTGCCGTTGGTCCGAAGACCATTGGACCCGGGTCCGCGCTCTGCCTGACACCCCGTCTTGCTGATCCGTGTCCGGTCATTCGGCTCGGCAGCACCGTCCCGAAGAACAGTGCGCGTTAACCGTCTGTCCTGACCCGCATTTCGCTAGGCCTGGGGCATCGCACCGGCTGGCTGCTCCATTCAGGTCTTGCGACCCGCATCTTGCCTGCCTGCCGATCATCGGCTCTTCATTCGGACCTTCGGTGGACTGCCCATCCCTGCCGCATTTCTGCTGCTGGGCGGCTTTTTCCGCCTATGTCTGGCCTGTGCAGAACACTGACCGTCTCTCGCGCCTGACCTGCCATCGCTGGCTTGCCTGACGGGCGTACTCTCCGATCTTCAAAGCCTAACCTACATCGCTGTATTTCAATGCTTTTTCTGGTCTTCAGTCCGCTTTCCGTCTGTCTTTCCGACCTCACAAAGGTGTCACGACATCCGAGTCGCAGCCAGCAAAATTGCATGAGTTATCCACAGGCAGTGGTGGTTCGCTGTGGATAAACTGGTGGACAACAATGGATTAACAGCCGGGGGATCGTTTGTTTCATGCGCTTGTAACAAACAGGGGTCTGGACCACCGGGACGGGCGATTCGCGGTCCCTTCCCTGGAAAGGGAGGGGTCAGGGGTGGGTCGAAGCGGGATAAGGCGAGGGTCGTTTTGCAACGGCATACCCACCCCCAGCCCCTCCCTGGGAGGGAGGGGAGCTATGCTACCCGATCGCCCCCATCGGCACGACCGCGATCAGCACCAGGCAGGCAATGACTATGCCGGACACCCGCGCCCGCATCGTGCCAAATGCCCTGTCCGTTGCGCCTGCCTCTGCCGCGCGGTGATCGAGCCACAGCAGCACGCCAAACCCGACCGCGAACAGCAGCGCCGCCTCGTTTAACGGCACGAACCACAAGGCCGCCCAGGTCGCGAGCACGATGACGTTGCTGGCGATCAGCAGATTGGGGCTGACCTTCTGCGGCGCGACAACCTGAATGCCCCAGAGCGTTCCCGCCATGAACATCAGGATAGTGAACGCCCAATAGCAGGTCAGGTTGGCCGCGTTGACATCACCATAGCCGGTGATGTGGCACGAGGCGCCGGCAAGGAACGGCAGCGCGCCGGCATAGGTCAGCACCTGCATCAGCGTGCGGCTTTTGCCCTCTGCCCGCTCCATAAGCGCTTTTAGACCCCCCGACGGCCCAGCAGGCGCAGGCGCAATGCGTTCAACTTGATGAAGCCTTCGGCGTCCTTCTGGTCATAGGCGCCGGCATCGTCCTCGAACGTCACCACCTTCTCGCTGTAAAGCGAGAAGGGCGATTTGCGGCCAACGACCCAGGCATTGCCCTTGTAGAGCTTCAATCGCACGGTGCCGGTGACGTGCGCCTGGCTGTGATCGATCGCTGCCTGCAGCATTTCGCGCTCAGGGCTGAACCACAGACCGTTGTAGATCAGTTCCGCATAGCGCGGGGCGAGTTCGTCCTTGAGATGCGCAGCCCCGCGATCGAGCGTCAGCTGCTCGATGCCGCGGTGCGCGATGTGGTAGATCGTGCCGCCCGGCGTTTCGTACATGCCGCGCGACTTCATGCCGACGAAGCGGTTCTCCACCAGATCGAGCCGTCCGATACCGTGGGTCTTGCCGTACTCGTTGAGCTTCTCGAGCAGGGTCGCAGGGCTCATCCCCTCGCCGTTGATCGCCACGCCATCGCCGCGTTCGAAATCGATCGTGATGTACTCGGGCGTGTCGGGCGCGTCCTCGGGGTGGTTGGTGCGCGAATAGACATAATCGGGGACCTCGTCCCACGGATCCTCGAGCACCTTGCCCTCGGACGAGGTGTGCAGCATGTTCGCATCGGTCGAGAACGGCGCTTCGCCGCGCTTGTCCTTGCTCACCGGAATCTGGTGCGCTTCGGCGAATTCGATCAGCCTGGTGCGGCTGGTGAGGTCCCACTCGCGCCACGGAGCGATGACTTTGACGTCGGGGTCGAGCGCGTAATAGCCCAGCTCGAAGCGCACCTGATCGTTGCCCTTGCCAGTCGCGCCATGGCTGACCGCGTCGGCGCCCACCATTTTTGCGATCTCGATCTGGCGCTTGGCGATCAGCGGCCGCGCGATCGAGGTGCCGAGCAGATAGGTGCCCTCATACACCGCGTTGGCGCGCATCATCGGGAAGACGTAATCCTTCACGAACTCCTCGCGCAGATCGTCGATGAAGATGTGTTCGGGCTTCACGCCCATCATCTGCGCCTTGGCGCGCGCAGGCTCGAGCTCCTCGCCCTGGCCGAGATCGGCGGTGAAGGTGACGACCTCGCAATTATAGGTCTGCTGCAGCCATTTGAGGATGACGCTGGTGTCGAGCCCGCCCGAAAAGGCCAGGACGACGCGGTTGACGGATTGAGTCATGCTGCTTCACCTTGTGCGTGGGATGCTTGGATTTGGCGCGCGCCTAACAGGCTGCAAAGGCGCGCGCAATGCCGTTCGATCACACCCAGCCGGCGGTCTGCGCCGCCACCCACAGCCCGAGCGCGGCAAACAGCAATGCCGCGCCGATCTGCAGCGCGCGGATAGGCAGGATACGCTCTATGCGGTGGCCCAGAAGCACGGCAGGGACATTGGCGACCATCATGCCCAAGGTGGTGCCCGCGGTGACCGCGAGAACGTTCTGGTAATGCGCGCCCATCGCCACCGTGGCGACCTGGGTCTTGTCGCCCATCTCAACCAGGAAAAACGCGATCAAGGTGGTGACGAACACGCTCGCGCTGCCCGCCCTGGGGGCTGCGTCCTCGTCAAGTTTGTCGGGGACCAGCGCCCACAGCGCCATCCCGACAAAGCCGACCGCGATCATATAGCGGAAAGCCGCGCTGTCGAGCAGCCCCGCAATCTGCTGGCCGAGCAGCGCGGCGAGGAAGTGGTTGGCGAGCGTCGCAACGAGGATACCGGCGATGATGGGCACGGGCTTGCGCAAGCGCGCCGCCAGCAGGATCGCGAGCAGCTGCGTCTTGTCGCCCATTTCGGCGAGCGCGACCAGCGACAGCGAGGCGAGGAAAGCTTCCATCCGATGAGACTTTCAGGGCCGGGCAGAGGGCAGAACACAATGGCACCATTCACCCCTGCCCGGCCGGGCGAAAGGGATCAGGTGTCATCGGTCTTGCCGGAAGCCGGGCCTTAAAAGATCCGGAAACCCGCGCACCATGGCCTCTCGGCCAAGTGTGTTGACGCGCGGACCGGTGCATCGCACCGGTTGGCTACTCCCCATCAGACGTGCTAGCGTTTAGACGTTGATCATGGGGGATGCAAGATGGCCGATGCAGCCAACAAGACTGTGGCAACCGATGCCGATGCGCTTGCCTATATCGCCACGCTGGAGCCCGAGCGACGGCGCGAGGAGGCTCAAGCCCTGCTGGCACTATATGAGCGTGTCACCGGGGAGCCTGCCAAGATGTGGGGGCCCAGCATCATCGGCTTTGGCGAATATCATTACAGGTACGAAAGTGGCCGCGAGGGTATCAGCTGCCGATCAGGCTTTTCACCACGCAAGGGCAAACACAGCATCTACCTGATGTGCGGCGATCTGGATCAGCCTTCCGCTGCGCGATTTCAAGCGCGGCTGGCGAAGCTCGGCAAGCACAAGATGGAAAAATCGTGCCTTTACATCAGCCGGCTCGACCAGATCGATATGGCCGTGCTCGAAGAGATTATTGCCGACAATATCGTAGAAATGAATCGGTTGTATCCGCCGAAGTGACCACGCCAAATGATCTTTATCGCGGCCCGGTCAAGCGCAGCATCCAGATTGCCGGGCACCTGACGTCGATCAGCCTCGAACCATTGTTCTGGGACATGCTCAAGGCCGCCGCGGAAACGCGCGGGCTCCCGTTGAACGCGCTGGTGGCGCGGATTGATGTCGAGCGCATCGAGGCAGATGACCCGCCCAATCTGGCAAGCGCGATCCGGCTGTGGCTGGTGCGCGACCTGCTGGACTAGATCGGCAAGGTCAGCTGACCAGGCGGATGATCTCCGCTGTGGGCTTGTCCGCCAGCCGGTACACCGGCATTTCGCCCACGCCCTTGAGCGTCAGCATTTGCGGCAGCTCGAATTGCCGGTTGCCTCGGCCGCGCATCCAGGTGGATTCGGACACCGCGATCCCGTCGGGGTTCGCTGCCCCCTCGATGCGGCTGGCGATGTTCATCGTCTCGCCCCAATAATCGTACGCCATCCGCGTTTCGCCGATCACGCCTCCGACAACCGGGCCTGTGTGAATGCCGACCCGGATATGCAGATCGATGCCCGTCGCAGCTCGCAGATCCGGCAACCCCGCGATCACCGCCTCGCCGAAGCGGATCGCCGCATCGGCGCTGTTGCTAGCAGGGTTGTTGCCACCGCTGATCGCCAGATAGGCATCCCCAATCGTCTTGACCTTCTCCACTCCGGTTTCGGCGGCGCATTTGTCCGCAAGCAGGAAGAAGCCGTTGAGCAGATCGACCAGATGGCCGGGCGATATTCGGCGCGACAGGTCGGAAAAACCGCAGATGTCGATGAACACCACCGAGACGTCGGGATAGCTGTCCGCCACCACCTGTCCTGCTTTCAGCCGCGCCGCCACCGCAGGCGGCAACACATTGAACAGCAGCTCCTCGGTCTTGGCGCGCTCGGCCTCCAGCGCGTCGGACAGGATGAAGCTTTGCCGGTGGGCCTGGCCCACCGACCAGTTGAGCAGCACCATCACTGCACCGCTGGTGAGATAGGCCAGTGTGGCATAGATAAGCGGGATCGTATCCGCCTCGGTGACCATCATGATCCCGAAATAGACCGTTGCATGGCAGGCGAGCCACGCCACATACCAGCGCAACTGTCCCGCAAAGGCAATCGCGGCAAAAGCCATGACGATCAGCCCGTTGATCGCGATCGAAGCATGCAGTTGCACTTGCGCACGCTGCATCTCCTCGAACAGCAGCGCGTTTTCGGCCATGATCAGAAAGGCGACGCCCAAGAGGCTGGCGAAATCGATCATCGGGCGGCTGGCATAGCCGCGCCAGGCTGTCGCACCGGCATAGCCTGCCAATATGGCCAGTGCAGGCAGCAGCATCAGCGTGAAGCGCAGTTCGTCATCGCGGCTGAAATACAACGGGTTGACCAGCGCATAGCCGATCAGCATCGCCGCCAGAAACCCGGCGAACAGCCGCATATGCACGACACGCGCAAGCCGCTCGCCGGACACGAAACGGCGCTCGAGCCCGGCATCGACAAAACGCCCGCTCATTGTCTGCGCTCTGTCGGGCGCGGTCTGGTCCTGCTGCATCTCGACCCCCTTATAGGACGCCACTGGCATCCGCATAGTGCGCTATCATGGGGGAATTGACAAACCGGTAACGCCGCCCCAGCCCTTGCGACAAGACCACAAGAGGATGGCTGATGACCAATTTCGACGACTGGCGCGCGCGCTCGCCCTTTTACGACGAAAGCCATGAGGCGCTGGCGCAATCGGTGCGGCGTTTCGTCGCGCGCGAAATCGCGCCGAACATCGATCAATGGGAGGCAGATGGCGAGCTGCCGCGCGACCTGCACCGCAAGGCGGCGGAAGCGGGCATATTGGGCCTGCGCTACCCCGAGTACTATGGTGGCCATTCGGCGGGCTTCGATATCTTCCATTCGATGACCCAGACCGAAGAGCTCGCCGCATGCGGTGCGGGCGGGCTGACGGCGTCGCTGATGACGCACGGAATCGGCCTGCCTCCGGTGCTGGCGCTGGGCAGCGACGAGCTCAAGCAGCGGATCGCGCCGCCGGTGCTGGCGGGCGAGAAGATCATCGCGCTGGGCATCACCGAGCCTTCCGGCGGATCGGATGTCGCGAACCTGAAGACCCGGGCCGAGCGGGTGGGCGACCATTATGTCGTCAACGGCTCGAAGATGTTCATCACATCGGGAATGCGCGCCGACTGGCTGACCTGCGCGGTGCGCACCGGCGGCGCAGGCGCGGGCGGCATATCGCTGCTGCTGATCGATATGGATGCACCCGGCGTCACCCGCACCCGGCTCGACAAGATGGGCTGGCGCTGCTCTGACACCGCAGCGATCTATCTGCAGGACGTGAAAGTGCCAGCCGGGAACCTGATCGGGCCGGAGAACGGCGGCTTCATGGGCATCATGCGCAACTTCAACAGCGAGCGGCTGGGCATGGCGATGGGGTGCTGTTCGTTCGCGCGGGTGTGCCTGAAGGAGGCGGTGGAATGGGCGCAGACCCGCGAGACCTTCGGCAAGGCTCTGGTCAGGCACCAGTCGATCCGCATCAAGCTCGCCGATATGGCGCGGCGGATCGCTGCCACCCAGGCCTGGGTCGATCAGTGCGCCTGGGCGGTCGAGAACGGCCGCGACCAGCCCGCCGATTTCGCGATGCTCAAGGTGCAGGCGACGCAGATGCTCGAACATGTCGCGCGCGAGGCGGCGCAGATCCTTGGTGGGGCGAGCTATATCACCGGATCGAAGGTCGAACGCATCTATCGCGAAGTGCGAGTCAACGCGATCGGCGGCGGATCGGAGGAGATCATGCTCGATCTGGCGGGAAGGCAGCTGTTCGGCGGGAAATGATCCGGAATGGAGGCGGTTGAGCCGCATCCACTCGGTTTCGGTGCCACTCCATCTGGCAAGTGGAGGACGATTGCATGCCTAATGCTCTGGACGGTCGGGGAGCGAGGCCATGCATCTGTTCAAGGAAGAAGCTTATATCTCGCGCATCTACTTTGAATCGATGCGCGACAATTTTGAAGGCTATGCCTGGGATCTGCACCCGGACAGCAAGGCCGAACAGGCCAGCAACGAGCAGAAGACGGCGCAGCTCAATGCACTTCGCGAAGAATTCGAGAGTCTCGACCCGCTCAACAGGAACACACCGACGCTGGGGCAGCTTTTCAAGATCGAGCTGGCTCTGGTCTGGCTGATCCCGGAAGCTGCGTTGCGAGCCCGTTTCTGGACGATCGAAGACCGCTTTCACCGCGTCGTTCCAACCAGCGTGGCCCGCTCCTATCAGAACAGCTTTTCGGCACAGCCGATCGACGAAGTGACCGAGGAGGTGCTGCGCCAGCGCGCGCGAAACCTGCTCGATGTCATCCATGCAAACTATCTGATCAATCTGGCACGCGAAAATTCGATCAAGCGCATGATGACGATACTGGCATTCACCGCGTTCGTGATCGTCACCGGCAGCCTGGGCTTCATGTCCGTGTCGAACGTGATAGCAGCGCATGGGCTGGTGGCGATCATGGTCGCAGGCATGTTCGGTGCCATGATCTCGCTGATCCAACGCCTGCAAAAGGCAACCTCACGCGATGCCATGGTCGAAGACGGGATATACGAGTTGATCGGCCTGCGCGTCGGTTGGGTGAGTGTGCTGATGTCGATCGGTATCGGCGGCGTGTTCGCACTGTTCATCTATGTGCTGGTCTCCGGAAACCTGCTGGATCAGCTAGTTCCCCATGTACCCTCGCCCGAAGACCCGACAGGTGGCGGCGGTGGGGGCGTCATCGACGATCTGGCACTGGCGGGGGATGAAGGAAGCCGCCCTCCAGACGCACCACCGACGGACCTGCCCGTTCTCACCGAAACCGAAGAGGCAGATCAGGCTGAAACGCCTGCGACCGTCCCTGCCGCAGAGCCGCGCGACCCGAGCGAAGTGCTCCAAAAGCCTCCGGCATTGCCGGGCCTGTGGGTTGACGATGTCAAGGATGCGCTGGGCCTCACTGCGCGGATCGACTTTTACAAGATGATTGCCACGGCCTTCATCGCCGGCTTTGCCGAGCGCTTCGTCCCGGATATCATCAACAAGCTGGGCAAGCAGGGACCGGCGGGGACTTCGCCATCGGCTGTCGGCACAGGCGGCGGCAATCCGACCATATGACCTGGCGCACTGCGGCGGAGGCTCCCGGTAACTAAACGGATATGCTATCAGGTGAGTCGCCTGCATGTCCTCCATATTTCGGGAGCCTGCCCATGCCCAGTTTCACCTTTCGCAAAGCCGCGCTGTGTCTTTCTGCCTCCTCGATGGCTGTCCTGGTCGCAAGCCCGGTCAGCAGCCAGCAGGCGGCCAGTCCCATTGCCCGCTATGATATGGATGTCGGCACGGTCACCGGGCTCGCCGCGATGGGCAGCGGCATGGGGGCGGGACTGTCGATGATGTTCGGCGGTGGCGGCAACAAGCAGATGCACGAGCTGATCCTGCGGCTTGGTTCTTCCCGCGCCCCTGCTGCGGGCGCGCCCAAAGCGGATCACTGCATGCCGCCCGTCGCCAGGCTTGGCGCATCGGTGCCGCTGCTCAGCCCCAAGCCCGGCACCCGCACCGACGATGTTCCGCAAGATCTCCCGAAGGACTTCCAGCGCCCCAAGGGCCGATTGCTGATCTATTGGGGTTGCGGCGCCAAGGCCGGGCCGGGCCAGCCAGTGATCATCGATTTCGCAAAGTTGACCGCAGGCCAGGTGCCGCCCGACCTGTTTGCAGGATCGATTGCAATCGACCGCTCGGTCAGCGCGGGCAACAGCAAGACCTATGGCGAATGGCCCAATGCCGAGACCCGCAAGCTGGTCAGCGCCGACAGTTCGCTGCTTGGCGAGCACCGCATCGCGGGCAATTATGCGCCCGAGATCAAGTTCGCGCTGGCGCAGGACTTCATGCCCGCGATCACCGGCAAGGCTGGCCCGGCGGCTGGCGGCGCGACCCAGATCAGCTGGAACAGCGTTGCCAACGCCACTGGCTATTATGCCTGGGTGATGAGCGCCAAGGCCAACAGCAAGGGCGAGTTCGAGGACATGGTGTGGTGGTCGTCCTCCGCCTCGCGGCAGTTCGGCGGGGCGCTGTGGGACTGGATCGCGCCGGCGCAGGTGGCAAAGCTCATCCAGCAGCAGGTGGTGATGCCGCCATCGCAGACCAGCTGCACCGTGCCGGCCGAGGTCACCGCAGCGGGGGGAGATTTCGCGCTGGGCAACCTCTATGCCTATGGCCCGGAAGCGAACTTCGCCTATCCGCCGCGCCCGGCCAATGCCAAGACGCCGTGGAAGCCCGAATGGACGGCGCGCGTGCGCTATCGTTCCAATTCGATGTGGATGCTCAACGGCCCGGACATGGGCGCCATGATGGGCGGGGCGGACGAGGCCGAGCAGCCGAAGCGCAAAAAGAAATGCAAGGGTGGCCTGGGTGGCCTGCTCGGCGCGGTCACCGGGGACGGATGCTGACGGATTGGCGACGCCATTTGTTCATGCTATGTTCTCATCATTGACCGAGTCGGATACAGGGGAAGCTGCATGAGCCTTATTTTCTATACCAATCCCATGTCGCGCGGGCAGATCGCCCGCTGGATGCTGGAAGAAGCCGGTGCCGGTTACGAGCAACGCCTGATCCAGTACGGACCGGAGATGAAGGGCGAGGCTTATCGTGCGATCAATCCGATGGGCAAGGTTCCGGCCATTGTCCATGACGGCAAGGTGGTGACCGAATGCGCCGCAATCTGCGCCTATGTCGCAGAGGCCTTCCCGGAGGCGGGTCTGGCCCCCCGGCCGCATGAGCGCGCCGATTATTATCGCTGGATGTTCTTTGCCGCAGGGCCTCTGGAACAGGCGGTGATCAACCACGCAATGGGATGGGAAAGCCCGGAGGAAAAACAGGCGACGCTGGGTTATGGCAGCTATCAGCTCGCATCTGAAACGCTCGCCGCGTGGTTGGACGACCGCGAGTATATCTGCGGTGATCGGTTCACGGCGGCAGACGTCTATGTCGGCGCTCAGGTGGATTGGGGTCAGGCTTTCGGGACGCTGCCTGCCTTGCCCGCTTTTGTCGCCTATGCCGCTCGGCTGCGCAGCCGCCCGGCCTATGTCCGCGCCAAGGCGATCGACAACGACCTGATAGAGGCAGCCAAGGCTGCCGAGACGCAAGGGGTTTCAGCATGATCCGCGCCGAGGGCGGATGCCATTGCGGGGCGGTGCGCTTTGCGGTCGAGAGCGCCAGCGAGGGTGAAGAGGCGCCGCGCACCGCTTTGTGCCATTGCAGCGACTGCCGCCGCTGCGCGGGCGCTCCGGTTGTCGGTTGGACCGCAGTGGCGAGTTCGACCTTCGGTCTGCTGAAAGGCACGCCGTCGGTCTATCGCTCGTCCGAAAACGCCGAGCGCAGCTTCTGCCCGCACTGCGGCACCGGGCTGTTCTACGTCAACGAGGTGGTGTTGCCCGGCCTGGTCGACATCCAGACCGCCACCTTCGACGATCCCGATGCGTTTCCGGCCATGGCGCACATCCAGGTGGCAGAGGCAATCGGATGGATGAAGTCGGCACACGACCTGCCGCGTTTCGAGCGCTATCCGGAAGGGTAGGCCCTGCACGCTCGAAATCCTCCCCGCGCTTGGCTCGGGGAGGGACCGCGAACCGCAGGTCGGTGGTGCAGGGCAAGCGGGATCGCAGGATGCTTGCCGGGCTGAGCGAATTGCCTGCCCACCACCCGCTGCGCGGGCGGTTCTCCTAACCCAGCTTGCTGTAGGAATACCAGACGGGAGGATTACCCCGTCGGGCCGAATACCTTGGTGGCTGGCTTGCCGTCGGTGCGTTCCTTGTCGTTGGCGGTAATCGCCTCGAGGATCTGCGGATTGCGGAAATCGCCCTTGGCATAATCGCGGGCCGACTGGCCGGCGATGGTATCCTGCTTGTCGGGGTTGGCGCCGTTCTTGAGCAACAGCCGCACCATCGCGAGATCGCGCAGCTGCACCGCACGGATCAGCGCGGTTTCGCCCGAATTGTTGGTCTCATCCACCCTGGCCTTGCGGCTGAGGAGGGCTTCGGCGCCATCGACAAAGCGCAGATTGGTAGCGACCATTAGCGGGGTGATTCCGTTCCTGTCGCGGGCGTTGGGATTGGCACCGCGCTGCAGCAGAAAGCCGATCCAGGTCAGGTCGCGCCGAGCGGCCACGATATGCAGCGCGGTCTCGCCCGTGGTGATGTCCTTGGTGTTGACCACGGTGCTGCCCGGCTCGTTCAACATCTTCGTGGCCTTGTCGCCATCGCGCTCGCGGACAGCTTTCAGAAAGTTGTAGCTGTCGGAAAACTGGGCGCTGGCGGCGGCGGGAATCAGCAGGGCCAGCGCGGCCAGGGCTGCGATCCACAATCGAGTCAGGGTGTTGAAACGGGCTGTCACAGCTTGCATCGTCCTTGAAAAACTTGCACCGGGAATGCGGCCAATGGGCTTTGCGCCTGCCGATCCCCCTTGAAAGCGGCTGCATAGCAGAGCAGAGACAAACCTGTCATGAACAAAACCCCCGCATTTCTTATCGCACTTGCCCTGTCGAGCGCGCTCGGCGCCTGTTCGGGCGCCGCCCCCAAACCCGAAGCGCCGCTGGAAGGCGCGCGCATCGGTGGCGCATTCGAACTGACCGATCAGGACGGAAAGACGGTGCGCGACACCGATTTTGCCGGCAAGCATCGTATCATCTATTTCGGCTACAGTTACTGTCCCGACGTCTGCCCGATCGATCTGCAGAAGGTGTCGCAGGGCTTTGCGCTGTTTGAAAAGCAGCAACCCGAACGGGCCAGGGCGATTCAGCCGATCTTCATCAGCATAGACCCCGAGCGCGATACGCCCGAAGTGCTCAAGCAGTATGTCAGCGCGTTTCACCCGCGTCTGATCGGCCTGACCGGCACGCCCGAGCAGATCAAGGCCGTCGCCGATGCCTATCTGGTGATGTACAAGGCGCAAAAGCCGGAAGGCGCCGATGCCGGCGGCTATCTGGTCGATCATAGCCGCCAAGCCTATTTGATGGGCCCGAAGGGCGAACCAATCGCGCTGCTGCCGTACGACGGAAGCCCCGAACAGATCGCCGCCGAGATCGACAAATGGACGGCCTGATGGCAGTTGGCCGCCATCGGCAGGAAGGCCCCGAACCGTTCTGGGAAAAACCGCTGGCGAGCCTCGACCGCGCGCAATGGGAGGCGCTGTGCGACGGGTGCGGCAAATGCTGCCTGCACAAGGTCGAGGACGAGGACACCGGGCGCATCTACCCCACCAATGTCGCGTGCCGCCTGCTGGATACGCGCACCGCGCAATGCACCGATTACCGCCATCGCCGCGCGCTTGTGCCCGATTGCCTGCGTTTGACGCAGGGCAATGTCGGCACGATCACCTGGCTCCCCTCGACTTGCGCCTACAACCTGCGCGCGCAGGGCCTGCCCCTCCCCGGCTGGCACCACCTGCTGACCGGCAGCACGGCAGCGATGCACGCCGGCGGACACTCGGTGACGGGCCGGGTGGTCTCCGAAGTGAACGCCGGGCCGATCGAGAACCATATTGTCGAGGCGGAACTGTGAGGGCGGCGCAGCCCATCACCCTCGCCCTTCCCACGCAGCTTCGCGGCGCGGGCCCCTTCCCTCTCCCATTGGGAGAGGGAGGGAGGCGTGCAGCGCCGGAAGGATGAGGGTGAGCGGCACGTTGCGCCCCCTGGCCCGCTTTCTCATCCGCAAGCCCGCTCCGGTGGTGTCCGACGCGCCGGGGCGGCTCACCATCGGCGAACGCGATTATGCGCTGATCATCCGCCGCCATGCCCGCGCGCGCAATATCCGGCTGCGCACCGATCCGGCCAAGGGCGCGCTGCTGATTACCTTGCCCGGCCACGCCCGGCTGGGCGAGGCGATCGCCTTTGCCCGCACACAGGCGGACTGGATCGAGGCCAGCTTTGCCAAGGCAGGCGCGCACATCGCCATCGAGCCGGGTGCGGTCATCCCGTTTTGCGGCACGCCGCACCGGATCGACTGGGATGCGCAGCATGGGCGCAAGGTGGCTGCGGCAGAAGGTGTCATCCGGCTGGGCGGCGCGCCCGATATGATCGAAACCCGCCTCATCCGCTGGTTGAAAACGGAGGCCAAGCGCCTGTGCGCGGCAGACCTTGCGGAATATTGCGCCCGTGTCGGGATCCCGGTCCCGGCACTCGCGATCAGCAACGCCGCGCGCCGCTGGGGCAGCTGCTCGGCCAATGGCACGATCCGCATCAACTGGCGGCTGGTGATGGCCCCCGACGCGGTGCGCCGCTCGGTCGTCGCGCACGAGGTCGCGCATTTGAAACACATGAACCACAGCGCGGATTTCTATGCCTGGCTCGACCAGCTGTTCGAAGGCGACCGCAAGAGCGCCGACCACTGGCTCAAGGCGCATGGGCGTGGGCTTTATCT
Source organism: Blastomonas sp. (assembly GCA_046291395.1). GTDB lineage: Bacteria > Pseudomonadota > Alphaproteobacteria > Sphingomonadales > Sphingomonadaceae > Blastomonas. The sequence goes on along the minus strand of JBKBTF010000008.1, from coordinate 31,790 downwards.
GGTGGGTGGTGCCGGGTAGCGCGAACGGCTACGGGCACACGTCCCAGCGTTGCATCAAAGATTTCGCTCTACATCCTGCGCGCCGTGCAGCACCCGGATCACGACGATTTTGTCTGCGGTGTTGCGGAAGTAGATCACGTGGGAGGAGACTCGACATTTGAACAGGCCGGGTCGTACATCCACAGGCCTGCCGGGCTTGCTGCCGCTGGCGAGTGCCTCACAAGTGTGTACAATTTCATCGGTGTAGATGTCCGCCTGGCTCTCGCCCCAGCTGTCGGCGCTATAATCCCAGATGGCTTCGATATCGGCCTCCGCAGCAGGCAGGAAAACGATCGTTTTCACCTGGCCGCCCGCTCTGCCCGCTTGCGCGCCTTCAAAGCTTCAAAATCTATGGCACGCGGTTCGCCGGATAGTTCCCCGGCGATCAACGCTTCCTGCAATGCACGGACCTTCGCCTCGTGCTCTTCAAGCAGCCGCAAGCCGGCACGAACGACATCGCTGGCTGAGCCATAACGCCCCGCTTGAACCTGTTCAGCGATAAATCCGGAGAAGTGGTCTCCGATCGTAACCGATGTATTGCGTGCCATGACCTTGCCTGCCTTGTTTAGTTTTACGCCATTCTATACCAACAAGTATTACATCACAATCACACCGTCATCGAAGTCCCCCGATAGATCCGCGCGCGATAGCGCGAATCCTGCGCATCCGGCAGCGGCGCGCCAACCAGCAGCACAGCCCTTGCAAAGCGTTTCAGCTCCTCTTGGTGCTCGACCGCGTTGCGTGGTTCCTCGGAGCGGATGCGGCGGGTGAGGTTGATCTGGTTGGTCGGCACGTCGTGCACCAGCCGCTCGTTTTCCACCGCCAACGTCGCGGTGAAGGCATGCAGCGTCGTCTTGACGAAATTGGCGAGCGCGAACGCCGGGCCGCTCTGGCCGAAGGGCACATCGGGCGAGACCAGCACCAATTGGCAGCCATCATAGAGCGAAGCTTTGCGCGCGACGCGGAAGTGCTGGGTCAGGTTTTCCTCGCACAGCGCGCGGAACTCCTCGGGCTCGAGCATTGCGCCTTCGTCGAACAGACGGTCGGGGAGCCCCGCCATCGGCGTCGAGACGACCGTGGTCGGGCGGCCGAAATCGGTCAACGCCTGGTCCATCGCGGCTTCGATATCCGCGCCGCAGACGCGCACGGTCACCTTGTCGGCGACCTCCTTGTCGAGCAGCGCGAGCACGCCCGCGCCGCCCGCTTCACTGCGGGTCAGCAGCACCATCCGCGCCACGCCAAGGCCACCGATCAGATGGTTGGCGGTCTCGGCAATATAATCGGCCAGATGCTCGCCGATCACCCACACCGTCTTGCCCTTCATCTGCTCGAGCCGCTCCTGCTTGGGGCTGCCGAACATCTCGCGCTCGGTGTACGAGCGTTCGACGCTGAGGCCGCCCGAGGGCATGAAGGTTTCGCCGCTGACCGCGCGGTCGGCGAGGTAGAACACGGTGGCCTGCGCCACTTCGCTTTCCCTGGGCATCGCCCCCAGATGCAGCTGCGACAGCACGCCCCTGCCCACCTTGTCGGCTTCCCTGGCGATGCGGTCCTGCGGAAGATACGGCATGTCATCGGGGGGCGTGACCATCAGCCAGCCGGTGGCGCCTTCGCTGCTCCCGCTGCGCGCCTGCCAGTCGGCGTCCTGCAACAGATAGCCCGCCGAACGCAGCCGCGCGAGCAGGCGACCTGCGATATCGGGGGTGAGCAGATAGCGGTCCCAGGTGCAGATGCCGTCGCCCTCGCGCGCCAGTTCGAGGCACAAAAGCCGCAGCGGATCGGGGGTCGAGCGATCATGGCTGAGATAGCCGGTATCGTTGCGCGCCAGCCGGCCGAGCACATGGGCCACCTCGGCGCCCTCGCGGATCGATTCGATCACCGCGGCATAGATCGCATTCAGCCGCTTGTTCTCGAGGATCAGCCGCGCACGCCGCAGGAACAGCCCGGGCTTGCCGCCGGTGCCCGACAGTCGGTCGCCATCGACCGGGCCCGGCGCGATCGCGTTGACCTGAATTTCGGGACCGAGAAAGCGCGAGAAGCTTTCGACCATCGCGCGCTGCCCCGCCTTCGACACTGCGTAGTCGGCGCGGTTGGGATAAGCGACTGCGAGGAACTTTTCACCGCCGAAGTAACTGGAAACATTGAGAATGTAACCCGATCCCTGGCGCTTCATGATCGGCACGACATAATGCATCAGCAGATAGTTGCTGATCAGGTTGGCATCGAGTGTCCAGCGCCAGGTATCGAGCGGCATATCGATCACCATGTCTTCGGCACCTGCGACGCCAGCGTTGTTGATCAGGTAATCGATCCGCCCGAATTCGGCCATGGTCGCGTCCGCCGCCTTGCGCAGCGCAGCGAAATCGCTGACATCGACATCGGCGATGAACTTGATCCGCCGTTCGACGCCCGAAAAGCCGACATCCTGCAGTTCGCCGACGATGCGTTCGCGCGCCGCCTCTAGCTCGCTCTGCCGCCTCGCAACCATCATCACCTTGGCGCCGGCAAGCGCGAGCAACCGCGCCACCTGCCCCCCGATCCCGGCAGAGCCGCCGGTGATCAGCGCGACCTTGCCGAGATGCAGCCCGGTGATGTTCTCGGCAAAGCCCAGCATCGCCTTGCGCGCGCCGGTTTCCTCGCCGATGTTGGCGGGCAGGTACAAAGAGGTCTCGGTGATCTTCTGTTCCTTGAACACGATCCGCGTCGCGTGCCCTGCGGCAAAGCGGATATTGTCCTCCTCCGCGTTGGTATAGCGGATGATCTGGTTGCCCCAGACCGCGCGCTGCTGGCGGCCATGCAGCGCCTCGACCCGCGACTCATCGCGCCAGATGGTGATCAATTGCGCGATCGCGGCGGTCATGATCCGTCCGAAGCGGTCGCCATTGCCATCGGTGGGCGACGACATGAAGACATAGCGCGGATCCTGCAGCAGGTCGGTGCGCTGCTTCCAGTAGCGCGCCAGCGTGCGTGCCAGCGCGATCGCGCCCGACAGTTCGACATCGAGCAGCATGTCGACATCGGCATCTGTGGCGCCGGCCAGCGTCGCGGAGAACAGGTTCGAGGCCTTGACCGGCAGGATGATCGCGCTGCCCAGCGGGCCGTGCGCATCCGAAAAGGCGCGCAGTACTGCTTCCATGCCATCGGGCTCGGCGCGGTTGAAGCGCATGATGTCGATATTGTCGCCCAGGTTCTGCGCGCGCACCCGCGCCTCGGCCTGTGCAACATCGACCTGCCGGGTCAGCCCCAGCAGCACGCGCGCACCCTGCAGCAACTGGATCCGTGCGATCTCGAGCGCATCTTCCCACTGTTCGCCCGCGGCGATCAGCACGTTGAGCCCGGTGCCGTCGAGCGAGCGCATCGACGGGCGGGTCATATAGGTGGAGCGCGAATCCTTGCGCACTTCCATGCCGTGGGTCACGTCGATCTCGTTGCCGTTCAGCGCCGATGATTCATCGCTGGCCAGGAACAGGCACGCATCGGCGATGTCGCGGGGAACGGGCAAGGTCTTGGCGGGCTTGGCCCCGCCCATCGCGCGCTTCAGCGACATGCGGCCCATGAAATAGTCTGCGGTGGCGCCATCGCCCTCGCCCTGCAGTTTGTCCATCGAGGCAAAGACGGTGCGGATGCGCTCGCTCTCGATCGGGCCGGGGAACACGGTGTTGACCCGGATGCCCTCGGCTCCGAGCTCCTTGGCGAGCTCCTGGCTCAGCGCATTCAAGGCCGCCTTGGGCACGACATAGGCGGTGCGGCCGTGATAGCGGGTGTGCGCGAAGATGGTCGAGATGTTGATCACCGATCCGCCCGCAGGCATTATGGGGGCTGCAGCGCGCGTCAGGTTCCAGCTGACCCCGAGGAGGTTGCGCATCGCATCGGCGACGGTTTCGGTATCGCCGTTCGCTTCCATCTCGGCGCGGGTGAGCGGCACGTTCTCGAGCGTCTGGCGCGGCCCTGCCGAGCCTGCGTTGTTGACCAGCACATCGATGCGCCCGAGCGACGCCTTGACCTCGCCCATCGCCGCGCGGACCGAGTCGGGATCTGCGCCATCGAGGATCACGGTGAACACGCGGGCCTCGTCGACACCTGTTTCGGCAAGCAGGGCCGCCTTGGCCGCCTCGAGCCGTTCGGCGGTGCGCCCGGTCATCACCAGGGTCGCGCCTTCGCCGATGAAGCGGCGGATGATCGCCCCGCCCAGATTGCCCGCGGCCCCGGTAACCAGGGCCACCTTGCCTCCGAGGCGTCCCGTGGTTTCCGCGCTTTTGGTCGCTTTGGTCTTGCTCGTCATGTCGTGTATCCCCTGCCGCGCCGGTTCCGGCGGCGTTTATCTGTCAGATGTCGGAAGCGGCCCAGTATTCGAGCAGCTCGTCGCGGCTGCGCAGGCCCATGGCGGGCAGCGCGTGGTTGACCACATAGGTCGCGCCCGAATGGCGGTTGTCCCACATCGCCTGATGCGCCTCGGGCAACCCGTCCCACTCGACCACCGTCGGTTCGGTGACACTGAGCAGCCCGCCTGCGATCATGTTGTTCATCATCGTCACCTCGTGCGCGTTGCACAGATGGGTGCCGAAGATGTTGGCCGTCGGCATGATGATCCGGCGCTGCCGGGTCCACACCTGCGGCGCGTAGAAGGTGTAGCGGCGGCCGGCCATCTCCTCGGCATAGACGACGCGCCCGCCGAACGGCTTGACCAAAGACGTCGAGACGCCGAGCGAGTCCTGCCCGGCGCGCTCGATCACCAGATCGGGCACCCCGCGCGGGTTGCCGGGCGAACTCAGGATACGACCGACCGCGGTACCGAACGGCTTCATCGTATGCTGCTGATAGCTGCGCACGCCCTCCTTGAACCGCTCGATATCGCTGCGGGCATCGGGCAGGCGCGGCAGGCTTGCGGGCCAGAGGAACTCGCTGTCGCGGCGTTTCAATCCTTCGAGGCTGATGATCCCCTCGACCGATTCCTCGAGCCCCAGCGACTGCAGGAACTCGCGCTGGCCATCTGTAGTGGTGACGATCACGGTACGCGCCTTGTACAATCGCGCCGCCTCGATCATCTCGAGCCCCAGCGGATCGGCGAGATCGCGGCTGCCAGGTCCGTAGTACAACAGCACTGATTCGCCGCCGCGCAGTTGCGCGCGCGCGAGCATGTCCGACGGCGATGCGCTGCCGGTCTTGCCCATGAAGGCAAAGTGATAACCCGACGATGCGCCGTAGAACGCGAGCGTGCCGTTTTCCTCGAGCAACTGGAAGCTGCGCGGGAACGCGGTTTCGCCCGCATGGCTGACGACGAAATCGGCGAGCGCTCCATCGTTGATCCGCCGGTATTCGTCGAGCAGCGGTTGGCCGTCCGCCTCCCATTGCCGCGCATCGTCCGGGTCGTCGGGAACGGCGGTGAACAATGCCGCAAACCGCGGGTCCTTGCGGTTGAGCGCGCCGACCGCGCCCTGCCCCTTCACGAACTGCGCGCGGTCCTCGCTCGAGACCAGGCCGGTCGCCTTGAGCCCCGAGGTGATGCTGCTCTTGAGCGCATCGAGCCCGGTTCCAGTGGCAGATCCTTCGACGAAGATGGTTTTTCCCGGAACAATCCCCAGGGTTGTGAACAGGCAGCGGGTGATCGTGCCGAGGTTGAGCACATAGCTGCCCGCCTGCTCAAGCGTCAGATCGGGTGGCACGCGGTGCAGCTGCGGCCCCTGGACGTTGAGGAACTGCGCGTGGCTGCCGGTCTTGGTCTCGTATCCCTGGATCGCGAAGCCCGCGAACATCGGATCGTCGCCGGCCTGCGGCGAGAGCAGGTCCGATGTGCCCGAATAGACGACGACCATGTCGCCGACGCGCAGCCGGCCCTCGCCCTTGACCTCGCTCCCTAGAGCCGCAACCAGCGCCAGACCGCCCGAGCCGGTGATCTGGACATCCTCGTCATGGCTGTCGAACGGCGAAACCGGGATGCCGGTGAGCGCCCAGATGTCGTTGAAGTTGACCTCGCTGGTCAGCATGTAGACCAAGGCCTCATTGGGCTCGGGCGCGAGCACAGGCACGATATGCTCGCGCTCGTGGCTGGCCGGTGGGCCGAAGCGCGGCGCGCCGGTGTCGGGATCGCGGCTGATCCCGAAGGCGAGCTGCTTGTGCGGGATCGCGGTACCCCCGGGATAGAACGGCGCGCCGACGGGCAGCAATTGCCCCGATGCGATCATCTCGGCCTTGTTGTCCTCATGTTCGGCATCGATCCACACGCCATTGCGGCGCACCGGAAGCGGCGGACTCTGCTTGTCCATGAACTGGCGGATGCCGGTCTTGCCGCCTGCAGGATCGATGATCGCTTCTGCGAAATGCTCGCCCTCGCGTTTGAGTCCCGCGGCCATTCCCTGCGTCCAGCCGGTGCGGACCGCATCGAGTGCTCGCCTGCCCGCCGCCCCACGCCCTGCCCAGTCGAGTTGGCGCAGAATCCGCTGGAGAAACGGGTCTTCGAGCACCGCGTCGAGATCGATATGCGCGGGGTTTGCCCAGCGCTTGGTCATCGCCTTGCGGTCGGCAAAAGCCTTGCCCAGCGGGCTTTCGGGCCCGTGCCGCGCAAATTCGCGCACCATGCCATGCGCGAGGCTGAGCACATCGTTCGAGGCGTCTGCCACCTGTTCGATCGCACCGATCTCGAGCGCCTCGTCGGCGCTGATCGCACGCCCGCCCAGAATCAGGTCGAGCGCATCGCGCAGGCCCTCGGCGGCGCGGCGCTCGGCGAGCAGCCGCGGCAGCCGCTGGGTGCCGCCATAGCCGGGGAGCAGCCGCAGGTTGATCTCGGGCTGGCCAAAGCGCGCGACGGGTTCGGCGATGCGATAATGGCAGGCGAGCGCGAACTCCATGCCGCCGCCCAAAGCCACGCCCTGGATCGCGGCGATGCACGGCTTGCCCATCGTTTCGATCTTGGAGAACGCCAGCTGCGCGTTGCTGGGCAGCACGCCGGCTTCCTCGACCGTGTTCACCTCTTCGAGCATCTGGCGGATGTCCGCGCCCGCGACGAACGAGGCGGTGCCCTGGCCGGTGAACACCACCGCGATCACGTCATCCTTGCGCGCGAGATGCTCGACCACGATCACCAGTTCGTCGATCGCGCGCTCGTTGAGCGCATTGACCGGAGCGTTGGTGACGGTGACCGTGGCGACGCGCTTGCCGTCTCCCAACTGGTTGTACTGGATCAGGAAATAGCGGTAGCGCTCGAACAGCGCCTGTTCCTCGGCGAGCGTCTGCTTGCGTCGCCAGCGGGCAACCGCCGCCTGCAGTGCATCGATGCTTTCGGGATTGCGCAAGGTGCTGGTGTCGCCGATCTCGCCACCTTCGACGATCGCGCGGACCATCCGGCGCATGTACTTGCCCGAGCGGGTCTCGGGAAATTCCGAGACCTCGAGGAAGTCCGACGGCACCGCGACCGCGCCCTTTTCGGTGCGCACCAGATCGGTCAGGCGGCGGCGGTCGTCCTGGGTCAGTCTGCGCCCCGCGACAGCGGTGACGAACGCGATCGGCGTCGCGCCCTTTTCGCGGTGCGGTGCGCCGACGACGAGCACGTTGCCCACCGGCGAATTGGGATCGAGCGTCTTGTCGCGCAGGATCGCGCCTTCGATCTCCTCGGTGCCGATGCGGTGGCCCGAGACGTTGATGACATCGTCCGACCGACCATGCAGCGAGAACGATCCGTCCTCGTGCCGGATCGCGAAATCGCCCTGCGTGTACGCCCAGGTGCCGCGCCAGCGCTGCCAGTAGGTGCTGGCATAGCGATTGCCATCGCCGCGCCAATCGGGATTGACCCGGACCCCGCCCGAATGCTGCTCGAGCGTGAAATGGCCGGTATCGCCCCAGATGGTCCGAGCGAGATAGGGGTACGGCAGCGCGATGACGATCTCGCCCTTCTCGCCGTTCTTCGCGCGCCGCCAAGGCACGCCGCCATCGCCCTCGCGCACCAGCCCGAAATCGGCCTCGGGCGCGTCCGCGTCCTCGACCCAGACATCGCCGACGATCCACGGCAGCGGATAGGTGTGCGCGTCCGCCCTCAGCGGGAAATCGGTGTTGCCGTAGAAATGGGTCCAGGCGATGCCGCCATGTTCGGTCGCCCAGTAGCTGTTGATATACCAGGGCGTGACATGCTCCATCGCGAAAGCCTGCACCGATGGCGAGGTCGGCTCGGCGCAGAAGGTCGCGACCTTGAGCGAGGACATGTCGTAGTTCTGGATGTCCTTGAGGTTCTCCGGGTCCTGCATCACGCTTTTCAAGAAGGTGACGCCCGCCTTGAAGATCTGCACCTTGTGCCGCTCGATGATCGAGGCGAAGCGGCCCGCATGCGGGAACACCGGCGATCCTTCGGTAATGATCGTCGTCACCCGGGTCAGCAGCGCGCCCGCGATCAGATAGCTCTGGCCCGTGATCCAGCCCGGATCGGCGACGACGAACATGACATTGCCCGGCGACGCATCGAACGCGACGGGCATGGTCGCGGCGACGCCCGCGCAATAGCCGCCATGCACATGCACGACGCCCTTGGGCTTTCCGGTCGAGCCCGAGGTGTAGATGATGAAATTGGGATATTCGGCATCGACCGGCAGCGGCTTCGACGCCGCCCAGATCGCGCGGACGAAGTCCGCATCGGGCAACGCGAGCAGCGCGGCCTCGTCGGCAACATCGAGGCCGAGCGCGCGCGCGGCATCGAGGATTTGCCCGCTCGCCTGTGTGGTGAGGTCGTGGCTCCAATGGTCGCGGCCGGCGTTCCACACCAGATCGGGCAAGGCGGTATGGCGCACCACCACCACCGCATCGACGCGGGGCGGCGAATCGACCAACGTCGATGCGATCGCCATCCGCAGGTTTGCGGCCTGCGCGGCGGACATGCTGCTGCCCTGCGCCAGATCGTCGAGCGCGCGGCCCACGCCGCGCATCACGTCCGAGCGTTCGACCGTCACTTCGCCATCGAGCAGCTCTGCGACCGTCTCGGTGATCTTCGCACGCGCCGCCTCGTCCGCGCCCGATGCGGGGTCGTTCAGCGCGGCTGAGAGCAATTCCATCGCGGTGGAGACGCCGATGAAGTTATCGAGCGCGGGATCGGTGTAACTGGTCTTGAACGGCACCATCTGCGCGTTGCGATAGCTGCCATCGGCGGTGATCACGATCTTCGCGCCAGCGTCGGCAATCCGGTCGGACAAGGTCTTGTCGCTGAACCCGCCGAACACCGGCGTGTAGATGATCCCTGCGCGTTTCGCCCCTTCGGTCCAATAGAACTGCGCAGGAATGCTCGGCATGTTGAGCGCGATGCGGTCGCCTGCCTCGAGGCCCAGAGCAGTCAGCGCCAGCGAGCATTTGGCGCTTTCGAGCATCAGCTGCCTGCGCGACACCGGATAACAGTCGACCGGGCCTCCGCGACCGTTGTCGCTGGACATGTTCCAGCGGTCGCCCTCGAAGATCAGCGCGGTCTCATCACCGTGCCCTGCCAGCACATGCCGGTCGACCTCGTTGAAGCCGCTGTTGGTGAACGCGCCCGCAAACCAGCGCCAGTTGGGGGCGTCATCGGCGTCGAGCCCGCGCGCCCACGGCAAGTAATCGGCCCCGAGGTCGAGCGAGCGCGCCGCTCCGGTCGCAGCATCCCAGCCGGTCCAGGTGCCCGCATCGCGGTCGAAATAGCCCCAGGCGGACCGCTCGGGCAGGTACCAGCAGATCGCCGAGCGTGCCTGCTGCCCGTGAAAAGCACCCGGATCGGCAATGCAGGCGTTGCGCATCGCGTTCCAGCTGGCCTGATCGGTCAGGGGATTGCTGCGTGGAGGAATGGCGGGGGCTGCCACCGGAACCAGCGCCGTCAGCGGACGGGCCTGATCAGGCAAGACTTGGGAAAAGAAGGCATGAGTTCGCAGCTCTCCTGCCGACCCGCTCCAGCGCGATTCCCAAATCGCATCCAGCCGGTCTCGGCGAACGAAACAAATGTCTCCCGCCCGTCAAATACCATATTGTTTCAAGATGCGGTAGGGCCGTCTGCCCCGTCGCGATTACAGCTGGTGCCAGCGTCCTACAGCGCGCGACACCGCCTGCATCAATTGCATCCGCTCGGGGATGCTCGCAGTGGTCTCCCCCAGCATGACCGCTACGGCATAGCGGGTTCCATCGGGCGCGGTCATGATGCCGACATCGTTGTACCCGGTGGAAACGGGCGGCAAATCCTGGCCGGTTCCTGTCTTGTGCAGGAACCTCCAGCCTGCCGGAACGCCCGCCTTCAGACGGTTAGGGCCACTTCGAGTGCGACCAAGCGTGTCGAGCATAAGCTGGGTTGAGGACTGCGAGAGCAGTTCTCCGCGCGCCAGCCGCGCCAGCGCGTCGACGATGCCTTCGGGGCTGGCCCCGTCGATCGGATCGGCGACATAGGCCGACAGCAGGTTGCGCCGCCGGTCCAGCGGGACGCGCGCGCGCTCGGCCTGAAAGGCGCGGCCTGCAGACAGCTCCTGCCGCCACTGCACTCCGGCGATGCCGCTCTGCAGCAGCCGTTCGCCGGGGCCGAAGCGGATGTTGGACAGCCCCTTGCGCCGCAGAAATTCGTTGACCACCGCAGGTCCGCCCGCCGTGCGCAGCAAGGCATCGTTGGCACTGTTATCGCTCGCCGTCAGCGCCTCGTTGATCAGGGTGCGCACGGTTTCACGCACCGTGCCCTCACGGGCCACCCGGGCCGCTAGTGGCTGATGGAACAGGGTGAGGTCATCGCGGGTGATCGTCACGGGGGTGTCGAGCGAAAGCTCGCCGCGATCCACCTTCTCCAATACCGCCATTGTCACCCACAATTTCGAAACGCTCTGCTGCGGGAACAATTCTCCGCCACGGTGGCCGACCACCCAGTCGCCATCGATCCGCCGCACCGCGATGCCGGTCTTGCCGGGAAATGATCGCCACAAGGCCTGCAGATCATCGCGCAGCCCCTGCGGCACGACATTTGTCGCACGGGGCGCGAGCGGCGGCGGCACAGGCTGGATACGCGCGGGCGCAGGCGCTGGCTGAGGCTGCGCAATCGGCTGGCGCGGCGTCGACACGCAGGCGGCAAGCGAGGCTGTGGCGAGGAACAGGAACAGCGGGCGAGCAAACATGCGGCGGCTTTCTGACAGAAATTCATGATGGCAACGGGCTTGCACACTCCCGATGTACCGCCCGTGAAGCGATCTAGCCGCAGGTTCCCTCTCACAGGCACGTTTTGCGGTGAACGAGTCGCTGGGCACGGTGAATGGCAACTCTGCTTCGTTCGGCACTCGTAACGCGCCAGAATTAAGGCACCAGTACCGTGTCCTCCGCCTGCGGCAGCATGTCGGGATAGTCGCTGTTGTAGTGCAGCCCGCGGCTCTCCTTGCGCTCGAGTGCCGAGCGGACGATCAGGTCGGCGACCTCGATCAGGTTGCGCAGCTCGACCAGGTCGGGCGTGACGCGGAAATTGCCGTAATATTCCTCGACCTCACTACGCAGCAACTCGATGCGGTGGCGCGCGCGCTCGAGCCTTTTGGTGGTGCGCACGATGCCGACATAATCCCACATGAACCGGCGAATCTCGCGCCAGTTGTGCTGGACGACGACTTCCTCGTCCGAATCGGTAACCCGGCTTTCATCCCAGGGAAGGATTTCGGGCGGTGGCCCAAGCTCGTCCCAATGCGCGATGATATCGGCGGCCGCAGCGTCGCCAAAGACAAAGCATTCGAGCAGCGAGTTGGACGCCAGCCGGTTGGCGCCGTGCAGCCCCGACTGGCTGACTTCGCCCGCCGCATACAGCCCGGGCAGATCGGTGCGGCCATTAAGATCGATCAACACCCCGCCACAGGTATAATGCTGCGCAGGGACAACCGGAATGGGATGGCGGGTGATGTCCAGCCCCAACCCCAGCAGCTTTTCGTAGATCGTCGGGAAATGCCCCTTCACGAACTCTGCCGGCTGGTGGCTGATATCGAGATGGACGTAATCGAGCCCGAGCCGCTTGATCTCGTGGTCGATCGCGCGCGCGACGACATCGCGCGGCGCAAGCTCCAGCCGGGGATCGAAATCGCCCATGAAGCGATATCCGGTCTCGGGGATCAGCAGATGCCCGCCCTCGCCGCGCACCGCCTCGGTGATCAGGAAATTCTTGACCTCGAGATTGTACAGGCAGGTCGGATGGAACTGCATGAATTCCATGTTGGAGACGCGCGCGCCTGCACGCCACGCCATCGCGATGCCATCGCCGGTCGCGCCCCGGGGTGCGGTCGAGAACAGATAGGTGCGCCCCGCACCACCGCTCGCGAGCAAGGTCGCGCGCGCGGTCAAAGCCTCGACATGGCCGGTGGCGCGGTTGAGCGCATAGCAACCCCAGATGCGTCTGTCGCCCGCAGGCGTTTTGCGATGGCGATCCGCAATCAGGTCGATCGCGACCATATCGGGCAGCAGCGCGATGTTGGGATTGGCGACCGCGGCGCGCTCGAGGGCGCGTTGCACCGCCGAGCCGGTAGCATCATCGACATGCACGATCCGGCGGTGGCTGTGCCCGCCCTCGCGGGTCAGGTGCAGGTCATCGCCATTGACGCCGCCGCCGCCATTGCGGTTGAACGGCACACCCAGATCGACCAGATGCTGGATCGCCGCCGGGGCGTTCTCCACCACGAACTCGACCGTCTCGCGGCTGTTGAGTCCGGCGCCCGCGACCATCGTGTCTTCGATATGATTGCTGAACGAATCGCCTTCTTCGAGCACCGCAGCGATGCCGCCCTGCGCCCAATTGGTCGATCCGCCCGAGATATCGCCCTTGGCCAGCACCAGCACCCGGCAATGCCGCGCCAGGCTGAGCGCAGCGGTCAGACCTGCCGCGCCTGAACCGATGATCAGGACGTCGTGCTCCATCAGCGGTAACCACAAGTGAGGAGGGAGCGATTTGGGGAATCGGGACTGTCCTGCAGATTGATGAAAAATTCATAACCGTCCGGCGGGCCAAGCAATACATCCCGATTGATTTCGACCGGAAAACCGCCCTTGCGCAAAACGGGAAAGCCAGCGCTCGCCGGAACAGCATATTCGAAAGTGAAGTCGCCGGGGTCGCCGCCTTCAGGAAACGTCTGGTGAATGGCGTGGAGAGGCAGTCCCAGCATGGTGCCCGAAGCGCGAACGCTGAATGACGTCCAGCCATCGTGCCGTGTCATCTCTATCCGACCGAAATGGGCCGTAAGCGACGGTGGCGCCACTATTCGACCCAGACGCAAATGCCGGTCTGGGTCGACAACAGCTTGAGTATCGACCACCACCATAGCTTGAAAAAATCGCGCCGTTTCGGCTCCAAGGCGACACATTGAAGGGTCTTCGAACGCAAGCAAGCCATCCAAAGCCGTTGGACCTGGCATCTGCGGCGCGGCGCACCCGGAGAGAAGCGCAGCACCCATTGCAATCGCCGAAATCCGTTTCACGCCGCCGCCTTGGTGAGGTTCAGGAAAACGTCTTCGAGGTCCGGCTCGCGGGTGGAGACATCGACGATGTCATAGCCGGCCGCGCGGACACGGCTCATGACCTGGCCTGCATTCAGCCTGTCCTTGCTGTAGCCGATCTCGATCGTCCGGTCGGTCAGTTTGCTGACCTTGTCGAAGGCAGGATCGGCGGGAAGCAAGGCGATATCCTGATCGACCGTCAGCACGATCAGCTTGTCGCGCGCCATGCCGACCATCTCGGCGGTGGGCTTGTTGGCGATCAACCGGCCGTGGTTGATGATCGCGATCCGGTCGCACAATTCCTCGGCTTCCTCGAGATAGTGCGTGGTCAGCACGATGGTGACCCCGGCACGGTTGAGTTCGCGCACATAGTCCCACAATTGCTGGCGCAGATCGATGTCTACGCCTGCAGTAGGCTCGTCGAGCACCAGGATCGGCGGGGAATGCACCATCGCCTTGGCGACCAGCAGCCGCCGCTTCATCCCGCCCGAGAGCGTGCGGGCATAGGCATCGGCCTTGTCATCGAGCCGCACCGCGCGCAACAATTCGGCCGTGCGCCGATGCGCCTTGGGCACGCCGAACAGCCCGGCCTGAAGCTCCAGCGCCTCTGCCGGGGTGAAGAACGGATCGAACACGATCTCCTGCGGCACGATGCCGATCGACGCCTTGGCATTGCGCGGATTGGCGTCGATATCGAAGCCCCAGATGCTCGCCGAGCCAGAGGTCTTGCGAACCATGCCCGACAGGATGTTGATCAGCGTGGACTTGCCCGCGCCATTGGGCCCGAGCAATCCGAAGATCTGGCCGCGCGGCACATCGAAGCTGACGCCGTCGAGTGCGAGCTTGTCGGGGGCTTTGCCTGCGCCTTTGTAGATCTTGCGCAGATTGTCGATGGAGATGGCGGCCTGGGTCACGGCAAGCGGATTAGCCGCTTGGGATCACTTGCGCAAAGGGAAAGGTAGCGCCTTCAAAATGCAGCGGATCGGGGATACGCGGGCTGCGCACCGCCCAGGTATCCCGATCATCGCTGGCAACCCCGGCGCGGGGGCAGATCGCTTATTCGGCGACTTCGTAATATTGCGGCGCTGCCTCGTTGAGGATCTCGAGGATCTTCTTCAGAGCGGCAGGCTCGTCGGTCTTTTCCATTGCAGCCAGTTCGCGGGCGAGACGGCTGGAGGCTGCCTCGAAGATCTGGCGCTCGGAATAGCTCTGCTCGGGCTGGTCATCGGGACGGAACAGGTCGCGGGTCACTTCGGCGATCGACACCAGGTCGCCCGAATTGATCTTCGCTTCATATTCCTGGGCGCGGCGAGACCACATGGTCCGCTTGACCTTGGGCTTGCTCTTCAACGTTTCCATGGCTTCGCGCAGCGTCTTGTCAGACGACAGCTTGCGCATGCCGATGCTTTCAACCTTGTTGACCGGAACGCGAAGGGTCATACGTTCCTTTTCGAAGCGCAGCACGTACAGTTCGAGCTGCATGCCGGCAATTTCTTCCTTCTGAAGCTCCACAACACGGCCGACACCGTGCTTGGGGTACACCACATAATCGCCTACATCAAAAGACAGCGCTTTGGCGGCCATTCAAAAACCTTTCTCAATTCAGGGGAAGCGGGAGTATTTTCGAACCTGCGATCCTGCCGTCCGAATCAAACCTCCTCAAGCATGTGCCGAAAGCGGGACACCCAATTTCAGCGCTGCACTGCAGCACTGATAGGCGGTCCTTAACAGATTCGTCACAAAATAGCCACCCTGTAATGGCCATTCCGGACCCAAATGGGGTCTGCGAGCCCCAAAAACAAGCGGCGGGGGGGGCCGAAAAACCCCCGCCCCCACCGAATGTGAGAACGATTGCAGCAATCACCGAGACCCATCGCCAGATCCTCCCGGGTCACGGGAGGATTGAATGGCTCAGTCGCCCTCGCCGGGTTCGGGCGAGAAGAATGCCTCGTATTTGCCGTCCTTGCCCTTGTATTCGTCCGCATCGGGCGGGGAATCACGCTTCTGGGTGATGTTGGGCCATTCGGCACTGTACTTGGTGTTGAGCTCCAGCCACTTTTCAAGGCCGTCTTCGGTATCGGGCAGGATGGCTTCGGCGGGGCATTCAGGTTCGCACACGCCGCAATCGATGCACTCGCTGGGGTTGATCACCAGCATGTTATCGCCTTCATAGAAGCAGTCCACGGGGCACACTTCCACGCAGTCCATATATTTGCATTTGATGCAGGCGTCGGTGACTACATAGGTCATCGGCTGTGGTCGCTCCCGTGAGTGGTTTGCCGGGCATATCGCGCCGGGCGGGCATGGTGATTCTGCCGGCCTTGCTATTGCGATAGCTCCGGTGCGTCAATATGGCGCTGCCTCAGGGGAGGAAAGCCCTGCTTTATCCGGCAGCACGCCGATCTTCGGGCTCGCTGTAGCACGCCATCGCCTCCTCCGCCGGGCCGCGACGCCGGGGCAACTGGTCGATCTGCAGCACCAGCACCCTTGGCCCCTGCGGCACGGTGAGGATGTCGCCGCAGCGCACCGCATGATGCGCCTTGACCACCCGGATGCCGTTGGCGCGGATCAAACCCTGTTCGGCCAACGACTTGCCCTGCGACCGGCTGCGCACCAGCCGCAGATACCACAACAGCACATCCATGCGCATGTGCCCGCCGGTTGCTGCTCCGGCACCACCTGTGTCAGCCAATCGCCACCTTCCATTCTGCAAGGGCCGCAAAATGCCCGTCCCGCACGGGCGGGCCGGAAACCTCAGGCTGCTTCGGGCGCACCAGTCCGCGCCAGCGCCACAACGGGGCGGCATCGCCCTCGGCCGTCTTGGCGCCATCGCGGCGGAAGCCCGCTGCGCGCATCAGCCGGTCGGCATTGGCGGCGGAGAGCCCCATCGATATGGCGAGCGCCGGATCGATGGGGAAGCTCGCCGCCTGCCCACGCCGGTCATGCGCAGCGCGGATCAGCTTTTCGGCCATGTCGGTGCGCAGCGCCTGATCGCCGACGATGCGGTAGGCCGGGTGCCCCGATGAAGGCAGGGCGGTGGCCGGGACCACCGTGCGTAAGGCCGCAACCTGCGGATCGAAGGCCGCAGGCAGCGGGTCGCCGGTATAGACCGCGCGCAGCATGGCAAACAGCCGCTGGCATTCGGGCCGGATCATCGCGGCGCAAAACACATCCAGGCTGCCCAGCCGCACACCCAGTCGCTGCAAGGCCTGCCGCGCGGCCGGATCGAGCGCGGCGATCAGCCCATCGGCCTGCACCCGTGGCATCGCACCGCCGGCGTCGATCAGCTGCACCAGCAGCGCGCGCAAAGGCCCCGAGCAGCGCCGGTCGGCGGCCGCCTTTGCCAGCGCGCGTAGCGGCGCGAGCGGCTGGCGCAGCTGCCCTTCGAGCCACGTCGCAACGTGCGTGACCAGCCCCTCGTGATCGGCGCGTGGCAAGGTCTCGAGCGCGCGGTCGGGCTGAAACCGGGGCTCGGCCAGCGAGGCGCCGCGGACGATCTGACCGATCCGCTGCCCGCGCCACTTCAAGGCCGGGCGGCCGCGATCATCCGCAGCAATCGCCAGCGACCCAGGCTCGTCGCCGACCAATTCGCGTGCGCGCCGAGCGAGCAGCCCGGGTAGATGCCTGTCCGCCGCAGCGAGCAGCAGCTTGCGATCGGCGAGCCGCGCCTGCGCATCGACGACAAAGGCAAAGCCATTGAGGTGGCCGATCGGTTCGCCATCGACGCAGATCGCATCGTCCTCTTCCAGCGTCACCGGCAGCAGCGAGGCATCGCCGCCAAGGCCGCGCAACAGCACTGCGGTGCGGCGGTCCACGAACCGCTGCGCCAGCGCCTTGTGCAGCGCGTCGGACAATCGCTCCTCGACCGCGCGCGCACGCCCGGCCATCTCGGCTGGATCGGCCAGCCAGTCGCGGCGCTGCGCGACATAGGCCCAGGTGCGGATCGCGGCGATGCGCGCACCCAGTTTCTCGACATCGCCCTGGACCTGATCGAGATCGGCGATCCGCCGGGCAATGAAATCGGCAGGAATATGGCCCTGGCCGCTGCCCAGATGCTGCCAGAGCTGGCTGACGAAACTCGCGTGATGCTCCGCCCCGCGATGCTGGAAATCGGGTAGGCTGCACACCGACCAGAACCGCTGCACCGCGGCCTTGCCGCGCACGCTTGCGCCGATCTGCGGGTCATCGGCCAACCGCCGCAGCACCGCCAGATCGATCGCTTCGGGCGCTGGCTTGAGCACTGGGCTCGAGGGCAGTTGCTCGAGATCGGAGATCAGATGGCCCAGGCTATCGAAGCGCGGAGCAGAATTGCGCCAGAACAGCGATTTAAGCGGCGGGAACTGGTGCTGCTCGATCCGCTCGATCTCTTCATCGGTGAACTGCGCTTCCTGGCGGCCCGCCACCGTGCCGAAGGTGCCATCGCGCTGGTGCCGGCCGGCGCGACCCGCGATCTGCGCCATTTCGGGCAGGGTCAGCCGCCGCCTGCGCGCGCCATCATATTTGTAAAGCGAGGCAAAGGCGACATGGTCGACATCCATGTTCAGCCCCATGCCGATCGCATCGGTTGCGACGAGGTAATCGACCTCGCCCGCCTGGTACATCGCGACCTGCGCATTGCGCGTGGCGGGGCTGAGCGCGCCCATTACCACCGCCGCCCCGCCGCGAAGCCGGCGAAGCATTTCGGCGACGGCATAGACCTCCTCGGCCGAAAACGCGACGACGACGCTGCGAGGGGGCAGCCGCGAGAGCTTCTTGATGCCCGCATAAGACAAAGTCGAAAATCGAGGCCGGGTGGTGATTTCCGCATCGGGGATCAGCGCGCGCACCATCGGCGCCAGAGCCTCGGATCCCAGGATCATCGTCTCGTCGCGGCCTCGCGCATTGAGGATGCGGTCAGTGAAGACATGGCCGCGTTCGGGATGCGCGCCAAGCTGCGCCTCGTCGATCCCGACAAAGGCGAAATCGCGGCCGTCCTGCAGCGGCATGCTCTCTGCGGTGGACAGGAACCACCGCGCGCCGGGCGGAACGATCCGCTCCTCGCCGGTGACCAGGGCGACCTCCTTGGGCCCCTTGATCGCGACCACCCGGTCATAGACCTCACGCGCCAGCAGACGCAGCGGGAAGCCGATCAACCCGCTCGAATGCGCGCTCATCCGCTCGATCGCAAGGTGCGTCTTGCCGGTGTTGGTCGGCCCCAGCACGGCAGTGACAGAGCCCTGCGAGGATCGGGTCGAAAATCGGGTCATAATGGATGCCTTCAGGCTTTCGCCTCAACATCATAGCCGGGGCCCAAACATGCAAGGGCGTTTTGGGTCCTCGAGCGACATACCGGACAGGTTCCGCGATTGACCCGGCGTTTTGCACCGCTCGTCCCGGGCGGACCCGTTATGGCGGCGGGTTAATTTGACTTTAACCGGCATTCTCCACAAGGTTTGCGGGCGAGGGAAATCGCCATCGTGTCAGCCGGAACGGTCGGACACGGGAGGACATGGCGAAAAAAGGGTCGGACTTGTTTCAGCAACGCGAACAGCTCTTGGGGGCAGGTGCCGCCACTGCCAGACTGTCGATGGCCGATGCGCTGCCGGCGCCGTCCGTCGGCGTCCCCGCGATCAGCCTCAAGGCTGTCGGTGAGCGATGGTCGAGCCTTGTCCGCTTCGTTCAGGAAACCAACTGGACCCCGGATCTTGGCCAGAACATCGGCAGCATGGAATGGTTTCGCGGGCTTGCGACATTATGCCTGCTGTGCACCGGCGCCTATGCCCTATGGCCGGGTATCCACCCGCTCGGCGCGGCGGCAACGGCCCCTGCCCCGGTGGCGCTGGAAGAATTGCGCAGCCAGACGATCATGCCGATGGCGTTCGGCAGCGATACCGGCCGTGCGATGGCTGCCACTGACGCGGTGGTCGCGCTGCGCCAGGCACCCGAGCGCCCGACGATCGAACTCGCCGCCGTCATCGGCCGCGGCGACAGCTTCACCCGGGTCATGCAGCGTGCAGGCGTGGGCAGCGGCGATGCGCAGGTGGTTGCCAATCTGGTATCCTCGGTGGTTCCGCTCGACGACATTCGCGACGGCACCCGCGTCGACATCCGGCTAGGCCGCCGCTTTGCGCGCAATCAGCCGCGACCTGTCGAGATGATCGCGTTCCGCGCGCGGTTCGACATGAATGTCGAGATCGTCCGTGCGGGCTCGGAGCTCGATCTGGTGCAAAAGCCGATCCTGGTCGATGCCACCCCCTTGCGCGTTCGCGGCACCGTGGGATCCAGCCTCTATCGCTCGGCGCGGGCAGCAGGCGCACCGCCCCAGGCGATCCAGGCCTATCTTCGGACCCTCGGCACCCAGCTTTCGATCGGCAGCGACATCCGCGCCTCGGACGAATTCGATATCATCGTCGACTACAAGCGCGCCGCCACGGGCGAGGTGGAGATGGGCGACCTGCTCTATGCCGGGCTGGAACGCAGCGGCAAGCCGCATGCGCAGATGCTGCGCTGGAAAACCGGCAATGGCGCGCAGTGGTTCGAGGCATCGGGCGTCGGCGAAGAACGCGGCGAATTCGCCCGGCCGGTCAACGGCGCAATGACGTCGCGCTTCGGAATGCGCCGCCACCCGATCCTGGGCTTCCGCCGGATGCACAGCGGCGTCGATTTTCGCGCGCGCAGCGGCACGCCGATTTATGCCACGGCCGATGGCGTGGTGAACTACTCCGGTCGCAAGGGCGGCTACGGCAACTTCGTGCGCATCGCGCATGGCGGCAACCTCGCCAGCGGCTATGGCCATATGAGCCGGATCGCGGTGAGCAACGGCACCCGCGTACGCCGCGGCCAGGTCATCGGCTATGTCGGCTCGACCGGCCTGTCGACCGGCCCGCATCTGCACTACGAGCTCTATCGCGGTGGCCGCGCGATCGACCCGACTTCGGTCCGCTTCACCTCCCGCGCGCAGCTTTCGGGTAGCGAACTGGCGAACTTCCGGGCCCGTCTCAAGCAGTTGCTCGGCGTTTCCCCGGGCGCTGCGCTGCAGTCGCTGGCGCCGCCGGCCAATGCCGTCCCGGCCGAACCGAAGCGCGAGATTGAACGGATCGCGGGCACCACTATCGCCTGATCGCGGCGACCGGCGAGCGGGGCCTTGCTCCCTGCAACGAGCGCTTCGGATCAATCCCCGCCGACGCGCTCGATATCCGCACCCACGGCCTGCAGCTTTTCCTCGAGCCGCTCATAGCCACGATCGAGGTGATACACCCGGTTGACCTCGGTCTCGCCTTCCGCCGCCAGCCCGGCGATGATCAGGCTCATCGAAGCGCGCAGATCGGTCGCCATCACTGGCGCGCCGACCATGCGATTGACGCCATGGACGACTGCAGTGCGGCCCTTGACGTCGATATGCGCGCCCATGCGGTTGAGTTCAGGCACGTGCATATAGCGGTTCTCGAAGATCGTCTCCGTCAGCACGCTTGTCCCCTCGGCCATGCACAGCATCGCCATGAACTGCGCCTGCATGTCCGTGGCAAAGCCCGGAAAAGGCGCGGTCGAAAGGGTCACAGCGTGCAGCTTGCCATTGGGGCGGACCGCGATGCCGTCTGCGATTTCCTCGACATGCACGCCCGCCTGACGCAACGCAGCGACCGTCGCTTCCATCTCGTCGAGCTTGGCGCCAATGAGGTCGAGCGCGCTGCCGGTGATCGCAGCGGCGCAGGCATAGCTGCCCGCCTCGATCCGGTCGGCCATCACGCGATAGGTGGCGCCGTGCAGCCGGTCCTTGCCATGGATGACCAGTGTCGATCCGCCGATCCCCTCGATCTTCGCCCCCATCGCCACCAGCAGGTTGCACAGATCGACGATCTCGGGCTCGCGCGCGGCATTGCGCAAGGTCGAGGTGCCCTTGGCGAGTACGGCGGCCATCAGCGCATTTTCGGTCGCGCCGACCGACACGACGGGAAAGCCGAAGTCGCCGCCGGGAAGCCCGCCCTTGGGCACGCGCGCGGTGACGTATCCCGCCGCGATCTCGATCTCAGCGCCCAGAGCTTCCAGCGCCTTCAGATGCAGGTCGATCGGGCGGTTGCCGATCGCGCAGCCGCCGGGCAGCGACACCGTCGCCTCGCCCTCGCGCGCCAGCAAGGGACCCAGCACCAGGATCGAGGCACGCATCTTGCGGACGATATCATAGGGCGCGACCGTCGCGGTGACTCGGCCTGCGCGCAGCGTCATCACCCGGCCGAAATCCTCGGGCCGCGCGCCCTCGATCATCGTCGAGACGCCAAGCTGGTTGAGCAGATGGCCGAAGCTGTCGACATCGGCCAGCCGCGGCAGGTTGCGCAGCGTTAGCGGCTCATCGGTAAGCAGCGCGCACGGCAGCAGCGTCAGCGCGCTGTTCTTGGCTCCGGAGATGGGAATACGGCCCGAAAGCGGCTTGCCGCCGCGAATGATAATCTTGTCCATCGCCGCTGTTTAACGGCTGGAGCCCCGGGTGCAAGAGGGGTAGACTTGGCAGCCGCTCAGATTTTCTCGAGTGTGCACTGAAGCGGGTGCTGGTGCTCGCGCGCGAAATCCATCACCTGGTTGACCTTGGTCTCGGCGACCTCATAGGTGAAGATGCCGCACACGCCGACGCCCTTCTGGTGGACATGGAGCATGACCCGGGTCGCCTCGTCCATGTTCATGCTGAAGAAGCGTTTGAGCACCAGCACGACGAATTCCATTGGGGTATAATCGTCGTTGAGCATCAGCACCTTGTACTGGCTGGGCTTTTTCGATTTGGCGCGGGTCTTGACCGCGATGCCGATATCGGGCGGGCCATCGTCATTCCCGTCCTCGCGGTCCGGGCCTGCATGCACGGCGAGGCTCATGCCCCGCATGGCGGGATCATGGCGCGCCGGGCGCAGCGCGGAGATGGGCGTGAATGGGTGCATAGATGATTGCGGATATCGTATTTCGCTGGCCACAGGCAAGGGGTCGCATGCAAATTGAAGGCAAGTGATTGCTCGCATCGCCCCACGTCCAAACCCCGTCGTCGCTGGCTCTGGCGTTTTGCACGGCATTCCTTTAGGGGCGGCCCCATGCATTTTCTCGATCAAGCCAAGATTTTCATCCGTTCGGGTACCGGCGGACAGGGCGCGGTGTCCTTTCGCCGCGAAAAATACGTCGAATATGGCGGCCCTGACGGCGGCAACGGTGGCAAGGGTGGCGACATCATCTTCGAAGCGATCAGCGGGCTCAACACCCTGATCGACTTTCGCTATACCCAGCATTTCAAGGCCAAGCGCGGCACCGGCGGCATGGGCCGCAACCGCACCGGCGCGGGCGGCGACGATCTTGTCATCAAGGTTCCGGTCGGCACGCAGGTGCTGAGCGAGGACAAGGAGGAAGTGCTCGCCGACTTCACCCATGCCGGGCAGCGGATCACTCTGCTGCGCGGCGGCGATGGCGGGCGCGGCAACCTGAGCTACAAGACCAGCACCAACCGCACCCCGCGCCAGCATGGCCCAGGCTGGCCGGGCCAGGAGATGTATGTCTGGTTGCGGCTGAAGCTGATGGCCGATGCAGGGCTGGTCGGCCTCCCAAATGCGGGCAAGTCGACCTTCATCAACCAGGTGACCAACACTCACGCCAAGGTGGGCGATTATCCGTTCACCACCTTGCGCCCGCAACTGGGTGTGGTGCAGCACAAGAACCGCGAGTTCGTGCTCGCCGACATTCCCGGTCTGATCGAGGGCGCGGCCGAAGGCGCCGGCATTGGCGACCGGTTCCTGGGGCATATCGAACGCTGCCAGGTTCTGATCCACCTGATCGACGCCAATGGTGACGACCCGCTCGAGGCGATGCGCATCGTCGATGGCGAGCTGACCAATTATGGCGCTGGGCTCGATGAAAAGCCGCGTCTGGTCGCGCTCAACAAGGGCGACCTGCTCGACGACGAACTGATGCAGCATTTCTCCGACGAGGTTCTGGCCGCAGGCGCCGAGCGGGTATTTCCGATTTCGGCGGCGACCGGTGCTGGCATCGAAGCCCTGTTCGATGCGCTGCTCGAATATCTGCCGCACGACACCGCGACCGAAAAGCCCGAGGGGGTGGACCCGAATGCCGACAGCGAGCCGGGGGTCTGGTCTCCGGTTTAAGCGGCCCCTTTCCCCATCCCGTTTGTCCCGAGCCCTTCGACTGGCTGGTGAGCCGGCCGCTCAGGGTAAACAATTCGAGGGACGTGCGCGCACCCGTTCGCGCAACGTCCCTCGACTTCGCTCGAGAACTCGGGAAAGTAGTTTTGTAGACGCTCTGGATTCCGGCTTTCACCGGAAAACGGGATTTGAACGATGACCCACGCCCCCTCCCCCGCTGCCATGCTCTCCGCCGCCGCCTGTCCGGTCCTGGTGGTCAAGGTCGGCTCGGCGCTGCTGGTCGCGCCCGATGGCACCGTCCGGCGCGAGTGGCTGGCGTCGCTGGTCGACGACATCGCCGCGCGGATCGCGGCCGGGCAGCGGATCGTCATCGTCTCGTCGGGCGCGATCGCGCTGGGTGCGCGGCGGCTGGGGCTGCCCAAGGGCGGCCGCGCGAGCCTTGAAGATGCACAAGCCTCCGCCGCCACCGGCCAGATCGCATTGAGCCAGTGCTGGGCCGAACTGCTTGGCGATCACGCGATCACCGCGGCGCAGATTCTGGTGACGCTCGACGATCTCGAGGACCGCAGGCGTTTCCTCAACGCCTCGGCGACATTGCGCCGGCTGATCGCGCTGGGCGTGGTCCCGGTGATCAACGAGAACGATTCGGTCGCGACCGAGGAGATCCGCTTCGGCGACAACGACCGGCTCGCCGCGCGCATCGCGCAGGCAGCAGGCGCGGGCGGCGTGGTGCTGCTGTCCGATGTCGATGGCCTCTATACCGCCAACCCGAAAAAAGACCCCGACGCAAAGCTGGTCGAAACCGTCGCTCGGATCGATGCACGGATCCGCGCCATGGCCGATGGCGGCTCGGCATCGGGGATGGGATCGGGCGGGATGCTCTCCAAGCTCGAGGCGGCGCGGATCGCGACCAGCGCGGGCGCGCACCTCGCCATCGCCAACGGCACGCACGATCACCCTCTCGCGCGGCTGGCGGCGGGCGGACGCTGCACGGTGTTCACCGCAGGGCCGCAGGGCAAGGGCCGCAAATTGTGGCTCGCCGGACGGATGACCGCGCGTGGACGGATCACCGTGGATCCGGGCGCCGAGGCCGCTTTGGTCAAGGGATCGAGCCTGCTCGCAGCCGGAGCCACCGCGATCGACGGCAAGTTCGTCCGCGGGGATGTGATTGAAATTCTGAGCGCGAACGGCGAGCCCGTCGCGCGCGGCCTTGCCGAGTACGACGCTACGGACATGGCGAGAATCATCGGCCTGCGCACCGATGCCATCGCTGAGGTGCTGGGATATGCGCCGCGCAGTTCGCTGGTCCACCGCGACCAGATGGTGCTGCTGTGAGCGTGATCGCGATGACCGGCGGCACCGGCTTTGTCGGCGGTGCGACCATCGAAGAAGCCCTGGCGAAAGGCCATCAGGTCCGCGCGCTGACCCGCAAGCCAAGGCCGGAGCGTGACGGTGTGACCTGGGTGGCAGGCGCGCTGGACGATGCCGACAGCCTTGCGGAGCTTTGCACCGACGCCGATTGCGTGCTGCACATCGCCGGCGTGGTCAATGCGCCCGACCGCGCGGGGTTTATCGCGGGCAACATCATCGGCACCCAGAACATGCTGGCGGCGGCGAAGGCGGCTGGCACCTCCCGGTTCATCCACGTCTCGTCGCTGGCCGCGCGCGAATGCGATCTGTCCAATTACTGCTGGTCGAAGGCGCAAGCCGAGGCGCGGGTGACCGCATCCGGGCTCGACTGGATCATGGTGCGGCCGCCCGCGGTCTATGGCCCGGGCGATACCGAAATGCTCGACCTGTTCCGCATGGCCGCGCGGGGCGTGGTGATGCTGCCGCCGGGCGGGCGTATGTCGGTTGTCCATGTCGCTGATCTCGCCGCCTTGCTGGTGCGGCTGGCGGGCGGTGCGGGCGATATTGGCGCGATCTACGAGGTCGATGACGGTAGCCCACGCGGCTGGAGCCACAGGGATTTCGCCGATGCCTTGGGCGATGCGGTGGGGCGCAAGGTGCGGTCGTTCAGCACGCCAAAACTGGCGCTGCATATGGCGGCGCAGGGCGACCGGCTGATACGCCGCAAGGGGGCCAAGCTGACGCCGGACCGCGCACGTTATATCGCGCACAGCGACTGGACCGCCGATCCCGAAAAACGCCCGCCCTCTCGGCTGTGGCAGCCAGAAATTGCAACGCGGCAGGGCCTGGCGGACACCGCGCGCTGGTATCGTGCGCGCGGCTGGCTCAAATAAGCGAGCGGCCGATCGCCAGTTCGACCAGGAACAGCGCGAAGGTCAGCGACAGGCCGACCAGGAAGATGCGATAGGCATGGCCAAGATAGCGGTACTTCTTGTGCTGCAGCACCATCCCGTTCTGGTGGACATCGCGCAGCATGGTGCGGAAGATCGTCTCGTCGGCGTGCAGCTGGTCGATCACCAGATCGGCAAAATCATCCTCCGCCATCGCTGAAAAATTGCCGAAGAACATGAAGTTGGTCGATCCGGGTGGAACATCGGCCTTGGCCGAAGGGGTGCCGCGCACCGAGGGCAGGATCGCGAACACCGCGCACATCGCCGACAGGAACGCGAACAGCGCAAGCACAATCAGCGGCAGCGTGAAGGTGCCGCTACGCGCCTGCCCAACCGAGATCGTGAACACCACGAACGTCGCGCCCATCAGGATGCTCGCCTTCTGGTCGGCCATCTGGCTCAATGCGAGGTTGGTCTGCACCGATGTGCGGATCAGGTGGATGGCGTGCGGCGAGAAGGTGTGCGGGGTCTGCGGCCATGGGGTGGGGATAGCCGCTCTTGGCATTTCGACTCGCTGCGTGCTGGCCCCCTCTTCCATTACAGTTGAATGACATAATCGTGACATGCTTGACAAGCACCGCCGCACTGCCCTTCAGGCTTCCACATGCTGCCGCGTTTGTGCCGCAATCGCGGGGCAAGGCGGTGCCCACAATTGATCGACGAAAGAGCCTCATGACCGACAGCACCGCTACCTATGATCGCATCGCCGCGCAGATCGAACCGTTCAACAAGAAGGGCGTGGACCTCGCCGACAGCACCACCTTTGCCGGCGACCTGGAATGGGACAGCCTGACGGTGATGGATTTCGTCGCGGCGATCGAGGACGAGTTCGACATCATCATCACGATGAACATGCAGGCAGAGATCGAAACCGTCGGCCAATTGGTCGCCGCGGTGGAAAAACTCACCGCCTGACCCCATCTGCACCTCTTGCCTCGTCCTATTTCGGCCGTCCCCATCAGAGATTGACCCCATGACCGACCTGTTTTCCAAGTTCGACGCCCTGATCGGCGAGCGTGAGGCTTTGCTCTCGCATGGCGTGCGCGATCCCTATGCGCTGGTGATGGAATCGGTCAAATCGCCCACGGTCGCGATGTGCAACGGCAAGGAAACGATCCTGCTGGGCACCTACAATTACATGGGCATGACCTTCGATCCCGACGTGCTCGAGGCGGGCAAGGCTGCGCTCGACAATTTCGGATCGGGCACCACCGGCAGCCGCGTGCTCAACGGCACCTATGCCGGGCACCGCGATTGCGAGGAGGCACTCAAGGAGTTCTACGGAATGGACCATGCGATGGTCTTTTCCACCGGATATCAGGCCAATCTCGGCATCATCTCGACCATGGCGGGCAAGGACGATTACATCATCCTCGACACCGACAGCCACGCCTCGATCTACGACGGCTGCGCGTTGGGCAACGCGCAGATCGTCGCCTTCCGCCACAACGATGTCGAGGCGCTCGAAAAGCGGCTCAAGCGGCTGCCTCCCGAGGCTGGCAAACTGGTGATCCTCGAGGGCGTCTATTCGATGCTCGGCGATATCGCGCCTTTGAAGGAAATGGTCGCGGTCTCCAAGGCCGCCGGCGCGATGGTGCTGGTCGACGAGGCGCATTCGATGGGCTTTATCGGCGAGAACGGGCGCGGTGTCGCCGAGGCGGCAGGCGTGATGGACGATGTCGATTTCATCATCGGCACGTTCAGCAAGTCGGTCGGCACGGTCGGCGGCTTTTGCGTTTCCAACCACCCCAAGTTCGAGGTGCTGCGGCTGGTTTGCCGGCCTTACGTCTTCACCGCCAGCCTTCCGCCGAGCGTTGTCGCCACCGCCGCGACCAGCATCCGCAAGCTGATGCACGCGGGCAACAAGCGGGCGCATCTGTGGGAGAACTCCAAGCGGCTGCACCAGGGCCTGCGCGACCTCGGCTTTTCGCTCGGCACGCCCGAAGCGCAGAGCGGGATCATTGCGGTGATCATGACCGACATGCTGAAGGGCGCCCAGATGTGGGAAGCGCTGCTCGACCGCGGGCTCTACGTCAACCTCGCGCGCCCACCCGCAACCCCTGCGGGCATGACGCTGTTGCGCTGTTCGCTGTGCGCCGAGCATACCAGCGAGCAGGTCACCGAGATCCTCGGGATTTTCGAGGCTGCGGGCAAGGATGTCGGGGTGATTTGATCTGACCTCTCTCCCCTCCCGCCTGCGGGAGGGGTGGCCGCAGGCCGGGGTGGGCCTGTGCAAGGATTGAGGGTCGTGCTCCCGGCCCACCCCGGTCCGGCAAGCCGGACCTGCCCCTCCCGCCAGCGGGAGGGGAGAGATGCAGCCAATCGCACCCCTTCAAAACCCCTCAAATTGCTGTATGGGCGATTCCAACAGTCCTCCCCAGACAAGGCGTTTGCCATGACCGATTTGCTTGCGCTGCGCGATGCCGTGCGCGCCCATCACCGGGCCGATGAAGGCGCGGTGCTCGATTATCTGATGACGCGGTACGCCCCCTCACCCGAATTGCGTGCCCGCATCCGCGCGCGCGCGGTACGCGTGGTCGACGATGTCCGTGCCGCGTCCGGCCCAACACTGATGGAAAGCTTCCTCGGCCAGTACGGCCTGTCCACCGACGAGGGCCTTGCGCTGATGACATTGGCCGAGGCGCTGCTGCGCGTGCCCGATGCCGAGACGATCGACGACCTGATCGAGGACAAGATTTCGCCGGCCAACTGGCGCGAGCATTTCGGCAAGTCGGAACATTCGCTGGTCAACGCCAGCACCTTTGCGCTTTCGATGACGCAAGCAGTGCTCGAAGGCCCGTCCAGCAAGGGTCCGCTCGACGCGCTGCGCGGGGCGATCAAGCGGCTGGGCGAGCCGGTGATCCGCGCCGCCGTCCGCCGGGCAATGAAGGAGCTGGGCAACCAGTTCGTGCTGGGCGAGGACATGGGCGAGGCGCTCAAGCGCTCGCGCAAATGGGCCGAGGACGGCGCCACCTTCAGCTACGACATGCTGGGCGAAGCGGCGCTGACCTTTCCTGATGCCGACCGCTATTTTGCAGCCTATATGGACGCCATCCGCGCCATCGCCAATGCCGCGAAGACCGGCGACATGCGCACCAATCCGGGCCTTTCGATCAAGCTCTCCGCGCTCTACCCGCGCTATGAGATGAGCAAGGCGGACGAATGCGTTCCCGCATTGGCCGACCGCGTGCTCGAACTCGCCCGCGCCGCGCGCGATGCCCGCATCGGGCTCAACATCGACGCGGAAGAGGCCTATCGCCTCGGCATGTCGCTCGACATCATCAAGCTGGTGCTGAGCGACCCCTCGCTCGCGGGCTGGGACGGCCTGGGTGTCGTGGTTCAGGCCTTTGGCAAGCGCGCCAGTTTCGTCATCGACTGGCTCTATGGCCTGGCGCAATCGCTCGACCGCAAGATCATGGTCCGTTTGGTCAAGGGCGCCTATTGGGACACCGAGATCAAGCGCGCACAGGTCGATGGCGTGGCCGATTTTCCCGTGTTCACCAGCAAGGCGGCAACCGATATCTCGTATATCTGCTGCGCCGCGCAATTGCTCAAGCTCACCGACCGCATCTACCCGCAGTTCGCCACGCACAATGCGCACAGCGTTGCGGCGATCCTCGAAATGGCCGGCAACCGCGACGATTTCGAGTTCCAGCGCCTGCACGGCATGGGCGAACCGCTGCACAATGCCTTGCTGCGCAACGAGAAGGTGCGCTCGCGAATATATGCCCCGGTGGGCAAGCATCGCGAACTGCTCGCCTATCTGGTGCGCCGCTTGCTGGAGAACGGCGCGAACTCATCGTTCGTCAATCAGCTCGCCAACCATGCGGTTCCCGCCGAGGCGATCGCCGCCGACCCGTTCGAGCAGCTGGACGCCGAGCGCGCCGCGGCTGATCGCAAGATCATCCGTCCCGCCGCGATTTTCGCACCGTCGCGCGTCAACTCGCGCGGCTGGGACCTGGCAAACCGCGCAGATCTCAATGAATTTCTCGAATCGCGCGGTGCCTTTGCCGACAGCCAGTGGCAGTCAGCGCCGCTGCTTGCCGATGGCATCGTCCCCGCCGGCGAGCCGCGCGCGGTCTACAGCCCATCACAGCCCGACCGGCAGATCGGCACCATCATCGACGCCAGCGAGGAGCAGGCCACCGCTGCAATCGCGGCCGCGCGGGTGTGGGCCGCCCCGGTCGCCAGCCGAGCTGGCGTGCTCAACCGGGCGGCCGATCTGCTCGAGGAAAATCATGGCGAGATTTTTGCGCTTCTCGCGCGCGAAGCTGGCAAATCCCCGCCCGATGCGATTGCCGAACTGCGAGAGGCGGTCGATTTTCTGCGCTATTACGCCTCCGAAGCGCTGGCCGACCCGGAGGCTGAACCGCGCGGCATCATAACCTGCATCTCGCCATGGAATTTTCCGCTGGCGATCTTCATCGGCCAGATCGCGGCGGCGCTGGCGCGTGGCAATGCGGTGCTGGCCAAGCCCGCCGACCAGACGCCGCTGGTCGCGCATCTCGCCACCCGGCTGCTGCATCAGGCAGGGGTGCCCCATGATGCGCTGCAGCTTCTGCCCGGTCCGGGGCGGGTGATCGGCACCGCGCTGACCGGCCATGCCGCGATCGCCGGCACCTGTTTTACCGGTTCAACCGCCACGGCCCAGGTGATCAACCGGAACATGGCGGAAAACTGCGCGCCGGATGCGATGCTGATTGCGGAGACCGGTGGCATCAACGCGATGGTCGTCGATTCGACCGCATTGCCCGAACAGGCGGTGCGTGACATCGTCGCATCGGCGTTCCAGTCTGCGGGACAACGCTGTTCGGCGCTGCGCATGCTGTATGTCCAGCGCGACATCGCCGGACCCTTAAAGGAGATGCTGTTCGGCGCGATGGACGCGCTGAGCCTAGGTGATCCGTGGTGGCTCGCCAACGATGTCGGCCCGGTGATCGACCCGGCGGCGCGCGAGAAGATCATGGGCCATATCGAGGCCGCGCGGCGCGAGGGACGGCTGCTCAAGCAGCTCGATGCGCCCGAAAACGGCTGGTTCGTCGGCCCGGCGGCGATCGCAGTGCAAGGCATCGACGATCTGGAGGAAGAGATTTTCGGCCCGGTGCTGCACATCGCGACCTTCGAGGCGGGCGAGATCGATGCGCTGGTCGACCGGATCAACGCGCGCGGCTATGGCCTGACCTTCGGCCTGCAGACGCGGATCGACAGCCGCGTCGACCATGTCACTGCGCGTGTCCACGCGGGCAATATGTACGTCAACCGCAACCAGATCGGTGCGGTCGTGGGCGCGCAGCCCTTCGGCGGCGAGGGCATGTCGGGCACCGGCCCCAAGGCGGGTGGGCCGCGCTATCTGCCGCGCTTTGCCGCAGCCACGGGCCCACAGCTCGAACTGCCGCCGCTGACCCGCATCGCGTCGCGGGCTGAAGTCGAGGCCGGGCTGGCGGCGCTGCCACGGGTCACCGAGCTGCCGCTGGAGAGCATCGACATGCCGGGACCGACGGGCGAATCGAACGTGCTTTCGGCCTATCCGCGCGGACGCATCCTGTGCCTCGGCCCGACGCTCGAGGCTGCGGTGCGGCAGGCAGAGATAGCCCGGTCGGAAGGCTGTTCAGCTCTGATCGTGGTACCGGGCGCCCGGGGCGCCCACGCCATCGACGGATATGTCGAGCGCGCGGATCTCGCCGGAATGTCGGGCTTCGACGGGTTGGCGGCCTGGAGTTCGTCCGAGGACCAGCACGCCATTCGCAGCGCGCTGGCCGGACGCGACGGAGCCATCCTGCCGCTGTTCACCGAAGAGTATTTCGCGCAGCGCTGCGTGCACGAACGGCATGTCTGCATCGACACCACGGCGGCGGGCGGGAACGTATCGCTGCTGGCGTGAATGCATCTCCCCTCCCGCTAGCGGGAGGGGTGTCTGA
>JBKBTF010000007.1:0-100023 GCA_046291395.1 Blastomonas sp. | reverse complement strand
GGCCGATCTGGTCACCGAGATGGTCGGCGAATTCCCCGAACTTCAGGGGCTTATGGGCGGTTATTACGCGGCGAAGGAAGGTCTCGACCCCCAGGTCGCCGCCGCCATCCGCGACCATTACAAGCCGGTCGGGCAAGGCGATGACGTGCCGAACGCGCCGGTGACGGTGGCGGTAAGTCTGGCGGATAAGCTGGATAGTCTGATGTGTTTCTTTGCCATCGGTGAGAAGCCAACAGGTTCCAAAGACCCCTTCGCTTTGCGTCGTGCTGCATTAGGAGTAATCCAACTCATCCTCGTTAACGATTTGCGTTTCGGGGTCGATGATACGCTTGAAACTATGGCGTGCGACGTATTGTTCATGGCGCTAGATAGTGATCATTACATTTCAGCTGCACTAGACGTGCCGTTGAATGAGTATGGCCGTCTTCATTTGAGTGCCCGGTTCGAAGATCCAGATTACTTGGTCGAAATCTCGGCCGAGGAATGGACCCGAGTTTCGGCTCAGGAACCGCACTTAACTCGTGAGCGCGTCAAGCAAGCACTTTTTAGCAAGATAGGCAATGGTGAGGCTGGGCTTCATCTGTTCTTGATTGACCGCCTCAAGGTCCAGCAACGCGAAGCCGGTGTCCGTCACGACCTGATCGACGCGGTGTTTGCGCTCGGCGGCGAGGACGACCTCGTCCGGCTGCTCGCGCGCGTTCATGCGCTCCAAGCCTTTGTCGAGACGGGCGAGGGGGGTAACTTGCTCGCCGGGTACAAGCGTGCGGCGAATATATTGAAGAAGGAAGGGCTGGAAGCTCCCCTCCCTGGACAGGGAGGGGCTGGGGGTGGGTCGTCTCCGGATCATGCCGCCGCTGGCGATGCTCCTGGAGGCGGGGGCCCCCCCCCACCCCCCCCCCGGGGGGGGGGGGGGGCGGGGGGGGGGGGGGGGGGCCCCCCCTCTCCGGATCATGCCGCCGCTGGCGATGCTCCTGGAGGCTCACCCACCCCTAACCCCTCCCTTGAAGGGAGGGGGACGCGCGATGCGTTGGGGTACGCCCCCGAACCCGCAGAAGCCGCACTCATCGCCGCGCTCGACGCCGCCGAGCCCCGCGCGATCGCTGCGATTGACGCCGAGGACTTCGAGGGCGCGATGGCCGCGCTCGCCGTTCTGCGCGCGCCGATCGATGCGTTTTTCGATGACGTGACGGTCAACGACGCCGACCCGGCAAAGCGTGCCGCGCGGCTGGGGCTGCTCGCCCGGTTCCGCGCTGCGGTTCACCGGGTTGCCGATTTTTCGAAGATCGAGGGATAATCTCGACACCCTTCACCAACATTCAAGACGGACAGGCAGTATTGCGATGACCAAATATGTGTACCGGTTCGGTGGCGGCGCCAATGATGGCGGGGCAGGCGACAAGTTCCTGCTCGGCGGCAAGGGTGCCAATCTCGATGGCATGGCCTCGATCGGCCTGCCGGTGCCGCCGGGCTTCACCATCAGCACCGAAATGTGCACGCGATACTATCAGGACGGCGAGGTCTTCCCCGACAGCCTGAAGGCCGAGGTTGCCGAAGGTCTCAGGCATATCGAGGCGATAACGGGCAAGAATTTCGGTGACATCACCGATCCGCTGCTGGTCTCGGTACGCTCGGGCGCGCGGGTGTCGATGCCCGGCATGATGGACACCGTACTCAACCTCGGCCTCAACGACCAGACTGTCGAAGGGTTGGCCAAGGTTTCGGGCGACGAGCGCTTCGCGTGGGACAGCTATCGCCGCTTCGTCCAGATGTATTCGGACGTGGTCCTCGGCCTCGATCATGACGCGTTCGAGGAAGCGCTGGAAATCATGAAGGAAGACAACGGCTTCTTCAGCGATACCGAGATGGAAGCGAAGCACTGGCGCGCGCTGGTGGCCGAATACAAGGCGCTGGTGGAAGACCAGTGGGGCAAGCCCTTCCCGCAGGATGTGCACGACCAGCTCTGGGGCGCGGTCGCCGCGGTGTTCGGATCGTGGCAGTCGGAACGCGCCAAGGTCTATCGCCGCCTCAACGACATCCCCGCCGAATGGGGCACTGCGGTCAACGTGCAGGCGATGGTGTTCGGCAATATGGGCGATACCTCGGCGACGGGCGTGGCGTTCACGCGCAACCCCTCGACCGGCGAGAACCTGTATTATGGCGAGTTCCTGATCAACGCGCAGGGCGAGGACGTCGTCGCAGGCATCCGCACGCCGCAATATCTCACCACGGCCGCGCGTGCCGAGGCCAGCGCCAAGCCGCTGAGCATGGAAGAGGCGATGCCCGAAACCTATGCCGAGCTGGCGCGGGTGTTCGACATCCTCGAAAAGCATTACCGCGACATGCAGGACATCGAGTTCACGGTCGAGCGCGGCAAATTGTGGATGCTGCAGACCCGGTCGGGCAAGCGCACCGCCAAGGCGGCTTTGCGGATTGCGGTCGACATGGCCAACGAAGGCCTGATTACCGAGGAAGAGGCGATCACCCGCGTCGATCCGATGGCGCTCGACCAGCTGCTCCACCCCTCGCTCGATCCCGATGCGGTGCGCGATGTGCTGACCAAGGGCCTGCCCGCCTCGCCCGGAGCGGCGAGCGGCCTGATCGTGTTCGATGCCGACACCGCCGAGCGTCGCAACGAAATGGGCGATTCGGTGATCCTGGTCCGCATCGAGACCAGCCCCGAGGACATCCACGGCATGCACGCCGCCAAGGGCATCCTCACCGCGCGCGGCGGCATGACGTCACACGCAGCGGTTGTGGCGCGCGGCATGGGGCGTCCCTGCGTTTCGGGCGCGGGCAGCCTGTCGATCGACACCAAGGCGCGCGTGCTGCGCATCGGCAAGCGCGAGCTGCGCGAGGGCGATACGATCACCATCGACGGCACCACCGGTGAAGTGATGATGGGCGAGGTTCCCACCGTTCAGCCCGAACTGGTCGGCGATTTCGGCGTGCTGATGGGCTGGGCCGACAAGGTTCGCCGCCTCAGGGTGCGCACCAATGCCGAAACCCCCGAGGATTGCCGCGTCGCGCGCGATTTCGGTGCCGAGGGCATCGGGCTGTGCCGTACCGAGCACATGTTCTTCGAAGCCAGCCGCATCACCAATGTGCGCCAGATGATTCTGGCCGAGGACGAGGCGGGCAGGCGGGCTGCGCTGGAAAAGCTGCTCCCCGAACAGCGTGCCGACTTCCACAGCATCTTCGAGGTGATGGCGGGGCTGCCCGTCACCATCCGCCTGCTCGATCCGCCGCTGCACGAGTTTCTGCCGCACAGCGAGAATGAATTCGCCGAGGTCGCCGAGGCCGCTGGCGTCGGGGTCGAGGTCCTCAAGCGCCGCGCCAACGAACTGCACGAGTTCAATCCCATGCTCGGCCACCGCGGCTGCCGTCTGGGCGTGACCTATCCTGAGATCTACGAGATGCAGGCGCGCGCGATCTTCGAGGCGGCGTGCGATGTCGCGACCAAGAGTGGGGCGGCGCCGATCCCCGAGGTGATGATCCCGCTGGTGGCCACAAGGCGCGAGCTCGAACTCATGAAAAAGGTCGTCGATACCGCCGCCGAACTGGTGTTCGCTGAAAAGGGCATGCGCATCGAGTATCTGGTCGGCACGATGATCGAGCTGCCGCGCGCGGCGCTGATGGCCGACGAGATCGCGCAGGTGGGCGAGTTCTTCAGCTTCGGCACCAATGACCTTACCCAGACGACACTTGGCGTCAGCCGCGACGATGCCGGGCGGTTCCTCACGCAGTATGTCGACAAGGGCATTTTCGCGCGCGATCCGTTCGTCAGCCTCGATATCGAAGGTGTCGGCCAGCTGATCGAGATCGCGGTGACCAAGGGCCGCAAGGCGCGCCCCGACATCAAGCTGGGCATCTGCGGCGAACATGGCGGCGACCCGGCCAGCATCGCGTTTTGCGAAGAAGTCGGTCTCGATTACGTCAGTGCCTCGCCCTACCGCGTACCGATTGCGCGGCTGGCTGCAGCCCAGGCGGCACTGAAGAAGGGTTGAGGAAGCATGGCTCTCCCCTCCCGCAAGCGGGAGGGGAAGAGCTTGGCGCTTGCCTTTACCCGATCTACCGGCATAGCCTGTGCCAAAACAGGAGAGGGTCATGCGCAGCGGATTTCGCTATGGACTGATGCTGGTCGTCGGGCTGGCACTGGGTGTCGCTACAGCGGT
The DNA here is from genome assembly GCA_046291395.1 of Blastomonas sp. Lineage (GTDB taxonomy): Bacteria > Pseudomonadota > Alphaproteobacteria > Sphingomonadales > Sphingomonadaceae > Blastomonas. The sequence goes on along the minus strand of JBKBTF010000007.1, from coordinate 95,851 downwards.
ACTGCAACTGCGTCAGAGTTTCGCTTCCGACGGCATTACCAATGGCCCCTGGCGCACCGGCGAGAAGATCGGGACGGCGGATGCCAGCGTCGCTACGCGCGCCTCGGTTGCGCTGCGCGGCCTGCTGGCGCTGCCCGAGCGCGAGGCGATCTATTTCAATGCCGCTACCGACAGCGCAGGACGCCCGCTGATCGGCAGGTGCCGCTATCGTGTCAGCGGTGGCGCGATCGATGCGCGCTGGTGGAGCCTCACTCTCTACGATGCCAAGGGCTATCTCATCCCCAATGCAGCGCGCACACATTCGTTGGGCAGCGCCGCGCTCGATCCGGCCGAGGTCGACGAATGGCAGGTCGCCATTGGCCGCGACAACGCGATTGGCCACTGGATCGCGATGCCGGACAACCAGCCGTTCGAACTCACCCTGCGCGCCTATCATCCCTCGGCCCGGCTTCTGCGCCAGCGTGGGTCGGTCGATCTGCCGCGGATTGAGCGCGAGGAGTGTGCATCATGATGCGCTGGATCGGACCCCTCGTCGCCGCCTGTCTTGCAGGTTTCATCGGCTGGTATCTCACGCTTGCTGGCACGCCGCAGTTCATCATGGGCCGGGCATGGGAACGGCTGGCCGAGCAGGCGGGGGTGAACCGGATGACGCACTCGCCGCTGGTGACCGCCGAGAAGCAGACCATCGTGCGTCCCAGCCCGGACCTCGCCTATTCGGTGTGCGCCTTCGATCTGACGCGGGGGCCGCTCGAGGTTTATGCCTATCCCGTTCCGGGCCACTACTGGTCGCTCACGGTGTTCGACAGCGAGACCAACGTCGCATTCGTCGAAAGCGATCGCGACAGTAAGGGCGCTGCGGTGGATATCGTTCTCGCGACCGCCGACCAGACGGTGCCTGGTGGCGTCCGCAGGATTACGATGCCCAGCGTCAAGGGCGTTGCGCTGCTGCGCGTGCTGCTCAATGGTCGCGCCGACTTCGACGCGGTGACGCAGGATCGCAAGCCGTCCTATTGTCGGCCCCTGAAACAGTCCTGAACCCCGTCGTTCCCGCGGATGTGGGAATCCCGCTCCGGCGCAGCGATGGCGCGTAAGCCGGACCCTCGTTGAAGCGGGGGTGACGATACAGGGAAATTCTCTGCTCCGCCTAGACAAGCGCCGCGCGGCCTTGCATACCGCGTTTAACCGGACGATTAAACGAGCGCGAATCCAGCCGTGCCTTCATCGTTCGACTTTGCAGGAGAGAGATGTTGTCGTCCCGCCCCACGTCCGTTGAACTGGCCGAGTACGAGGCCCAGGCCGACGCCTGGTTCCGCGAGAACACCCCCCATGACCCCGGCTTCATGCTGCCGCTGACCTTCATGGAAGTGAGCACCGATCAGCAGTTCGAGTTCCTCTGCGCCTGGCAGCGCAAGGTGTATGAGGCAGGCTATCTCGGCGCGAGCTGGCCGAAGGAATATGGCGGCGGCGGGCTGCATCCCGATTTCCAGCGCGTCGCCAGCAAAGTCATGAAGAAATATGACGGCCCGATCATGCTCAACGCCATCGGTATCGGCTGGGCCGGACCGTTGATCCTCGACATCGGCAGCGAGGAAGAGAAAAAGAAGTATATCAAGGGGATGCTCAATGCAGAGGATATCTGGTGTCAGGGTTTTTCCGAGCCCGAGAACGGCTCCGACCTCGGCAATGCGCAGCTCAAGGCCGTCCGTGACGGTGATGCGTATGTCCTCAACGGCTCGAAGATCTGGACCTCGCTGGGCGACCGCGCCAAGTACATGATCCTGCTTGCGCGAACCTCGAACGAGGGACCGAGCAAGTATGCGGGCCTCAGCTTTTTCCTCTCGCCGATGCATGCGCCGGGGATCGAAACGCGGCGGATTAGGAAGCTCACCGGCGAGTACGGCTTCGTCCAGTGCTTCTTCACCGATGCGCGCATTCCTGCCGAATGCCTGATGGGAGAAGAGGGCGATGGCTGGAAGATCGCGATGAAGACGCTGGAATATGAGCGCGGTGCCAAGGTGAACCTTGCCGGCGGGTATTTCCTGAAAGAGCTCGACGCGATGGGCGTGGTCGAGCTCGCCCGGCAGTCGCAGCGCGGCGGCAAGCCGCTGCTCGATGATCCGGTGATGAAGGACCGGATGGTCGATTTCATGATGGATATCCAGGCATTGAACCTCAACAACCAGCGCCGCCGCATGGGGCCATTGGTGCAGGACCGTCCGATGGGTCTGGCGCTGATGAACAAGCTCGCGCGCACCGAGATGATCCGCGAGCTCACTGAGTTCTCGTTGAGCTTCCAGGGCACGCGCGGCGGCTATTATGTCGACGATCCAAACGCAGTCGACAATGGCTATTGGCATCGCAGCTATCTCAACAGCTTCTCCGCCACCATCGGCGGCGGCACCTCCGAGATCCAGCGCAACATCATCGCCGAGCATGTGCTTGGCCTGCCGAAAGGACGCTAACCGATGGCATTCAGCGAAGGAAATCTCGCCGACCATCTGGGCGGGCTGTCATATAGCGAAGAGCAGATCGAACTGATGGATGTCGCCACCAATTTCTGTCGCGACAGGTCGCCGATCGACAAGGTCCGCAGGCTGATCGAGGACGAGCGCGGCTATGATCCCGCCGTCTGGCAGGAGATCGTCGATCTGGGCTGGTTGGGTATCGCGGTGCCCGAGGCGCAGGGCGGGGTCGGGCTGTCGATGGCTGAGGTCGCGCCGATTGCCGAGCAGATGGGGCGGCGGCTGCTGGCCACGCCGTTTGCGACCTGCACCATCGCCGCGCAGGCTTTGCTTGCTGCAGGCGACGAGGCACAGTGCGGCGAGTGGCTGCCGCGCATCGTCGCGGGCGAAGTGGCGACGCTGGCGCTGAGCGAGCCGCATGGCGACTGGAACCTGGGCCATGTCGAGGCGACCGCCAAAGCGCAGAGCGAGGGTTATGTCCTCTCAGGGACCAAGCAGTTCGTGGTCTATGCACAGAATGCCGCATTGGTGATCGCGTCGGTCACCCTCGATGGCGCGGTGCGACTGGCGCTGATCGAGCGCTCGGCGATCCCCGACAGCGCTCTGCGCCGCGAGATCATCATTGACGAGACCAAGCGCAGTTACGAGCTGACCTTGGATGGGATCACCGTCCCGGCCTCGGCGCTTCTCGATGCCGGACGCTCGGGCACGGCGCTGGGCCAGATCGAGCTGGCGAGCGCGTTGCTGCAGGCGGCCGAAATGTGCGGCGGCACGCAGAGCGCGATCGATTACACGATCGAGTATCTCAAGACCCGCAAGCAGTTCGGCAAATTGATCGGCGAATATCAGGCGCTCAAACACCCGATCACCAACGCCTATGTCGCTTACGAGAAGGCGCGCTCACACATGCTGAGCGCGGCGCACAATTTCGGCCAGCAGGGCGTCGGCGAGATCGCGGTGCGGATGGCCAAGGCCTCCGCCGACAAGGCCTACAGCTTCGCCGCCGACCGCGCGGTGCAGTTTCACGGCGGCTTCGGCTTCACCCATGATTGCGATGCGGGCCTCTACCGCCGCAGCGCGATCTGGCACGCCAGCCAGTACGGCGACGCCGCCTGGCACCGGTCGAAGCTGGCCGATCTGCTGTTCTAGCGCGCGCCGGGAGACCCATAACCTCGCGTCTCCGCGTCTCCGCGTGAAACAAGACAGTCTGGTTCACGCGAAGGCGCGAAGCCGCGAAGAAGAAACGAAACGTTCCGGCTGCGCCGGTGAAAAGAGGAAGAGTTCTATGTCTGAAGTCGCCACGCAGGCCGAAAACGGCGTTCTGGTCATCACCATCAACCGCCCCGAAGCCAGGAACGCGGTCAACCGCGCGGTCGCAGAAGCCATGGCCGCGGCGATGGACGAACTCGACGCGAATGACGCGCTGCGCGTCGGCATCGTCACCGGCGCAGGCGGCACCTTCTGTTCGGGCATGGACCTGAAGGCCTTCCTTACGGGCGAACTTCCGGTCGTGAAGGGCAAGGGCTTTTGCGGTTTCGTCGAAGCGCCGCCCAAGAAGCCGCTGATCGCCGCGGTCGATGGCTATGCGCTCGCAGGCGGCATGGAGGTGGCACTGACCTGCGACCTGATCGTTGCCAACGCCAAGGCGCAGTTCGGTATCCCCGAAACCAAGCGCGGGCTTGCCGCTGCCGCCGGCGGGCTGATGCGCTTGCCGCGCCAGGTGCCGCCGCGCATCGCGATGGAACTGGCGCTGACCGGCGATTTCATCTCCGCGGAGCGCGCGTACGAGATCGGGTTCGTCAACCGCGTGGTCGAAAGCCCCGCAATCGAAGGCGCGCTCGAACTCGCGCACAAGATCAGCGCCAACGGCCCGCTCGCGGTGCGCGTGTCCAAGCAGGTGATCGTCGAATCGCGCGGCTGGAGCGATGGCGAGATGTGGGCCAAGCAGCAGGAACTCGTGGGCCAGGTGATCGTCTCGCAGGACGCCCGCGAAGGCGCAGCGGCCTTCGCGCAGAAGCGCGCGCCGAACTGGACAGGGAAGTAACCAAAGCCCTGCCGACAGGGGGCAGGAATAGGCCGATCGCACTATCGCTCCGCCTCACCTTTTCTTGATGATCGCCCAGTTAACCCGATGGTGAAGCTTCTGCGTCAATGAAAGGGGCGCGGCCCCAAGTGCTCCAGCATTGCCACGCATCCATGTGACCATAAAGGGCAGGCCATTTGGGGAATGTCGGATTGTTGTAAGGCAGATTGGCATGAATGAGCTCAAGGTTTCCAACGATACGTCCGGGTTTGAAGTGGCTGCTGTCCTCGATGAACACGGCAGGCTTGCCGATGATTGCGTCCGACAGGCCGTGACGATGATGGATACGCACGGCCTGGTCATCCTGACCAACCTGCTGTCGGACGAGGAGGCGAATGTCGGCCTCGAACTGATGCGTCAAACCATCGACGATCCGGATCGCAGCCAGTGCTCGTTCGCCAGCGAGACGGATAACCGGTATCTGCGGCGCGACTTTTGCTCGCTTCCTTCAACGCCCCCTGTCACGGACTTTGCTGCCATGCTGTGCCAGCGTGTCGTGGGCGTGCTTTCGGAATATTGTGGTCGGTCACGCCCGCTTCTCGAAGTCGCCACCTTCACCAGCTATATGGGTTCATCGCATCAGTATATTCACCGGGACCCAAGCGGTGTGATCAGCCTTTTTGCTGCCGTCGAAGATGTATCGGCGCAACAGGGCGGGACGGTATTTATTCCTGGTACCCACATGTACGGTGGCGCCGACAACAACCATGCCGGTCAAGCCTATGAGTTGATGGAGCTTTTCAGAACAAGATGTAACTATCGCATCCTTCGGTATAATCTGAAAAAATTATGGATCATGCGCAGAGGTGGCAAGGCGCGGCTGGCACCGGGTGAATTTCGTGACCGGGTGTTTTCGACCAAGTGGGATCAGCACCAGCCCAATCTGCTGCGCTTTATGTTGGGAAAGAATTCCCAATTCAGTCTTCGCAAGCTTCGCCCGAGCGCGTTGTGGAAGCTTTATCGCCACCGTGAGACGCTCGATAACCTGTTCTCGCTGGTACAGACGGCGCCTCGCAAGGGGACTGTCATTCTCTACAGGAGCGATCTGCTCCATGCTGGACCTGACAACCGATCGCCATATCCTCGCCGTTTCTTCGGCATGAGCATCGCACGGGACATCATCGATCGCAAATTCTGGCATGACGGGTATTCGCCACACCCCTCATTGACGGCTCATCCCATGAGCTTTGGTGATCTTTTGGGGTCCCCGAACCTGGCGGCAGCGTCCAGAGCGGTGAGCCACCAGCAGGGCGTATTGGTGGATTAACCCTAGGCTCGCCCATCGCGCTAGTTGTTGCGCCGCAGCAAGGCTTAAGCTATGGGCGCGGCGAGAGTGGCGTGCCGGGTACCGGCATGCCCCGGCAATCCCCTGACACAGGCTCTAATTCATGTCCCTTCGCAATATCGCCATCATCGCGCACGTCGATCATGGCAAGACCACCCTTGTTGACCAGCTTTTCCGCCAGTCGGGCACCTTCCGCGACAACCAGCGCGTCGAAGAGCGCGCGATGGATTCGAACGATCTCGAAAAAGAGCGCGGCATCACCATTCTGGCCAAGTGCACCTCGATCGAATGGGACGACCAGCAGGGCAACCTGACCCGCGTCAACATCGTCGACACCCCGGGCCACGCCGATTTCGGCGGCGAAGTGGAACGCATCCTCTCGATGGTCGATGGCGTGATCCTGTTGGTCGACGCTGCCGAAGGCGCGATGCCGCAGACCAAGTTCGTTACCGGCAAGGCGCTGGCTCTGGGCCTCAAGCCCATCGTCGTCGTCAACAAGATCGACCGTCCCGATGGCCGCGCGCAGGAAGTGCTCGACGAAGTGTTCGATCTGTTCGTGTCACTGGAAGCCAATGACGAGCAACTCGATTTCCCGGTGCTGTTCGCCTCGGGCCGCAACGGCTATTGCGGCGACAGCGCCGACGTGCGCGAAGGCACGCTTGAGCCGCTGTTCCGCAAGATCGTCGAGCATGTTCCCGCCCCGTCGGCTGATCCCGATGGTCCGTTCAAGTTCCTCGTGACCTTGCTCGATCGCGACAACTTCCTTGGCCGTATCCTCACCGGTCTGGTGTTCTCGGGTTCGGTCAAGACCAACCAGGCGATCCACGCGCTCGATCCGGACGGCAAAATCGTCGAGACCGGCCGTGCCTCCAAGATCATGGCGTTCCGCGGTCTCGAGCGCGTTCCCGTCGAGGTCGCCAACGCGGGCGACATCATCTCGATTGCCGGCATGACCACCGCGACCGTGGCAAACACCATCTGCGAGACCAGCGTCACCGAGCCGCTGCACGCGCAGCCGATCGATCCGCCGACGCTGTCGATGCGCTTTGCGGTCAACGACAGCCCGTTTGCGGGCCGCGAGGGCACCAAGGTGACCAGCCGCATGATCCGCGATCGCCTGATGCGCGAAGCCGAATCGAACGTCGCGATCAAGGTCACCGAAGCTGCCGACAAGGACAGCTTCGAGGTTGCCGGGCGCGGTGAATTGCAGCTTGGCGTGCTGATCGAGACGATGCGCCGCGAAGGATTCGAGCTCGGCATCTCGCGTCCGCGCGTGCTGTTCCGCGAAGCCAGCGAGACCGAATCCGGCCAGCGCGAAGAGCCCTATGAAACCGTCGTCATCGACGTGGATGAAGAACATTCGGGCACCGTGGTTGAGAAGATGGCACAGCGCAAGGCCGAGATGACCGACATGCGCCCCTCGGGCGGCGGCAAGACCCGCATCACCTTCAGCGCACCCTCGCGCGGCCTGATCGGCTATCATGGCGAGTTCCTGTCGGACACGCGCGGCACCGGCATCATGAACCGGCTGTTCGAGAAATACGGTCCGTACAAGGGCCAGATCACCGGGCGCCAGCTCGGCGTGCTGATCTCCAACGGCACCGGCGACACCGTCGGCTATGCGCTCAACGCCCTGGAGGAACGCGGTTCGCTGTTCCTGGGTTCGGGCGTGCCGGTCTATGAAGGCATGATCATCGGCGAGAACGCCAAGCCCGACGATCTTGAAGTCAACCCGATGAAGTCGAAGCAGCTGACGAACTTCCGTTCGACCGGCAAGGACGACGCCATCCGCCTGACACCGCCGCGCATGATGAGCCTGGAACAGGCCATCGCGTACATCGACGACGATGAAATGGTGGAAGTGACGCCCAAGAACATCCGCCTGCGCAAGCGCTTCCTCGATCCGAACGAGCGCAAGAAGCAGGGCCGGAAGAAGGAAGCGGCATAAGCGCCCACATTTTCGGACAACAATAGGGGCCGGTGCAGCGATGCACCGGCCCCTTTTTTATGGCGTGACGCCGTAGGTTACCGCGCCAGCAGTATCCGCGCCTGGCTGGCGATCTGCGCCAGCATCGCAACGCTGGGCAGCGCGTCCAGTTGGGCACGGCTCACCAGGGCGCGAAACTGCTTGATCCGGGGTAGGTTGGCCTCGGTCCACTGGGTGACGAAGGCCTGCGGGTCGCCGCCCTTTGCACGGTTGAGGAAGTCGAGGCGCATCTGCTGGAAGTCGCGGGCGAGGCCGGAGACAAGCAGCCGCTCCCATGGATCGCTGGGCGACATGCGGGTGGCAGTCATCTGCGTCCAGTCGAGGCCCAACGTCGCGCCGAGATCGGCAAAGGCCTGGGTGAGCAGCATCGGGTCGGTGCCGCTGGCGCTGGCAAGATTGGCCAGCCCCGCCGCGCCGTCGAGTCCGGTCAAACGCACGATATGCGCGGCGTGGACAGACGAGGCACCCTTGGCGGTCAGGTCCTGCGCCTGGCGTGCAGCCTGCAGCCTGGCCTCGGCATTGAGCAGATGGTCCATCTGCGCGATCAGAGCATCGACTCCGGGCTTGAGAGCGGCAACGATTTCTCCTGGCATCAGGCCGTCGGCGCTGGCGCGCAATACGTCGGCGATATGGACGCGAACGATATTGGCGGTGGCATCGAACAGCAGCAGGCGAACCTGCTCGTCCATCTCGGCATTATCGAACTCGGCCCAGATTTCAGACAGGGAGAACAGCCGTTCGGCCGCCACGAATGCGCAGGCGACATCGCCTAGCGTGCAGCCCTCTTCCTCGGCCAGCTCGAACGGATGGATCAGCCCCAGCCGGTTGATCATGCGATTGGCAAGCTTGGTGGCGATGATCTCGCCGCGCAACTGGTGCTGCATCAGCGTGTCGCCATAGGCCTCGCGCATCTGCGGCGGGAAGGCGGCGAGCAGTTCGGGCCGCATCGTCGGATCATCGGCGAGCGGAATGCGCTCGATCGCATCCTGCAGCGTCAGCTTGGCGGTGGAAAGCACCACTGCCAGCTCGGGCCGGGTGAGGCCATGGCCCTCCTGCGCACGGCGCTTGAGCGTCGCATTGTCAGCCAGCCCCTCGACCTTGCGGTCAAGCCGGCCTTGCTCCTCGAAATGTTCGATCAGGCGGATGTACGAGGGTAGGGCGCCGACCCCGCCGCGCTCGGCTATGGAGAGGCCCAGCGCCTGCAGCCGGTTGTCTTCGAGCACCAGCGCCGCAACGTCATCCGTCATCGAGGCGAGCAGCGCGTTGCGAGAAGGTTCATCGAGAAGCCCGGCACGCATCACTGCATCGAGACCGATCTTGATGTTGACCTCATTGTCCGAGCAATCGACCCCCGCCGAATTGTCGATGAAGTCGGTATTGATCCGTCCGCCCAGCATCGAGAAGGCGATGCGCGCAGCCTGGGTTACGCCCAGATTGGCACCTTCGCCGACGACCTTGCAGCGGAGCTGCTCTGCGTTGATGCGCAAGGCGTCGTTCGATGGATCGCCGACATCGATGTTGTTTTCGGAGGCGGCCTTGATGTAGGTGCCTATGCCGCCGAACCACAAAAGGTCGACCTGTGCGCGCAAGATCGCGGAAATCAGCGCCGCCGGTTCGGCCTCGTCGCCCTCCAGTCCCAACATCGCCTTGATCTCGTCGGTAAGCGGGATGGATTTCATCGACCGCGGGAATACGCCGCCGCCTTTTGAAATCAGGGCCTTGTCATAATCATCCCAGCTTGACCGGGGCAGGTCGAACATGCGCTGGCGCTCGGCCCAGCTTTTCGCCGGGTCGGGATCGGGATCGAGGAAGATGTGGCGGTGGTCGAAAGCTGCGACCAGTTTGATCGACTGCGACAGCAGCATGCCGTTGCCGAACACGTCGCCCGACATGTCGCCGCAGCCCGCGACGCGCACGGGATCGGCCTGGACGTCGACGCCCATTTCGGCAAAGTGCCGCTGCACCGACACCCAGCCGCCCTTTGCGGTGATGCCCATCGCCTTATGGTCATAACCCTGGCTGCCTCCGGATGCGAACGCGTCGCCCAGCCAGAAGCCGAATTCTGCCGCGATGCCGTTGGCCGTGTCGGAAAAGGTCGCGGTGCCCTTGTCGGCGGCGACCACGAAATACGGATCCTCGCCATCATGAACCACGACACTGTCGGGGTGCACGACCTTGCCGTCGACGATATTGTCGGTGATCGAAAGCAAGGTGCGGATGAAGGTCTTGTACGCATCCTTGCCGCCGGTCAGCCAGCCTTCGCGGTCGGTCGCGGGGTCGGGAAGCTGCTTGGGGAAGAATCCACCCTTGGCACCGGTCGGCACGATTACGGCATTCTTGACGCGCTGGGCCTTCATCAGCCCCAGCACCTCGGTGCGGAAGTCGTCGCGCCGGTCGGACCAGCGCAGACCGCCGCGCGCAACCGGGCCTGCACGCAGATGGATGCCCTCGACCTGCGGCGAATAGACGAACATCTCACGCCAGGGCAAAGGCGCGGGCAGGCCCGGCACCTTGGCGCTGTCGATCTTCATCACCATCGCAAGGCTGGCGGCAGGGGCAAAGGCGTTGGTGCGCAAAATCGCCATGACCAATGCGCGCAGCATCCGAAGCAACCGGTCGTCGTCGATCGCCGAGACCTGGGTCAGCCCATTGGTGATCGCGGTGAGGTTGGCCTGGGTCGCAGCCTCGCGATCGCCGGTGAAGGCGGGGTCGTGTCGCGCAATGAACAGGGCGACAAGGGAATGTGCGATATCGGGCGCATCGTGCAGCGCATCGACCACCGTGCCGATGCCGTAGGGCAGGCCCGCCTGGCGCAGATAACGATACCAGGCGCGCAGCCAGATGACTGCGCGCTGCTCAAGACCCGTCGCGGCGATCAGGCGGTTGAACGGATCATTCTCCGCCTTGCCCTCCAGAGTGCCGGAAATGGCAGCTTCGATGGCGCCAGCGCGCATCAGCAGCGAATCGACGTCCCCCTGTCCTCGCAGATGCAGCAGAAAATCATGGATATGACCGACGTCATGGCTGCCCAATTGCGTGGGAATTTCCTCCAGCACATCGAAACCGAAATTCTCGAGCGCGGGAACGGTTTCCGACAGGGGGATGGCACCTGCCTCGCTGTAGAGCTTGAGCCGCAGGTTCTGGGGTGCGTCCAGACTCTTGCGATAGAGCCTTGCCCCGTGCCGGTCAGCGTCATTGAGGTTGCGTAGCCGCAGGATATCAAGCGCCGCTTCCTGCGGACCATAATCGGTCCGATAGGCCATCGGGAACTGCGGGGCATAGCGCCCCGCCAGCGCGGGGGCCCTGCTCTCTTCACCAAGCGAGATCAGCGCTTCCTCGACGGAGGGCTCCCAGCCACGCACCATCGCGCGCAATGCCGAGTCCAGCGCGGCATCGTCGATACTCGTGGCGCCATCGCGCATGTCGAGCACATAGCGGATCAGCGCGATTTCGCCGTCCTCAAGCGAGATCGACCAGCTCAGCGTCTTGCCGCCCGAGGCTTCCAGCAGCATCTTTTCGATCGCTACGCGGCGGCCGGTGGAAACCTCGTCGCGCGGCAGCCAGGCGAACACGAACAGATGGCGCTTGAGCGAAGATTGCACCGTTACCAGCTTGGATCGCGGTCGATCGGCCAGCGACATCGCGGTCAACGCAACACGTTCCAGATTTTCAAGGCTGAAGGCGATCAGCAGGTCATGGGGCAGCGCGGTCAGGGCATGGGACAGGGCCTTGCCGGCATGGCCGTTGGGCGCAAAGCCGAACTTGTCCATCAGGATCTTCAAATGCGCACGCAGCACCGGCACCCGTTCGGGTGACGCCGCCAGCGCGGCGCTGGTCCAGATGCCTGCGTGCACCGACAGCGCGGAGACACGGCCGTCCTCCCAGATCGGCAGGATCACCAGATCGAGCGGCGCACGGCGGTGCACTGTCGAAATGAAATTGGACTTGATGATCAGCGGTGCAGCCTTGCCGCTTTCAAACCACGCAAAAGCCTGATCGAAAGAATGTGCCGCAAGCAGCGGCTGGTCGTTGATCCGGGCGATGCCCAAAGGCGATTCCGCGGTGCCGTCACGCCGCACGCGCAGATGCGCGAGTTGCGTCATGTTGCGGTCGAGAAACCAGCGTAGCAGCGCCGCCCCTTCGCCATCGGACATGACCGCAGCATCTGCTGCCATCGCCGCCTGCAGCATCGGCCAGTCGGCAACTGCCGCGCGAACATCGGCCAGCGCGCCAAGGAGCGCCGTCTCCAGCGCCTTGCGCTGGCGGGCGTCTGCGCGTTCGACCTCGAGATAGACCACCGATTCGCGGCGCTCGCCCGGTGCCTCGTCGCTGTAGATCTCGCTCAACAGGCCAGCGGCGTCGCGGCGCAGCGCCACCACCGGATGAATGACCCGGTCGATCGCCAGCCCGAAGCGCGAAATGGCCGCAGCAATCGAATCGACGAGGAACGGCATGTCATCATTGATCACCGCAAGCCGCATATGCCTGTGGCCGGTCTGGCCGGGGATCGATTCGATCGTCAGCACGGTTTCGGAGGAGGGGCGTCGCGCCATCGCCCTGAGGGCGAAATCGGCTGCCTCGCTGCAGGCTGCTGTGTCGAAGCCTTCATTCTCTCCCGGCAGAGCGCCTTTCAGAAAAGCATCGGCCAGCACGGCACGCAGCCTTGCGTGAAGATCGGGGTCGGCGAAGGGAGTGGCATTGGAAGATACGCTGGAGCCCGCATCCTTACCGGACGCTGCAATCGGGGTTTCGGCCATGTGTTCCTCGTGCCCGCGTGCGCGCTGTATTGCCGCATCTGTTCCGGGGTTTGCTGCATCGGCTTATGCGCCAATCGACGGCGCTTCTCAAGCGCACAGCACGGGGGTGCGGGCAGATGCGCGTAATTTTCTTTCGGCTAGTCGATAAATTGTTGCTGGGTATCTGCGGGGTGCCGGGGCCTAGCCTGCGGCGCGGCGCATGACCTTATCGGCCAGCGGGTCATCTTCACCCACCATGCCGACGATGCCGAGCGCACCTGTCTCATCGCGCCTTGCTACCAGCACCACGAACTCGGCGTCCCCGGTATCCAGACCGGCAAGCGGACGCGCGGTGGCGTTGCGCAGGCGTTGCCGAACCTCAAGCTTGCGCCCTGTCGAGGCGCTGGCATTTTCCTTCGAACGGCGTGCCTGGCGTTCCTGCTGGACGATGGCTTTCAGGCCACCTTCCTGCTGTGCCAGAATATCCGGCAGACTGCCACGTGACACGTCGCGCCGCATCGCGAAGCTCAATACACAGGCATATTCGGCCAACCGCGTTTTGTCATACCCTGCCCCGAAGACAAGCTTGACCAGTGGCGTCATCGGTGCGCGGGCCTGGGCGGAGATGCCGCTTTCCTTCAGCAACTCGGCATAATCGTCAGGTCGGCCGCGTGCTGCGATCGCAAAGTCATAGGCCCGGCCGATGGCGGCATACAGCGACGCGCGAGAGCGATCCTCGTGCGCCAACGCCGCTTCGACATGGGCGCGGGCAAAATCGAGCAGGTCGGCCAGCGCCGCATCGCCGCCTGGCATTTCGACAGGTGGAAAGGCGGTGGCAGCCTGCGGTTCGGTGTCACCGCCAAAGCCGACTTCGGTCAGCCCATCTGTGACATCGGCAAACAGCGCATAGCCATCCAGCGGCAAGGGTTCCTCAAAGGCTCCCAGATCGAGTTCGCCAGGAGCCAGGCTCTGCGCGGGATCTTCCTCCCAGACGGGAAGGGCAGGCTTGCGGGGCGCCTGCTTGACCGCCTCGTCGATCTGCTCGATCAACTCCTGGGTCAGCGATCGGTCGGCCAGTTCTTTCCAGTTGATGACGCCATACACGAAGTCGATGCTGTCATCATCGGTGGAAAAGGGGAGCAGGATGCCACGATACATGATCGTCGATCCGCGATCGTTCACATATTCGGCCTCGAAGCCGATCGGCGCCTGATTGGCGAGGATCTGCATGTAATGGTCGGTGATTCGCGAGAGCAGCGAACGACCGGGCACCTCGTCGAGATACGCCACGGACTCGTCGAGATCGCACTCGCCGCGCAGCGCCTTGCCGATGAACGGGATTGCCGGATTCTCTATCCCCGAGGTGAAATCGAGCAGCACGCTGTTCGGGCCAAAATCCTCGATGTTCTCCGGATCGAGATCCTCTATCGACGGAAAGACGCGATTTCCAAGCAGCTTGGCCCAGTAATTATAGGCCCGCACGTGCATGCGCCGCTCATCGCTGCCAAACGACTGCGGCGGGTCCATCAACGCTTCATCGTCCGCTTCGGCGGCGGGCGACGCAAGCACTGCCTCGTCTGCGTCGTCATGGCTGCTGATGCCATCTCGATATCCGCGCAGAGTATCCATCCATCGATCCCACCAAGTGTTTCAGGCCCTCATTGTGCTGCAAGTGGGTAAAGGCCCGGTTAACCGCCCGGTCGCAAAGCGAAATCCATCGGCCGATCAGGCAACGCGCACCCGGTGGCGATCTCGTCCGCGAACGCAGCTTGCATACTGAACAAGCTGCTGTTAACGGCTCCGCACGCACCCCGGCACGGCACCCCCGCGCCCAGCGCCGCTTTAGCTCAGTTGGTAGAGCACATCATTCGTAATGATGGGGTCACAGGTTCGAATCCTGTAAGCGGCACCATCCCTTCGCAAGGCAGATCAGCGGTTCCAAGCGGAAAGGCTTTCCGGCTGGGGGCGTGCGTGGGTGCTTGGCAAGGCGTGACGTGGCCCGCTGATTGTCCTCCATGAGTGATTAGGGACTAGCCTAAAAGAAGGATAGTCGAATGGGCGCAAGTGCCCAACCGCGCAAGTGCCCAACCGCGCAAGTGCCCAACCGCGCAAGTGGATGACGGCAATTTCCGAAATTCGGTAGTTCCGAAACCCTAGCGTTGCATCGGCGGCGGACTTGATTTTTTTTGGTCTGCGGATTTACTTTTTGCGTTCTGCGTCTCGATCGCTTGGATTTGCTCCCGATAAGCAGCCAAATCCCGAGCATATTGCGCCCATTCCGCGTTTGCCTGTTCGACCTGTGCATCATAAGCCCGTTTTGCAGCTGCGGCCTCCGCTACCTTCTGCTTGTGCGCGGCCATATCGGCGTCGTACTTCTGCTGACGGCGCAGATTTTCCGCATTCTGCGCTGCGCTCTGCTGCTGCTGAAGCCGATTCAGCTCTTGGCGGCGTTGTTCCTCTGCCATATCCGCACTGGGTGGACGCTGCGCGGGAGGTGCTGTTGCAGCCGTTGTCGGTGTGCTTGAGCTGGTAGTATCAGTGCGGGCAGAGCCATCCATTCCTTTCGTGCCATCCCTCAGGCGCTCAAAAATAGAGAAACCCCAGCTGATCTCTTTGCTTTGCCGGTTCCGTTTTCCGGGACTGTATTTGGTGAGGACATGCCAGCAAGAACCTGGTCGGCCATTGCTGTTGGAATAATTGTAGCAGGTCCCCCGGATGATGACCTGATGGTCACCCGTCGTGTTGTCCTGTGTCCATTTTTCGATGGTCATCATCAGTGCGCCTGCGGGCACCTTCGTCCAGGGCGATCCAAAATAGTCTATATGCAGCGGATCAACCATGATGACGTTGCGCCCTTCGATGCGAATCTTGGCATACCCGCCCCAACTGGCGTTTTCCTCGGGTCCCCAATATTCCCATTCGCCCTGCAGAAGAGGCAGGGGATCCAGTTGCCAATCTGCATTCTGCCCGGAAGCGGGGGCTGCTACCAGACAGATTGCCCCCATTGCCATGATCGCGGATCGGTTCTTCAATGGTTTTCTCCTGGAAACTGCCGCCAGTTTCACGATCATGGCATGGACCGCCACAAAGGTCATCAAAGGTCTCAAGTCGACGAACGATGATCACTGCCAAAAGCCAGGGCCGTGTGATCGGTGGATTGGGCTGCCGCAGGTCCTGCGCAGGTCACATGCCGGGTTGGCTTCCTGTCAAATCACTTTCGAAGCCGATTGGAACACGTTCAATGCCTACGTGGGTGTTGGTTGCGAATAGGTCCAATGACCGCCCGGGGTCCCCAAAATCCGATGAAAACGCTGCCAACCGCTTTCAAGACGGCTGGTCAAACGCATCGGACACAAAATCCCTCCCGAGTCGCAGGCCGACAGGATCGACGCTGTGAGGAACGCCGAAGGAAATATGCGTCTTAACCTCGACGCCCAGCCGTTTGAGCTCGCTTTCTGCCATATGCAGCGCCGCAACCGGTACCACTGGATCAGCCGTTCCATGCACCAACAGTACCGGTGGCTTTGAAAAGTCGGAATGCGCAAGGCCTGCGGTTCCAGTCAGCATCCCCGAATAGCCTACCACTGCGGCAACCGCTCGCGGTCGGCGCAGCCCTATATGCAGCGCCATCATCGTGCCCTGACTAAAGCCCACCAGCGCCAGGTCGGCCTCGGTCAGTTCATACTCCGTCAGCTTGCGGTCGATGAATGCATCGATGGCGGGCGCTGCCGAGGCTGCGCCCGCTGCCAGTGCCGATGGGGCGAATCCTGACAAACCCCACCACTGATAGCCCGCCCCCATCATCCCGCAGCGCTGCGGCGCGTGGGGTGCCAGGAACAAGGTATCGGGAAGCGCGTCCTGCCATTGCGGCGCGAGCGAGATCATGTCCGTGCCGCTCGAACCGAAGCCGTGCAGCAGCAGCACGATGTTCTTGGGCCGAGCGCCGTTCCGCGGCTTCAAACTGGCGCCGTTGACAATTTTAGACAAGGACATGTTCTCTCAGTTTGTGGACGGGCACCTGTCCGTGGTCGACATTCCGGTTGGCACTACAAGGAACGACCCACCGAACAGGTAGGTACGCCTATGACTGTTTTCCAGCGATCGCCCGTCAATTCGGTCGCGCTGCTTGGCAAGGCTCAGGCCATCCCTGTAGGGTGGTGCACGACCTTCCCGCTTTCCTGAGATGAGATTGCATCAGACTGCACATGCGCGATTGGCATTCCACTCTGTCACTCTCTAAAGCCGCCCAATGCTACGCATTACCGAACTGACCCTGCCGCTCCATCATCCGGCCGAGGCACTGCCTGCCGCAATATGCAAGCGGCTGCGGATTGGCCCGCGCGATCTGGTGCGCCATGTCGTCTCACGCCGCGGCCATGATGCGCGCGACAAGACCAACATCCTGCTGGTCTATTCGGTCGATGTGAATGTCAAAGACGAGGCGGGAGTGCTTGCGCGCTTTCGCAAGGATAGCAACGTCCAGCGCGCCCCTGACCCGCGCTATCACCTCGTTGCCAAGGCACCGGAAGGAGGCGGGTCCAAACGGCCGGTCGTTATCGGCGCGGGGCCATGCGGACTTTTTGCCGGCCTGATATTGGCCCAGATGGGTTTCCGCCCGATCATCCTCGACCGGGGCAAGGTGGTGCGCGAGCGGACCAAGGACACCTGGGGACTGTGGCGGCGCGGGGTGCTCAACCCGGAATCGAACGCCCAGTTCGGCGAGGGCGGCGCGGGCACCTTTTCGGACGGAAAGCTCTACAGCCGGATCAAGGATCCGTGCAATCGCGACCGCAAGGTTCTGACCGAGTTCGTCAAGGCCGGCGCCCCGGCCGAAATCCTCACCGAGGCGCATCCGCACATCGGAACGTTCCGGCTGGTGACGATGGTCGAGAGCATGCGCAAGAGCATAGAGGCGCTCGGCGGCGAATATCGCTTCTCGAACCGCGTCGATGGCATCGATATCGCGACCGATGCCCAGGGCGAGCGCCGCGTGCGCGGGGTCCACCTAAGCACCGGCGACTATCTCGAGGCGGACCATGTCGTGCTCGCCATCGGTCACAGCGCGCGAGACACCTTTGCGATGCTGCATGCGGCCGGGGTCCATGTCGAGGCCAAGCCGTTTTCGATCGGGGTCAGGATAGAACACCCGCAATCGTGGATCGACAAGGCGCGCTTCGGCGTCAACGCTGGTCATCCGATCCTCGGTGCGGCCGAATATCATATCTCGCACCACTGCAAGAATGACCGGACGGTCTACAGTTTCTGCATGTGCCCCGGCGGCACGGTGGTCGCTGCGACGTCCGAGGAAGGCCGCGTGGCTACCAATGGCATGAGCCAGTATTCGCGCAACGAGCGCAACGCGAACTCGGGCCTGGTCGTCGGAATCGATCCGGCGCGCGACTTCCCCGATGATCCGCTCGCGGGCATCGCGTTGCAACGCCACTGGGAATCTTTGGCCTATGTCGCGGGCGGATCGAGCTACAAGGCCCCAGCCCAGAGACTGGGCGACTTTCTCGCAGGTCGTCCATCCGAAGCGCTGGGATCGGTCACGCCATCGTACAAGCCGGGCGTCCATATGACAGACTTGGCGCAATGCCTGCCCGACTATGCCGTGACCGCGATGCGTGAGGCACTGCCTGTATTTGGCCGTCAGATCCCGGGCTATGATCACCCCGACGTGCTGATGACCGGTGTCGAGACACGCACGTCATCACCGATCCGCTTCACTCGGGGCGACAATCTTCAGAGCCTGAACACCTTGGGGCTCTTTCCTGCCGGCGAAGGCGCGGGCTATGCAGGGGGCATCCTGTCGGCAGCGGTGGATGGGATCAAGATTGCCGACGCCGTGGCATCGAGCCTCTGCGACGCCCCAGCCCGCGCGGGCCGCTCTTAAAGCTTACCCAAGGAAGACCTACGCCAATCATTTAATGGAGGTATCGTGCTCGCAGTCAGGCTGAGCAGGATTCACCGGTTTTTTGGGCCGACGCAATTTTGCCGTCTCGACGGTAGATGTCCGGGCGGAAAGCGATGGTACCGTCTGGTGCCGGGGCGGCCGTGAAATAGGCCAGATACACAGGAATGGGTCTGGCGAGATCGAAACTGACGGTTTTGCCTGCGCTGACGGCTGAGGCCACGTCCGCGCTGGTCTTGCTCCCCTCCAGCAGCACGGTTGCAAACCCGACGGCATCGTCGATGCGCACGCAGCCATGGCTGAATGCCCGTGTCTCCCGGGAAAACAGCTGTTTGCTCGGCGTGTCATGCACGTACACACTGTAGGGATTGGGCATGATTAGCTTCATCTGCCCCAGCGCATTGCCGGGTCCGGGCTTCTGTCGCCACTGGCCGTTGGAATGCACATATCCTTGGCTGGCAGGGAAGCGGCCACCTTTTTCGCGCACGATGCTGGCGGGGATGTTCCAAAAGGGGTTGAGGTTCACACCCGTGATCTGGGTTACAAACACCGGGGTCGGGGTGGACGCCTTGCCAACGACCACGCGCCATGTCCGGTCGGGTTTGCCGCGCCGGGTCAGCCTGGCTTCAAAGAACGGCGCATTGATCAGCAGGTGATCTTCACCCAGCAACCGGGGCATCCATCGCCAGCGTTCCATGTTCTTGGCGATCACGGCCCTGCGCCCGGCATCCGTCTCGCGGGCATAGGCCGCGCGCAGCGCGGCATAGTCGCCATGCGCCGGGCGCAACTCTGAAAGGAACCTGGCCAGCGTGTCCGCGGCAATCGCCTGGCGCAGGGCCGCCTGCAGGTCGGTCTGCTCGTCGCTGTCGGGGATATGCCAGCCCGCCTTTTGGCTCGCGCCGGAGTGGCCGAGAAGATGCATGCCTGCCAGCCGCAGGGCGAGGGCATCGGCAGCCGTGTCCAGCGCCGGGCCCGGGCCGAGGCGCAGCGCGCTGTCAAGCGCGGTCGTTTCCAGTACCGGAAGCGCATCTTCAGGGGCGGCTGCGACCAATTGCCTCAGCAACTGGGCCTGATCCGCCCGCCATGGCGATGCATGCGCTGCAGCCGAACCCGTTATCGCCACTAACGCCAGCACGAGACTTGCGATCGCCAATTTTTTCTGCATTCTTGCTCCGCCCGTTTGCACTTTGTCGTTGGTGTGCCCAAATCTGCGACTACAGAACTGCTGGATGGTATAGCGATGAAACTGACAAGACGCCACTTTATCGGGGCTCTCGGACTTGGGGCGGCGGGAATCGGCGCGCCCGGCGCGTTTGCAGCCGTCCGTTCCGACGCCGCACCGGGCTTGCTTGCCCGGGCCAAGGCTGCGCTCGATGCGCATGGCGCAAAGGTGCTGCACCGCGATGTCATGGGGCTCGTCGATTTCGGCGCACCATCGGGCAAGGCGCGCTTCCAGCTGTTGGATCTGAACAATGGCCGGATCGTGTTCAACAGCCTGGTGGCCCATGGGCGCGGATCAGACCCCGCCAACACCGGCTTTCTGCAGAAATTTTCTAACGAGCCTGGATCGAACGCCTCGTCTGCTGGCAGCTTTCTGGTGGGGGAAACCTATGTCGGCAAATACGGTCGGTCGCGGCGGCTGCACGGGCTCGACCCACAGAACGACCTGGCCTTTGACCGCGCCATCGTCATTCACAGCGCGGATTATGTCAGCCCGCAGATGGCCAAGACGTCGGGCAGGGTGGGGCGGAGTTTCGGCTGCTTTACCGTTTCACACGGCGATATCGGGACGGTGCTCGAGCTGCTGGGGCCGGGGAGGTTGCTTTTCTCGGCACGGACAGTTTGAGGCTAAGTTCCCTTGATCTGCGGCGTCTGCTTTTTGAACAGGTCTCACCGATTTCGGGGAAATGCGATACCGGCTTGAGCGGCGTCGCTCCTGAGTTGAGGGTCGATGTGCAAACGCTGTCCCTTGCCGTGCGCCTCGGATGACGCTTGCATGGCATCGGGGTGGAAACTGTTGGAAAAGCGGGGCAAATCAGAGTGTGGGAATGCGCACTTCGAAGGTGCTGCCTTCGCCCGGTGCACTTCGTTTCAGGGCTATGGAGCCGCCGTGCAGCTCGACCAGCTGCTTCACCAGCGCCAGCCCGATTCCCAGACCGTCCTGCTTGACCTGCCCTAAGACATCCGCCTGCTCGAATAACCCGAAGATGCGACCCTGCTGTTCATGGGCGATGCCGATGCCATTGTCGGCGACCTCGATAAATGCGGTCTGGCCCTCAACCCGTGCGACCACACGGATTTTGCCTGATGCGGGGGTGTATTTGGCGGCATTGCTGACAAGATTGCCGATGATCTGCGCCATACGTGCATGGTCCGCATCCAGCCACACGGGCCCCTGCGGGAGTCCGAGTTCCAGGGTGTGCCCGGCCTCATCGATAGCCGGGCGCGACGTTTCAACGGCGAACGCCAGCACATCATTGAGGTACACTCGCTCGCGCTGCAGCGAGATCTTGCCCTGCTCGATCCGCGAAATATCGAGCAGATCGTCCACCAGCCGCGTCATATGCGCCAGACAGCGGTTCATCGAGGTGCGAATTTCATCCTCGACACTCTGCCCCTTGCGCCGCTCAAGCATGATCAACCCGGCGTTCAGCGCCATGATGGGGTTGCGAAGCTCATGCCCCAACACGGCCAGAAACCGGTTCTTCTGACTGTCCGCCTGTGTGAGAGATGCCGTCAGCGCGGCGAGTTCGTCGCGCTGCGCTGCCAGTTGCCTGCGCTGATTGTAGAGTTCGAGAAAGACCTTCGCTTTAGACCTCAGAATATCGGCTTCGATCGGCTTTTGGATGAAGTCGACCGCGCCGGCTTCATAGCCCTTGAAGCGGCGGGTTCCATCGCCCGCACCTGCGGTCACGAAGATGATCGGAATGTGCCGTGATCGTTCGCTGTTGCGCATGAACTCGGCCAGTTCGAAACCGTCCATGCCGGGCATCTGGACATCGAGAAAGGCCAGTGCATAGTCCTTGACCAGGAGAAGCTCGAGCGCCTCCTCGCCGCTGCTGGCGGTTTCACAGCTCAGCCCCTCGCGCCGCAGCAGGGCGCTCAATGCAATCAGGTTTTCCTCAAGGTCGTCCACCAGCAAAATACGAACCGGTTCGTCAATTGCCGTCATCATGCTGCCTCCCGCTGCAAGCACAGAACAATCTCGTCGATGCTCATTGACCGCGCTTCCGGGCAGGCTGCAAGCGCAGCCTGCGGCATCGTCGCCATCTCGGCTGTGGACGGGTCCTGCACGATCGCAGTTCCGCCCGCCGCCCAGACCGCCCTCAGTCCCTCAGCGCCATCGTGATTGGCGCCGGTCAGGATGATGCCCGTCACGTCACCCCCCAGAGCATCTGCGGCGGTTTCGAACAGCACGTCGATCGCAGGACGAGAGTAGTTGACAGGTTCATCGGAAGACAAGGCAATCGACATGTTTTTCTCTAGCAGCAAATGATAGCCCGGAGGGGCAAAATAGACGGTTCCTTGCTGAAGCATTTCCTTATCCTCAGCTTCCTTAACGTCCAGCAGGCATCTTGCCCGCAACAATTCCACCAGTGGGTTTTCATTGCGTTGCGGCACATGCAGCACGATAAGGATCGGGCAAGGAAAATGCGGTGGCAAGCCGGTGAGGATCGACGATAGCGCCTGCACCCCCCCGCCGACGCGCCGATGACGATAGCCGACGTCATGGCCCTGTCCTCTGATAGATCTTTTCTTCTCTCACGAATTCCCCGAAGGCGTCGGCGTGCGAGGAAAACCGCAGGCTCTCCTTCGATCCGAGCCCCAGAAAGCCTCTGCGCGCGAGCGAGTCACGAAATAGCCCGACCGCGCGGTCCTGCAGTTCGCGATCGAAATAGATGAGCACGTTGCGGCAGGAGATCAGGTGCATCTCGCCGAATGCGGCATCGGTGACAAGGCTGTGGTCGGAAAAGACCACCTGGCTGCACAACGACCTGTCGAATACCGCGCGGCCGTAATTGGCGGTATAATAGTCAGAAAGCGAAGAACGCCCGCCCGATGCCTGGTGATTTTCGGTAAACAGCCGGATGCGGTCGAGCGGATAGACCCCGGCCTGCGCGGCCTTCAGCGCCGTCGGATTGATGTCGGTCGCATAGAACATGGTTTTCTTGGCCAGCCCTTCCTCGTGGAACAGGATGGCAAGCGAATAGAGTTCCTCGCCATTGCTGCACCCTGCCACCCATACCTTCAGCGAAGGATAGGTGCGCAGATGCGGGATGACCTTTTCCCTCAACGCGCGGAAATAGGACGGATCGCGAAACATCTCGCTGACCTGCACCGTCAGGAAATCCAGCAGACGGGGCAACAGCGTCGCATCGCGCAGCACCGCAGACTGGATCTGGGAAATACTGGCATAACCCAGCTGCGCGCGGGCCTGCATCAGCCGACGCTTGATCGATGCGCGGGCTTAGTGGCGAAAGTCATAGTGATAGTGCTGGTACACCGCCTCGAGCAGCAGCTCGATCTCGATGTCCTCGATTGAGCTGGTCACTAGCGCGGCATCCATACCCGGACCAGCGACAGCAGTTTGTCGACATCGATGGGCTTGGCCATATAGTCGTTCGCTCCCGCATCGAGGCAGTTCTGTTGGTCATCCGGCATCGCCTTGGCGGTCAGCATGATGACCGGCAACTTGGTAAATTTCGGGTTGTCGCGGATGGCGCGCACGGCCGTCAGGCCGTCCATGACCGGCATCATGACGTCCATCAGTACCAGGTCGATCGGTTTGTCGGCCCCATCGGCGCTCGCCTCCAGAATATCGAGCGCCTCCTGGCCGTTGCGCGCGATTCTGGCGATCACGCCACGCGGCTCCAGAACGCTGGTGAGCGAATAAACGTTCCGCACATCATCTTCGACGATGAGCACGCGCCGTCCCTCCAGCGCGGCATCGCGATGCCGGGCCTTCTCGATCATCCGGCGCTGCTCGGGCGGCATTTCGGCGACGACCTGGTGGAGGAACAGCGAGACTTCATCGAGCAGCCGTTCCGGCGATTTTGCGCCCTTGATGATGATCGAGCTGGAATAGCGGCGCAGGCGCTGCTCTTCCTCGGCGGTCAGATCACGCCCGGTATAGATGATCACCGGCGGGTAGGCGCGATCATTATCCTGGCTCAGTTCCTCCAGCAGCGAGAAACCCGATGCATCGGGAAGCGAAAGGTCAAGAACCATGCAATCGAAGGGCTCGCTGCGAAGAAGCTCCAGGCACCTGGCTGCCGTCCCCACGCAAACGGTTTCGACATCCTGAGATTTGAGGAGTTCGGATACGGCATCACGCTGTACTTCATTGTCCTCGACAATGAGGACCCGCCGCATGGATGATGCCAGTTTTTGCTGGAGCCCCTGCAGAACCTCGGCAAGACGTTCGCGCTGAACCGGTTTCTCAAGATAGCCGATCGCTCCCAGCGCGAGCGCGGTCTGGCTCTGGTCCGCTCCGGATATCACGTGGATCGGGATGTGGCGGGTCTCGTCCTGATGCTTGAGATGGTCGAGCACGGTGAGGCCCGACTGATCCGGCAGCCCGATATCGAGCACGATCGCGCTCGGTTTGTAGTCGCGCGCGATCTCGATTGCCTCCTGCGCGGTGCCGGCAACGATGCACTGGAAGCCCAGTTCATGGGAGAGGTCGCAAACGATCGAGGCGAAGGTCGCATCGTCCTCGATCACCAGCAGCAGGCGCTTGCCGGTGTCGAGAGCGTTGCGGTCGTCTTCAACGCCAGCCCGCTGGGGCCTGGGGGCTGAACGGGTTCGGGGGGTTTGCGGGTTTGCCGCTGCCGGCTGCGGCGCGGGTCGCGCCTGATCGCGCCCCGGCACCTTCGCGGGGTCATATGTTGCAGGGATGGTCAGCATGAACCGGCTGCCTGCGCCGACGTCGCTTTCCACTGTGATCGCGCCGCCCAGCAACCGCGCCAGTTCGCGCGAGATCGACAGGCCCAGTCCAGTACCGCCATATTTGCGGCTGATCGACCCATCGGCCTGCTGGAACGCGTCGAAAATCAGGTCTTGCTGTTCCCGGGTGATGCCGATGCCCGTGTCCGCGACCGTCAGGGTTACGGCATCGTCCGCTGCCGACGAAACGATCAACCGTACGCTGCCATTCTCCGTGAACTTGAGCGCGTTCGACATCAGATTTTTCAGTATCTGTTCCACCCGCATGCGATCGGTAAAGATGGAGCGGGGGCAGTCGGGGGACATTTCCAGCCCGAGCGTCAAGCCCCGCTCGTCGGCGACGGGCTGGAAGACCTTTTTCAGATCGTTGAGCATCCGGTCCATGGCAACGGACGTGGGCTGGATCTCGATATGCCCTGCCTCGATCTTGGAGAGGTCGAGAATGTCGTTGATGAGATCCAGCAGGTCGTTGCCCGACGATTGGATGGTCTGCGCGAATCTCACCTGTTCTGGCGACAGATTGCCGTCCGGATTATCGCGGAGCAGCTTGGACAGGATCAGCAGCGAGTTGAGTGGGGTCCGCAACTCATGGCTCATATTTGCCAGGAAGTCGGTCTTGTACTGGCTCGCCTCTTCAAGTTCGCGTGCCTTGAGCTGCAAGGTGGCGCTGGCGCGCTCCAGCTCATCGCGCTGGGTCTCCAGGGTCTGGGCCTGTTCCTCCAGCTGGCTGTTGGTCTGTTCGAGTTCGACCTGCTGCAATTCAAGCCTCGCCTGCGACTCGCGTAGCGCTGAACCCTGCTCCTCAAGCTCCTCGTTCGAAACCCGAAGCTCTTCCGATTGTGCCTGGAGCTCGCTGGCCTGGCGCTGTGTTTCCTCGAGCGCATCCTGCAACCGCTCGCGGAACCGGGCAGAGCGCAGTGCAATCCCGATAGCACCGGATGCCTCATTGAGCAGCCCGATCACCAGATCGTCCACCGGTTCGAAAAAGCCGAGCTCGATCACAGCATTGACCGCGTCGTCGGCCTTGGCGGGCGCTATGACCAGGTGGCGCGGCGTGGCGCGCCCAAGGGACGACCCGACGGTGAGATAGCCGGGCGGCACATCGTTCAGCACCATGACGCGGCCATCCACCGCGACCTGTCCCATCAGTCCCTCATTCAGCATGAACTGATCCGGGATATCGGAATCTGCAGGCACGCCAAGCATGCCTGCGCGGCGGAAGCTTCCGCCCTCGCCCTTGAACAGCGCAGCGGCTGGGCTGCCGATCCTTTCATGCAGAAATGCCAGAATGGCTGCGGAAAGCTCGGCGATGGTCTTGTCACCCATCATCACCTTGCCAAGATCGGTCTGCGCAGCCTGCAGCCATTGCTGGCGTTCGCGCGTGCGAGTGGTGCGAATGAACAGTATGAAGATGGCGATCGTCAGCGCGATGCCGCTGATGCTGGTGACGATGGCACTGGCGACGGCGGCCTGCGAAGCTTTTGCCATCTCGGCGGTGCGCGCTTCGCGAATACGCTGTTCTTCGAGCGTCATGCGGGAAATCTGCTCGCGGATGGAATCCATGAAATTCATTCCGCGATCGGTATTCATTGCTGCAATCGCTGCCTGGATACCGCTGGTCCGCCGCAACTCGATCACATCAGCCATGATCTGCAGTCTGGCGGCGACCCTCGTTTCCAGCGAGGCAAGATGGCCTCTTTGTGCTGGGTTGTCACGGGTCAAAGCCTCGAGCTTGCGCAGCTCGTCGTCGGCTCGCGCTACGCCCTCGGAATAGGGCTCGAGGTATTCGTCCCGCCCCGTGAGCAGAAATCCGCGCTGCCCGGTTTCAGCATCGAGCATGGCAGTCAGCACATCGTCGAGTGTGGTGAGAACCGAATGCGTACTCCGAATTTCGCGGTCGCTGGCACGCACATTCTCGATGTTGGAATAGGCTATGGCAGCACTGATCACGAAGAAGGCGATGCCGATGACCAGTCCCAGGCTCGCCCATCTGCCGGCAAGGCTATGTGCATGCAACATCCCGCTGGCTTTTTTCACTGTGTCTCTTCTCGCAACCCTTGTGGCCGCACTGCTTAGCCACGAGCGGGGATCATGCACAAGACCGCAAATATGATTGGCAGCGCTGTATCTTTTGTGCCCTGCCTCCAATGTGAAGGCGGCGTGGTTGAGAAGATCTGCCCGCTCCACGCTGACCAAGGGGCGAGGGCAATCAGGCTTGGAACTGCTTCCTGCCGCTTATCACAGGCTGCCCAGAACCAGACCTGTCACCGCCAGGAACGCCAGCATTCGGAAGATGCTCCACTTCAATGCGAACAGGATGACAGCGGCCAGAGCGGAAAGGACGCCCGCGCGCCAGTCGAAGCTGACCCAGTCCGGCACGTTCAGCCGCATCGGCCCAAACTCGGCGATGGTCACGCGAGCGAACAGCACATGCAATGCGAACCACAACGAGAGATTTGCGATCACGCCCACCACCGCTGCCGTCAGCGCTGCAAGACCACCCTTCAGCCGTGTGGCGTGCTGCAGCCGTTCGATCCAGGGCGCGAAGGTGAAGATCCACAGGAAGCAGGGGGCAAACGTCACCCAGGTGGTGAGCGCTGCGCCCAGCATCCCTGCGACCAGCGGCGAGAAAGGCTCCGGGGTACGAAACGCCGCCAGAAAGCCGACATGCTGGGTGACGAGGATCAGCGGACCGGGCGTTGTCTCGGCAAGACCCAGGCCATCGGCCATCTCGCCAGCCTGCAACCAGCCATAAGTCTGCACTGCCTCCTGCGCCATATAGGCAAGAACGGCATAGGCACCGCCAAAGGTCACGATCGCCAGCTGCGAGAAGAACACGCCAATGTCCCATAGCACATGGTCCTGACCCAGGATGACCAGCACCAGCACCATCGGCAGGGCCCAGATCGTGACCCAGAGCAGAACCGTCCGTGTCATGGCACCGAATGACGGGCGGGGTGACATGTCGACGCCTGACGCGGGGTTCAGCCCAAGCCACCCCGGGCGATAGGCCGCGACGATCATCCCGAGCACGCCCGCGCCCAGGACCACCAACGGAAAGGGAAGGTTGAACAGAAACAGCGCCAGAAATGCCGCGACTGCAAGCGCCTGCTTGAAGGGCGTGTTGAGCGCGCGGCCGCCGATGCGGATCAGCGCCTGCACGACGATGGCCAGGACGGCAGCCTTGATCCCCAGAAACAGCGCGGCAAACCAATCGAGGTCCGCCGCAAGCGCATAGAGCGAAGAGAGCGCCAGCATTACCAGCGCACCGGGGATGACGAACAGCAGCCCGGCAGCAAGACCGCCTTTCAGCCCGTGCAGCCGCCAGCCGATCCATGTCGCCAGTTGCTGCGCTTCGGGGCCAGGCAGCAGATGGCAAAAATTGAGCGCGTGGAGATATTGCTCCTCCTCGACCCATTTGCGCTTTTCGACAATCTCGCCATGCATCAGCGCGATCTGTCCGGCAGGCCCGCCAAAGCTCAGACAGCCAATCCGCGCGAAGGTCCGCACGAGTTGATGAAATTCGGGAATATGGTTTGTGCTGTTCACTGCCACACCGTCCTCGTTAAGCTGCGCCGCACTGCGGAGCAGACCAGAGGCAACGCTTGGGCCTGAACAGCCTGATCGGGAGGTCGCTCCAGTCCCGATGAGTGCTTGCTCCCATAACGGCGCTGCAGCGTCAAGCGGCCTTACCGAGGAACGTTGTTGCTGGTCAATCAACCACCGATCGAAAACGAATGGCGCGGTCGACAAGGTCTGTAATATGGTTTGCAGCCTGGGTTGTCAGCGGATGCGGCGTGAACCCCGGGCGGGGCGAGATGTATTGCGCCATCTGGCGTGCCACCTGCAGTTGGCCGTCCGAACCTTCCGCAAGCACGGCGATCAGGATGTTTTCGAGCGCGATCAGCCGGATACGTAGCTGCACGATCTCCGTGTTCGTCAGATCGGGTGTATCAGGAATATGTGGAGGCGCTATCATCCCGCCTTCGTTCTCCCACCGAGAAAGTGCACTCCGGCACACGCCGATGACATCCTAAGCCTTCAACCGGATATCGTCGGCATGCGCCGGATAGGGTGCCGTCTTGCCCGGATCGAAGGGTTTGCCGCCCAGCTGGCTGGCGAAGCCGTGATTGACGTCGCGGTGGTGCGCCTCATCCGCCCGGACCAGAAGCACGACGTCACGCAGCGTCGCATTGTCCGCCATCTTCCAGTAGTGCCTGGCAATCGCCGGCGCGGGCACGTTGGGCGAGCGACCTTCGTCGATCTCCTGCAGGTACAATGTATAGCTGATCACCGCCTCCTCCTCGAAATAGCCGACGACACGGTGGGCGGTGCGAGACGAGATCAGATAGAGGACCGAGAACAGCACCAGGAAAATCCACTGCGCCATCAGGATGACGAGCCGCTCGAACAGTGTCGGCTTGGCGATCTCGATGAAGGTCATCAGGTGCATGCGCTCGTTCTCTGCTTCCTCCATCAAGGTGCGGATCCAGCCTTCGTCATCCTTCATCGCGCGCAGGCTGGTCAGATGGGTGAACATCGCGCCGACCATGCCAGGCACCGCAGCGACCGTTTCAAGAACGATGGCACGATGCCCGTAGCGCTTGGCGAAGAAGGTGTCGGCGGTGAACCGCAGCAGCTTGGTGAAACCGAGTGCGAATCGGTCAGAAACGCCATCGGGGGCGTGATGGATCACCGGCTGGGCATCGTGCTCAGCGGCCAGTGCCTGCCGGTCGGGCGTGAGGATCGTGTTGACCATATTCGGTCCTTTCAGGACACGGGGGGTGCGATCGTTGAAGGTATGCCTGTCCATTCGCGTGAAGTGCTCGCAGCGCCAGCGGCAGCATTATGACGGCTCTTAGGATACGTGGTGGGTAACTGCCCGATTGCAAGGCGGCATGGCGCCCTGCGACCAAGCGATAAGGACAACGGAGGGCTGAATTTCAGTGCGTTGGCGCAGTGACATCCATGCTCTTGCTGTCGGCTTCAGCATACAAAGCCGCTTCCTTGCCGATCAGGATTTCGGCCAGCGCCCAATAGGCCTCGCCCCAGGCCGACAGCACCTCGTCGGTCGCAGCCTCGCCCAGAATGTCGCGTATCGCGGGCAGCAAGGCGTCGGCTACCATCGGATAGTGCTCAGGCTTGACACCGGTCTCGACATGCCGCGCCGCCATGCGCATCACCGGCGCGGTCAAGGCTTCGAGCTTGTCGATATTCTGCGCATAGGCGAGGATGGCGGCGGCGAGACGGCGCGGCTGCTCGCCACTTTCCTGTGCGGCTTCATCGAACATCGCCTTGACCGCAGGATCGACGAACAGGCGCTCGTACATCCGCTGGGTGATCGCCACGCCATGCTGCTGCAGCGCTGGTGCGGTCGAGTTGACGATGGCCTTGGTCTCGGCGCTCAATATTCTGCTCATTCGATTTGCTCCTTGTGAATGTTCGATGCGATGTCGCGTGCTTGCGGGCTTTTGCGATAGTCAGGTCAAAACAGGCCGTGGCTGCCACCGACCGCGCCTGCCAGCGTGATCAGCGCGAGCACGATGAGAATGTTGTGGACGCGCTCCATGCGCACGAAATCACCCTGCGGGGTCGGGGATGTCGCGAGGCGGCGGTGCAGGAACAATGGTTCGATCACGAACAGCATCAGCGCAAAGACCGCCCACAACGCGACCATTGCATGCATCCACCAGAAGCGCGGGTCGGCAAATCGGGACCACATCTCTGCCCGGTGCACCATCCAGAAGCCGCTGGCCCCGGCGAGCAGGACCCACAGCTTTGCCTGCCCGGCAAAGCGACCCTCGATCGCGTGAAATTTGCCCAGCCTGTCGGCGGCGCTTTCGCTGTGCCGGATGGCCGGCATCACCACCCAGGTGACAAAGCCGACGCCGCCGATCCACAACACCACCGCCACGACATGGACGGTGCGCGCGAGCGTGAAATCATCCATCGGAGCTCTCGGGCGCCAGGTCGCCATCCAGCACCGGCTTCGACCGATAGAACTCGACCTGCATCGACATCTTGCCCATCGGCACTACGTAATGCGTCGCCAGTGGCGCAATCGGTGCTGGCGTGCCCGGCGTGACCAGCACCTCGCGATGCGGATCAGTGAAGATCAGCCGTACCTCGCCTTCAAGCACTCGCAACAGACCCCAGGTCCCATCCTTGGTGCGATGGTCGTTGCGCAGCTTTTCGGGAAGCGAGTGCTCGTCGAACACAGGCGAGGATGCATAAGGGGTAAGCGTCATGGTTTCGTCTCCAAGGGTGCAGGCGCTGCTTCCTTGTTGCGCAAGGCCGCCAGCCCGCCGCGCTCGGCCAAAATCCCGGTGAGCAGGCTGTCGGCAATCCGGTGCGCCGAAGCCCGGAACCGCTCGGCGGCCCCGGCGTTCGCAACGTTCTGCGCGACGGTCTCATCCCACAGCGCCAGCCAACGTTCGAAATGGGCCCCGGTCAGAATGCCGATCGCAATGTGCTTCTGCATCGGGCTGCCGCTGAAACGGCCCGGTTCGATCATGATCGATGTCCAGAATTCCTTCATCCGCGGCAGGTGCTGGGACCAGTCTGCGACATGGGCTGCGAAGATGGGCCCGAGCAGATCATCGGCTTGCACGCGGGCGTAAAAGGCATCGACCACTCCACCGATCAGAGCTTCATCGACTCCGGATGCGGCGGCCGCAGCGCGTTTTTGCGCGCGCACCTGCGCGGAATGCAGCGCCGTCATGTGCTGTGGCCTGATAAGATGTATTCCATATGCATCGCTTACAGCCACTGGCTAGCTATAGCAACCAATGATATGCATCTTTAATGAGACTGTCGCTGCACACCGATTTTGCGCTTCGGACCCTGATGTATCTTGCGGTTCACGATGGTCATCGATCGATCGGCGAGATCGCGCGGGCATACGGAATTTCCAAGAATCACCTGATGAAGGTGGCGCAACGTCTGGTGGCGGAAGGCACGCTCGATGCCGTGCGTGGCCGGTCTGGCGGGCTCAGGCTGTCGCGCCCCGCAGACCAGATCAACGTCGGGCAGGTAGCACGAACGATGGAGAACACCCGCAGTTTCGTGGAATGTTTCGACCCTTTGACCAACAGCTGCGTCATTACGCCAGGCTGCCAGTTGCGCCATGTTCTGTCTGGCGGGCTCGAGGCATTCTTCAGGCATCTGGATCGCTATTCGCTTGCGGATCTGGTCAAAAACCCAGCATCGGTTCGGGAAAGCTTGCTGCTATCGGGATCTGACCGCTAGGAGCAGAGCCATGCGGATCGCGATCATCGACACCAGCACCACGCGTGCAGCGATTATATCTGATGGCCTGCGCGAGGCTGGCCTGAACGACCTCGTGATCGTCGACCATGCCGCAGGGTTGGCCGCGCAGATCGAACGTGCTGCGCCCGAAGTCGTCCTGATCAACCTTGAGAACCCGAGTCGCGACATGCTCGAGGATTTTTTCGCGATGTCGCGCGCCCTTGCACGTCCGATCGCGATGTTCGTCGACCAGAGCGACGCCGAATCAACATGCGCAGCGGTGGATGCCGGGGTTTCGGCCTATGTCGTCGATGGCCTCTCCAAGCAACGCATCAAGCCGGTGCTGGACCTCGCCATCCGCCGGTTCCAGGCGTTTTCTCGGCTTCAGGCCGAGCTGGCGGAAGCTCGGACCGCACTGGCTGACCGGCAGGCGATCGATCGCGCCAAGGCGATCCTGATGAAGCGCAAGGGGCTCGACGAGCCCGCCGCCTATGCCCTGCTGCGCAATCATGCGATGCGGTCAAACCGCCGCATTGCCGAGGTCGCCGAGGCCATCGTGACCAGCGAAGCCCTGATGGGAGATATGCCATGAGCAACACCCTGATGAGGATCGGCTTTTTGCCGCTGGTCGATGCGGCGTTGCCCATCCTGGCGCATGAACTTGGCTTTGCGGAGGACGAAGGGCTGGACCTGCAGTTGGTCCGCGACAACACCTGGGCGGCAGTGCGCGACCGGCTGATGTACGGGCAAGCCGACGCGGCGCACATGGTCGCGCCGCTGGCGATCGCCACCGCATTGGGGTGCGACAGGCCGGCAGTGCCGCTCGCGGTTCCATTCGTGCTCGGTCTCAACGGCAATGCATTCACGGTGTCGACCTCCCTTGCCGATGCCTTGATGCTGGGCGACACGCTGGGTGATCCGTTCGAAGTCGGCGCGAGGCTGAAGCTGGAGGCGGAACGCCGGATCGCCAACGGCAAGCCGCTGCGGTTCGGCGTCGTCCATCGCTATTCGAGCCACAACTATATGCTGCGCTACTGGCTGGCGGGCGTGGGCATCCAGCCTGACCATGATGTCGAGATCACCGTCACCAGCCCGCCTTTCGCCGCCGATGCTTTGGCCTGCGGCGATGTCGACGGCATCTGTGTTGGCGAACCGTGGAACAGCGTCGCGGTCGATCGCGGGGTGGGACGGATTGCGCTGGCGACCGCGCAGATATGGCGGCGCGGAGTCGAGAAGGTGCTGGCGGTGCGGCTCGATGGTCCGCAGGCCGATACCGATGCAATCGAACGGCTGGTGCGCGCACTGCACCGGGCAGCGGCGCATTTCGTCGCGCCTGGCAATGCCGAAGCGAATGCGGAAATTCTTTCACGACCGGAATATCTCAGCGCACCCGTAGATACGATATCGCGCGCGGCGACAGACCGCATCCGGCTGATGCACGGGGCAAATGCCATCCATTATCCCGACTTCATGTTCCAGCATCGCGAAGCAGCAAACTTCCCGTGGCGCAGCCAGGCGATGTGGCTGTATTCGCAGATGGCGCGCTGGGGCCATGCCGAGGCGAGCGAGTCAGGCTTTGCCGAGGCAGCAAACGTGTTCCGGCCTGATATCTACAGGGCCGCGCTGGCGCGAACCGATGCGATCCTGCCCGGGGCCAGCGCCAAGGTGGAAGGCGCCAACAGCGTGCCGCGCGGTGCCTCCAGCCAGACTGGTCGACTGATCCTCGGTGAAGACCAGTTCTTCGATCGCGTGCAGTTCGACCCCGACCAGGCGATGGATTATCTGGAGCGCCAGCGTACAAAGCCGCGGATTTGAAGGCTTTAGACGGTGCAGTTGCAAATGCTGCAATGCACAATAATTGGCTTGCGCTAGAAGTGATTCACTGACAACTTAAGGGTAGATCAGGCAATGCTGCTTGGTCGATCATAACCAGTAAGGTCCAATGAAGGGCTGAACTGGCCGCTCCGGTCCTGCCGGAGCATGGCAACGACGCCGCCCGAACCGGTCCTGATGACCGCGCTTCGAGGCGGCTTTTTTTGTGTCTGAAAGGAGCGTGGCTTTGACGGTTCATTCCGGAAGATCGGCAGACGGACTTGCGCGGCGATCAGGCCGCGTAGCCCACGCATGTCAGGTTGCCGGAACCAGCGGTCGTGCCTCGCTTCCTTGCCATCATCCCCGCGTGCTCCCCCCTGCGCTCCGGCCAACAAGCCCCGGCGTATGCGCTCGGTTCAACCAGCCGGACGGACCTCCCGCGCGGCACCATTCAAGGGGTTTATCATGAACAAAGGTTTCTGGTCGGCGGGGCACCGCCCGACATTGTTTGCAGCATTTCTGTATTTCGATCTGGCGTTCATGGTCTGGGTGTTGCTCGGCCCGCTCGCTCCGATGATCGCAACCGATCTGGGGCTCAATGACGCCCAGAAAGGCCTGATGGTCGCTATCCCGACGCTGGCAGGCGCGGTGCTGCGGCTGGTCAACGGCGTGCTGGTCGACAAGATCGGCCCCAAATCGACCGGCGCCATCGGCCAGCTGATCGTCATCGGCGGGCTGGCGACGGCCTGGATGCTGGGCGTCGACAGCTTTGGCGGCACCGTGGCGCTGGGTGTGATCCTGGGCTTTGCCGGGGCAAGCTTTGCCGTCGCGCTGCCGCTGGCGAGCCGCTGGTATCCCGCCGAGCATCAGGGCACCGCGCTGGGCATTGCGGGCATGGGCAATTCGGGCACGGTGCTCGCCGCATTGTTCGCGCCTTTGCTCGCCAAGGCGTTCGGCTGGAACGCGGTGCTGGGCCTCGCCTGCATCCCGCTGGCGATCACCTTCGGCATCTACATGGTGCTGGCCAAGGATGCACCCGATCCGCCCGCGCCCAAGTCGATCCTCGCCTATCTTGCGCCGCTGAAAAAGGCCGATGCGTGGTGGTTCATGCTGTTCTACGGCGTGACCTTCGGTGGCTTTGTCGGGCTGGCGGCATCGCTGTCGATCTATTTCGTCGATCAGTTCGCACTGACCCCGGTGGTTGCGGGATACTGCACGGCTGCCTGCGTGTTCGCGGGATCTCTGGTCCGTCCGATGGGCGGCGCGCTGGCGGACCGGATCGGCGGCACCAAGACGCTGATGGGCGTGTATCTGGTCGCCGCTGCAGTGCTGATCGCGATCAGCTTTGGTCCGTCGACGGTCAAACTGGCGCTGGCCCTGTTCGTCTGCGCGATGCTGGCGCTGGGCGCGGGCAATGGTGCGGTGTTCCAGCTGGTGCCGCAGCGGTTCAAGGATGAGATCGGGGTGATGACCGGCCTTGTCGGCTTTGCTGGCGGCGTCGGCGGCTTCTATCTCGCCTCGTCGCTGGGCTTTGCCAAGCAGCTCACCGGGAGCCCGCAATGGGGGTTCCTGATCTTCGCCGGGCTTGCGCTGGTGGCCTTCGCCAGCCTGGTCAGCGTCAAGACCCGCTGGCGCGCGACATGGACGACCGAACTCGAAGGCGCGCGGATATGATCGCGCGGAGGATCTTCGCCGGGGCGGTTGCCGCCGCCTCGGCCGCCAGCCCGGCTTTGGCAGAGCCGTTCAAGCTCACCCCGCTGATCGATGCACGCCTGCGCTACGAAGGCGTCGACCAGCAGGGCAAGAGCGAGCAGGCCGATGCGCTGACCTTCAGGATGCGTAGCGGGCTGGAAGCCAAGAGCGGGCCGTGGTCCTTCCTCGCCGAGGCCGAAGCGACGTTGGCGATCAACGGGGACTATAACAGCACGGTCAATGGCCGCGCCGCGTTCCCGGTGGTTGCGGACCCGCAGACCATCGAGCTCAACCGCGTCCAGCTCCAGTATCGCGGATTGCCCCAGACCGTGGTCACCCTGGGTCGCCAACGGATCAATCTCGACGACCAGCGTTTCGTCGGCACGGTGCTGTGGCGGCAGAACGAGCAGACCTATGACGCGGTGCGGCTGGAAAGCGCGGCGTTGGGGCCGCTCACCGCTGACATCACCTATAGCTGGTCGGTACGCAGCATCTTCGGCATCGACAGCCCATTGCAATCGATCGGCGGCGACAATGTGCTGGCGCAACTCGGTGGCAAGGCGGGACCGGTGGCGATCAAGGGCTTTGCCTATCTGGTGGATCAGGGTCAGGCCGGGCGGCGTCAATTTTCCAGCCAGACCTATGGTGCGCGCGCCACCGGATCGTTCGCGCTGTCGTCTCAGTTTAAGCTGGGCATCATCGCCAGCTTTGCCCGGCAGAGTGACCACAAGGACAACCCCAACACCTATGCCGCCGAATACTGGCTCGGCGAGGCGCAGATGGCGGCGCACGGCTTAACCCTGACCGGCGGGTACGAGGTGCTCGGCGCGTCATCGGGCAGGCCCTTCACCAGCTTCCAGACCCCGCTCGCCACCGCGCACAAGTTCAACGGCTGGGCCGACCTGTTCCTCACCACACCGCCCAACGGCCTGCGCGACGCCTATGCCGGGCTGGGATACGCGCTGCCGACACCGCGCGGGCCGGTGAGCCTGTCGGTGATCTACCACCGCTTCGACAGCGACCGGCTCGATCAGCATTATGGCGACGAATGGAATGCGCAGGCCGCGTTCAAGCTGACCCCGCACATCGGCCTGCTGGTCAAATATGCCGACTACCGCGCCACCAGCTTCGGCACCGATACCCGCAAGCTGTGGCTGCAAATGGACTATCTGCTGTGACAGGAGAAACACGCATGGACCGCGAACATCTGGTTGTTATCGGCAACGGCATGGCCGGTTGCCGCGCGGTGGAAGAGGTGCTGGCGCGCGATCCGCACCGCTTCCGCATCACCATCTTCGGCGCAGAGCCGCATGTGAACTACAACCGCATCATGCTGTCACCTCTGCTCGCGGGCGAGAAGACCTTCGACGAAATCGTGATCAACGACCGCAGCTGGTATGCCGACCATGGCATCGATCTGGTGGTCAGCGATTCCGTCATCGCCATCGACCGCGACGCAAAGACCGTCACCGCGCAATCGGGCCGCGTCGCGCATTATGACCGGCTGCTGATCGCCACCGGATCGGACCCGTTCATCCTTCCGGTGCCGGGCAAGGATCTGCCTGGCGTCGTCTCGTTCCGAGACACGGCAGACGTCGATGTTATGGTTCACACGGCCGCCCTGGGGGGGGATGCCGTGGTGATCGGCGGTGGCCTGCTTGGCCTGGAGGCGGCCCATGGGCTGGCCTTGCGGGGCATGCAGGTCACCGTCATTCACCTGATGGATACGCTGATGGAGCGCCAGCTCGACGAGGCGGCGGGTTGGCTGCTCAAGGCTGCGCTGGAAGGCCGCGGCCAGACGATCCTGACCGGCGCCAACACGGCGGAAATCTTTGGAGAGGGCAAGGTCGAGGGTGTGCGTCTGACCGACGGGCGCACCATTCCGGCCAGCCTGGTGGTGATGGCGGCGGGCATCCGTCCGAAGGTTGAGCTTGCAAGAGAGGCAGGGCTCGCCGTCAATCGTGCGATACTGGTCGACGACCAGATGGTGACCAGCGACCCTGCCATTCTTGCCGTCGGCGAATGCGTCGAACATCGCGGGCAGGTCTATGGGCTCGTCGCACCGATCTGGGAGATGTGCCGTGCGCTCGCTGACGGCCTGACCGGCAAGACGGGCAGCTATCAGGGATCGGTCACTGCCACCAAGCTCAAGGTATCGGGGATCGATGTGTTCTCCGCCGGTGACTTTGCCGTGGGCGATGGCACGGAAGACATCGTGATGCGCGATGCCGCGCGCGGGATCTACAAACGTGTCGTGGTCAAGGGCGACCGCGTGGTCGGCGCGGTGCTCTATGGCGACACCGCAGACGGCAATTGGTATTTCGACCTGCTCAAGCGCTCCGAAGACGTAACCGAGATCCGCGATGCGTTGATCTTCGGCCAGGCGTTCGCCTCGGGAGGGGGGCAAGCGGACCCTAAGCATGCCGTTGCAGCGCTTCCCGACGATGCGGAAGTGTGTGGCTGCAACGGCGTCAACAAGGGGCGGGTTGCAGCTTGCATCGCAGACGGAGCCGCCACGCTCGATGCGGTGCGCGCCACCTGCAAGGCCTCGGCCAGCTGCGGATCGTGCACCGGGCTGGTCGAGACGTTGCTGGCGATCTCGCTGGGCGATGACTATGCGGGCGAGCGCACCGCCAAGCCGATGTGCAAGTGCACCAGCTTCACGCATGACGAGGTGCGCGCGCTGATCGTCGAACGGCGCTTTCGCCACATCCCGCAGGTGATGCAGGAGCTGCACTGGGCCACCCCCGATGGCTGCGCCTCGTGCCGCCCCGCGCTCAATTATTACCTGCTGTGCGCCTGGCCGGGTGAATATGTCGATGACCAGCAGAGCCGCTTCGTCAACGAGCGGATGCACGCCAACATCCAGAAGGATGGCACCTATTCGGTGGTGCCGCGCATGTGGGGCGGGCTCACCAACCCCAAGGAACTGCGCGCCATCGCCGATGTCGTCGAGAAATACGACGCGCCGATGGTCAAGGTCACCGGCGGCCAGCGGCTCGACATCTTCGGAATCAGGAAGGAGGATCTGCCCGCCGTCTGGGCCGATCTCAATGCTGCCGGGATGGTCTCGGGCCATGCCTATGGCAAGGCGCTGCGCACGGTGAAAACCTGCGTCGGAAGCGAATGGTGCCGGTTCGGAACGCAGGATTCGACCGGGCTGGGCGTGATGCTGGAGCGCAAGTTCTGGGGCAGCTGGATGCCGCACAAGTTCAAGATGGCGGTCAGCGGATGCCCGCGCAATTGCGCGGAGGCGACGATCAAGGACTTCGGCGTGATCTGCGTCGATTCAGGGTACGAACTGCACGTCGGCGGCAATGGCGGCATCCATCTGCGCGGCACCGATCTGCTGTGCAAGGTAGCGACCGAGGACGAGGCGATCCACATGGCGGCCGCCTTCGTGCAGCTCTATCGCGAGCACGCCCGCTATCTCGAACGCACCGCGCCGTGGATTGAGCGGATGGGAATGGACTGGCTGCGCGCGCTGCTGATCGATGATGTTGAAGGGCGCGATGCGCTGGCCGCACGCTTCTGGATCGCGCAATCGTTCAGCCAGGATGACCCCTGGGCAGAGCGTGCCGCAGGGCAGGACCGCAACCTGCACCGTCCGATGGCCGAGTTTCGACCGATCACACAACTGGAAGGGGTTTCGGCATGATGCCGCAATGGATCGATGTCGGCGCAGTGGAAGACGTGCCTTTGCGCGGATCGCGAGCGGTCAAGGTGCCCGGCGGCGAGGAGATCGCGATCTTCCGCACCGGCGCGGGGCGTATCTATGCCTTGGTCAACCGCTGCCCGCATAAACACGGCCCGCTCAGCCAGGGCATCGTCCATGGCGACAGCGTGACCTGCCCGCTGCACAACTGGGTGATCAGCCTTGCCACCGGCGACGCGCAAGGAACAGACAAAGGCTGCACTCCGACCATTCCGGTCGAGGTGCACAGCGGGCGGATCATGATCGAGCGCGCATCGGCTCTGCGGTTGGCGGCGTGAACGCAGTCCGCACCACATGCGCCTATTGCGGCGTTGGCTGCGGTGTCCTTGCGACGCCGGCGGCTGACGGCCAGAATACAACGATTGCTGGCGATCCTGACCACCCCGCCAATGCCGGGCGCTTGTGCTCCAAGGGCACGCATCTGGGGGAGACGTTGAGCCATGAAGGGCGGTTGCTGCACCCCGAGATCGGCGGCAAGCGCGCGAGCTGGGACAAGGCCATCACGCACGTCGCGCGCCAGTTCCGCCGCACGATCGAGCAGCACGGCCCCGACAGCGTTGCCTTCTACGTATCGGGCCAGCTGCTGACCGAGGACTATTACGTCGCCAACAAGCTGATGAAGGGGTTTATCGGATCGGCCAATATCGACACCAATTCGCGGCTGTGCATGTCGAGTGCGGTATCCGGACACTTGCGGGCATTCGGCGAGGATATCGTGCCCGCGAGCTATAATGATCTGGACGCGGCGGACCTGGTCATATTGGTCGGATCGAACACCGCCTGGTGCCATCCGGTCATCTATCAGCGGATCATGGCCGCGCGGGCTGCACGCGGCACAAGGCTGGTGGTCATCGATCCGCGCCGAACGGAAACCTGCGCGGATGCCGCTCTGCACCTTGCGTTGCGGCCCGGCAGCGATGTTGCCCTGATGAACGGACTGCTGGCCTTTGCGATGCGCGAGGGGCTGATCGACCGCGATTATGTTGCGCGCAGCGTATCGGTGCCGGAGGGCTTCTGGGAAAGCCTCGAGCACGACCATGACCTATGGTCGGTCGCCCGCGCCTGCGACCTGCTTCCCGCCGATGTTCAGGCGTTGTTCGATCTGTTCGCCGCGCACCCGCGCACCATCACCATGTTCAGCCAGGGCATCAACCAGTCGATCCGCGGGACCGATCAGGTCAACGCCATCCTCAACCTGCACCTGGCGACGGGGCGCATCGGCAAGCCCGGCGCGGCCCCGTTCTCGATCACCGGCCAGCCCAATGCGATGGGCGGGCGAGAGGTCGGCGGGCTGGCGACGACGTTGGCGGCGCATATGGACTTTGTGCCGGAAAACCGCGATCTCGTCCGCCGTTTCTGGGCTTCGCCGACGATGGCTGCCAAACCGGGACTGAAAGCGGTCGATCTGTTCCGCTCGATCGGCGAGGGCAGGGTCAAGGCGCTATGGGTGATGGCGACCAACCCTGCGGTGTCGTTGCCCGATGCAGGGGCGGTGCGCGAGGCGCTGGCTATCTGCCCGTTCGTCGTGGTTTCGGATTGCATCGCCAAGACCGACACCAGCGCCTTTGCCCATGTGAAGCTGCCTGCGATGGGCTGGGGCGAGAAAGATGGCACGGTCACCAATTCCGAACGGGTAATCAGCCGCCAGCGCGCCTTTCTGCCGCCAGCAGGCGAGGCAAGGCCAGACTGGTGGATCATCAAGGAGGTGGCGCGCGCGATGGGCTGGCGCGAGGCGTTCAGCTACGACCGACCCGCCGACATCTACCGCGAACATGCGCGGCTTTCCGCCTATCAGAATGCCGGGAAAAGGGTGTTCGACATCGGCTGCCATGCCGCGATCTCCAACCCTGCTTACGACGCGATGCAACCCTGGCGCTGGGGCGGCAATGCCTTTGCCGATGGCCGCTTCTCCACCCCCGATGGCAAGGCGCGGCTGGTGCAGGTTGCGCAAATGGAGCTGGGCGAGCCGCTCAAGGCCTGGCCGTTGACGCTCAACACCGGGCGCTATCGCGACCAGTGGCATACCATGACCCGCACCGGGCTCAGCGCGCGGCTCGGCCAGCACCGGCAGGAGCCGCTGGTCGAGATCCACGCCGAGGATGCGCTGGCGCACGGCCTGTCCGATGGCGGACTGGCGCTGGTGGCAACACCGCAGGGCAGCAGCGTGTTCCGGGTCAGTATCAGCGATGGCCAAAGGCGGGGCGACCTGTTCGTGCCGATCCACTGGACCGACCAGCAATCGACCGGTGGACGCACCGGCGCGCTTGCCCGCGCGCTGACCGATCCGCATTCGGGCCAGCCGGGCTTCAAGAACAGCCCCGCGTGCATCTCACCTTTCGCCGCCGACTGGCACGGATTTCTGATTGCTTCGGAAATGCCTGATCCGTTGCCAGCCAGTTACGCCACCAAAGTACGCACCAAGTCCGGATGGCTGGTCGAGCTGGCAGGGCAGGGCGATCCACTGGCGTTTGCCAAGCGGTTGCTCCCGCGGGGCGAATGCATCGAGAGCCATGACAGCGCGCATGGCCAGCACCGCTTTGCCATCCTGCGCGACGGCGTCGTCGTGGCCGTTTTGTATATCGGGCCGCAGAATCGGCTTCCCCGGCGCGAATGGTTGATTGCCCAGCTTGGAGGCTCCCAAGCCAGCGCGACCGAGCTATTGGCCGGGCGCTCTGCCACGCCCGCGCCCGATCGCGGGGCGATCATCTGCAGCTGTTTCGACATCGGCACCATCACGCTCACTCAGGCGATAGCAAGTCAGCAGCTGACGACCCCCGAGGCGGTCGGGGCTGCACTGTCCGCCGGAACAAATTGCGGCTCATGCAAACCCGCAATCCAGCGCCTGATCATGCAACACAAGGAGGCAGCCCATGGCTGACATCAGTTTTGGCAGCGGCGATGTCTGGCTGGTGGGCGCAGGCCCCGGCGATCCGGACCTGCTGACCCGCAAGGCCGAACGGTTGCTGGCCATGGCAACGATCGTGTTTCACGATGCGCTGGTCAGCCAGCCGATCCTTGACCTCATCCCCCGCCATGTGATGCAGGTGCCCGTCGGCAAACGATCAGGGCGGCACTCGATGGCTCAGGGCGCGATCAACAGTTTGCTGGCGAAATCCGCGCAGAATGGCCACCGCGTCGTTCGTCTGAAGGGAGGCGATCCTGCGGTGTTCGGGCGAATGACCGAGGAAGTCGATGCCCTGCAAGCCGAGGGCATTCGTGTCCAGGTGTGTCCCGGGATCACTGCGGCCAGCGCAGCGGCAGCTTCGGGCGTGTTCTCTCTGACGCGGCGTGGCAGCACAAGGGCGCTGGCCTTCATCACGGCCCAAGGCTGTGGTAAAGGGCAAGATGACATCGATTGGTCAGCGATCGCCGGTGAACAGACAACGCTGGCTATCTATATGGGCCGGGCTGCTGCTCCCCACATTGCCGCGCAGCTCATCGCCAACGGGTGGCTGCCGAGCACGCCTATCCTGATCGCGGTCAACGTTTCTTCGCGCGACGAACGCCTTATCCGTGGTCACCTGCACAACCTGGCTTCGTTGATGGCCACGGTTGACGGCAAGGACCCTGCGCTGCTGCTGGTGGGCGAAGTGACCCATGCTCGGGCCCAATCGTCTGGTTCGCACGCACAATTTCACGGACTGTCGTTGCAGGTGTCCCGGGATACAGGCGTGCGCAGGCGGGCATAGCCAACGGGCGGGAATACAGAATCCTGGCCTGTCGGGAGTCTGGTAGGTGACAATATCTGTCCATTGTCCACTCCGCGAAAGCCCTGAGGGGCTGGTGGCTCATCACGTGCTATGTCTCATCACACGACGCTATCTCGAGGCAGTTTGACGCGGATCAATGCACCGTTGCTGATCGTCAGGATAGCGGTGCCACGACAGAGGAGCTGCCTGATGACACGCATGATGAAAGCGGCGATTTTCGTGGAGCCGGGCCGTATCGTGCTTGGCGAGAAGCCTATCCCCGATGTTGGGCCGCTCGACGCGCTGATCAAGGTGACCACCACCACGATCTGCGGTACGGACGTGCACATTCTCATGGGTGAATATCCCGTCGCCAAGGGATTGACCATCGGCCATGAACCCGTGGGTATCATAGAGAAATTGGGCTCTGCGGTCGAAGGCTATCGCGAAGGGCAGCGCGTCATTGCTGGCGCGATTACCCCAAGCGGCCATAGCGCGGCATGCCTGTGCGGATTTCACTCACAGGACGGTGCAGGCACGCGGCACGGCTTCAAGCGGATGGGCGGCTGGCGGTTCGGCAACACCATCGACGGGGCGCAGGCCGAATATCTGCTCGTGCCCGATGCGATGACCAACCTCGCCCCGATCCCCGACGCGCTCAGCGACGAACAGGTGCTGATGTGCCCCGACATCATGTCGACCGGCTTTTCGGGGGCGGAGCGCGGCAGTGTGCGCATCGGCGACACCGTTGCGGTCTTTGCCCAGGGGCCGATCGGTCTGTGCGCGACCGCCGGCGCGCGGCTGATGGGCGCGACTATGATCATCGCGGTCGATTCGATCCCCGAACGGATGGCGATTGCCAGGCAGATGGGGGCGGATCACGTCATCGACTTTGCCACGCTAGACCCGGTGGCCGAGATCATGCGCCTGACCGACGGTCGCGGCGTCGATGTCGCGATCGAGGCGCTCGGCCGGCAGGAGACCTTTTCGGCCGCGCTGCGCGTGCTGCGTCCCGGCGGAACTCTCTCGTCGCTTGGCGTCTATTCGGGCGATCTCACCATCCCGCTCGACGCCTTCGCAGCGGGGCTGGGCGATCACACCATTGTCACCAGCCTGTGTCCGGGGGGCAAGGAAAGGATGGGCCGACTGATGCAGGTCATCGCCTCGGCTCGGCTTGACACCCGGCCGCTGGTGACGCACCGCTTCAAGCTCGACGATATAGAGGCCGCTTATGACCTGTTCGCCAACCAGCGCGATGGCGTGCTGAAGATCGCCATCACCCCATGACCGCAGCCGCAGTCCCCGGCGCTGCGGCGCCGCTCCGCATTGCCGATATCATCGCACTCGCCCGGAATCGCCCACCGGTGCGCACCGCGGTAGTGCATCCCTGCGATGCCGCTG
This sequence comes from Blastomonas sp., assembly GCA_046291395.1. Classification (GTDB taxonomy): domain Bacteria; phylum Pseudomonadota; class Alphaproteobacteria; order Sphingomonadales; family Sphingomonadaceae; genus Blastomonas. Next base: position 51,884 of record JBKBTF010000007.1, on the reverse strand, counting down.
CGCTCGGCGGGGCTGTGGCCGCGGCCGCGCAAGGTCTGATCGATCCGGTGCTCGTCGGTCCCGTAGCCAGGATCCGCGCAGCAGCAGTGCAAGCCGGACTCGACATCGCGGCCTTCGAACTGGTGCCAGTCGAGCACAGCCATGCTGCCGCCGCTGCGGCCTGCGCAATGGCGCGCGCCGGCAAGGTGGGAGCGCTGATGAAGGGCAGCCTGCACACCGACGAACTGCTCGCCGCGGTGGTCGATCGCGACACCGGCCTGCGCACCGACCGGCGGATGAGCCACGTCTTCATCTTCGAGGTGCCCGATTATCCCCGGCTGCTGCTGGTCAGCGACGCCGCGATCATCATCGCACCCGATCTCGCGGCCAAAAAGGACATTGTCCAGAACGCCATCGATTGCGCGCTGGCGCTGGGGATAGCCAGCCCGCGCGTGGCGGTGCTGGCTGCGGTCGAGACCGTCCATCCCGCCATGCCGACAACCACCGATGCCGCCTCGCTCGCCAAGATGGCGCATCGCGGCCAGATCGTCGGGGGCATTGTCGACGGGCCGCTGGCGTTCGACAACGCCATCTCGCCCGAAGCGGTGGCGACCAAGCATATCGTCTCCGAGGTCGCGGGCCGCGCCGACGTGCTGATCGCCCCGGATATCGAGGCGGGCAACATGATCGCCAAGCAGCTCACCTATTTCTCGGGCGCGCTGTCCGCCGGGATCGTGATAGGGGCGCGCGTACCGATCATCCTGACCAGCCGCGCCGACGACGAGCCGACGCGTCTTGCCTCGTGCGCCGCCGCTTTGCTCGTTGCGGGGCACCAGCGACTGAAGCCGCCGCGATGACCGGGCGGCTGCTGGTGCTCAACGCGGGCTCGTCGAGCCTGAAGTTCGCTGTTTTCGATCAAGGTGTTGAGCCCGTCCGGGTTGCGGCGGGCAATCTGTCGCGGATGGGCTCGGCGCCCTGGCTCCGGCTCAAGATCGGCGCGAAGACCGGGCAGGACCGTGCCGCCGCTGACGGCCCCCTCGACCTGCGCAGCGCGGCATCCTTGGTGTTTGACGTGCTGGCGGACGAAGGCTTGCTCAACGACATCAGCGCGGTCGGGCACAGGATCGTCCATGGCGGCGCAAGGTTCACTGCGCCGGTGCGGCTCGATGCCGCCGTGCTAGGCCAGCTCCAAACGCTGGTGCCACTTGCGCCGCTGCACCAGCCGCACAATCTCGATGTCGTTCACTTTGCGGCCGAGCGTTTGCCGCAGGCCGCGCAGATTGGTTGCTTCGATACCGCATTTCACGCCGCGCGGCCGCGGCTCGACAAGCTATATGCGCTGCCCCGCGAGCTTACCGAAGATGGCATGATCGCTTATGGATTTCACGGCCTGTCCTATGCGTATATAGCCGCGCGCCTGCGGGCGCTGGATGGCAGCGATGCCGGCGGCCGCACGATCGTCGCGCATCTGGGCAGCGGGGCCAGCCTGTGCGCCATGAACCATGGCGCAAGCGTTGCCACGACAATGGGGTTTTCAGCGCTCGAGGGGCTCATGATGGCGACCCGCTGCGGTTCGATCGATCCGGGCATCCTGCTCCACCTCGTCGAAGCCAAGGCTATGACCTCGGGCGAAATCTCGGATCTGCTGTACAGCCGTTCGGGGTTGCTCGGTGTGTCGGGTATCTCAGGAGATATGCAGGTCCTGCTCGACAGTGACACGCCGAACGCGCGCGAGGCGATCGACCTGTTCATCTATCGCACCGGCCGCGCCATCGGCTCGCTCGCCGCGGTTCTGGGTGGGCTCGATACACTGGTGTTCACCGCAGGCATTGGCGAGAATTCTCCCGTCATCCGCGCGCGATTGTGCGATGCGGCGGCATGGCTGGGTGTGCAGATCGATGCGGATGCCAACCGGCACGGCCAAGCAGTGATCTCTCCGCCAGCGTCTGCCGTTACGGTGCACGTCATCCCGGCGGATGAGGAATTGGCGATCGCGGACGGCATCAAGGCGTGTCTGGACCCTGATATGGAAGATTGATCGATGGCAGCTAAGCCTTCTCTGGAGAAACCTGGTGACGCTTCGTCAACCAACTTCCACGCGATGCCCGCTCCGGCTGCGGTGGAGAAGATGGGCTCGCAGGCGACCGGGCTTGGCCGCGAAGAGGCGCAAGCCAGGCTCGCCCGATATGGACACAACCGGTTGCCCGAGGGCAAACGGCGCAGCAGCCTGACCCGTTTCGCGCTGCAGTTCCACAACCTGCTGATCTATGTGCTGATCGCGGCTGCGGCGCTGGCAGCGGCGATAGACCATGTCACCGATGCGCTGGTCATCGTGGCAGTGGTCCTGATCAACGCGATCATCGGCTTTGTGCAGGAAGGGCGCGCCGAGAACGCGATGGACGCGATCCGCGCGATGATCGACCCGCACGCATCGGTGCTGCGCGATGGCCAGCGGTTGACCATCGCCGCCGACGAGGTGGTGCCGGGCGACATTGTCATGCTGGAAGCCGGCGATCGCGTTGCGGCTGACCTTCGGTTGATCAAGGCAAGCAGCCTCAAGGCCGACGAAGCGATCCTCACGGGTGAATCGGTGGCGGTAGACAAGCAGGTGGCACCGGTCTCCGCCGAGGTGCCGCTGGGCGACCGCTTCTCGATGGCGTTTTCGGGCAGCATCGTCGCAGCAGGGCAGGGCGAGGGGGTGGTTGTCGCCACTGGCGCACATACGCAGCTCGGCCAGATCAGCACGATGATCGGTACGATCGACACGCTCGCCACTCCGCTTATCCGGCAGATGAATCATTTTGCCCGGCAGATCACCGTTGCCGTGTTGGCGCTGAACGCGCTGGTGTTCGGCTTTGCGATCTGGAGCGAGAGCTACGCGATGAGCGACGCCTTCATGGTTGTCGTGGGGCTGGCAGTCGCCGCGATCCCTGAAGGTCTGCCCGCGGTGATGACCATCACCCTGGCCGTCGGCGTACAGCGCATGGCGCGGCGCAACGCGATCATCCGGCGACTGCCGGCCGTGGAAACGCTGGGTGCCGTCTCGGTGATCTGTTCGGACAAGACGGGCACGCTCACCCGCAACGAGATGACCGTCACCCGGCTGGTCACCGCTGATGGCATGGTGTGCGTCGATGGCACCGGCTATACCCCGGTGGGCACATTTGCCAGCGACGGCAATGGCCCGATCGATCCGGCCGCCGAACCGGTCCTCGAAACGCTGACGCTGGCGGGGCTGCTGTGCAACGATGCAGCGCTGCGCGAGGTCGAAGGCCGCTGGATCGTCGATGGTGATCCGATGGAGGGGGCGCTGGTCTCGCTCGCGGTCAAGGCTGGCCACAAGGATGCGGTCGCGCGTGCCGAGTTCAAGCGGATTGCCGAAATCCCGTTCGATGCGCGCCACCGGTATATGGCGACCCTCAACGCTCGCGTCGGACATGCCCCCCGGCTGTTCATCAAAGGCGCGCCCGAGGCGATTATCGAAAGATGCTCCAGCGTTGCGACAGCGAATGGCCACGTGGCAATCGAATGTGCGCAATGGCTGGCACATGTCGATACGCTCGCAACAGCCGGACAGCGCGTGATCGCGGTCGCGCAGCGGGTTATGCCAACGGGTACCGATGCGATCTCGATCGATGATGTCGCGGGCGGCCTGACCTTGCTCGGTCTGATTGGACTGATCGATCCGCCGCGCCCAGAGGCGATTGCCGCCATCGCCGAATGCCGCGCGGCGGGCATCCGGGTGAAAATGATCACCGGCGACCATGCGGTAACCGCGCGCGCCATCGCCATTGCGCTGGGCCTGGGCGATGATCCGCGCACGCTGACCGGCGCTGATCTTGAGAAGCTCAACGATGCGGCGTTCGATGACGAGGCGCACACTGCGCTGGTGTTTGCGCGCGCCAGCCCCGAACAGAAGTTGCGCCTCGTGGAGGCGTTGCAACGCGATGGTTCGGTGATCGCGATGACCGGCGACGGGGTCAACGATGCGCCCGCGCTCAAGCGCGCCGATATCGGCGTAGCAATGGGGCAGAAGGGCACCGAGGCGGCCAAGGACGCCAGCGAAATGGTGCTCGCCGATGACAATTTCGCCTCGATTGTCTCGGCGGTGCGCGAAGGACGGACGGTTTATGACAACCTCACCAAGGTGATCGCCTGGACGCTGCCCACCAACGGCGGCGAGGCGATGACAATTATCCTTGCCATCCTTTTCGGGCTGACGCTGCCGATAACGCCGGTTCAGATTCTGTGGATCAACATGGTGACGGCAGTCGCGCTTGGGCTGGCGCTGGCCTTCGAGCCGCCAGAAGCGGGCGCGATGCGCCGACCGCCGCGCCAGTCAGGCCAAAGCCTGCTATCGGGCAGGCTGTTGTGGCGCATCGGGTTCGTCTCTGTGCTGATGGTCGCGGGAACGTTCGGCATTTTCACCTATGCCGTCGCGCAGGGGCAGGCGATCGAGAATGCGCGCACGATGGCGGTCAACACGATGGTTGTGATGGAGATTTTCTATTTGTTCAGCGTCCGCTACGTCCATGGCGCATCGCTCACCTGGCAGGGGGTGTTGGGCACGCCTGCGGTGCTGGTGTCGGTGGGGATCGTTATCGCCGCGCAGCTGCTGTTCACCTATGCGCCGTTCATGAACCGCCTTTTCGCGAGCCGTCCGGTCGCATGGGGCGATGGCATGCTGATCATCGGCATCGGGCTGGCGCTGCTGCTGCTGGTGGAGGCCGAGAAATGGATCGCGCGACGGCTCGGCCGCAGAGAGGGCTGATCACGCGGCGCCGGTTGCACAAACGGCCGCGCCGCATCCGCACTCCGTTATTCTGCGTAAGCACAAGCCGCGGTCAGCGACCTATAGGTTCGCCATGCCGTCCGAAGCAGCCATCATCGCGGAGCGCGCCTTCACCGGCCGACGCCTCAGCAAGGTCTATGTGACCGGGGCTACCGAGGTCCACGCGCTGCGCGAAGTCGATCTCGACACCGTCCAGGGCGAGGTGCTCGTGCTGCTCGGACCGTCGGGGAGCGGCAAGTCCACCCTGCTCAACATCATCGGAGGCATCGACCGGGCGACTTCGGGAACATTGTGGTACCGCGATGCCGAGCTGACTGCGCTCAACGATGCGGAGCTGACCCGGTTCAGGCGCAAGAGCATCGGGTTCATCTTCCAGTTCTACAATCTCATCCCCAGCCTGACGGCGCGCGAAAATGTGCAGCTGGTGATCGACATTGCCGAAAACCCGATGAGCGCGGCCGACGCGCTGGCCATGGTCGGGCTCGAGGATCGGATGGACCATTTCCCGGCCCAGCTGTCGGGTGGCGAACAGCAGCGCGTCGCCGTCGCCCGCGCGGTCGCCAAGCGTCCCGGGGTGCTGCTGTGCGACGAGCCCACCGGCGCGCTCGACAGCGTCACCGGCTGCCGGGTCCTCGAGACGCTCGCGAGAGCCAATGCCGAGATCGGCACCACGCTCGTCATCATTACGCACAATGCCGGCATCGCGGCGATGGCCGATCGGGTCTTCCATTTTCGCGATGGCAAGATCGCCTCGATCACCGTCAACGAAACGCGGATTGCGCCGGCGGAGATCAGCTGGTGACGATGCTCGATCTCAAGCTGGCGCGCGATCTGTGGCGGATGCGCGCGCAGGTGCTGGCGATCGCATTGGTGATTGCTGCGGCGATGGCGACATTCGTTCTGTCGACGGGGGTGCATCGATCCCTCGTCGCGACGCGCGACGCCTATTACGAGCGCTATGACTTCGCCGATGTCTTCGCGTCGATGACCCGCGCCCCTGAGAGCATCGTCGATCGCGTCGCGGAGATCGACGGCGTTGCACGCGCCGAGGGGCGTATCGAGCAATATGCGACGCTGGACCTGCCGGGCCGCACCGACCCGATCCGCGCGGTCATCAACTCGGTCGGGGAGGGCGGACGATCCCAACTCAACCAGGTGGTCGTCCTGCACGGGCGGCGGCCGGGCACTGACCAGGCGGGCGAGGTGGTCATCGACCGCGCCTTTGCGCAAGCGAACGGAATCGGGCTCGGCGACGAGATCGATGCGGTGATCTACGGGCGCCGCGACCGGCTCAATGTGGTCGGCATCGGGCTCTCGCCTGATTATATCTGGGCGATCGCGCCGGGCGAGATCGTTCCCGACGAGAGCCGCTTCGGAATCTTCTGGATGGGGCGCAAGGCGCTCGAGGCGGCAACCAACCGCAGCGGTGCGATCACCTCGATCGCGCTGACGCTCGAGCGCGGTGCGATCGAATCGGAAGTGATCCGCCGGCTCGATGCCCTGATGGCGCCTTTTGGCGGTGGCGGCGCTTATGGGCGCGAAGACCATCCATCACACGCCTTTCTCGACAACGAGCTGATGCAGCTCGACGCCATGACCCAGGTCATACCTCCAGTGTTCCTGATTGTGTCGACCTTCCTGGTCTATATCGTGCTGACACGGCTGATCAGCACTGAGAGGGCGGAGATCGGGCTGCTCAAGGCATTCGGCTATTCTGACATCGCGATCGGACTGCACTATCTCAAGTTCGCGCTCGCCATCGGGTTGATCGGTAGCTTGCTGGGCGCACTGCTCGGCTGGTGGATGGGCCGCGAAATGACCCAGCTCTATGGCGATTATTATCGTTTCCCGTTCCTGAACTATCGGGTCTCTGCGACCGTGTTCTTCGGAGGTGCCGGGCTCGCGCTGGCGTCGGCCGCGCTCGGTGCGCTCGGCGGCGTGCTGTCGGCAGCGCGGCTTTCGCCGGCGGTCGCGATGTCGCCGCCCCCGCCGCCGATCTACCGGGTCGGAGCACTCGAGCACCTGGGCAGGCTGGCAGGCTTCACCTCGGTCGGGCACATGATCGTGCGGCATATCGCACGCTGGCCCGGCCGTTCGCTGGTCACGACGCTCGGGGTCGCTATGGCACTCGCGCTGCTTTTCTCGACACTTCAATTCATCGATTCGTCGCGCGCGATGATCGACGACTTCTTCTTCCGCGCACAACGGCAGGACCTCAGCATAGCGTTCATCGAGCCACAGACCGAGGCTGCGCTGCACGAGCTGGCCAGCATGCGGGGTGTGATCGCCGTCGAAGGCACGCGCGCGGTACCGGTCCGGCTCAAACACGGCTGGCTGAGCGAACGCACTGCAATCGAGGGGGCAGGGCACGATGCCACGCTCACCGCGCGAATCGATTCGATCGGGCGCGAGGTGCCGCTGCCCGCAGCGGGCGTCATGCTGAGCCAGCCGCTGGCCGATCGGCTCGACGTCGCGGTGGGCGACGTGATCGAGGTGGAGCTGCTCACCGGGCGCCGGACGACGAGCACGATGAGGGTTTCGGCGACGATCGACGAGCTGGTTGGTACGCGCGCCTATGCCGACAATGCGGTAATCGATCGCGCCGTGCGCGACGGCGCGCCGTTCGGCTCGGCACAGATCAAGATCGACCCGGCGGCCCGCGACGATATCGTCGCGCGGCTCGGCGACATGCCCAAGGTGCTCGGCATCACGGACCGAACCGCTACCCTGCAGCTGTTCGAGCAGATGGTCGATCAGAACATCTTCACCATGGTCGGCTTCTATGTCGCCTTCGCTAGCGCCATCGCCGTGGGCGTCGTCTACAACAGCGCGCGGATCCTGTTTTCGGAGCGTGCCCATGAGCTGGCGACGCTACGCGTGCTCGGGTTCAAACAGGGCGAAGTCGCCACCGTGCTGCTCGGCGAGGTCGCATTGTTGATCGCATTCGCACTGCCCACAGGATGCATGCTGGGCTACTGGCTGGCCCAGCTGATGACGACGATGTTCAGCTCCGATCTGTTCAGGCTGCCTTTCGCCCCGGCGCGCGCGACCTATGGCTTTGCCAGCGTCGTCATCCTCGCAGCGGCGCTTGTGGCGGCGCTGCTGGTCGCGCGGCGGGTGACCCGACTCGATCTCGTCCGTGTGCTGAAGGGCCGCGAATGATCGGCGCGGCGATCAGGCGGTGGCGATGGGCGTTGCTCGTCGCGGGGATGCTGGTGGTGGCGCTCGCCTTCAGCTTCTGGCCCGAAGCGGTAGACATCGACGAGGCGCAGGTTACGCGCGGCCCGATGCGCGTCGGGGTCTCCGACGACGGCGTGGTGAGGGTGCGCGATCTATATACTGTGTCTGCCCCGATCACGGGCCATGTCACCAGGATCGCGCTCGAAGCCGGGGATACCGTGGTCGCGAACCGGACCGTGATCGCGCGCATGGCCGCAGCGCCATCGGCGCCGCTCGACGTCAGGACACGCGCCGAACTGCGCGGCGCGCTGCAAGCGGCGCGCGCCGCCGAACAGGGTGCAGCAGCCGCGCTCGACCTCGCGCGCAGTGACCTGTCGCGCGCCGAACAGCTGGCGGAGCGCGGTTTCCTCGCCAGATCACGGCTCGAAGCCGCGCGCGCGGCGGCGCTGACGCGCGAGGCCGATCTCGATCGCTCGCGCGCCGAGAGCCGCAGGCTGCAGGCATCGCTCAGCGAACCGACGGCGACGGGAGGGTCCAGTGGCGCAGACGTGGCGGTGCGCTCGCCCGAAAGCGGTGTCGTGCTCAGGCGTCTGGTGGCGAGCGAGGGCGTGGTGGCAATCGGAACCCCGCTTGTCGAGATCGGCGATCCTGTCCGTACCGAGGTGGTCATCGATCTGCTGTCGCGCGAAGCGGTGCGGGTAAAGCCCGGCGCACCGGCGGACATCACCCGCTGGGGCGGCGAGCAGAGCCTGTCGGGCACCGTGCGCCGCGTCGAGCCGTTCGCGATCCTCAAGACATCGGCGCTCGGGATCGAGGAGCAGCGCGCCAATGTGATCATCGATCTCGATCCTCGCGCCGCAGCCCGCGCGGCGCTTGGTCATGGCTATCAGGTGGATGCCACGATCTGGCTGTGGAGCAGCCCGGATGCGCTGCGCGTGCCGGTGGGGGCGCTATTCCGCGGCCGTGACGGAGGCTGGCACGTGTTCGTCATCGCGGACGGCCGTGCCCGCGACCGTGCGGTGCGGATCGGCCACATCAACGAACAGTTCGGCGAGGTGCTCGCAGGTCTCGGGCAGGGCGATCGCGTCGTGCTCAACCCCGGCAATCGGGTCGAGAACGGCGTCCGCGTGCGGCCACGCTGACCTGGATACGCCGGCGATTGGACAGCGGCTCCCCGGCGCAGACGGCTATTGCGCCCAAACCGGTCCCGCGGATGCATTCGACCCGCGCGCGACATCGGGTGCGACCAGCTCTCACCGCGGGGAGAAGGATGCCGGGGCTGCGTCAGCCTCACGTCCTTTCCCTTCTGCAACGTTGCGCTTGCCATCATTCGACGGGGCGGCCGCGTCGGCCGACATATCTGCGATAGGCGACATATCCGACCACCGAGCCCGGAGTGGCGAGCACCACCCCCGCCGGTCCGAACAGCGCGCCGGCACCGATCAGCGCGAGCAGCGACAGTGCGGGCGGCAGGCGCACCGCGCGCTTGAGGATCAGCGGGGTCAGCACCAGACCCTCGAGCTGCTGGACAAGGAAGATCCACACCAGCATCATGCCCGCAGCCTCAATGCCGACCGCGAGGCCGAGCGCGCACGCGGGAAGCGTGGTGAGGATCGGGCCGACATACGGGACGATCTCGAGCATCCCCGCGATGAGCCCCAGCGCCAGCGGTGCGGGCAGCCCCAATGCCCAGGCGCCGAGCCCGGTCAGCGTACCGACGATGGCCATCAGCGCCAGTTGAGCGACCAGCCAGTGCTTGAGCTCAACGGAAATCTCGACGAGAAACAAGCGGACGGCGATCCGCCTGTCTGCGGGAAGCAGCGCCAGCCCACCATCGATATAGCTGCTCGGCTGCGCGGCGAGATAGACACCGGTGACGATCACCAGCACGCCGGCCGCTACCAGTCCTGCCACCTCAGAAATCCCGCCGGCGACCCAGAGCGCGACTCTCTCCCCCGCTGCCTGTTCGCGCAGCAGTGTGAGCATGTCGGACGGGATGCCCAGACGCGCCAAGCGGCGAGGAAGTTCGTCAGCCGCGGCGGGCAGGTGGTCAAGCGCGAGGTCGAGCTGAAACGCGATTTCGGCACCGAAGGCCAGTACCATCGCCATGATTGTTGCCGCCGTCAGCGTCGCGCTGGCCACCAGCGCCGGCGCGCGTCGCATGCCGAGCCGGTCGACCAGCGGGTCGGCCGCGGCGTGCATGACGATTGCCAGCAACGCAGCCGCGAACAGCAACAGCACGAGAAACTTCAGCTCGTAGAGCACGAGCGCAATGGCAACGGCCGCAGCGACCATTGCAAGGCGTACCGCAAATTCGCGCCGCGCCGCGCCGGCGCTTGCGTCCGTCGGTTCGGGACCGTGCGAACGCACCGGGCCGAGCGACATCAGCTGACCTTGACGGAGAGGGCGTGCAGACAGGCCGATAAGGCCGCGGCGCGCGCGCGATCATCCCCGCCGCTGGCTGGACGATGCTCCGCCATTTCGCCGCGGGGGGCAATGGTGAAATTTGCGCTAGAGTGAGTCATCGATCGCTCCTGGTCTTGCGCAACGGTGGACGCTCGGTCTCCCTGCTGCGATCCGGGATTATCCTTAGCCCCGCACCGCGGCAAACTCGGTTCACCTCGGGAACATTACGCATTCAGCGAACCCCAGATTGCGTGACAGTTCGCGGCAGCAACAGGCGTGCTGCGCTCATGCGAGCGGCCGCGCTGACGCCATGATGCAACGAGACTATCAAAAGGGAAGACATCGCCATGAACTGGAAACAGATACGCCTGACCCTGGCACGCACGCCCGAATATCCGAGCGGTTCAAGCGAACATGCCTATGAGCTTGTGCTGCCGGTTGGCACCGACGGGATCATCGACCTTGCCGCGTTCGAGCGGATGCCCGGCCGCGCCACGGTGCAGCGGCTGTGGCCGGGCCAGGACACCATGCGCGGCGCGATCCTGCGGCAAAATGGCGGATTTGTCTTTTCTTACGCGCCCGGAGAAGCCGATGACGAACAGATATTTCATCTCGAGAACCATCCCCTGCGTCTGGGCGAGTATATCACGCTGACCGAGCCCGATGGCGACCGGCTCGCCTATCAGATTGCCGCGGTTCGCGCGCTTCCCGATCAGGTCTCCTAGAACTGGCCACGGTATGTTGCAGGCGGTCTCGCGATGCGGGGGGCGGCATCCAGACGGAGATCGCCTGCAGGTTCGAATACCGTGCAGCGACAGCCGGACGGGAACCCGAAAATGCCCGGCGCGTGCAGTTGTGATCCTGTCCCGACGGCTTGCCGGACCTTCCGTAGAATACCCGATGCCGCTGTAACGCCAGCCTGACTAACGTGGAGCCACACGCCAACCCAGCGCAGCGGCGGCGTGTCAGCCAACAGGAGACACTGGTGATGAATGAGCCAACGACACTGCCCGTCCAGACCGCCCGCGAAACCAGCCTGCCCGCCGTGTTCGGGCGACTGCGCGGCGAGATCGACCAACTGTTCGAAGATTTCAACTTCGCCAGGCCGGTTCGCAGCATCTTCCGTTGGCCTGAGGGCACCGACTTCAACCCTGCGGTCGAGCTGAAGGATCGCAAGGATCATTATGAACTGGCGGTCGAGCTTCCCGGGCTGGAAGACAAGGACATCAACATCGAATTTGCCGACGGGGTACTTTCGATCTCTGGCGAAAAGCGCGCCGACGGCGAGGAGAAAGCTGGCGACTATCTCGTCAGGGAGCGCAGCTTTGGCGCGTTTCGGCGCCGCCTCACCTTGCCGTCGGATATCGATCCAGACGGGATCGAGGCAAAATACCGCCACGGCGTGCTCAAGCTCGAGATACGCAAGGACCGGCAGGCGGTCGACCGGGTGCGCAAGATCTCGGTAGGCTGAGCTTTGACCAGGGAAGATACGCCCATGCCCAGCGTTCCCCCTTCCCGGCCAGGCCGGATCGAACCGCTGGAGCCTCCGCGGTTCGATCCGGTTCCGGCCGAGCCATCGCCGGTACGGCCCCCCGAAACCTGGCCTCCCGCCCCGGATATCTGTGAGCCGAGCCGTTCGCCCGAGGAATATCCCGTGCCGCCAGCGACCCGGAGCTGAGATGTTCGATCTCGCAGCCCTTTCGCTCAACCCGGCGGTCGATCTCTCGTTCGAGGTCGAGCGGATCTATCCCACGCACAAGATGCGCGGCGCGCAGGAACGGCACGATCCGGGGGGAGGCGCGATCAACGTCGCGCGCGTTTTCGTCCGTCTCGGCGGCAATGCGCGGTGCCATTATATGGCCGGCGGGGCCGGTGGCGCGGCACTCGACCATCTGCTTGACCTCCACCACTTGGTCAGGGAGCGAATTGCCATTGCCGGCGAAACCCGGATAAGCACGAGCATCTTCGAGCGCGTGAGTGGCTGCGAATTCCGGTTCACCACCGCAGGCCCCGAGATCACCGCGGGCGAATGGGCGGCCTGTCTCGATCGGATGCGCACGCTGCGCTGCGACTATCTGGTCATGAGCGGATCGCTGCCGCGCGGGGTGCCTGACGACTTCTATGCCCAGGTCGCCGGGATCGCGGCCGCAAAGGGCATCAAGGTCATTCTCGACAGTTCCGGACGCGGGCTGGCTGGAGGCCTTTCGGGCCCCGAAATCCTTCTCGTCAAGCCAAGCCTCGGCGAGCTCAGGGCGCTGTCGGGACAGGCGCTAGAAACCGAGGCGGAGATTCTCGACGCTGCCAGCAGCATCGTCCGGCGCGGGGCCGCACGGCACGTGGCGGTGACCCTGGGACGCGATGGCGCGCTCCTCGTCGGGCGCAACGGGCATCTGCGCATGGCCGCGGTCCCGGTCGAGGTGCGCAGCGCGGTCGGGGCCGGCGACAGTTTCCTGGCGGCGATGGTGTTCGCGCTGGCCGAGGGCAGAAAGATCGACGCCGCCTTCCGTTTCGGGGTCGCGGCGGGGGCAGCAGCGGTGCTGTCGCCTGGCACCGGGCTCGCCCATGTCGAGGACATCAGGCGGATTGCCGCGCAGCTTCCCCAGAGCGCCTGATCCGGATTACGCGCCCTCCCGCCCGCAGTGCGCCGCAGGTCCCGGCAGCCTCACTACCTCGTCATCCCCGACCGGACGGGTGCCGCGATAAAGCTCGCCAACGGTACGGAAACGTTCGGGAGCTCCGTGATAATACGGGATGCACAAGGCTGCGGATCGTTATGTACAAGGTATCGCCATGACCATCGATTTTACGACCGTGGCGAAGTGCACGGCGGTGCGCGAGGCCAGGCTGGCGCAGGTGCTCGATTGCGTCATCAGGGCGCCCTGGGGCGGGCGCAGGGTCGGTGCCTCGGGCGCCGCCGAGCAGACGTCGCCACGCACACCGGCGCCTTTTGAGCCCCGATGATGACGGATGGGGCGGGCCACATGCAGGCGATGCAGCTTGATGCCCCAGGCCATCCACTGCGGATGGTCAAACGCGCCATACCGGTGCCCGGCCCTGGGCAGGTGCGCATCGCGGTCCATGCCTGCGGCGTGTGCCGGACCGATCTGCACGTTGCTGACGGAGACATCCACGGCACGCTGCCGATCATTCCGGGCCATGAGATCGTGGGCGTGGTCGAAGCGCTCGGCGCGGCCGTGACCGATCTCGCCTGTGGGCAGCGCGTCGGGGTCCCCTGGCTCGGGCACACCTGCGGGCGATGCGGCTATTGCACGTCGGGGCGCGAAAATCTGTGTGACCGGCCGAGGTTCACCGGCTTTACCCAGGATGGTGGCTTTGCGACGCATTGTCTTGCCGACGCGCGCTATTGCTTCGGAATTCCCGAGGGCTTCGATGATCTCCATGCCGCGCCGCTGCTATGCGCCGGGCTGATCGGTTACCGGGCCTATCGGATGGCCGGCGAAGGCCGGCGCCTCGGGCTCTACGGTTTCGGGGCGGCCGCGCACATCCTTGCACAGCTTGCCGTCTGGCAAGGCCGCGACGTCTATGCCTTCACGCGTGACGGCGATGCTCAGGGCCAGGCCTTTGCCCGATCGCTCGGCTGCCGCTGGGCAGGGGTATCGTGCGAGTTGCCGCCGGAGACGCTCGATGCGGCGATCATCTTCGCTCCGGCTGGCGATCTGGTGCCGCAGGCACTGCGCGCCGTCGGCAAGGGCGGACGGGTGGTTTGCGCCGGGATCCATATGTCCGATATCCCCGCTTTTCCCTATGCGGCATTGTGGGAGGAGCGCTCGATCGTGTCAGTGGCAAACCTGACCCGGTCCGACGGCGAGGAGTTCCTGAAGCTTGCCGCCGCCGTGCCGATCCGCACACATGTCACCGCGATGCCGCTGGCAAAGGCCAATGCCGCGCTCACGCGCCTTCGGAAGGGCGAGGTGCAGGGTGCTCTGGTGCTTATCCCCTGACCACGGGCGCCTGCGGGCTGCGGCGGATCATTGGCTCAGGCCCCATGATCGTGTCGATCACGCCTGTCACCGGCGGTGGGTGCGCGCAATCGCTTCGGCAAGGCTGTTGAAGCGGCGCAGGGCCTCGCCGCCGCGCTCGGCATGCAGCGCCGCGAGCATCGGCACCAGCGAGGCGTCGGCGAACTTCTCTTCCTCGAAGCGCAGCATGCGCCATAGGGGAAAACAGCGCCGGTCGGTTTCGGCCCGTTTGACCACGATGATGTCGCAATGCCTGGGATCGACCAGAATGCTGGCCATCACCGTGTCGACCGCGCTGGCCGGGCCTTCCAGTACCTGCGCGATGTAGCTCACGGTCGCGATCAGCACGCCGGTGATGTCGAGCATCGAATTCCGGGCGATCGAAACCGCCTGGATGTCTTCCAGCGTTTCCGATCGGCCTTTCTGCCAGGACGTCGGCCGGCTGACATAAACAAGTGAAAGCATCGAAGTCGCAGTCTATCGTGTTTCAGCCCGAACAGGATCGCAGATTGGCACTGGCTACATCGACCAAGGCCGCCCAGGTTCGCGCGAATGTTGTGATGACCCCTGACCAGGCGTTGCGCAATCGGCAAATCGATACCCTTGGCAGGGTCCCTGCTTACAGATCGATTTCGAGAAGCGCGAGCGTGGCGTCGCCGTCATAGTCGCTGGATCGAAATCCAAGGGCGTGCTCGATCTCGATCGCGCCGCGATTGGCTCGGCTCTCGATCGACTGGAGCCGCTTGATGCCGCGTTCACGCGCCAGATCGACCGCGTGATGCAGCAGGCTCCACCCCACGCCGCGCCCCTTGAAGGCCGGCGCGACGGCAATCGCGACCTCGGCGGTTTCGAAGCCGGGGTCGGCGGCGATGAGCAGGCTCGCCACCAGTTCGCCGCTGCTTGCGAAGGCCAGCAGATGTTCGCGGTGCCGGTGGTCGATGTCGATCAGCGACGTAAGCAAGGCGTCTGAAAGATGGGGCTGCGCACTCAGGAAACGAAACCGCAGGTCTTCTGCGGTCAGCCCCTCGTAGAAGCGATCGACGCGCTCGGCGTCGGCGGGGGTGACCGGGCGCAGGGTCAGCCTGTCGCCACTTCGGGTCGTCAACTCGGTGCCACCGGCTTCCGATAGCGTGATGTCCAGCGATTGTTCGGTCATGGCGTCTAGGTCCCTGAAGCATGTTATGATTTTGGCCTGTCGCCATCGGCCCAGTTGCTTGCCGGTCGCTGGCGCAGTTGCACACCTAAGATGAAAAGCGCCCAATGGCATTTCGGTAATATACGGATCCCGTGCGGTCTTGCAGAGATCGGATAGCACGAGGGGTTTGGTCCCGCAGAATGGCGGACCAGGCGAAAAGCGCGGTGACTTGCGTTCCGAATGGCGGGCGCTTCGCGGCGGCGTGACAGCGACGCACAATTCCGGAAAAATACGAATACCGATCGCGCCGCATAGGTTGCAAAACGACATTGTCAGTCAGGAGTTCCAATGTCGTTTTGGATCAGTTCTTCAAGAATGGTCCGGGCCCGAGATTGAGCGAAGATTGGCTGGCCGAGCCTGCGGCGCCCCCAAAACAAGATGCCTGCGTGGCATTGCGGGCCAGGGGACGCCGCAGGTTTTCTTCGCGGGTCGGAACCGATTAACAGGCCGACCGCTCGTCGCGCGCCGATCCCCCAACCCGGGGGGAGCGGGTCGCGTCTCCGTATATTTACGGGTATTGCCCGCCACTGCCATCACGTCACTGCCTCCGCAGGCTCTCATGTGCTAGAGAGACTCGCGCGAGGCAAGCCGATGAACGCGGACCGAAAACCATCCTTGAGGCCGACTGCGGCCATTGTGGCAGACATCGATCTCTTTCGATCGCTGATCGAGAGGATGCCGGTGGCAATCATGCTGCTCGATCGCGACATGCGATGCGTCGCGTGCAACAGCCGCTGGATGTCTGACTATCAGCTCGGCGAAATGCGGTTGGGGCCGTGGCCGCAGCATGATGGCGATGCGCAGGGCGACGAACGGCTGCGCGCGCTGGTTGACCGCGTATTGAATGGCGAGGGTCTTACCGACGATCTGGGACGCTACGAGCTGCCCGACGGTACCGCCCAGCGGGCGCGCTGGAGCCTCGACCCGTGGCACGGGCCGGGGGGCGATGTCGCAGGCGTCATCGTCACGTCCGAATTCTTTACGCTTCAGCTCGAAGAGGCGCTTCACATGCGATTGCTCAGCCAGGAGCTTTCGCTGTTTATCGATATCACCGAGAATTTCGCGCTCTATATGCTCGACGACGAAGGCAGGGTGACCATCTGGAATACGGGAGCGGAACGACTGTGCGGCTGGACTGAAGGCGAGGTGTTGGGCCGGTCGTTCGTGTTCATGTACGGCCCGTCCGACCAGACGCGCGGCCTGCCGATGCAGCACCTCGAACTGGCGCGCCAGAACGGCACGTTGCGCGATCGGAGCTGGCGGGTGCGCAAGGACGGTTCGCGCTTTCTGGCCGACGTCACCATCAGCCGTCTCGAACGCGACGGTCAGCTTCCTTGCGGATTCGGCCACATCGTCCGCGACGTGACGCTGGAGGACACCCAGGCCCGCTCCATCGAGGCCAGCACGGTGCTGCTCCACGCCATTTTGCAGACGGTGCCCGATGCGATGATCGTGATCGACGACAAGGGAACCATCCTCTATTTCAGCGACACCGCAAGCACGCTGTTTGGCTATGAGCTGGAGGAGGTCATCGGGCGCAATGTCTCGATGCTGATGCCGCTACCCGATTCCGAACGGCATGACGGCTTTCTCCATCGCTATCACGACACGCGCGAGCCACGCATCATTGGCAGCAGCCGGCGCGTGCTGGGCTTGCGCAAGGACGGGACGACGTTTCCGCACACGCTGCAGATCGGGGAAACCAGCGGTGGCGGCCAGACGATGTATGCCGGCTTCCTTCGCGATCTCACCGACACGGAGGAATCCGAAAATCGGCTGCAGGAACTGCAAAGGTCGTTGGTGCATATTGGGCGCGTCAACGACATGGGGACGCTGGCGACCGCGCTGGCGCACGAGCTCAACCAGCCGCTGATGGCCATCGGGAACGTCGTCCAGACTTCGGCGGAGCTGCTCAAGGACTGCGACCCGCGCCAGGTGCCGACGATCCAGAAGGCTCTCGAGGAAGCCGGCCGTGAAACGCTTCGCGCGGGGGAAATCATCAAGCGGCTGCGCCGCCTCGTATCGCGTGGCGAGATCGAGCGGAGGGCCGAGGCGCCCCGGACACTGGTCCGCGAGACGTGCGAGATGGCTACGCTCGAGGCGAGATTCCGGGGCGTGGAGATCGTGGTGACCGTGTCGGACCAGGTCGGCGGCGTGCTCGTCGACCGGGTTCAGATCCAGCAGGTGCTGCTCAATCTTCTGCGCAACGCGATCGAGGCCATCGACCGCGAGGGCACGCTCTGCGTCAACGTCGAGCCGCGCGGCGAGATGGCGTGCTTCGTGGTTGCCGATAGCGGACCGGGCGTTCCGCAGGACCGGGTCGCAGGGCTGTTCGATCCATTTACCACGACAAGTCTGACCGGCATGGGGGTCGGGCTTGCGATCTGCCGGACGATCGTCGAGGCGCATGGCGGCAAGCTTTGGTACGAGCCGGGGCAGGAGAGGGGGGCGAGGTTCCTGTTCACCGTGCCCCGATTCGAGGTGGAGAAGGCAAATGGATAGCGGACGCAAGCTTGTTCATGTCATCGATGATGAAGAGGCTGTCCGCCGATCACTCGACTTTCTGCTGTTCACCGCAGGCTATATGGTGCGTCGCTGGGAGGACGCTGCAGCCTTTCTCAAGGGTGCGGATCGCGACCATCCGGCATGCGCGCTGATCGATATCCGCATGCCGGGGATGGACGGGCTCGAACTCCAGGCCGAGATGCAGCGCTGCGGTTTCAATTTTCCGGTCATCGTCCTGTCGGGCCATGGCGACATAACGCTGGCAGTAAAGGCGATGCAGGCCGGGGCGATCGACTTTCTCGAAAAGCCGTCCGATCGCCAGCATGTGCTTGCCGCTGTGAAGGCCGCGTTCGCCAGCGTCTCGGACCGCGAGGCCGCGCGCGATCGCGAGCAGTGGGCCCGGGCGGCGATCGGCTATCTGACCCCGCGCGAACGCGAGGTGCTCGACGGACTGGCCTGTGGCTATCCCAACAAGACGATAGCCTATGATCTGGGAATCAGTGCCCGTACGGTCGAGGTGTACAGGGCCAATGCGATGGAGAAGCTGAAGGTCTCGAACTTTGCCAATGCGCTGCGCATCGCCTTTGCGGCGGGGCTCGGCTCGGAGCGGAGCTGGTCGGACTCGCATGGTCACGCCGCCGCTCTCGACGCGCAGCGGGAAGGTCCCCTCCGGACAACTGCGCAACCCGATGAATAGGGCGGTGCTGCGGTGACAGGTTCAGGCCACGCGTTCCGTCATCCGCGAACGTGCCGTTCGGTGGCGCCATTGCGCATGCGCAAGCGCATAATTCCAGAGCGAACATCGTCTGCGCGGCGCGCCCCGGTCAGGTTTCAACTCATCATTGGAACCGCATAGAGCAAGAGCCCGCCCAGCGCTGCATAGCCAATGCAGACTGGCAGGGTGACCTTGAGGATTGCCCCTTCGCGGCCGATCAACCCGACAGTTGCCGCGCCGGCGACCACGTTGTGCGGGGCAATCATATTGCCGCCCGCTGCGCCAAATCCTTGCCCGGCAAGGGCGGCAACCGGATCCATCGAGGTAGCTTCGGCCGCAGCGATCTGGAAGTCGGCAAGCAGGATGTTGGAAGCCGTAGCAGAGCCTGTGATGAAAGAGCCGAGCGCTCCGATGATCGGCACGGCCAGCGCCAAGTGCGGACCGAGCGATCCGGCTGCGGCATCGGCCAGCGCGCCAATCATGCCGCTATGGACCATGACCCTGGCCAGCAACAGGACGGATATGAGGGCCAGCGCGACCGCTGGCAGACGCGCTCCTGCTGCTGCCATTGATGGGGCGAGGAACCTTCGGTCCCCGCGCTTTGCCAGCCAGGTGCAGGCCAGCGCTGCCAGCAGCATCGTCCCTGGATGATATAAAGGAGCGACCGCACCGCCGAAACCCCCGGCCAAATTCCATTCGAGAGTGATCGCCTGCAGTTTTGCGGAAACCGCAGGAATCGTGCGGGTTGCCAGGATGATGGCCAGGACAAGCACATAAGGCAGCACCGCTCCGAGCGCCAGTTTTGCCGCCACCGGCTGGACATCGCCTCCCGCCGGCCATCGCCAGCGGGCAAAGGTGACGAACAGCGCGCCACCAATCAGCGCGCCGCCCAGGGCGGGCAGCTCCGGTCCGGTCAGCCAAGCCAGCGCCAATGCCGGGACGAAAAACAAGGCAGCGGCCACTGGAGCCGCGAGCGATGCGCCAGTCCGGGTCGGCTGGGCGAGATGGTATACCAGGGCGGCGAGCGTCCAGCCGATCAGGGCGTGCATTGTCATGATCTTGCCCGAGAGCAGCGCTGCGTCGACCGCATAGGCATCGAGTAACGGCACTATCGGCGTGCCCACGGCACCGAACGACACAGCGGCGGCATGGCCTATCAATGCGAGCACCACGGAGCGGCATGGCGAAAATCCCAGTGCCACCAGCATTGGCGCGACAAGAGCGACCGGCGTGCCAAAGCCAGCCGCGCCTTCCAGCAGCATCGCGAAGAACCAGGCGAGGACCAAAGCCAACACCTCGCGCCTCCCCGATACCGTGGCGAGCCACGCACCCATGCGGGCTGCTGCCCCGGACCGCGTTTGAAACTCATAGACGGCGAGCGCCGGAAACACGATCCAAAGGATCGTTGCTGCAAGGAACAGCGCTTCCAGCACCGTGCCCAAAAGCGCGGCCGCGTCATATCCAGAAGTCGTGAAAGCCAGGATGATGCCGACAATGGCTGCGGCCAGCCCTGCTCTTGCCGCACTCCAGCCAAGCTGGATCATTCCCACCATCAGCACCAGTATCGGTATCAAGGCGAAAAACCACGCCATTGTCTCAGGCCAGCATTTCCACCGAGACAGGATGATCGGCGGTACCGGTGTCAGCAAACTGTGAAATATTGCTGAGGGTGGTTTCTGCGATCGATGACAAGGCTTCCTTGGTCAGGAACGCCTGGTGACCGGTGATCAGCACGTTGGGAAAGGTCAGCAGGCGCGCAAAAATATCGTCCTGCAGAATCTGGTCCGACAGGTTCTCGAAGAAAAGGTCGCTCTCCTCCTCGTAGACGTCAAGGCCGACATGGCCGATATGCCCTGTCTTGAGCGCGCGAATGAGCGCCCGTGTCTCCACCAGCGCGCCGCGGCCGGTGTTGATGATCATCACGCCCGGCTTCATCGTCGCAATCGCTTTGGCATCGATCAGGTGATGCGTCTGCGGGGTCAGCGGACAGTGCAACGAAACGATGTCGGACGATGCGAAAAGCTCGGTTAGATCGACATAGGAGCCGCCGGCAGCGACAAACTCGGGATCCTGCCGTGGATCGTGGCCCAACACGCGGCAGCCAAAGCCCCGCATGATGTTAGCAAGACACATCCCGATCTTTCCCGTGCCCACGATCCCGACAGTCCGGCCCTTGAGATCGAAGCCGAGCAGCCCATCAAGCGAGAAATTGCCTTCCCGCACACGCGCATAGGCCTTGTGGGTTTTGCGGTTGAGCGAAAGGATGAGCGCGGCTGTATGTTCCGCCACCGCAGCGGGCGAATAGGATGGAACCCGTGCCACCGTGATCCCAAGATCCCTGGCAGCAACGAGATCGACATTGTTGAAGCCAGCACACCGCAAGGCCGCGAGCCGCACGCCCCGCTCTTTGAGCTGGGCCAGCACGGCACGGTTGAGCACGTCGTTCACGAATACGCAGACAGCCTGGCAATCACGGACCAAATCGGCGGTCTCTACACCGAGGCGCGGCTCAAGAAACTGAAGCTCATGCCGGTTTCCTTGAGCGGCATTTGCCTGCTCCAGGAAGAACCGATCATAAGCCTTGGTACTGAAAACTGCGACCTTCATCCTTACGGTGCTCCTGTGGGTTGCCTGCTAGCGCAGCCTATGACTGTACCTTTTTGCGCATTTATTGCCAGCGCAGGACGCATCTGATCCAATAGGCGCATCAATGCTTCAGATCGGAAAACATACGCTGCGAACGCAAGGTCGGATGCGCATTGGTTTGGACCCGCCGCTGTCACGATCGTGGCGCGATGCCTTCGAGCTATTTTTTGGATGGCAAGCGATGTCGATTGCTGGTCAGGATCAGCGCGGCGAACTTCAGCATTCAGCCCTGCCCATTCGCTTCGGCCTCGGCCACGTGGCGGCGGACCGCAACAAAACTGTCGGGGCTGACCGAAATGGAATCTATTCCACATTCGACGAGAAAGCGCGCAAATTCCGGATGGTCGCTTGGTCCCTGACCGCACAGGCCGACCTTTGCGTTATGCTGGTGAGCCTCAGAAATGACATGGCGGATCATCCATTTCACAGCCTCATCCTGCTCGTCGAACTGATCGACGAGCAGCTCTGAATCACGGTCGATACCCAGTGTGAGCTGGGTGAGATCGTTGCTGCCGATAGAGAATCCGTCGAAGCGCTCGGCAAAGGACGCGGCCTGGACGACGTTCGAGGGAATTTCGCACATGACATAGACTTCCAAACCCTTATCGCCGCGACGCAAGCCGTTCTCGGCCATCACGTCGAGCACCATGTCGGCTTCGGCGACAGAACGGCAGAAGGGGATCATCACGACGACGTTCGAGAACCCCATCTCCTCGCGCAAACGCCGGATGGCGAGGCATTCGAGCGCAAAGCCATCGCGATACAGCGGGGAATAATAACGTGAAGCCCCGCGAAACCCGAGCATCGGATTGGCCTCGACAGGCTCGAACTGCCGCCCGCCCAATAGCTCGGCATATTCGTTGGTCTTGAAGTCGCTCATCCTGACGATCACAGGTCGCGGCCACGCCAGCGCGGCGATCCGGCCCAGACCAACCGACAGCTGTTCGACAAAATAGTCTTCCTTGTTTGCGTATTCTCGGGTCAGTTGTTCTATCGCAGTCCTCGCTTCACTGTTCGTGATGTCGTCGAAGCGTACCAGCGCCATGGGATGGACCTTGATCGCATGGGCTATGACGAACTCCATTCTCACCAGTCCGACCCCGTCGGCCGGTAGCCGCCACCAGCGCAGGGCAGCAGCGGGATCAGCCATGTTCAGCATGATCTGCGTATTGGCTTTCGCCAGATCGGCAAGATCGCTGTCTTGGGTTTCGACGGCAGCGATACCCGCATAGACGGTGCCCCTTTGACCCTGCGCGCAACTGACGGTGATCTCCTGATCGTCATGCAGAACATGGGTGGCATTGCCGGTACCGACGATAGCTGGCAGCCCCAGCTCGCGGCTGACGATCGCCGCATGCGACGTCCGGCCACCATGATCGGTGACAATGGCGGCAGCTCGCTTCATGATCGGTACCCAGTCGGGGTCGGTCGTCGATGTAACGAGGATCGACCCATCCACGAACTTGCCGATGTCAGCAGCACATTCGATCAGGCAGACGGTCCCTGTAGCCACCGCCTGGCCGATTGCCGTTCCCTCGGTAATGACCGGACCTTGACCCGACAAAGCATAGGTGCGGCACGAATAGCCGCGATCGTGCTGACCTGTCTCCGGCCGCGCCTGCACGACGAACAGTTCACCACTTGGCCCGTCCTTGGCCCATTCGATATCCATCGCGCGGCCATAGTGATTCTCGATCGCCATGCCCCATTGCGACAGCAGCAGGATTTCGTCATCGCAGAGTACGAAGCCTTCGCGCTCTGCCTTCGACGTCCGCACTTGCCTTGTGGGTTCGGAGGGGCGTCGTCCGAACACCATCTTTGCCAGTTTTGCCCCGCGCTCCCTGGCGATGATCGGGCGATGCGCGGGCTCGCCGGGCACGGACATGCCCAGCAGGGGCTTGAACACCTGGTACTCGTCTGGATCGACCCTTCCCTGAACAACCATCTCTCCCAGTCCCGGCGCCGCATTAATGATGACGACGCCGGGAAAGCCGCTTTCGGTGTCGATGGTGAACATGACTCCGGAACAGGCCTGGTCCGAACGGACCATGCGTTGCACGCCCACCGAAAGCGCCACCGCCTCGTGTCGGAAGCCGTGTGTTTCCCGATAGGACACTGCGCGGGCGGTATAGAGCGAGGCATAGCACTGGCGACAGGCCTCAAGCAGGGCCTCTTCACCGCACACATTGAGGAAGCTCTCCTGCTGACCGGCAAAACTCGCTTGTGGCAAGTCCTCCGCGGTCGCACTGGAGCGCACGGCAACCGAAATTTCCTGTTCTCCTGCTTCGCGGCACAACTCGCGATAGGCATGACGAATGGCCGCCTCGCAATCCTGCGGGAACACACCCTTTGCGATCAGCTGCCGGATCTGTGCGGCAGCATCGTCGAGAGATTTGGTTCCCGCATGGTAATCCCCCAGCAGCCGTCCAATGGGTTCGAGCAACCCGTTATCGGCCAGGAACAACCGATATGCCTCAGCGCTGGTGGCGAAACCCCCGGGAACCCGGACCCCGGTCGGACGCAGGGCCGACAGCAGCTCTCCAAGGGATGCATTCTTGCCCCCGACCTTATCGATATCCTGCAGACCCACTTCCTCAAGGTCAAAAACATGCTTCAGCGTCACACCGGCTCTCCTTGGTCCAGTGCAATGTGACGGCAAGGCTTGAGCGTGGCTTTCAGGGATTATACGGACGCGGCGTGTCGGCGTGGTTCCACCATGGGTGATGTTGCAGAGCCCGACGCCTGCTGGAAGGTCGGAATGCAAGGCTTTCAAGGGAATGCCGGTTCTACCCTCTCGCACTTCACTCGCGCAGGAGAATTCCGGCCTATCTCCTTGCAGATCGCATAGCCAGCGCGCTCAAGCTGCCGTGGGCCGGAAGCTGTGCACCGCAGCTTGATTCTCGCCTGCGCGAGACAATCTTTGGCGGGGTGACAAGATCGATGATGAAGGCGCCGAGATTGCCACTCTTCCTCGCGCATTAGGGGCCGTCCGGGCGCTTGGTGCCCGGCGCCAAAATTTTGGGAGTCCGGCATATAACGGTGACCCGCTCACCGGGCTCGGGATAGGACAGTTCGCAACCCTCGATGATGATGCCGTCCATTTCGAGTTCGGTGCGCGCCAACCCTTCGTGTGCTTCGACCGTCAGATCGATCGTGCCGCCACCGCGCACCAGCCGGGCGGAATAGCCTGGCCACCCATCGGGCAGGATGGGCGCAATCTGGATACGTCCCGCGCGCAGTCGCAGGCCGAGAATGCCCTCCACGGCCAACCGCCAGGTCCACCCGGCAGCCCCTGTGTACCAACTCCATCCTCCGCGGCCGCGATTTGCACCTTCGGTGCAGATGTCGCCGGCCACGACATAGGGCTCTTTCCGATAGAGATCGACATCCTGCATGGTTGCAGTGCGATGGACAGGACTGATCATCTTGAAAATGTCATAGGCGCGCGTGCCGTCACCCGCAGCGGCGAATGCAAGCCCTAGCCAGGCAGCCGCGTGATTGTATTGGCCGCCATTTTCCCGAACCCCAGGCGGATAGGCGCGGATATAGCCGGGGTCGTGCAATCCGGTGTCGAAGGGCGGCCAGAGCAGCCTGACCAGCTTTGCATCCTTATCGACCAGATGCTCCCAGGCGCTGGCGAGCGCCCGGGACGATCTGAGATTGTCGCCGCCAGCGAATTGCGCCCAGGATTGGGCGATGGAGTCGATCTTGCATTCTGACTGGGTCGCCGATCCCAGCGGATTGCCACGATCGTCATATGCACGGCGAAACCACTCGCCGTCCCATCCGCGATCGACGGCTGCCGCCCTGAGCGTTTGCGCGCGCTGGCGCCAATAGCGGGCTGCGTCGGGCCGGTCGACCCGCTCAAGCATCGAGCTGTGGAGCTCCATAGCCACCGACGCGAACCATGCGAGCCAGACGCTTTCTCCGCGCCCGCCGATCCCCACACGATCCATTCCATCGTTCCAGTCACCCGCACCCATCAGCGGCAAGTTATTGGGTCCCGTTGCGAGCCGCTCCAGTGCGCGTTCGCAGTGATCGATCAACGGGGCGGGCCGGCCGGCCCGTTCGAACCGGTCGAAGCGATCGCTCTCGTGCGCGGCAAGTGGCGCGGCGGTAAGAAAATCGACCTCTTCCCTCAGGATACCGGTATCTCCGGTGGCCTCAACATAAGTGCCGACCGCATAGGGCAACCAGTGAAGATCGTCGGAGAAGCGGGTGCGGACCCCGCGGCCGCTTGGGGGATGCCACCAGTGCAGCACGTCGCCTTCTTCGAACTGGTGCGCGGCACATTCCAGGATATGCGCCCGGGCAAGCTCCGGCCTCGCATGCAGCAAAGCGAGCACGTCTTGCAACTGATCGCGAAAGCCGAATGCCCCGCTCGCCTGATAGAAGCCCGTGCGTCCGAACACCCGCGAAGACAAAGTCTGGTAAGGCAGCCACCGATTGACCAGCAGATCGAAGCCCTGATCGGGTGTCTGCACGCTGACGGCCTCGCACAGCTGCGTCCATCCGGTTTCCAGGTCACGCATCGCGGCCTGCGCCTTTTTCGGCTCCCGCCATTCCTTTGCCAACGCGATGGCTTCTTCGCGATCCGCGCCTTCACCCAGAGCAAAAACCGTTTCCGACCATTCGCCCGGGGCGAGATCGAGATGAACCTGATAGGCAGCACAGCAATCGCCGACTGAACTGGCCTCGCCCGACAAACCCCAGCGGGCCATTCCGGCGGGCATTGCAGGGTCTCCTTCGCGACCCAGGAATTCCTCACGGTCGGTAGTGAAGCTGTGAATAGCCCGACTTGAGGTCAGGAACGCCACGCGATCCGCAAAATCGGCATTCCAGCAATTTCTTGCGAGCAGCGCCTCAGCCTCGGGCGCATGCTCGCACTGCACATGGCGGCGTTCCGAGCTTGGCTGCGCGCCAAGCAGCCACTCGGCATAATAGGTCGCCGTCAGGCGTCGCGCTCGATCGCCGGTATTGTGCAATCTGATTTTGACGAGTTTGACCGGTGCCTCAGGGGGCACAAGGACCAGCATTTCCTGCTCAATACCGTGTGACGAGCGGCGCCATAGCGAATAGCCCTGGCCGTGGCGGATCTGGCAGTCTGTTTTGTCATGGCAAGGCGCGGGAGCGATGCTCCACACTGCCGTGGTCTCCTCGTCGCGGAGGTAAAGCGCTTCGGACAGGGGGTCGACCACGGGATCGTTGCTCCATCGTGTCAAACGGTGTTCGCCGCTGTTCACTGCCCACGTGAAACCCCCACCCGATTCGGTAACCAGCGTTCCAAACTGATCGTTGGCCAGCACATTGGCCCACGGTGCCGGCGTTGTCTGGCCTCCAGAAAGGTTGATGACATATTCTTTGCCGTCCGGCGAAAAGGCACCCAAGCCATTGTCCAGCACCATACCAACGTCAGGTCCGGTTTCTTCCGCCGCATAGCTGTGCATGGGGTGTGAAGCGATGATCGCAGGAATCGGCAACTGCCCCCTTGGAAGAGCCTGCGTCAGCTGGTCAGACAACGACCCTCTTACCTCTTCGAGAACCACCGAAGCCGTAGCCTCCAGCATCCGCAGTCGTTCAGCGCCAATCTGATCTGAAAACAGCAGATGAATGCCTCCGGATCGGCCCAGTGCGTGGTCCGCTCCAATATCTCGCAAGATGGCGTCAAGTTCGCTGCGCAGCGGCTCGATATAGGCAGACCCGGAGGTCTGCATGATGACCAGGTCGGTCTGGAGGCCAAGGTGTCGCCACCACTGATGCGCTCGGGCGAGCAGGTCGAAGAGATTTGGTCCGTCAGGGCCTGCTTTCAGCAGCAGCACCGGAAGGTCGCCAGATATGCCGAGTCCCCACAGGTCCGCCTGTTTGGCACCTTTCAATGGTTCGAAAACCGATTTGTGCTGCAAAGCTGGATGGGGGTAGATCATCAGCGATGCGAGCGTGTGGAGGTTTCCTGCCTCGCTATGGGGAATGCCGACGCGTGCAAGTGCAAGCAATGCCGCGTCACTGGATCGACCCATCGTCCAGTCGATGGCACCGAGGCTGGTAAACCGATCAGAGACAGCCTCAACGGAGCTGGCGCTGCCGCCGGCAACGGTGAGCATGCAGAATTCGCGCCGCTCGCCAGGTTTCAGCACGCAATCAAATTGCAGCGCTGCCACTGGATCGAGCGTGTGCCCGGCGGAATTCGTCAGCCTTTGCCGTGCTCCGTCAGGATTACGCAGGCTGCGGTTGCGGCCGATGAAAATGGCCCGATCGACCTCGTAGCGCAGGTCCTTTAAAGGCCCATTTTCGTCGATCACGGCAAACAGCAAAGCCGGAGGTGTTTCGGACGGGCTGCGCGCGCGCCTCAGAAACAGCAGGCCGCCGCACTCGGGCCTGAATTCGGCTCCCACAAAGAGCTTGCTGAACGCCGGATGCCGCTCATCGCCCTGGGGTGCCGCGAGCACGGGTTCGGCATAGCTCGTCAGCGTCAGCCGCCGAGTCTGATCGCTTTCGTTGGCGATCGTGAGGCGGCGAACTTCCATATCATCCGATCCTGCGACCCATATTTCCGTTCGCAGATCGATGCCGTTGTCGCGGCGATGGAATTCCGCCCGGTGCGGCTCGAACGCAACCGCGTATTGGTCGGCTTCAGCCCCGGTTGGCTGGCGTGTCGCAGACCATAACCGGTCGCGTTCCTGATCGTGCACGTACAGCCAGCTGCCCTGGCTGTCAGTCGTGGCATCGGCAACGAAGCGGGTGAGGGCGTGTCCGTGCCAGCGTAACCCGCCCCCGCCCGCCTCGGATATTGAGCTTGATAGGCTGCCGTTCCCGAGCAGCAGGACATGAGGGAAAGGGCCTCGCGCCGGCTGCCAGGAAGGCACGGTTGCGGCTGGCGCAGAATGCCGAGCGGTCGGTTCGATGATGTCCAGCCGTTCGAGCTCGGCAGGAAGTTCGTCAGGCACGCGTTCGCTGAGCAGAAGAGATGCCAGTCCGATCCTGGGTTCGCGAAGAAAGCGCCGCGCAAGCAGATTACCTGTCAGAAGGTTGGCAATGGCCGAGATAATCATCCCTTGGTGGTGCGCCATATATGCATTCACGCCCGAGAATTTTTCGCCTGGGCGGGTGCGTTCCGGGGTGAAATCGATCGCCTCCCACAGGCCGAAGCGGCCGCCCGCGCCCATCGCGTCCAGCCGGCGCAAATTTTCCGCGGCGGCCGACGGAACGATCCCCAGGGCCAGCGCAGAGGCATAGGGCGCGACGACCAGGTCCTGCGCCAGCCCCCGGCGCAGCCCCAGTTGCGGCACGCCGAAGGCACGGTACTGGAACCGGTGCTGCACGTCACGCGCTGCATAGGCGGATTCAGAGATTCCCCAGGGCACACCTTTGCTGCTGCCATATTGCCGTTGAAAATCGACCGCCACTCGCTCGCTTTCGCCGAGCAGGGTATTGGGAGCGGTTTCCAGCAGCAGCCGTGGCATGAGATATTCGAACATCGAGCCGTTCCAGGACACCAGCGTCAGCCTGCCGGCGAGCTTCGTGACCGGTCGTCCCAGCTGGAACCAGTGTTTCACCGGTACGTCGCGCTTGGCGATGGCGAAGTAGCTCGCCAGCCTGGCCTCAGAGGCAAGCAAATCGTAGAAGTGGGGATCGGTACGACTTGTGCTGACGTTGTGGCCGAGTACCAGCAGGTGCCTGTCCGTGTCGTAGAGCCAGCCGAAATCCATGCGCCAGGCCAGCTGCTCGTAGCGCTCCGCGATAAGCACAAGCGCTTCGCTGTCGAACGACGGGCTCTGCGCATCGCGCAACATCTCATGGATGTGGTGCTTGATCCGTTCGACCCAGCTGTGCAGATTTTGCAGATTTTCCCCGGACCGGCTCTTCGCCGAGCCGGCGAGACGGGCGGTTTCTTGTTCCAGCATGGCGATTTCCGCCTCGCTCGCTGCCCGGAGAACCGCAATGTCGCGGCCGCCTCTGGGGTCGTCTCGTCGGATCCGGCCGCGCAGCGCCGCCAGTGCTTCCGCTATGGCGTCGCTGTCATCCAGCTGACTTGCCGCATCTGCGGACAGGTCAAGCAGGTCGCACAGACCCTCCCAGCGCTGCGGCTCGATCTCATCTGGAGCAGCGGCGGCATCGCGCAGACTGCCTGCGAAAGCCAGCAGCGCGCCCGCAAGATTGCCGCTGTCGACGGTGCTGACATAGCGTGGTTCTAGCGGCTCGAGGCTTCGGGTGTCGTACCAGTTATAGAGATGCCCATGATAGGTATCCAGCCTGTCGAGCGCATCCAGGAGGTTGCCAGAACGCGCAGCGAGTTCGGCCCGGCCAAGGAAACCGAGATCCCATGCCGCTGCACTCGACAGCAACAGCATGCCGATATTGGTCGGCGACGTCCGGTGCGCGATTTCCTCGTGCGGGGCACCCTGGTAATTGTCGGGCGGCAGCCAATTGTCTCCAGGTCCGGCAAAGGTTTCGAAATAATACCATGTCCGGCGCGCCAGCATGCGCAGGAAAACAGTGTCCTGCGGGCCCATGGCTTTTTCCGTCGGCTGCCGGATGCGGGTGAGTGCAAGCGCAATCTCCGGCGCGAGCGCCCACGGTATAAGGAGCAGCATCGCCGGTATCGCAGCTGTGGGCCGAAGGATGAGGACGGTTGTGGCCATCACCAACGCGGCTGCAGACGATGGGCCCATCTCGAGCCAGATGACCCGGCGGGGGCTTGTCCCTCGCATCCGTCGCGCCACGCCTGCGGCGGTCGTCCATTCGAGCAGATACCGCCTGCTTACGCCAAGGCGCCACAGTGTCACCGAGATCGCATGCAAAGATACAAGTGCCTCGTGCAGCAGAAATACGCTCGCCAGCATCGCCCGTCCGGCGTGGTCCTTCATCTTTGCCCAAAAGCTAAGGACGCTCCCCTTGCGTCGCCCCTGGGCCAAGCCTCCGAACAGTTCGATGGCCAGTTGCCCGGCCTGTGCCAGAATGACGATCGCGGTCCAGAACCAGGGGCTTCCCGGCAACATCAACCAGCCGGTTACGGCCAGCACCACAAGCGAGGGTGCAACCAGACTGCGCCGCAAATTGTCGAGCATCTTCCACCGATCAATTGCGGAAAATGGGCTGGCGATGCGGTTTGATCCGACAGAAGGGACCCGCCACCCGAGCCAGGGAAGCAGTTGCCAGTCGCCGCGAATCCAGCGGTGCAGTCGGCGCGAATATTCTGGATAGGTTCCCGGAAAGGTTTCGTACAGAACGATATCCGTTGCCAGCGCCGCCCTGCAATGTGCACCTTCGAACAGATCGTGGCTCAAGATGGCGTTCTCGGGCACGCGGCCGTCAAGGCAGGCCTGGAATGCGTGGACATCGTAGATGCCCTTGCCCACAAAGGTGCCCGTGCCGAACAGGTCCTGATAGACATCCGACACGGCGCGCCCGTAGATGTCGATCGCGGTGTCACCGGTGAACAGGCGAGCAAATAGCGTCCGCTCGCCGGAAGAGGGAGATATCTCTACGCGCGGCTGCACGACCGCATGACCGCGCTCGAGCCGCCCTGTCCCCGCATCCCATTGCGGCCGATTGAGCGGGTGCGCGATGGTTCCGACGAGCTTCGCTACCGATCCGTCGGGCAGAAAAGTGTCTGCATCGACCGTGATCACGTAACGCACCCCTGACAGGGCCGCGCCATCACCGACGCAGGTGGTGAATGCGGTGCCATCGCCCGACAGCACCATGCGATTAAACTCTTCGAGCTTGCCGCGCTTTCGTTCCCACGCCATCCATACGCCTTGTGCGGGGTTGAGCCGCCGGGGTCTCATCAGCAGGTGGAAGGGGGCGTGGCCGTTCGCCGCATACCGGGCGTTGAGCGTCTCGATTGCACCGCGCAGGACTGCGACGATCGTTTTGTCCTGTGTCAGCACCCCGGCATCCGCATCGGCATGGTCGGCCAGCAGACATACCACGAGCCTGGGGTCGGCATTGGCAAGCCAGTGCGCCTCCAAGCGCGCAACGACCGGCGCGATGTCTTCTTCCCGCGGGAAGACAACAGGCACCACCAGCGCGGTCATGGCTTCGCATGGCAGACCGCTTGTGAAGTCGAGCTTGGGCAGCGTCTTGGGCTCCAACACGCGCGTCAGTGTCCAGTTGACGGCAACCATGGCCAGGATAGAAGCGGGAATGCAAGCGAGCGCCAGACCTGCAACCCAGGCCCATGCGGCAGCATCGCTGGCATGGAGATACGCAGCAGGCAGCAGCATTGCCGTGCACCAGGCCGTAAAACCGAAGGCGGAATAAAGCGCCCATGGGTGAGCGTATATCCCGCGAACCAGCCTTGCGGAAAAAGCAGGTCGCGCATCGAGCAGGGCTTCCAACGAGGAACGTCCCCGATCGACCAGCCAGTATCCCACATGCCGTCCGACGCAATTTGTGCTGTCGGCAGCCAAGGCGACGGCAGCTTTTGCGATCTCGCGCTCGTCCTTTCCGCAGATGGCGCCAACCTGTTCGACAACCTTGCGGTAGCTATCGCGTGTTTCGAAATCCATCTGCGCATAGGCGCGGGACGGATCGGTCTGCAGGATCTGCTCGGTCAGGCTGGCCAGGTCAAAAAACTCGTTCCATGAAATCTCGGCGGCGATGCGCAGCAGGCTTATGCATCGGGCGATCCGCTCGGAGGCGTCGAGCGAAGCGGGGTCCACCGCGTGCACGCCAAGACGGAACGGAGGGGGGACCTCACCTGCAAAAACCGTATCCACCGCGGCCATCAAGGTCTCGATGGCGACAATCCTCAGCATGGTCGGAAAGGCCCAGAGTTCCGCGATCGTCAATGGCGATCCGGTTTGGACCTGCTGGATGAAGCGAACCGCGCTGCCCAGTGAAAGCTGCAGATGATTGGCGCGGAGCATAGCGCCCGCGATCAGGTATATTCGCGGTGCGACATCACCACCAAGTTCTGCAATCGGCAGCTTGTCGTGGAAGTTCGCTGGCAGATCCTGCACGATTTCCCGGAGGGCCCGATTGATCTGATAATCGTTGTCAAGAATCCATTCTGCCGCCTTTTCTGCCTCGGCCGGGGGTGCAAGACAGGCCTCGCGCGCGGTATCAAGCCAGCTTCGGGCCTCGGCTGGTCGCCGCCACAATTCTATCGGCGATGGACGTCCGGTCGCCGGACGAAGGCCAAGGCCAAGCTCGCTTGCCAAGCAGTCGAGGGGCGCCGCGATATCTGCCATCAAGCTCTCAATTGAACGAGAAAGCGGACTGGACACTTTTGCCTGGAGCCAGGGGGAACCAGTTTTCGCAATGAAAGCCCGGTCTGAGAACGAGAACCGGAACCTTCGGTTGGCCAATCAGGAACTGGGCGACACTGCCGCAGGAAAGACTCTCAATCCCGGTGGTTCCATGCGAGGTCATCACCACGAGATCGGCGCCCTCGGTGTCCAGCAGGTGCCGCAGGATCAATCGTGGATCGCCGGGCCCGGCGATCTGCACCCGGGCCGTCGTCCCCCGGCGGGGGGGTGGGACGTGGAGCGCGCGCATGTGGCGCTCCAGATTGCGCCGATTATGGTCGTTCAGGGTGTCGCGAAGATCCCGCATATGCGGGGACCGCTGTTCATCGACGACCGTCAACAGCGGCAAAACGTGAACCAGCCAGAGCTCGGCGTCATGTTCGCGGGCAATCCGCTGGGCAACCGGGAGCGCGCTGTCGGCGCGCGCAGATCCGTCGATAGGAACCAGAATGCGCCGATAACGCACCTTGGCCGGGGTGTCTTCGGGAGAAACCAGCAACAGCGCGCCGTCGGTGCGCTCAAGCAAATTTGTCGCGGTGGCTCCCAAGCCCGGAAGGCGCGGATCGTCGCGCTTCGCGGCAACGACCAGCGATGCTCCGACGCGCTGGACGATACGGGGAAGGGTATCATGCGGGCAACCCGTCTCTGTCACGATGCGGCAGCCAGTGCCAAATCCGACCTCGCGACCGAGACGCCTGAGTTCGTTTTCCTGCTGGGTTTGCCGCGCATGCCAGCTGATCGGATCGGATGGCCCATCGCCGGCAGCCGAGTCGATCACGGTTGCCATGACGGGGCTCAACCCCAGGCATGGGGCTATGGCAGCGGCGTGAGCTGCGACGGCAGCAGCGCTCCGCCGACTGTCGATGCATGCGACAAGCTGCAGGGACGGGCTGATCGGGCGGACCGAGTGAAGCTGGTCCATTGCTGACGGTTGCGCGGTGTGCACAGCGCGGGCTGGTACTGCGTGGGTCATGTGGTCCTCGAGCATGGCGATCTCCTGGCGCGGGTTGCCCGCACAAGCTGGCTGGTCGGCACGGCTCTCGATATACGGAAGGTTCCGGAGGTGGGCTGTTCGCCGCCGCGCCGATTTTTCGAATTCAGGCAGCGAAAACGGGGGTCGCAGCCGCTGTGACGACGGTCAGTCCCAGGCGTAGCGGATGGCCTCCGACCGTCGCGGTGCCGGCTGCATCGATGCGGGTGTCTGTCGCTTAAGCATATTCGAACATTCCGAAAATGCCGGTCATGGAGAGGGGCGACACCTGGGAGACCCGCGCGGCGACAAAGCGGGGAGGCCACCCTTCGGAAACAGTTCATGGCGGGCGATTTGCCGTATCCGGCCCGGTGGTCTCAAAGCCGATAACGCAATGAAGGTCACCGATCCGAGCGGCAACCGCGATACAATCGCCTTGCGGGTCTGCAGTGGGAACGTTGCCAGTCCAACCGGCACCATTACTTCATTAAATCCGCGGAAAGCCAACATTTCTGGCACGTGGCGGATGCTTTGGAGCAAGCATCCGTGGTGACCCCTACGGGAATCGAACCCGTGTTTCAGCCGTGAAAGGGCCGCGTCCTAACCGCTAGACGAAGGGGCCATCTTCGCGGGAAGCGACCCATTAGGGATTCGTGGCTGGGCAGTCAAGCGCCGGTTTTCGGTTTGGCGCGCTTTTTCAATATTCGACCGGGGCAAGGTCGTCGACGTGCATTTCTGCGGCATGGCTGCCGTTCCAGCTGTCGATCTTGACGCGCCCGGCCAGCCAGAACCGGCGGTCGCGCGGCGCGCCCAGCAGCGCCTGACCGAGCGGCGTGTCGACGCTGCGGAACGCCATAGCCTTGAAAGATGCGCCGTCATCGCCTGCCGCAATCGCGCGGACGTGGGTGGTGCCGACGACATCGCAGCGCACGATCCGGACCGGTCCTGTCGCAAGGCGTGGCGCAGGCCAGCCCATGCCATAGGGTCCTGCGCTTTCCATCCGTTCGATCAGCTCAGGGGTCAGACCGCGCGGCGCGACCAGCGCATCGACCAGCAACCGCGAAATGCCGGAGGCAGCCGCAACCTTGGCCGCCAGATAGTCCTCCAGAAATTCGCCAAACCGCTCCAGCATCTCGGTCTTGATCGTCAGCCCGGCCGCCATCGCGTGGCCACCTCCGGCGACCAGCAGCCCTGCGTCCTTTGCTGCGATGATCGCCGCGCCCAGATCGACCCCGGGGATCGAGCGCCCCGATCCCTTGCCTATGCCATGTTCGTCAAGTGCGATGACCAGCGAAGGCTTGTTGGTCCGCTCCTTGATCCGACCCGCCACGATGCCGATGACGCCGGCGTGCCAGCCATGGCCTGCGAGCATCGCCACTGCGCGGTGGTGCTGGCCGGCGAGCAGCGCTTCGGCCTCTTCCTGTACCATCCCTTCGATCGCGCGGCGTTCCTCGTTGAGCCGCGAGAGCTGGGCGGCGATATCGGCGGCCTCGGCCTCGTCCTGCGTGGTGAGCAGCCGCACGCCCAGATCGGCCGCGCCGACTCTTCCGCCTGCGTTGATTCGCGGGCCGAGCGCGAAGCCCAGGTCGGAACACACCGGGGCGCGGGTCAGCCGGCTGGCGTCGATCAGTGCGGCCATGCCGATATTGCGCCGCCGTGCCATGATCTTGAGCCCTTGCGCGACGAAAGCGCGGTTCAACCCCTTGAGCTGGGCGACATCTGCGACCGTGCCCAGCGCCACCAGATCGAGCAGCTCCATCAGCGCAGGTTCGCTGCGGCTGGCGAAGAAGCCCTGGGACCGAAGGGTACGGACCAAGGCCGCGCCGAGAAGGAAGGCCACTCCGACCGCCGCGAGATGGCCGTGCGAGGCCGCTTCACCCTCTTCGTCGAGCCGGTTGGGGTTCACCAGCGCGAAAGCCCGCGGCAGCTCGGCAGCGCATTTGTGGTGATCGACGACGACGACATCCACCCCGACATCGTGCGCCATCTGCAGGGCTTCATAGGCCATGGCGCCGCAATCCACAGTGACGATCAGCGTGGAGCCGTCCGCGGCCAGGCTGGTCAACGCCGCACCCGAAGGGCCATAGCCCTCCATCAGCCGGTCGGGGATATAGGCGCCCGCCTCCAGCCCCAGATCGCGCAGCAGCCGGATCAGCAGCGCCGCGCTGGTCGCGCCGTCGACATCGTAATCGCCGTAAATCGTGACCTTCTCGCGGGCGATCACCGCTTGGGCAAGCCGGTCGGCAGCGCTGTCCATGTCGCGGAAGATGGACGGGTCGGGCATGAAGCCGCGGATGGTCGGCGCGCGGTGCCGGTCGAGATCGTCGCGCGGGACGCCCCGGCTGAGCAGCAGCAATGCGACGAGATCGTCAGGCTCCAGATCGGCCTGCCGGCGATCGCCGTCTGCGCCGCGCCAGTGCCAGGGCTGGCCGGTCAGCGACTGGGTGATGCCAAGGACATGTTCGGGGTGGAGGGTGGCCATGCGGCGGGGTTCCTGCGTGTTGTCGTGTCTCGTTTTCCGTCGGAAGCCGGAATCCAGGGAAGCTGCAGCGCAATCTGACTCAAGGTCTCCGGCATTCGCCGGAGAACGGATTTGTTTCGATCCGTGCTCTAAACTGCCCGGCGGTCTTTGGCGAGGGGGTCGCAAACGCGGCTGCGCTCCGCTAGGTCAGGACGATGACCGACACATCGACACTGCTGATCATCTGGCACAGCCGAACCGGCACCGCGCAGGCGATGGCGCAGGCGGCGGCGGACGCAGCGGCGAACGAATGCGCGGTGTGCCTGATCACCGCCGATGAAGCGCAGCCTGACGAGTTGATTGCCGCGGCCGGCTATCTGTTCGTCTGTCCTGAAAACCTTGCCAGCATGACCGGCGCGATGAAGGAGTTCTTCGACCGCTGCTATTATCCCGCGCTCGGCAGGATCGAGGGACGGCCATATGCAGTGATGGTCTCGGCAGGATCGGACGGGCAGGGGGCGTTACGTCAGATCGAGCGGATTGCGACCGGGTGGCGGCTCAAGCGGATTGCCGACAGCTTGATCGTCTGCACCCACGCCCAGACGCCGGAGGAGATCGCCGCGCCCAAGGCGGTTGGCGAGGCGGACCTGGGTGCGTGCCGAGACATGGGGACGATGTTCGGCGCGGGATTGGCGATGGGCATTTTCTGACCGTAAGCCCCTGAAAATCCTTCCCGAAACTGGGAGGGGGACCGTGCAGCGGTGAAGGGGAAGCGGGGTTGTGCACCCCTGCGATCTGTGTACGATCCGGCATCCCCTCCGTCAGTCCTGCGGACTGCCACCTCCCCTTTCCGGGTGAGGATTTTCGAGTGTTTTTTCAAAGGAGTGTCGCATGTTGTTCCGTTCGTCCTTGCTGGCCTTTGCGGCCCTGATCGCCGTTCCTGCCTCCGCCCAGCAGGCGTCTGTCGAAACCCGGCAGGTCGGCACGGCGCGGCTCGAGAATGTGCCCGAGATTCCGCAGGACATCCGCGATGCGGTGCAGCGCTATCAGAATTATCGCGAGGCGCGGTTCCAGGACTGGCTGCCCGATGGATCGATGCTGATCACTACCCGCTTCGGATCGACTTTTCAGGTGCACCATGTCGCCGCTCCCGGTGCCGCACGACGGCAGCTCACTTATTACAGCGAGCCTGTGGGCGGCGCGAAAACGGTGCCCGGCCAGAACCGCTTTTTGCTGACCCGCGATACCGGCGGCGATGAGTGGTTTCAGCTTTTCGTTCGCGATCTCGATGGCGTAGGCCAGCCGCTCACCGAACCTGTGACCCGCAACCAGTCGCCGGTGTTCGCCAAGGATGGCAGCCTGCTGGTCTGGTCGCGCGCCATCAAGGGCTCGGCCGATTATGCGATCATGGCCGCGGACCCCGCAGACCCAAAGAGCCGCCGTCTGGTGTGGCAGGGCACCGGCGCGGTCGGCCCGCAGGATATCAGCGCGGACAAGCAGACCGTGCTGCTGGGCAAGGGCATATCCAACCGCGAAAACCAGCTGATGCTGCTCGACATGGCCAGCGGCAAGGTCGCCCCGCTCGACTTCTCGGTCAAGGCCAAGGCCCGGTTCGAGGACCCGCGTTTCGTCGATGACGGCAAGGCGATCCTGGCGATCACCAATGCGGGGGGCGATTTCCGGCGGCTGGTGAAGATCGACATCGCGACGGGCAAGATGACCCAGCTTTCCGACAAGCTGAACTGGGATGTCGAAGGTTACGACCTGGCACCCGATGGCAGGACGTTGGCCTATACGGTCAACGAGGACGGCTATTCGCGCGTTCTGCTCTCTTCGCTGACCACTCCGCAGGCGATTTCCGCGCCTGAGTTGCCGCGCGGGGTGGTCACCGCGCTCGAATTCTCGCCGGATGGCGGCAAGCTCGCCATCGGGCTGACCAACGCGACTACCGCAGGCGATGTCTGGGACGTCGACCTGGGCACCGGCGCGGTTACCCGCTGGACGCAGTCGGAGGCGGGAGAGCTCGATCCGGCAAGGCTGGTCGAGCCAGAACTGGTGCGTGTGAAGAGCTTCGACGGCCTTTCGGTGCCCGCGTTCGTCTATCGGCCCAAGAATGCCGCGCCGGATGCAAAGCTGCCTGTAATCATCGATATCCATGGCGGTCCCGAGGCGCAGACCCGGCCGTCGTGGAACCCCGGCGCGCAATATTTCGCCGATGTGCTGGGTGCGGTCGTCATCCTGCCCAATGTGCGCGGATCGGATGGCTACGGCACCAACTATCTCAACCTCGACAACGGACCCTTGCGTGAAGACAGCGTCAAGGACATCGGCGCGCTGATCGGTTGGGCGGGCAAGCAGCCGGGCATGGATGCCGGGCGAATCGCGGTCTATGGGCAGTCCTATGGTGGATACATGTCGCTTGCCAGCATGACCTTCTATTCGGACAGGCTGGTCGGCGGGGTCGAGCGCTATGGCATCAGCGACTTCGTCAGTTTCATGGAGAACACCGAAGCCTATCGCCGCGACAACCGCCGCGCCGAATATGGCGACGAGCGCGATCCCAAGATGCGCGCCGTGTTCGAGCGGATCGCGCCGCTGAAGAATGTCGGCAAGATCACCAAGCCGATGCTGGTGATGCAGGGGGCGAACGATCCGCGCGTGCCGCAGTCCGAATCCGATCAGGTGGTTGCAGCGTTGCGCGGCAATGGCGTGGAAACCTGGTATGTGCTCTACGCCGACGAAGGCCACGGCTTCATGAAGAAGGCGAACAACGATCTGCGCCGCGAGGTGGAAACGGTGTTTCTCGGCAAGCTGTTTGGGCAATGAGGACATTCTTCGACGCGCGCCAGCATGATCACGCACCGTCAGTAGAACTGCACAATGGCGCCTATGTCCCTTATGCCGAGCATCGCGGGCGGATGGAGAATGTGCTCGCGGCTTTGCCCGATGTGGTCGCGCCGCAGGATGCGGGGATGGAGCCGATCCGGCGGGTGCATGGGGACGATTATCTCGGCTTTCTGCAGACCGCGCACCAGCGCTGGGTCGAGGCGGGGCGCAATGGCGATGCGCATGGCTATGCCTGGCCGGTGGTGGGCCGTCGTCCGCTCAAGCTGAACCGGATCGATGCGGATCTTGGCCAGTTCAGCTTCGATGCCGCCAGCCCGATCGCAGCGGGCACGTGGTCGAGCGCCTATTGGGGCGCACAATCGGCGCTGGCGGCGGCCGAGGCGGTGCTGGCGGGCGATCGTGCCGCCTTCGCCTTGTGCCGACCGCCGGGCCACCATTGCGGCGCGGACTATCTGGGAGGCTATTGCTTCCTCAACAATGTCGCGATCGCGGCAGAAGCGGCGCGGGCAGCCGGCAAGCAGCGCATCGCGATCCTCGATGTCGATTATCACCACGGCAACGGCACGCAGGACATCTTCTACGACCGAGGCGATGTGCTGTTCGTTTCGATCCACGCCGATCCCGTGGCCGACTATCCGTTCTTCTGGGGCCATGCCGACGAACGCGGCGAAGGTGCGGGCGAGGGCACGACGCTCAACCTGCCACTACCGCGCGGCACCGATGTTGCGGCCTATCGCGCCGCGCTCGACACCGGGCTCGCGGCAATCCGGGACTTCGGCGCCGATATGCTGTGTGTCTCGTTCGGCGCGGATACGTTCGCGGGCGATCCGATCTCGCAGTTCGCGCTGCAGACGGCGGATTACACGCCGATCGCGGCATCGATTGCTGCACTCGATTTGCCTTCGGTGATCGTCATGGAAGGCGGCTATGCGGTCGACGATCTTGGGAAGAATGTCGCGGCATTTCTGGCAGGCTTTGCCTGACCAGCCGGTGGTTCAGCCCTTGATCTGATCGACCAGCCGCCCGCCCTTGAACAGCGCGACGCAGCGGCCCTGCACCGGCAGCCTGTCGAACGGGGTGTTGCCTGCGCTGGCGGCCATCCGGGACGAATCCACCTGCCAGGGCCGGTCGGCGTCGACCAGCATGACATCGGCTTCGAACCCTGAGCGCAACGCGCCGGCCTCGACGCCCAGGATGCGCGCAGGGCTGGCGGCGATCAGGTCGAACAGACGTTCGGTGGTGATGACACCGTCGCGCACCAGGCCCAGCGACAGCGGCAGCAGCGTTTCTGCGCCCGCCATTCCGGGTTGCGAATCCGCAAACGGCAGCCTTTTGTCTTCGGGACCGCGCGGATCATGGCCCGAGGCGATGACATCGATGGTGCCGTCGCCGATCGCGGCAATCGCGGACTGGCGGTCATCCTCGCAGCGCAGCGGCGGTGACAGACGGGCGAAGGTGCGAAAGCCCCCCAAAGCGACATCGGAGAGGAACAGGTGCGCGGGGGTGATTCCGGCAGTCACACTCAGCCCTTCGGCTTTGGCAGCGCGGATCAGCGCGAGGCCTGCGCGCGTGGTGACCTGACGGAAATGGACGCGGGCGCCGGTCATCCGCACCAGCGCCAGATCGCGGGCAATGGCAATGCTCTCGGCCTCTGCCGGCGCTTGAGGCAGGCCCAGCCGGGTTGCCATCTCGCCAGCGGTGGCAACGGCATTGCCCGAGAGGCCATGGTCCTGGCTGTGCACAATCAGCGGCAGGTCGAGCATCGCGCAATATTGCATCAGCCGGTGCATTACCCCGGTATCCACGATCCAGCGGCGGCCGGTGGCGACGGCGCGCGCGCCGGCCTCCTTCATCAGCCCGATCTCGGCCATTTCGCTGCCCGCCAGATCGCGGGTGGCGGCCGCCAGCGGGTGCACCCAGAAGTCGGGCTTGCCGGAATAGGCGGCAAAGCGGACGCGGGCCGGGTGGTCGAGCGGCGGGCTCTGGTCGGGCATCAGCGCGGCGCGGCTGATCCCGCCAAAATGAAAGGCGGGCGGGTCGACCGCGAACACGCCCAGGTCCACCAGCCCCGGCGCGATCAGCGCGCCCTTGGCGTCATGGATGGCATCGTCCGCTCCAGGCACAACGTCGCCGATCTCGGCGATCCGGTCGCCGACGATGCGCAGGCTGCCGCAGACGGGATCGGCCTGGCCCGGCAGAACCAGACGGCCATTGGTGATGGTCAGCGGGCGGGCAGGAAGCTTGCTCACGCCCAGCCCTCCACGCCGCGCGCGCGCCGGGTCAGCACGTCAAGACACGCCATTCGCATCGCGACCCCCATCTCGACCTGATCGGTGATCGCCGAGCGTTCGATATTGTCGGCGATGTGACTGTCGATCTCCACACCGCGGTTCATCGGGCCGGGATGCATCACCAGCGCATCAGCCTGTGCGAGCGACAGCCGTGCATCGGTCAGCCCATAGAGATGGCGGAACTCGCGCGGGGATGGGATGAACTGCCCTTGCATCCTCTCGTTCTGTAGCCGCAGCATCATCACCACGTCCGCGCCATCGAGCGCCTCGGCAAAATCGCGGCAGGGGGTACCACCCATGGTTTCGACCGCTGGCGGCATCAGCGCGGGTGGTCCGGCGACGCGCACCTCGGCTCCCAGGGTGGACAGGCAGATCATGTTCGACCGCGCCACCCGGCTGTGCAGGATGTCGCCGCAGATCGCGACGCGAAGGCCCGCGATTTTGCCCTTGCGGCGGCGGATGGTGAGCGCATCGAGCAGCGCCTGGGTCGGGTGCTCGTGCGTGCCGTCGCCGGCATTGAGCACCGGGCAGCCAACCTTGTCGGCGATAAGCTGCACCGCGCCCGAGCTGCCGTGGCGAATGACGATGGCATCCGCGCGCATCGCGTTGAGCGTCACCGCGGTGTCGATCAGCGTTTCGCCCTTCTTCACGCTCGATTGCGCGGCGTGCATGTTGACGACGTCCGCGCCCAGCCGCTTGCCCGCAATCTCGAACGACAGCAATGTGCGGGTCGAGTTCTCGAAGAACGCGTTGATCAGCGTGAGGCCCGCCAGCCGGTCGTCATGCTTGCTCGGCCGCCGGTTCATGTCGACCCATTGCTCGGCCTCGTCGAGCAGGAACTCGATCTCCCAGGGCTGAAGCCCCGCAATACCCAGCAGGTGCCGGTGCGGGAACGCCATGCTTCCGGGCGGATAATCGCTGGCCGGACGGCGGACGGAGAGGTTTTCTGAAGCTGTCATCAAAGCCAAGCGTCTAGGAGCGAATCGCGATTGTCTCAAGCGTCGTTTTGATTGCTCATCGGATCGGTTTGCGGGGTGGACAGTCGTTGCTGCAACCGCAATGATGCGCACTGACAAGACTGTAAGCGGGAGGATTCTGGATGGAGCTGGTGACCGAAGGCTTGCGCTTTCCCGAAGGTCCGGTGGCGATGCCCGACGGCAGCGTGGTGCTTGTCGAAATCGAGCGCGGCTGCGTTACCCGGGTTCTCCCCGATGGATCCCAACAGGTCATTGCAGAATTGGGTGGCGGTCCCAACGGCGCGGCGATCGGGCCGGACGGCAAG
Organism: Blastomonas sp.; assembly: GCA_046291395.1. Lineage (GTDB taxonomy): Bacteria > Pseudomonadota > Alphaproteobacteria > Sphingomonadales > Sphingomonadaceae > Blastomonas. The sequence goes on along the minus strand of JBKBTF010000007.1, from coordinate 9,383 downwards.
CTTTATGTCTGCAACAATGGCGGCTTTCATTACATCGAACGCGCGGGCCTGCTCGTCCCGCACGGTCAGGCGCAGGATTACGCCGGCGGGCGGATCGAGCGAGTCGATCTGGAGACAGGAGCGGTCGAGACACTCTACAAGGATGGCGATTTCGGTTGCACCCTGCGCGGCCCCAACGACATCGTGTTCGACGACGCCGGCGGCTTCTGGTTCACTGATCACGGCAAGACCCGCGAGCGCGAGCGCGACGTAACCGGCGTCTTTTATGCCAAGGCCGATGGCACGCTGCTCAAGGAAGCCATCTTCCCGATGGAAAATCCAAACGGCATCGGCCTCTCTCCCGATGGCAAGACGCTGTATGTCGCTGAGACGTATACGTGCAAGCTGTGGGCTTATGATATCGCCGCGCCCGGCGAGATCGCATTCAACCAGGGGCTGCTTGGCCCCAGCGGCACCTTTCTCTACAGCCCGCCGGGCTATACCTTTTTCGATTCGCTGGGCGTCGATGGCGCGGGCAACATCTGCGTCGCCACCATCGGGCAGAGCGGTATTTCGGTGGTGTCGCCGACCGGAGACCTTGTCGAATTCGTGGCCACCGACGATCCGTTCACGACCAACATCTGCTTCGGCGGGGCAGACCTCAAGACTGCATGGATCACGCTTTCCGGGACGGGCAGGCTGGTCAAGATGGACTGGCCGCGCGGCGGCGCGAAGCTGAATTACCTGAACACATGATACCCAACATCTTTCCCTGTTTTCCTGCGAAAGCCGGAGTCCAGGGAGTCGGTGATGCAATCTCGCTCCTGGACTCCGGCGTCCGCCGGAGAACGAGCCAATGAACGAGGGAAAGTGACGTATGACTACCCAACGCTGGGCCATCGATATCGACCGCGACCAGATCGCCAACGCGCAGATCGTCGATGCGCCTCAGACCGATCTGCCCGCAGGCGCGGTCGAGGTTGCGCTCGACCTTTATGCGATGACCGCGAACAACGTGACCTATGCGGTGTTCGGCAAGCCTTTGGGGCTGTTCGGCAATGATCAGGGCTATTGGGATTTCTTCGCCGAGCGCGATGCGCCGGGACGGTTGCCGGTCTGGGGTTTTGCCACCGTCAGCCGCAGCGGTTACCAAGGCGTGCCGGTGGGCACACAGCTTTACGGCTATTTCCCGATGGCAAGCCATGCCGTGCTGATGCCGGGCAAGGTCACTGCGCACGGCTTCACCGACATGACTCCGCGGCGTGCAAGCCTGCCGGTGATTTACAACCAGTATCAGCGGATCGATGCGCTGGGCGATTATCGAGCGCAGGACCATGACTATTGGCCGGTGTTCCGCCCCCTGTTCCTCACCGGATGGCTGATCGCCGATCAGCTTGAGGATGAAGGCGATTATGGCGCCGAGCAGGTGCTGATCGCCAGCGCTTCGAGCAAGACCGCAATCGGCCTCGTCCATGCTCTTGGTCAGCGTTCGAAGCGTCCCCGGGTCGTGGGCCTGACCAGTTCGGGCAACGCGGCCTATGTCTCTTCGCTCGGCCTGTATGACGAGGTCGTGACCTATGACGCCGTCGCGCAGATGGATGCCTCGGTCACCAGCGTCATGGTCGATATGGCGGGCAATCCGCAAGTTGCCGCCAGCGTGCACAACCATTTCGGTGATGCGCTCAAGGCCTCCATCGTCGTCGGCAAATCGCACTGGGATTCCACCGACAGCGGTACCGCGATGGCGGGCCCTTCGCGGCAGATGTTCTTTGCGCCGGGGCGGAGCGAGAAACGCGTCGGTGATTGGGGGCCAGACACCTTCCGCCAGAAGCTCGAGGCCGCGTGGCTGGGCTTTGTCGATCTTGCGCCAAAGCTGCTGGGGATCGAAAGGCGCGAGGGCGTCGACGCCGCGCTTGCCGCCTACACCGAAACGGTCGAAGGCAAGGCCGATGCGAAGACGGGGCTGGTCATCGTTCCATGAGCTTTTCAGCGGTGATTTTCGATTTCGGCGGCGTGATCACCTCGTCGCCGTTCGAGGCGTTCAACCGGCTCGAAGCCGAGCGCGGCCTTCCGCGCGACTGCATCCGGCGGATCAACGCGGCCGACCCGGACGATAACGCCTGGGCGCGGTTCGAGCGCGCCGAGATCGATTCCGCAGCGTTCGATGAAGCTTTTGCCGCCGAGGCGGGCGCGCTCGGAATGGAGATACGCGGCGCGGATGTCATCAGCTGCCTCGCTGGCGACGTTCGCCCGCGCATGGTGGCCGCACTCGATGCGCTCAAGTCTGCGGGCTTCACGCTTGGCTGCATCACCAACAATGTCCGCGCGGGCAAAGGGTCGGCGATGGTGTTCGACGATACCCGTGCCGCGCAGATCGCTGCGATCATGCAACGGTTTGCCCATGTCATCGAAAGCAGCAAGGCGGGTGTCCGCAAGCCCGACCCGCGCATCTATGCCATGATGTGCGAGGCGCTGGACGTCGCGCCTGAGGCCTGCATCTATCTCGACGACCTCGGCGTGAACTGCAAACCTGCCGCCTCCATGGGCATGGCTGCGATCAAGGTGACAGGCGAAGCACAGGCATTGGCCGATCTGCGCGCATTGCTTGGCCTGACCGAGGATTGGCCTGCAGCATGAAGATTTTGTGCGCAGCATTGCTGGCGGCCGTGTCCGCGCCCGCGTTCGCCGAGACGGGTACCGTGGTGGCCGTGGGAGGCGCGCTTGAGGATAACAATGCCGCGGTCTACCGGACATTGCTCGAGGCGATGCCCGGGGACGCGCCGGATATCGTCATCATCCCCGCAGCCTCGGGCTCGCCCGCCGGATCGGCGAGGCGCTTTGCAAATGCGATCGCGCGGCATGGCGGCGATCCCAGCCGGGTCCGGCTTGTCCAGATAGCCGTGATCGATGACCCCGAAACCCGCGATGTCGATGAATCGCGCTGGGCAAACGGTGCGAGCGACCCGGCAGAAGTCGCGAAGGTCGGGCGTGCCGGACTGATCTGGTTTTCCGGCGGCGATCAGGCACGGATCATGGCTGCGCTGGTCGCGCCCGATGGCAAAGACACGCCGATGCTCGCTGTGATCCGCCAACGGCTGGCGCAGGGCGCGGTGATCGGCGGGACCAGCGCGGGCGCAGCGGTGCTGGGCGAACACATGATCGGTTGCGGTAGCCCAGAGGCTGCGCTCACTTCACCGGTTTCGCGCAATCTGGCCGACTGCGCCGTGACCGATGAAAATGCCTTGAGTACGCCGCTGGTGCTGACGCCGGGGTTGGGGTTCTTGCCCGGCATTGTTTTCGACCAGCATTTCAGTCAGCGTGGGCGCCTGAACCGGCTGGTGCGCGCAGTCGCCTGCATCGATGCCGACGCCGTCACCGGCATTGGCGTCGACGAGGACACCGGCTTCGTCTTCAGCCTGGCAAGCGATACCGGCCATGCGGTGGGCAATGGCACGATCACACTGGTCGATCCTTCCGATGGTCGCAGATCCTGCGAAGGCGCGGTGATGGACAATGTCCGTCTTGCCCGCGTGCCTGCCACGACGAAAGACTGAGCGCGGATGGACAATTTCACGCACAGCCTGGCCGGATGGGCGCTGGGGCAGGCCGGGCTCAAGCGGATGACCGGGCTAGCGGTGCCGACGCTGATCATCGCGGCCAACCTGCCCGATATCGATGCGGTGCTGAGCGTGCTGGGGACCCAGTCGCTGGCGTTGCGACGCGGGTGGACGCATGGCCCGATCGCGCTGCTGATCCTGCCGATCCTGCTGACTGCGGCGATGGTCGCCTTCGAACGCTGGCAGGTGCGACGGCGAAAGCGACCCCGGTCGCGGCTGCCGGTACGCCCGGTCCCGCTGCTGATCCTCGCCTATATCGGGGCGTTGTCGCACCCCGCGCTCGATTACATGAACAATTATGGCATCCGGCTGCTCGAACCCTTCTCGCCGCGCTGGTTCTATGGCGACACCTTGTTCATCATCGATGCTGTGCTGTGGACGATCCTGCCGCTGGGTATTTGGGCGTCGCGGCGCCGGGAGGCGGCGGGCAAACCCGGATGGGAGCGGCCCGCACACGCGGTGCTTGTCGTCACGCTGCTCTATATCGGCGGGAACTACGCGCTTTCGGCCAAGGCCGAGAACGATACCGCCATCGCCGTTCGCGAACAGCGCGGCATCACGCCCGACCTCGTGATCGCTAACGCGGTTCCAGTGCGGTTCTGGCATCGCGACATGCTGTGGCGCGGAGACGCGTTGATCGGCAGAGGCGACTACAGCGCCTTGGGTGCGCCTGCGCTTACGCTGCAGCCGGGCGCTGCCGCCACCAAAATGGCCAGCCCATGGGTGGCGCGTGCGGCGGCGCAAAGCTCCGATGCCAAGGCCTTTTTGTTCTGGGCGCGGATACCCTATGCCACGCTCAGCGATATTCCGGGAGGCAAGCGGGTGACCTTGCACGATGCGCGGTTCGACAGTTCGCCGATAGCCGACCGGTTCGCCGTGGTGGTCGATGTGAAGGAGACGCCGTGACCCGCCCCGCCATCGTCTGGCTGCGCCGCGACCTCCGGCTCGCCGATCAGGCTGCGTTCGTGGAAGCCGCGAAAGCCGGACCGGTGATTCCGGTGTTCGTGCTCGACGACGAAACACCCAGGCACCGCAAGATGGGCGGGGCATCGCGCTGGTGGCTGCACCACAGCCTCACTGCGCTGGACGCCGGTCTGCGCAAGCTGGGCTCGCGGCTGGTCCTGCGCAGGGGCGCGGCGGCAAACATGATCGCCGAGCTGGCACGCGAGACCGACGCGGCATCGGTGCACTGCCTGCGACACTACGAACCTTGGTGGCGCAATGCCGAAAAGGCGCTCAAGGCCGCTCTACCCGAGGGGTGCGCGCTCGAATGCCATCCCGGCAACTATCTGATGCCGCCAGGATCGGTGACCACGGGCGCGGGTCAGCCCTACAAGATCTACACCCCGTTCTGGCGCGCGCTGGCCCAGCATATGCCGCCGCCCAAAACCTTGCACGCGCCCGCTGCGCTGGACGCGCCCAAGGCCTGGCCGAAAAGCGACACGCTGGCCGATTGGAGGCTGCTCCCGAGCAATCCCGACTGGGCCACAGGCTTTGGTGAGGTGTGGACACCCGGCGAGGTGGGGGCTGCCGAGCGGGTCGAGGCGTTCCTCGACAAGGCGAAGCATTATGAGGATCGCCGCAACCTGCCGTCGGTCGAGGGCACATCGCGGCTGTCTCCTCACCTGCACTTCGGCGAGATATCGCCCGCCACAGTCTGGCATGCGACCATGGATGCCGGCGGCTCGGTCGAGACGTTCCTCAAGGAGCTGGTCTGGCGCGATTATGCGCAGAACGTGATCATGCAGTATCCCGATTACGGCAAGGCCAACGCCCGCGACAGCTTTGACGCCTTCCCCTGGCGCGATCCGTCGGACCGGGAGGTGCAAGACGACATCACAGCCTGGCAGCATGGCCGCACCGGCTATCCACTGGTCGATGCCGGCATGCGCCAGCTCTGGGCGACCGGCTGGATGCACAACCGCGTGCGGATGGTCGCTGCATCGTTCCTGATCAAGCATCTGCTGGTCGACTGGCGGGTGGGCGAGGCGTGGTTCTGGGATACGCTGGTCGATGCCGATTACGGATCTAACGCCACGAACTGGCAGTGGACATCAGGTTCGGGCGTAGACTCGAACATGTTCGTCCGGATCATGGCACCGCTCACACAATCGGACAAATTCGATGCCGCGGGCTATATCCGGCAATGGGTGCCTGAGCTTGCGGGCCTGTCCGACAAGGACATTCATGATCCCGAAGCTGCGGGCAAGTTCGCCAAGGGCTATCCCAAAAAGCGCATCGGGCATAAACAGGCGCGAGAGCGCGCGCTGGCGGCGCATGCGACAATGAAATCATGACAGGGAGACTTTGGTGATGCGGGTTTGGACGAGTTTTGCGGCAGCGTGCGCGCTGGCGATAGGTGCGGGCGGGGTTGTGGTCGCCAAGGAAAATGCGGCACCCCAGGTCAAGGCAATCGGGCAGATGAGTCCCGCCGAACTCGAACGGGTGCGCACGGCGGGGGCGCAGATCCTGTTCTGGTCGGATGCCCAGCGCGCTGCGAATTTCCGTGCGATGGAAACGCAATTCCCCGGCACCACGGCGAAGGCCGGCACGCCGCGGGCGCTGCCCAAAGGTGCCGATCTGCCCATCAGCGATGCCGAGATCGAGGCGTTCATGACAGCGCAGAATGTCGCCGGGCTGATGGTGATCCAGGATGGCAAGGTGCGGCTCGAACGCTATGGTCTGGGCCTGGGTGCAGAAGACCGCTGGACAAGCTTCTCCGTCGCCAAATCGTTCACCTCGACCCTCGTCGGCGCCGCGGTCAAGGACGGGCTGATCGCCTCGATCGACGATCCGGTGACCAAATATGTGCCCGAGCTCAAGGGCAGCGGCTATGACGGTGTGTCGGTCAAGCAGATCCTGACGATGACCTCGGGCGTCAAGTGGAACGAGGATTACACCGACCCCAACAGTGATGTCGTCAAGATGCTGTCGGTGCCGGTCGGCCCGGGCGAGGATCCCAACAGCGCGTATATGAAAACGCTTCCGCGCGAAGCCGAGCCCGGCAGCAAATGGGTGTACAAGACAGGCGAGACCAACCTGATCGGCGTGATCGTCCAGCGCGCCACCGGCAAGACGCTGACCCAATATGCCGAGGAAAAGATCGTCAGGCCCGCCGGGTTCGAGGGCGACCTGTTCTGGATGGTCGATTCGGCGGGCCAGAATGTCGGCGGCTGCTGCCTGTCGATCCGGCTGGCGGATTATGCCCGCATGGGCTTGTTCGCGCTCGAAGGCGGCGCGGGCCAGGTGCCCGAGGGCTGGTTTGCCGAAGCCGGCAAGGAACAGGCACCCATCGGCCTGCCGGGCTTCGGCTATGGCTACCAGTGGTGGACCTATCCCGGCGGCGCCTGGGGCGGGCAGGGCATCTTCGGCCAGGGAATCCTGATCATTCCGGAAAAGAAAATGGTGATCGCGGTGGTGAGCAACTGGCCCAAGGCGAGCGATGCCGGACTGCGCATCCCGCAGCTTCAGTTCTTCCAGAAGCTCGCGATGGCGGCGGACTGACGCAAGCATGGCCAACGACAGCCGCCTGCACGACGACATCACCGCCGCCGGCATCGTCTTCGATCAGGTCGAGCACGAAGCCGTGTTCACCGTGCTGGAAAGCAGCGCCGTGGAGCGGCACGTGCCCGGTGCGCACACCAAGAACCTGTTCCTCAAGGATGCCGGCGGGCAGTTCTACCTGGTGACGGTGCTGGCGGAAAAGCAGGTGGATCTGGGCGCGCTGCGGCATATGGTCGGTGCAGCGAGGTTCAGCTTTGGCAGTGCCGACGAGATGGTCGAACTGCTCGGGATCACGCCGGGTTCGGTCACGCCGCTGGCTGCGATCAACGACACGCGTGGGCGGGTGCAGTTGGTGCTTGACGAGGTGCTGGCCGTGCAGCCGCGGGTCAACGTTCATCCGTTGAGGAACACTGCGACGCTGGGGCTTTCGGGGCTGGATCTGGTGCGGCTGCTGGTGCGCTGGCGACATGCTCCGCTTATCGTGCCCGTGCCGAACAAGGCCCCGGCACCCGAGCAACCCCGAAATTGAGGGTGGGCGGGGGCCTGTACTTGCTGTAGTCCTTTGCCTATGACGCTGGTAACGCCCCGCCCCCTGATCGACAGTTTCTCCCGCACGATCAGCTATGTCCGCCTCTCGGTGACCGATCGCTGCGATCTGCGCTGCACCTATTGCATGCCCGAACGGATGCAGTTTCTTCCCAAGGCCGAGGTGCTGAGCCTTGAGGAACTGGCCCGGCTGGGGCAGGCGTTCATTGCGCGCGGGGTGCGCAAGATCCGTCTCACGGGCGGTGAGCCGCTGGTACGCCGCGACCTGATGACACTGATCAAACGGCTGGGACGCGAGCTGGGGCAGGGGCTCGACGAGCTGACGCTGACCACCAACGGCACGCAGCTCAAGCAGCATGCCGGCGCGCTGGTCGACGCAGGCGTGCGGCGGATCAACGTCTCGCTCGATACCTTGCAGCCCGATCTGTTCGCCAAACTGACCCGGCGCGATGCGCTGGCGCAGGTGCTGGCAGGCATCGACGCGGCCGACCGCGCCGGGCTCAAGATCAAGCTCAATACCGTCGCGCTCAAAGGCCTGAACGAGGACGAGCTGCCCTCGCTGATCGGCTGGGCGCATGGTCGTGGCTTCGACGTGACCATGATCGAGGTGATGCCGCTGGGCGAGGTCGAGGAAGACCGTTTCGATCATTATCTGCCGCTGACGGCAGTGCGCGACCGGCTCGAGCAGGACTGGACGCTGAACGAAAGCCCCCACAGCAGCGGCGGTCCGGCGCGCTATGTCGATGTGGCAGAAACGGGTGGCAGGCTGGGCTTCATCACGCCGCTCACGAACAATTTCTGCGCCAACTGCAACCGCGTGCGGGTGACCGCGACGGGCCAGATCTTCATGTGCCTCGGCCAGAACGACCAGGTCGATCTGCGCGCCGCGATGCGCGGGCCCGACAGCGATGTCGCGCTCGATGCGGCGCTGGACCGGGCGATCGCCAGAAAGCCCGAGCGGCATGATTTTCATATCGATGCGCCCGGCGGGGCGCCTGCCCTGGCGCGGCATATGTCGATGACCGGCGGCTGAGCGCGGACGATGGCACAATTGCTGTTCTTCGGCCGGTTGGGCGATCTTGCCGGCGGAGCCGAACGTACTGTCGGCCTGAGCGAACCGCATGCGATCCGCGATCTGATCGGCATCCTTGGCGCAAGCGATGACCTTCTGGGAAGCGCGCTGGCCGAGCCCCGGGTCCGCTATGCCATCAACGGAGCGATCGTCGATGCCGACGCGCTGGTCGAGGACGAGGACGAACTGGCATTCCTGCCTCCCGTCAGCGGCGGCTGAGATGCGAACCGATATCCGCATAACGGCGCAGGCCTTTGATCCCGAAGCGGAACTGGCAGCATTTCGCACGTCGCTGGATCAGGCCGGGGCTTTGGTCAGCTTCACCGGGATGGTGCGGCCGTCGAGCGAGGGCGGCGAGGTCAGCATCTTGAGCCTTCAGCATTATCCCGGCATGACCGAACGCGGCATCGGCGAAGTTGTGACCGGCGCGGCCAGCCGCTGGCCGCTGGAAGCGGTGCTGGTGATCCACCGCGTCGGCGACATGGCGCCGCACGAGCCGATCGTGCTGGTCGCCGCCGCCAGCGCCCACCGCCGCGCCGCCTTCGAGGCTGCGGATTTGCTGATGGATTTCCTCAAGAGTCGGGCGCTGTTCTGGAAAAGCGAAACCGGCGCGCAGGGCAGGCAATGGATCGAACCGCGCGACGAGGACTATGTCGACGCCGCGC
>JBKBTF010000071.1:0-14839 GCA_046291395.1 Blastomonas sp. | reverse complement strand
CCTTGCTCGCACACGCCCCCACCCCTTACCCCTCCCCTGAAGGGGAGGGGCTATGATGAAAGAAGAACGGATCGACTGGCCGAACGGCGCGAAGCTGGCGCTGAGCGTCGTCGTCAATGTCGAGGAAGGCAGCGAGATGACCATCGCGCGCGGCGACCGGGGGATGGAGCCGGTCGACGAACTGGGCGTCCACGTCAAATCCGCCATCCGCAATTACGGCAACGAGAGCAACTATCTCTACGGCATCAAGGCGGGCGCGCCGCGCGTGGTCAAGCTGCTCAGGCGCTATGACATCATGGCAAGCTGGACGGTGGCGGCGATGGCGCTGGAGAACCATCCCGAGATCGCCGAGGCCATTGTCGAACTGGGCCATGAGCCGGTCAGCCATGGCTGGCGCTGGGTGCACCAGTTCAAGATGGACGAGACAACCGAGCGCGAGTTCATCGACAAGGCGGTCGCCTCGATCGAGAAGACGACGGGCACCCGGCCTTTTGGCTGGCTGTCGCGCTATCTGCACACAGACGCCACCCGCCGGCTGCTCAGCGAAGCGGGGTTCGAATATCACATGGACGACTATTCGGGCGACATTCCCTATTGGGACCGCGACACCGTTCCGGCCAAGCCGATGGTGATCATGCCCTATCAGCTCGATACCAACGATATGAAGATGTGGACCGATCCGGCGCTGACCCCCGCGCAATGGCTCAATTATGCGGTGCGCTGTTTCGACCAGCTTTATGCCGAGGGCGAGGAGGGAAACCCCAAGATGATGTCACTGGGCCTGCACCTGCGCATCATCGGCCGACCCGGGCGCATCTGGGCGCTGGAGGAGTTCTTCCGCCATGTCCGCAGCAGAAGCGATGTCTGGGTGACGACAAGGCGCGCCATCGCCCGCCATTTTGCCGATACGGTGCCGGCGTGATCGGGGTGGTTGTCCGCTCCTCTCCCCTTGCGGGAGAGGAAAGGAAGGCTTGGCGCATAGCGCCTAGCCGGACTTGGAGAGGGGGGCGTCCAGGAGCTTTTGTCGCGAGGCCCTCTCTAAGACTTGCTAAGGCAGCAAGCTGCCAAGCCAAGTCTGTTCTCTCCCGTAAAGGGAGAGAATAATGTTGCTCTCCCTCACCCTCGACAACCGCATTGCGCACCTCGTCATCGACCGGGCCGACAAGCGCAACGCGTTCACGCAAAGCATGTGGGAGGCGCTGCCGCCGCTGATCGAACGCGCGATGGCCAATCCGCAAGTCCGGGTGATGATCCTGCGCGCGAGCAGGCCCGGCGCGTTCAGCGCGGGCGCGGACATCGCCGAATTCGGATCAGGCGCGCAGGATCCGCAATGGCGCACCCGCAACCAGGCCGCGATCCGCCGCGCGATGGAAACGCTGGCGCGCGCACCCAAGCCGGTGATCGCGCAGATCGAGGGCGACTGCATCGGCGGCGGCTGCGGGCTGTCTTTGGCGTGCGATTTCCGGATCGCGACGCCCTCGGCAAGGTTCGGCATCACGCCTGCCAAGCTCGGGCTGGTCTATTCGCTGCACGATACCAAGCTGCTGGTCGATCTGGTGGGACCCTCCGCCGCCAAGCGCATCCTGTTCACCGCCCAGCTGATCAATGCGGCCGACGCGCTGCGCATCGGGCTGATCGACGAGCTGGCCGACGACGCAGCCGCAGCAGCGCACGCGCTGGCGGTTCACATCGCCGGCGTTTCGCCGCATAGTGTGCGCGCCAGCAAGGCGATGATCAGCCGTATTCTTCAAGGCCAGGCGGAGGACGACGCCGATACGCTGGCGCAATTTGCCGACGCGTTCGACGGACCCGATTTCGCCGAGGGTTTGGCGGCCTTCCTTGGCAAGCGCACAGCGGAGTTCTAAGAACATGACCCGTCACATCAAGCATGGCAGCATATTGGGCGGCGTTGTCGTCACCCCCGATCTCGACGCATCGCTGGCCGATTATCAGGGGCGGCTGGGTCTCGATCTGGTAGAGACTGGCCCGCTGCCCGCCGATCTGGCTGCGAGCTGGGGATGCCCGGCGAGCGCGGGAGCGCCTTATGCGATGCTGCGGCCGCAAAGCGGTGCGCATTGCTTTATCCGGCTGGTCGAACAGGCCGATCATCCCGATTTCAGGCCGACGCGGACCTATGGCTGGGCGGCGTACGAGCTGACGGTCAAGGACGTGTTCGGCTGGCCCGAACGGCTCGAAGGCAGCGGCTTTCGCGTTATCGGACCGCCCAAGGAAATTGCGGGCCTGCCCTATTTCATCCCCATGCAGGTGCTGGGGCGCGGTGACGAGATGCTCTATCTCAACGAGGTCGCGATGGACACGCCGTCGTCCGACCTGCCCAGGGCGCACAGCCTGACCGATCATATCTTCATCGTCATCCTTGCCGCCCCCGATCGCATGGCCTCGGTCGACTGGTATCGTCACGCGCTCAGGCTCGACGAAGGCGACAGCCATACGCTCGAATATTCGATGATAAACTCCGCTTTCGGCATGCCCGCCGGAACCCAGACGGTGATCACGATGGTGCAGAACGAGCGGCTGCCGATCATCGAGATCGACGATTATCCGGCGCAAGCGACGGTGCGTCCCGCCCATACCGGCATGCTGCCCCCGGGCAATGCGCTGGTCACGCTGGCGGTCGAGCGCTTCGATGACCTCGACGTGGAATTCCTCACCCCGCCGGTGCTGCGCCATGGCGATCTGTATATGGGCAACCTGGCCGCCACGGTGCGCGGGCCATCGGGCGAACTGCTCGAGCTGGTCGAGACCGGACTGTCATGATGCAGATCGGGCTGATCGCCACGACGATCGATCCACCAGCGCGCGGTGGCCCCCTCCCTTGAAGGGGAAGGGTTTTGTCGTTGCTTAGGGCAGCAGCAAGGTCGACCCACTCGTCGCGCGCGACTCGAGGTCGCGATGCGCCTGCGCCGCCTGTTCGAGCGGATAGGTCTGGCCGATGGTAACCTTGACCTTGCCCGATCCGATCATCTCCCACAGCCGCGCCGCGCCGGCTGCGCGCTCGGCGGGGTCGGTGTAATAGTCGAACAGCGTCGGGCGCGTGTTGAACAGCGAGCCCTTGGTGGCGAGCACGCCCAGGCTGATCCCGGTCACGGGCGCGCTGGCATTGCCGTAGGACACAATCAGCCCACGCTTGCCGGTGCTGTCGAGCGAGGCTTCCCAGGTGTCGAGCCCGACGCCGTCGAACACCACGCGCACGCCCGCACCATCGGTCAGTTCGCGCACGCGGCTAGCGGTATCCTCGCGGGTGTAGAAGACGATATGGTCGGCGCCTGCCTCGCGCGCGAGCGCGGCCTTGGCCTCGCTGCTCACGGTGCCAATCACCATCGCGCCCACGGCCTTGAGCCATTGCACCAGCAGCAGCCCGACCCCGCCTGCCGCGGCATGGACCAGCACCGCCTGGCCGGGCTGGACCCTGGCGCAGCGTTCGACCAGAAACTCGGTGGTGCAGCCCTTGAGCAAGGCCGCAGCCGCAGTCTCGTCTGAAATATTATCGGGCAGCTTGAACAGGCTGGCGGCGGCGACATTGCGCAGATCGGCATAGGCCCCGCGCGCCGGGCCGAAGGTCGCGACCCGGTCCCCCACCGACAGCCCCTCGACCCCTTCGCCCACCGCCTCGATCACGCCGGCAGCCTCAAGCCCCAGGCCGCTGGGCAGATCGACCGGATAGATGCCGCGGCGATGATAGGTGTCGATATAATTTAGGCCGACCGCGGTCTGGCGCAGCGTGACCTCGCCGGGGCCGGGCGCGGGGACGTCGACGGTCTGCCAGTCGATCACTTCGGGTCCGCCCGTCCGGGCGATTGTCGCGTGACGTGCCTGCATCATTCTGCTCCCTGCAATGTACAACTGGCCTGCATCCAGCGCTGGTTGATTCCGACCCGCACCGCACCAGGATCGGCCCAGCCATAAGCGACCGCCCGGTCGGTGTCATCGGGGGTGAAGACATAGAGGACAAGGCTCGGCCGGTTGCGCGTCGGCTGCGGCCAGACCACATTGCGGATACGGATGATCGCTTCCGGCGCGCCGGTATCACCGCCGCCCAGCCGCAGCCGCCCGCCCTGATCGTGCGTCACCATCCCGCCCTCGAACAGCCAGTCCTCGCTTCCGTCAGGCTTGGGCGCATCGCGCCTGACGGTCAGCCAGCAGACCAACGGGCGCGCGCGACGCAGCAGCGTTTCGCTGCCATCGGGAAGCCGCAGCGTTATGCCGGAAGCGTCGATCTGAAGCGGCACTGCACGAGCGCCACAGCCTTGGCCCCGCGGCGTGAAGCGCAGCATGGCGTCCGCCGCCTTCTTGATACCGAGCGCGCAGTCCCCGATCCGCCAGCCTTCGGGCGATGCTGCCACTGGCTCGCTCGCCAGCACCGTGCCGAAACGGTCGATGGTGTTCCAGATAAGCCCTGCCCCCTCGCCCGCTTCGACGCGGACCCCGGTCCATGGTGGCGGCGTGCGGCCTGCTTCTCCATCGAAATAAAACTGCTCCTCGTTGGTGAAGATGCCCAGCGCCTCGGGCGACGTGCCTTGCGCGCCAGCGGCGCTGGCAGGGCCGGACAGGAGCAGCAGGAGGAATGCTTTCATGCCGACCATTACAGCGACGGCGGGGGCCATCGTCAATCAAAATGTCCGGACAAATTGCGCTTGACCCGCGACCTGCTAGACTGTCCATCCCTTGACCGATGGAGGCATCATGGCACGGATATGGATGGCGTTTGCTCTATGGCTCTGGCTGGCGTGCGTGCCGGCCCACGCCGCCCCGGACGACAGCGCGCGAGCGATCCTCGAGCGCGCGGTGAATGCGGCAGGCGGCGAGGCCTGGCTCAACCCATCGACGCTGTATCTGGCGGGCAGCGCGGTGTTCTATGCGCCCGACAGCGCCGAACCGCGCAGCACCGCAGACGATTACCGCATGTGGCGCGCGATGAACCCTGACCGCACCACCGCGCACGGCGCTGATGGCAAGGTGCGGATCACCGCGAAGTCGGGCGGCAGGCTGATGTTCGAGGTCGGCTATGACGGGACCACCACCTGGACGGAAAAAGGCGTGATGCCCAGGGACCAGGCCGATGCCTATTGGGCGAGCAACTTCGGCTTTGGCATCATCCGCGAGGCGCTGGGCACCGGCTTCACCCTCGAACGCGCGCCCGACCGCGAGGTGGCAGGTCACCCGATCGCGCTGATCCGGGTGATCTCGCCCGATGGTGGAACAACGCTGTTCGGCATCGACCGGCAGAGCCACTATATCCGCTATATGGGCTTCGTCACTCCCCGCGGTTTTCACGAGCGCCATTATGACGACTTCATCACCCTGCCCTCGGGCTGGCTCCAGGCGCGCGAGGTGACATTGTTCTATAACGGGGTGAAGGCCAACACCGTGACCTGGCGCGAGGTCAGGGTAGGCGAGCCGATCGACCCCGCCCTGTTCGGGCCGGAATCGGCGACATTGGCGAAGCAGCACGCGCAATAACCTGTGGCCCGCAATGTCCGCCTGCAGATGGGCAATCGGCGGGTGGCAAGTCGCCAGCCGATCCGCTAGGTGCCTGCAGGACGGCAAGATGAAAGGCACCTTCGTGACACGCAAGTTTTTTGGCACTGACGGCATTCGCGGACGCACCAACAGCGGTTTCCTCACGGCGGCCATGGCGATGTCCGTGGGCCAGGCTGCCGGAGCGCATTTCCTGCGCGGCGACCACAAGCACCGTGTCGTCATCGGCAAGGACACGCGGCTTTCGGGCTATATGATGGAGCATGCGCTGGTCGCCGGCTTCACCAGCGTCGGCATGGATGTTGTGCTGGTTGGCTCGATGCCGACCCCGGCGGTCGCGATGCTCACGCGATCCATGCGCGCGGATCTTGGCGTGATGATCTCTGCCAGCCATAACCCCTATCAGGACAATGGCATCAAGCTTTTCGGCCCCGATGGCTTCAAGCTCTCCGACGAGGACGAGATGCAGATCGAGGCGCTGCTCGAAAATGGATCGCCGCATCTGGCTGATTCGGCAAGCATTGGCCGCGCCCGGCGGATCGAGGATGCACGGGGGCGTTATATCCATGCGGCCAAGGCGTCGCTGCCGCATCAGATGCGACTCGACGGCCTCAAGATCGTCCTCGATTGTGCCAATGGCGCAGCCTACATGGTGGCCCCTTCCGCTTTCGGGGAACTGGGAGCGGAACTGATCCCCGTCGGCGTCAGCCCCAACGGCACCAACATCAACGACCGCGTCGGCTCGACCCATGTCGAGACGCTGCAGGAACGTGTGGTGGCCGCAGGCGCCGACATCGGCATCGCGCTCGATGGCGATGCCGACCGGCTGATCGTGGTCGACGAAAAGGGCAAGGTGGTCGATGGCGACCAGATCATGGCGCTGATCGGCGCGAGCTGGGCGCGGCAGGGCCGTCTGCGCGGCGGCGGCGTGGTCGCCACGGTGATGTCGAACCTGGGGCTGGAGCGCTATCTCAAGGCCCAGGGTCTGGAGCTGATCCGCACCAAGGTGGGTGACCGTTATGTGCTCGGCGCGATGCGCGCGGGCGGATACAATGTCGGCGGCGAGCAATCGGGGCACATGATCCTGCTCGACCATGCCACCACCGGCGACGGCACCGTGGCGGCGCTGCAGGTGCTGGCCGAGCTGGTGCGCGCGGAAAAGCCTGCGAGCGAGCTGCTGCACGTGTTCGATCCGGTGCCGCAACTGCTCAAGAACGTGCGTTTCTCCGGCGGCCAGCCGCTAGACGATCCGCGCGTGCAAGCGGTCATCGCCGAGGCCGAGGACGAACTGCGCGGCCGCGGACGGCTGGTCATCCGGCCTTCGGGAACCGAGCCTCTCATCCGCGTGATGGCCGAGGGCGACGATGCAGCCCAGGTCGAGGCGGTGGTGGACCGGATATGCGCGATGGTCGAGGAAGTGGCCGCCTGATGCTGGTACGAACGTGGTCGTATCAGTGCCGGTGAGGCAAGGGATTACTGACCGCGCATCTCCGGGGCACCCTTTTGACCCTGGCCACTTTCAGCGGTCGATAGATGGGCCTCTGGGGCCGGGTCTGGCGCCCCCCGATCTAAGTCCGTACCGATCGACAGGAGTAGCCCCAGCATCAAACCGGTGGTCTGCCTCCTCAGGCCGGCCAGATACCGCGAGTGTCGTACAGGGTCTTGCCTGAGAGCTCGTGGGGCGGAATGCTTTTGAAAACATCGTGATCGACGAGCAGTATCAGCACCTCACACTGACCCAGGGCCTCCGACAAGGGTGAAAGGCGCGCCCCGGATCCGTCAAAAGAATCCGGCAGGCTTTGCGCAAAAGGCTCGACAAGCTGGATCCTGGGTCCAAATTCCCTGGCAAGGGCCAAGGCCACTTCCAAAGCCGGGCTTTCCCGGAAATCGTCGATATTGGGCTTGAAGGCCAGGCCCAGGCAAGCGACAGAGGCGTTCGGGTGGCTTTTTACAAGAGCGGTGGCATCTGCGATGACCTTTTCCGTCTTGTGCAGGTTGACCTCGCGCGCGGTCCGGATGAGGCGGCTGTTGGCGGGGTCGCTATCGACCAGAAACCAGGGATCGACAGCGATGCAATGCCCCCCGACACCGGGTCCGGGCTGAAGAATGTTGACCCTGGGATGCCGGTTGGCCAGGTTGATGACCTCCCAGACGCTGACACCCAGGCTGTCGGAGATCAGCGACAACTCGTTGGCGAAAGCGATATTGACGTCGCGATAGCTGTTCTCGACCAGCTTGACCATTTCGGCCGTTCTGGCTGTGGTGGTGATGCAGGCGCCCTTTACGAAAGTCTGGTAGAAAGCCTGGGCCCGTGCAGAGCAATCCGCAGTGATTCCTCCGATGCAGCGGTCATTATCAACCAGTTCTATCAGAATGCGGCCGGGAAGCACCCGTTCGGGGCAATAGGCGATATTGATATCGGGGTTCCCGCCGCCGACCCCTGGCATGCCGAGGTCCGGACGCAACTGGCCGAGGAGATCGCGCATCTTCTCGGTCGTGCCGACGGGGGCGGTCGATTCAAGAATCAGCAGGTTGCCCGGACGCAGATGCGGAGCAATCGCGGCTGTTGCCTTCATCACAAAGCTGACATCGGGCGCGTTGGTATCGGTGATCGGTGTCGGCACCGCGATCATGAATATGTCGCTGGGGCACGTGTCCACCGAAGCGCGCAGCCTGCCCAGAGCCACGACCTCCTGCACCACGGCATCCAGATCCGCTTCCTCGATATGGATGCCGCCGCTGTTGACCGTATCGACGACCGACGCGTTCACATCTATGCCGGTGACCATGAAACCGGACTTGGCGATGAGCGCAGCGGTAGGCAGGCCGATATAGCCCAATCCGACCACGGTCACGTTTTCTGGCTTTGCCGCTTCCATGTCTTTTTCCCTAATTGAATTTGGACCGGGCCAGATCGCAGCGGGGAGCCGCTTGCTCGGGGCGATATGCCGGCAGCGCGAAAACGCTTCGGCTTTTCATCCTCAAGCGAGCCTGACCAAGATTAGTCTATACGAGCGTTTGATGGGGGGCTTTCGGAAATATCAGGCGAATTTACAGCGTCACCGACGGTTCGGCTATCGAGCTTTTTCAGACTGACCCGGTTGACCTGGATCGTCGCGCCATCATCGGAGCTGCCGCCGGTGAGGAAAATCTCGACCATCTGGGCGGTGCAGTCGGAGCCGATCTGGATGTCGCGCACCGCTGTTTTGCCCCGCGCGCGATTGAGAGGCACTTGTGCTACCTCGACCTGATTGGTTTTGCTCAGGCAGGAGACAGTGAGCCCTGCAGCCGCAGCGGTGGCTTCACGATTGATCTCGCCGGCAAAGCTGGTGCGATAGACGCCGGGCGGCATGAACATCAGCTTGCGCGCTATCGTGGCACGGTTCGCAGGATCAACCCGAGCGGCGAGGATGAAATCGTCACCATTGGCCTGGCGTTCAAAGGCCACGACCGCCGCAGGATTCGTCATCACTTCCCAGCTCAACGGGACCATATCCGGATTGATATTGGGCAGGGTGAAGGCCGCGCTGGTGGTCATTGCGGACACTCCGGGTCCCATCAACCGGGCAAACCTCGGGATCTCTGCATAGTCCCTGGTTTGCTGCAACCTACCCAGAACGAGCGTGGCAGCGGCCTGATATTCGGCGTCCTTGGGGTAGGATCCAGCCACATGCATTGCCTGTGCCAGCTCGGCCACCTGGTCGGTCTGGGCACTGTCGACGATGAACTTCGGCATCCAAAGACGCCCTTCGCGAAAATAAGGCTTCAAGGCCTGCTGGAAGGCGGGGTCGCCCAGACCTGCTCTCAGGATCGGAAACAGCAAGGTGAAACCGCCCCCCTTGGTGCTGAGCGCGGTGTCCATGTGGCGCATGGCGCAGGGAAAGTCGTTGTTCGCCGCGCATTTTTGCGTGAACCAAAGCTGGGTCGGAAGGTCACGGCGCGACAGACGTTGCGCGAGCAGCATGTGGGCGCGCCCTGCCTCGGCATCGCCCTTGGCAAGCAACGCCATTCCATTCAGCCGGGCCGCGCGGGGGTTCAGCGCCTGTTCTTGCAATGACGACAACGCCAGACGCTGGATTTCCGTCCAGTCAGGGTCATCCTTGCCTTGCAGCAGCATCAGATCGGCCCGGCTTGCAAGCGCTATCGCGTTGTCCGGCATCGTCGAAAGGGCAATCTGCGGATTCTTGGCCCGCGTAGCCATCGAACTGGCATGCGCGATCGAAAATCCGGCGGCGACCACCGCGCCCAGAACGACCAGAAATCTTCCAGCTTTCGATCGCACCAGGACATCCTGCGACGGCGTCGATTTCGCAGTCGCTTTCGATTTATGCTTCATCGGTTTTTCGCGTCTCTGCATCCTGGTCGTCGCTATGGCCATAGCCATAGCCATAGCCATAACCATAGCCATATTGGGCATTACGTTCGCTGAGCTTGGTCAGCACCACACCGAGCAAGCGGGCATGCGCCGAGCGCAGCCGATCAAGCGCCGAGTTGATGCCGCGCGGTGCGATACGGCCGGCCTGGACCACGAAAACGCATCCTTCGACCGTCTGCGACAGCAAGGGCGCATCCGCCAGCCCAAGCAATGGCGGACAGTCCAAAATCACATGATCGAAATGTTCCAGCATTTCGGTGATCAGATTGCGCATCCGATCGCCACTGAGCAGTTCGACGGTGCTTGGCGGCGTCGGCCCGGCTGCCAGAATGGACATATTGGGCTTGTCGGTATGCTGAACATTGGCCAGCCAGTTGTTATCGCCGGCCAGATAGGTGCTGAGCCCTGCGCCATTGGTCATGTTCTGCAGATGGTGGACGCTGGGAGAGCGCATGTCGGCATCCACCAGCAGCACCTTGCGCTTGGTTCGCGCCAGGGTGAGGGCCAGGGCCGCACTGGACGTGCTCTTGCCTTCTGCAGGTGCGGCACTGGTTACCATGAACGAGCGCGGCACCCCGTGATCGGTAGCGAACGCCAGGTTCGAAAGCGTACTGAAATACGCCTCCGCAGCGGCCGATTTGGCATCAGCCATCTGGTCGAGCACGGGTACGTCGTCATCAAGCTCCGGAACGCTGCCCAACAGGGCAACATTGAGGAGGCGAGCAACATCGTCGGGCTTGCGGATACCTTCATCGATCTGCTCGAATGTGAAGGTGGCAACGCCAGCAATCAGCAGGCCTATCAGCAGCGCCAGCGCCAAATTGACGACCAGCTTGGGCGAGGACGGGGCCTTGGGAGGCTTCGCCCGATCGACGACCGAAATGTTGTTGGCTTCGACCCCTGCCACTCCGATTTCCTTGTAGCGCTGCAACAGGCTATCATAGAGCTGTCGGGTAGTGTCGGCCTCGCGCTTGAAAATGTTGAACTGGATCATCGCGCCACGCTCGCTGTTGAGCGTGGACTTGAGGCCCTCGACGCTCTGCCTGAGCTGTGCCTCGCGCTGTATGGCTTGAGCCAGTTCCTGGCTCGGTACGCTGCGGATGCGCCGTTCCTCAGACGCGATATTGGCATCGAGGCTCTTGATCTTCTCCGCCAAGGCACGGGCCGCAGGATAACCGGGTTCGAACTGCACCATCAGCCTGGAATATTCAGACTGCGCTTCCGCCCGGCTCTCTCTCAGCGCCGTGATCGTGGGGTTGTTCACGATCTCGGCCGAAGCACCACGTCCCTGGCTCGAAGCGCGGCTTTGCGCCAGAATGCGGTCTGCAGTGGCTTGTGCCAGACCGGCATTGAGCGCACTGAGATTGGCTTCGGCCAGCGTCTGGCCGGGCCGGGTGTTGCCATCGGCCCCCTCGACGCCCTCGAGCGAAATGATGTCCCGGTTGGAAGCGTAATCTGCAAGTTGCCGCTCAGCCACTTCCAGACGCACACGCAGCTCGTCGAGCCGCCGCTCAAGAAACTGGCGAGCGTCGGCCGTGGATGCAAAACGACGATCCATGCTTGCCTGGATGTACTGATCGACCCAGGCGTTCGCTATCTGTGCGGACAATTTGGGGTCGGCACTTTCGTACCCGACATCGACCAGCGCAGATCCGCGAATCGGGGCGATTTCAAGTGAGCCCAGCAACAGAGCGACGGCCTGGTCTTCACGCTGACTGCGCTCACCGGACTGCGAGGCGATGCCGCCTTGCTGAGAAAACGCCGAGCCGGATTCGAATTCCACGCCATGCGCCGCGAAAAAATCGCCGTTGCTGGCAAGGTTGAGGTCCTTGGCAACTCGCTCGGCAATCGAACGCGCTTCCAGCATCGCATATTGAGTCTGATAAAATTCGAGGTCGCGCCCGGATTCGCGGGATTCCACGCCTTCCACCTTCGTGACATTCTTCATGTCGCGACTGATCTCGATGCGCGATTTGGCAGTGTACTGCGGGGTGGCGAGCATCGTGACAAGAAAGCCCACGACCAGCGAGGCCGCAAGTATCCCCAGGATCATCCAAAGCCAGCGGCGGACAATCTGATAGTACTGGAGAAGGATGGGCGGCGCCATGCGCACGTCCTGCATCTGGCCTTGGTTCAGCGACGCGTTGGAGCTGGCGCTTTCCGAATATTCGATAATCGCATTCACCTGGGGTACCCATCAATATAAAAGTCTGAATTCGCGAGGTTGACCGTCACATCACGCTGGCGAGTTCTCAATTGGTTTGTAAGAGCAACACAATCGGGGCCGCAAGCGCGGGGAGGAACGTCAAGACATCGCGTAACGCCCGCGTCGATTTCGAGTCACCCACGACCACTACATCATTGGCATACAGGTCGGGGTCTCCATAGACCCCGCGCCGGATGGCCTTGAGATTGTAGACCGCAGCCATCTTCTGGCCGTTGACCGTCCGGAACACAACCACGTCCTGGAGCTTGGCGAATTCGGTTGTGCCGCGCGCACGCGCGATCGCACGCATGAGCGTCATCTCGCCAACAACAGGGAATATGCCTGGCTCTCTCACCTGGCCATCCACCGTGATGGTCTGGCTGACCGTTTCTGTAAGATTGACCTGAACCTGCGGGTTGCGGATATAGTTGGCACGCAGTCCTTCGGCGAGGATGGCGGCCAGTTGCTCAGGCGTCTTGCCGGCGGCATCTACGGTTCCGACGAGCGGAAATGATATCCGACCCGACGCATCGGCCTGCACCGCTCTGGCGCTCAGTTCCGGAACGCCATAGACATCGATCATGAGCTTGTCGAACGGACCAATGAAATAAGGTCGTGTAACGCCGACGATATCTCCAGGAACTGGCGGGGGCAGATCGGCCTCGGCGAGTATCTGGACATCCGATGTTCCCGTCGATGTGGCCATGGTCGTTTGAGCGCATGCTGACAGGAGGAGCAGCAACGTTAAAACGGGAATCCTGAATGTCATAAAATGCCCATGTTTTAAGCCAAGGGGGCTCATAAAGGAAAAGCGAGTCTGCATCCAGTTTATTGTACTGACCGGTTTTGATCAGGTGACCTAGCCATGCAAGCCCAAATCGCGGCCAGCGCCAGGAGCGATGCGACCATCGGAACCCGGATCGGATAGTCGACAAAACTCGCGATCGCAATAATCAAAACCAGCCCCAGTCCCAGCCGGTGCAACAACCCTGTGTTCGTGCGTCCGCCCTGCAGCACGGCAAGTGCGCGGCGAACCCAGGCCACCACGGCCACGACCAGCGCTAGGATGCCAAAGATTCCGGTGGTCAGCACGATCTCGAGCCAGTCGTTGTGCACATGATTGGCGTATTGCGGCGACAACTGGCTTTGGCGTTCATAGATGTTGTAGACATCGACAAACGATCCCGGCCCCGATCCAAAAGGCATATAAGTGCCCATCATGTCGATCGCGCTGGTCCACAGCGAAACCCGCAGATCGCCTGACAGCCTGGACTGGAAGTGAGCGATACCCGGAGTGCTGCTACCCAGCATGAGGGTTGCGACGATCGCGAACACCACTGCTCCGGCCATGGCTGCGAAGGCCCAACTGCGGCTTATGCGCAGCACCGCGGTCCTTCCCCGGGCCAGCATTGCCGGTCCGACATACAGAAGAGGGCACAGGGCCAGCGCGACAACCATGGTCAGCACCCCTGCGCGCGAACCGGTTACGAGGATCAGCGGGATCACGAACAGTCCGCCCACAACAAAGGCAATGATCGCGCGAATCTGGTAGTGACGAAACACCTTGCTGCCAGTGGATACGAGCGCCATCAACAACAGCAGCAGACACGAAAGCATGGTGGCCTGGTGGTTGCGATTGGCGAACAGCCCAACGGCCATGCCGTCATTCGTGATGCGATAAGGGTAAAGCGCAGATGTACCCGGTGACACAAGCTGCAAGCCCGCCACGATCGCGGAGAGCATGATCAGCGCTGCAGCGAACCAGGCGAGATGGACATGGCGCTGCGGACCGATCTGCACGCCGACGAGCAGCACGCCCAGCGGCACGAAAAGGCTCATCACACTGTTCCAGGCTTCGTCCGGTGCCAGTGCCAGAGGGCGCCAGACGCTGCCGAGACCGGCCAACCGATCCACCTCCAGTACGACCGCATGGCTGGGCAAAATTCCCCAGATAGCCGGAGGCAATGGTACGAGATACAGCGCCGCGACGATGAATATAACGGCCGCGCCGACGAGAAGTGCCTTGTAGTCCTGCAGGTGTTTGCGGCCGAGCGTAAGCAGACCGAAGGCCGTCATGGCGATCGCTACGGGCCGCAGGATTGCCAGCGACTGGATGTCCGCCCGCGATCCGCCACCTGTAAAAACAACAAGCAGCAGAAAAAGACACAGGATGACGAAGGCGCGATCCTCGCGCGAGTGCTGGAGAGAAAATTCTGCCACCGTCAATCCTTAATCACATCGCGCAGTTGAACATGCTTGCTCATAAGGTACCGCAAGCGAGTTTCAGCCGTGGCAGCCTTTAACGCCTGCAGAATGATAATCAACCTCACTTCACCGCAAGCGGATTGTCCAGGCTCGATGGATGGGATGCATTGCAATGGTCAGGCTGGGCGGGTCTTGGGCGGGCGCTTCGACGGACCGTGCTCTGCCATGGATCATCTTCCAATCACGGCAACTTCGGTCCCCGGTCATCTGCGTTGCGTCGTCGGCGACCGACCGAAGCCCAGTTTGCTGCTCGGGTCGATTGATCAGGTCGAGCGGTCGCGTTTGAATATTTGACGCCACGTTTGACGCCGCCTAGACGCGCGCTGAACGCTCTGGAGCATTTCCTGACATGAAGATTGCAATGATTGGTTCAGGCTATGTCGGCCTGGTATCGGGCGCCTGCTTTGCCGATTTCGGGCATGAGGTGGTGTGCGTCGACAAGGACCCGGGCAAGATCGAGTCGCTGCTGGCGGGCGTGATGCCGATCTACGAGC
>JBKBTF010000006.1:54828-103822 GCA_046291395.1 Blastomonas sp. | reverse complement strand
CCCGAGAACGGGCAGGACTTGCGGCGGCGGAAAAATGGGCGTGCCATGTGTCTTTATCCTTCCTGGCTCAAGCGTCGCGGTCGCGGCGGGGGCGACGTTCGCGGTCCTGCTTGCGCATCATCACCGACGGGCCTTCTTCCAGCTCGTCGACGCGCACGGTCAGATAGCGGATGACATCTTCGTTGATCGAGGTCTGACGTTCCAGCTCGGCGACGACGCCGGCGGGCGCCTCGATGTTGAGCATCACGAAGTGCGCCTTGCGGTTCTTCTGAATCTTGTAGGCGAGGTTGCGCAGACCCCAGGTCTCGGTCTTGGTGACCTTGCCCGCGTTCTGTTCGACAATCTCGGTGGCTGTTGCTGCCAGCGCGTCTACCTGGGCCTGCGAAAGGTCCTGACGCGCCAGAAAAACATGCTCGTAAAGCGGCATGTGCTGGCTTCCTTTACTCATCTGCCGATCGCTGATGCGCGCACCATGCAACGCACCCCTCCGGCTTTCTTCAAATGCCCAGGGACGATCAGTCGTCCGAAGGCAAGCGCGGGCTAATACCCAAAGCCTTGAAGAAAGCAAGCGTGGTGACGAGAAAAAGGGGCATGTCGCAAAGTTTCCGTGTCAGTTGGAGGCGCCGAAGATCACCACCTTGTTGCGGCCGGAATTCTTGGCCTCATACAGGGCGGCGTCGGCATTGCGCAGCACCTGGCGGTTGGGTTCGCCAGGATTGAACGGCGCGATGCCGGCAGAAAACGTCACCTTGCCGATCGACTGGCCGTTATCCTTGTTGACCAGCGAGCGCTCGGCCAGCTCCTCGCGGACGGCATCGATCTGCTGCTTGGCCTCTGCGGTACTGGTGTTTTCCAGAACGATGACGAACTCCTCTCCGCCATGCCGCGCCAGATGGCAATTGCCGCGGCCGAAGCGGTCGAGCGTCTTGGCGACGAGTTGCAGCACGCGGTCTCCCGCCTCGTGTCCATGCGTATCGTTGACCAGCTTGAAATGATCGATATCGATGAACGCCACCGAGAGCGGCTCGAACCGCTCCTTGGCGCGGATGGTGGCGGCGGAGAACTGCTGCTCGAAAGCCCAGCGATTGGGCAGACCGGTGAGTTGGTCGCGCTGCGCCTTGTCATTCGCCTCGTCGAGGCGGTTGCGCATCTGGCTGAGCTTCCTGGTGCTCTGGTCGAGGCTTTCGCTGGCCTTCTTTGTCGATTGCAGCATCTGTGTGGTGATCTTGAGCAGCGCCTTGAACTGCGCCTCGATCGGCATGTCGGCCTGGTCGCTGGGATCGAGATCGCGCATCCAATCGAGCCGGGATTGCAGCACCTCGGCATAGGCCTGGCTTTCCTTGCCGCTCTTGTTGAGCGTCTTGAAGCCGCCGGCGAGCAGCGACTCGCTTTCGGCGACCAGCGCGTTGAGGTCCTTGACCTTCATCTGCCCTTCGCACTCGTCGAGAATTTCCGCGACGATTTCGGCCGAGAGGCGGCCATTGGCATCGAGCTTGCGGTTGACCGCGTCGCGCAGCATCATATTGCCGCCGTTGAGATACTCCCACGCCAGACGGTAATGATCAGGGACAGGATCAAGCTGGACCTGTTCGAGGAACGAGAAAACCTTGAGATACTGGAGCTTGCTGATGTTTTCGAAGACGGAGTCTTCGCCAACCGCATCTTCCTCGAGCTTGGACTGGCCAGCGAGGATGGAAGCAGCCAGCTTCATCCGGTCCCTGAAGTTGCCGCGCGCTGCCTGCTGTTCCGCCATCGGTTGAGCCCAATCGTCCTTAATCAACTCTTCACGAGCATTAACGACCGCGCGCCACGAGCGTTAAGCAGAAACTTGATGTCGAGGCTGTTTTGTGGCCGGGGTAGGCGGGGCGTTCAGCCAGGCCGGCTCCAAAGGCTGCGCGCCATCTTGAGACCGGCATAGCGCGGCTGGTCAATCAGGCAGTTTTCCACCGCGAGATGCCGCAGGTGGTCATGAACGCTCGCGGTGATCGTACGAGGGCCGCGGCGCAGCAACGCTGCGAGCGCATCGCTATCCTGACCGATATCCGCCAGACGCTGGCGTTGCCGGGCGGCGAACGCCGGGCCCATGGCAGCATCGCGCGCAGCCATTCCCAGCGCGTTTATGGCAACCTTCGCCTCGAACCGGGCGTGGCCTTGCGCATCAGCCGCAATGGACCCGTCGATCCATCTGCTGACCGCCTCGATCAGGGCGGCCGCACCGGGCACGCCGTTGTCCGGCGCGGTCGCCACCTCCGGCCAGAGCATGGGCGCATCGGGTGAGGGAAGTTCGTCTGACAGCAACAGCAGAAGGTCGATCTCGACCTCGGACACGCGCCGACCAATCACCAGCCGTTCGGGTCCGTCGCCATCGCTGCGCCGCCAGATGTCCGCCATGATCAGACAGCACACGCCCCACCAGAGGCATGAATAGACCAGCCAGAACCGGAACCGCGCAGGGTCGACCTGCGTGCCGGTCATCGCCTCATAATACGCCAGCATATCCTGCGGCTGGGCAAACCCGCCGAGCACCTTGTCATAGCGACCGAAGCGCCAGCTGGGGATGCAGCCGAAGGCGAGATCCTGCACGGGATCGCCCAGATGGGCGAGCTCCCAGTCAAGCACCGCGGACAAGCCGTCGGGCGTGACCAACAGGTTGCCCATGCGGAAATCGCCATGGCACAGCCTTGGTTGGACAGGATGGGGCATCGCGCGCTCCAGCCAGCCAAAGGCCAGCGCATAGACCGGAGATACTCCGCCCAGCGCGCGCCAGCGTTGCTCCAGCTCGCCCAGCATCTCGGCGGGGCTGCGACAGGCCAGTTCGGATGGGAGCCGGTCGAGCGGTATGGCGTGGATCGCTGCCATTTGCTCGGCCCATTGGCGCGGCAGGCCCTCCAGCGCGGACGCATAGGCGGGATCGCGCAACAGCACCTGCGGCAGCGCCTCACCGGGCGCGCAGGCCATGATGAAGCCCTCGCCGAGCCCGTCTTCCGGTCGAAGGCGCGCGCGCACCGCCGGGACCATCACACCAAACTCGCCCGCGCGTTCGATCACATCAGCCTGGCCATCCAGCGACAGGCTCGCGGATTCGATTGCGGCTTCGTCGCCGCTCAGGCCCTCGGGCATCCGCCGCAGGATCAGCGTCTCGTCTCCCCATATGAAGCGCCAGCTCTGCATGCTGGCACCGCCCGAAAGCCGCTGCAATCCGGTCAGCGAGCCTGCGCTGGCCAGTCTCTCACGACAGACCATTTGAAGGCGTTGGGAGAAAAGCGTATCTTCCATGCCAAGGTGTTAAGTGATCGATTAACCGCCCGCAAGCACCTTGCAACGCTGCGGCAACGGGGATAACGGGCGGCGCTTGTCGCGCAAGACCGGGGGGTCTTGGCAGCGACGGACCAGATCGGGGCGAGGGACAGCAGGATCATGACACGCGCATTCATTTTTCCCGGGCAAGGCACCCAGAAGGTCGGCATGGGCAAGGAGCTCGCAGCATCGAGCATCCAGGCGCGCGAGGTCTTCCAGGAGGTCGACGACGCGCTCGGCCAGAACCTGTTCCGGCTGATGTGCGAGGGCGATGCCGACGAACTGCAACTCACCGAGAACGCGCAGCCGGCGATCATGGCCAACGCCATCGCCACGTTGCGCGCGCTGCAGCATGAGGCGGGGTCGGGAAGCCCGGTGCGCTTTTCCTATGTCGCCGGGCACAGCCTGGGCGAATACACCGCATTGTGTGCCGCAGGATCGTTCGATCTGGCTACGACCGCGCGGCTGCTGAAGATTCGCGGACAGGCGATGCAGGCGGCGGTACCGGTGGGCGTCGGCGCGATGGCCGCGCTGCTCGGCATCGAGTTCGACCAGGCGGTGAAGGCCGCCAAGCAGGCGGCTGAGGGCGAGGTGTGCGCTGTCGCCAACGACAACGCGTTCGGCCAGGCGGTGATCTCAGGACATGCCAGCGCGGTCGAGCGCTGCCTGCCGATCGCCAAGGAACTGGGCGCGCGCAAGGCGATGATGCTGCCGGTGTCGGCGCCCTTCCATTGCGCGCTGATGCAGCCCGCTGCCGACCGGATGGCCGGCGCGCTGTCCGAAACCGAAATCCGTGAACCGATCGTCCCGCTGTTCGCCAATGTCACCGCGGCGCCGGTGAGCGATCCGGCGGAAATCGGTGCGCTGCTGGTCGAGCAGGTCACCGGGATGGTGCGCTGGCGAGAATCCGTCATCGCAATGCATGCGGCCGGGGTCGGTCATTTCATCGAGGTGGGCGGCAAGGTGCTCGTGCCGATGATCAAGCGCATCGTCGAGGATGTGACCAGCGAAAGCCTGGTCGACATGCGCGATATAGAGAGCCTGTTGGAGGCTGTGTAAATTTTTCACCATCTCCGCTCAACCTGAGCTTGTCGAAGGTCCCGCGTCCAAGCTGACCATATTGCGTGGCCTTCGACAGGCTCAGGCCGAGCGGGGGTGGGTTATTGTTCATGAATTGAGGAGACCCCAATGTTCGATCTTACAGGCATGACCGCCCTTGTCACAGGCGCCAGCGGCGGCATCGGCTCGGCGATCGCACGCGGGCTTGCGTCGCATGGTGCGCGGCTGGCGCTGTCGGGCAGCAATGCGGCCAAGCTCGAGGCGTTCGCTGCCGAACTGGGCGGCGACCATGTGACGCTTGCCTGCGACCTGTCCGATCCTGTTGCGGTCGATGGCCTCGTGCCGCGCGCTGTCGAGGCGCTGGGCGGGCTCGACATCCTGGTCAACAATGCCGGTGTTACCCGCGACAACCTCGCGATGCGGATGAAGGACGAGGAATGGTCCGATGTCATCCGGGTCAATCTGGAGGCCGCCTTCCGCCTGTGCCGCGCCGCTGCCAAGCCGATGATGAAGGCACGCTTCGGGCGGATGATATCGATCACCAGCGTCGTGGGGGCCACCGGCAATCCAGGGCAGGCCAATTATGCCGCCTCCAAGGCCGGTCTTGTCGGCATGTCGAAGGCGCTGGCAGCAGAGCTGGCCAGCCGCAACATTACCGTCAATTGCGTGGCTCCTGGTTTTATCGCTTCTGCCATGACCGAGGTGCTGCCCGAGGGGCAGAAGACCGCGTTGCTGGGCCGAATTCCCGCTGGCAAACTGGGCGAAGGTGATGACGTCGCTGCGGCCGTGGTGTACCTTGCCAGCCGCGAGTCTGGGTATGTCACCGGCCAGACATTGCATGTGAATGGTGGCATGGCCATGTTGTAACCCCTCGCTGCGAGATGGCGATACGTCGCATGCACGGTGTTTGCCTGCGCCCGCCTCTTGCCAGCGACCAAAACCGGCATTAGGGCGGGCGGGTATTTACGTTCGCACATCCATTTGACACATAATTGAAGGAACTCTGAATGAGTGAAACTGGGGACCGCGTTAAAAAGATCGTGATCGAGCATCTCGGCGTGGAAGCAGAGAAGGTCACCGAGGACGCAAGCTTCATCGACGATCTGGGCGCTGACAGCCTCGATATCGTTGAATTGGTGATGGCATTCGAGGAAGAATTCGGGGTCGAAATTCCCGACGACGCCGCCGAGAAGATCAGCACCGTCAACGATGCCATCGAATACATCGACAGCCACAAGGGCTGATCCGCGGCTGAAACAGGGGCTGAGCCCTTTGAGTCCGTTGACACCGCACCCGCGGATGCAGGCGGGCAGCGTCGCCATGATGCAGATGGCGACCATGTGAAGATCAGATGGCTTCCCCGCCTGTCGCACTGCGACGGGGGAAGCCATTTTTCGTTCCGGTCTGCGGCCCGTGATAGTCCGGGCTGAAGACCGCACCAAAGAGATGCAGGAGTGAAGGCGTATGCGCCGCGTAGTCATAACGGGTCTGGGACTGGTCACGCCGCTGGGAGCGGATGTCGAGACGGCATGGGCCAACCTTATCGCTGCCCGCTCGGGCGCCGGACCGATCACCCGTTTCGATGCCAGCGAATACAAGTGCCGCATTGCCTGTGAGGTCAAGCCTGCCGACCATGCTTATGGCTTCGATCCCAACCTGCGCGTCGATCACAAGGTACAGCGCCAGGTCGATCCGTTCATCATTTACGGGATCGATGCCGCCGGCCAGGCGCTCGAGGACGCAGGCCTCACCGACATGACCGAGCAGGAGCGCTTTCGTGCGGGCTGCTCGATCGGTTCGGGGATCGGCGGACTGCCCGGCATCGCCAGCGAATCGCTGGTACTCGATGCCAAGGGGCCCGGCCGGGTCAGCCCGCACTTTGTGCACGGGCGCCTGATCAACCTGATCTCGGGTCAGGTCAGCATCAAATACGGGCTGATGGGCCCCAACCACGCGGTCGTCACCGCCTGCTCGACCGGCGCGCACTCGATCGGCGATGCCGCACGGATGATCGCGCTCGACGATGCCGATGTCATGCTTGCAGGTGGCGCGGAAGGCGCGATCTGCCCGATCGGCATCGCCGGCTTTGCCCAGGCACGCGCGCTGTCCACCCAGTTCAACGACCAGCCCGAAAAGGCATCCCGGCCCTATGACGTGGACCGCGACGGCTTCGTCATGGGCGAAGGCGCGGGCGTCGTCGTGCTGGAGGAATATGAACGCGCCAAGGCGCGCGGTGCGAAGATCTATGCCGAGGTGATCGGCTATGGGCTGACCGGCGATGCCTATCACGTCACCGCGCCGCACCCCGAAGGATCGGGCGCGTTCCGCTCGATGGAAATGGCGCTGCGCAAGTCGGGCCTCGCGCTCGAGGACATCGATTACATCAACGCGCACGGCACATCGACGCCGCTCGGAGACGAGCTGGAGCTGGGCGCGGTGCGCCGTCTGTTCGGCAGCGCCATCGAAACGCTGTCGATGAGCAGCACAAAGTCAGCGATCGGCCATCTGCTGGGCGGCGCGGGCGCGGTCGAATCGATCTTCTGCGTGCTTGCGATGCGTGACCAGATCGTCCCGCCGACGCTCAACCTGGATAACCCCAGCGAGAACTGCATCGGTGTCGACCTCGTCCCGCACAAGGCCAAGGAGCGCAAGGTCAAGGCCGTGCTCAACAACTCATTCGGTTTCGGCGGCACCAACGCCAGCCTCGTCATGAAGGCGGTCTGAGCCAATCATGCTGCGCCGCCTGGGATGCATCGTACTTGCCGGGGCTGCGGCCCTGGTCCTGCTGATCGGGGGCAATTTCTACTGGGGCTGGACCGCGTCCGGCCCCGCAGAGCAGGAACTTGCGGTCGTCATCCCGTCGGGCAGTTCGCTCGCCCGGGCAGCGCAGGTGCTCGAGGATGAGGGCGCTATCACCTCGGCCGGCGCGTTCCTCAACCGGGCGAAGGTATTCGGCAGTAGCGATCCGATCAAGGCGGGTGAGTTCGTCATCCCGCAAGGTGCCAGCAATGCGCAGATCCTCAGCATCCTGCAGGGCGGAGAGGTCGTGCTGCGCATGGTCACCGTGCCCGAGGGCATGCCCAGCATCCTGGTGCAGGAAAAGCTGATGCGCGAGCCGCTGCTGACCGGCGAGGTACCGGTGCCCGAAGAGGGCTCGCTGCTGCCGGAGAGCTACAGCTTCGAGCGCGGCGAAAAGCGCATCGCGGTGATGCTCCGGATGCAGAAGGCGATGCAGGACACCATCACCGAGCTGTGGCCCAATCGATCGCCCGACACGGTGGTCAAGACGCCGCACGAAGCGGTGACACTGGCCGCCATCGTCGAAAAGGAAACCGGCAAGCCTTCCGAGCGCCGGATGATTGCAGGTGTCTATTCCAACCGGCTGCGCAAGGGCATGATGCTGCAGGCAGATCCGACGATCATCTATCCCATCACGCGCGGCAAGCCGCTCGGCCGGCGGATCCGCCAGTCCGAAATCGCCGACGTGAACGACTACAACACCTATGCCATGACGGGCCTGCCCAAGGGACCGATCACCAATCCTGGCCGGGCCTCGATCGAGGCGGTGCTCAACCCTGCGCGGACAGAGGCGCTGTATTTCGTTGCCGATGGCACCGGCGGCCATGTGTTCGCCAACACCCTGGCCGACCACAACCGCAACGTCGAAAAATGGTTCGCGCTGCGCCGCGCACGGGGGGAGATGTAGGGTAGCGGGTTCCTGCGAAGGCCGTAGCCAACTGTGATGCTAGATCATGGGTGAAGCGGCAGGAGTAGCCTCAGCCTAACGGCTCCAGCGACGTTTTTTCGCGGTCAAAGCAAGCCATATGGCCAGCGCGATCGACCCAGCGACCAGCAGCTGGAAGCCCAGCACCTCGACCGTCAGATTGCCCGGATCGGCAAACAGCCACGCGTTTTGCAAAACCAGGCCGATCGCCGATGCCATGAACAGCCACAACGCGACGTTCCGCCGCAGCAACAGCGCGATGGCGCCTGCCGTACCTGCCACCGTCGCAAGCACGAAACCGTAGAATGCGATTGCTGGGCGTGACGCATACAACGCCTGCTGGGCGGGATCGAGCTTGCTTACATCCCCCAGCCCGATGACCGGATCGAAGAGAAGCGCCACCAGGCCGATGATATTCCACGCAAGCAGCACAATCGCTAGCAACCAGAACCAGCCGAGCGGGCGCGACATCAGCATTGAAATCCTCCAGACACATTCAAAATGAAGCTTCTTGCCCCTTTTGACAAGCATGTCATGCAACCATGCACCCGGTCCAACCGGACTGTCCCCGCGAATGCGATCAATTCATCGAAAAAAGCGATCAGGCCAGCCCAATCTATTCATTACACAGCGCCGTGCATGTTACCTATATGCTGCAGTGCAAAACATAGTCCCCCATCGTTCAAAGGAGTTCCAGTATGATTGGACGCAACGTTCCCAATGTCTGCCTCAAAACGCGAGTCCGCGACGACAGCATTGAAGGTCCAAATCCGTTCCGCTGGCAGGACCAGCTCACCGGTGACCTGGTTGCCGGCAAGCGCGTCGTCATCTTCTCGCTCCCCGGGGCGTTTACCCCCACCTGCTCGACTTCGCAGGTCCCGGGATTTGAGGCGATGTATGATGATTTCCGCGCTGAAGGTATAGACGAGATCTACTGCGTGTCGGTCAACGATGCGTTCGTGATGTATCAGTGGGGCAAGTCGCTCGGCGTCGAAAAGGTCAAGCTGCTTCCCGATGGTTCGGGCGACTTCACGCGCCGTATGGGCATGCTGATCCGCAAGGACCATGTCGGCTTCGGTGAGCGCAGCTGGCGCTATGCCATGGTCGTCGACAACGGCGTCATCACCGACTGGTTCGAAGAGCCCGGCATCAACGATTATGGTCTCGACAGCGACCCTTATGGCGAAACCGCACCTGAAAACGTGCTCGCCAAGATCAAGACGAAGCAGCACGAGCCCGCATAAGCCGGCTGCACACTATCCCTGACGGGTCGCAAGCGGGGGGCGCGGGGCATCAATGCACCGCGTCCCCTTTGTGTATCCGGCACATCGGGTTAAGGCATAAGTGTGGGACGCGAGCCGATCATCATGACAGCCAGCATGGGGCCGGCCGACCAGGCCTGGGCCAACGCGCTGCGCCGCGCGCATTTTCCGCCGGAGCGCAACGTGCTCGACGCGCACATCACGCTGTTCCACCATCTGCCGGGCGCCTATGGGGCCGAGGCGGTGGCCCGCGTCAAGGCACTGACCGCTGAATTCGCTGCGCCTGAAGCGCGGCTGAGCGAGGTCATGAACCTGGGACGCGGGGTCGCCTATCGCATCCATTCGCCCGGTCTTCTGGCGATCCGCGAGATGATGGCAGAGGGGCTTCACGGCCTGCTCACCGCGCAGGATCAGGGCAGCCCGAGGCTGCACATCACGGTACAGAACAAGGTGGAACCGGCTGCGGCCAAGGCCCTGCTGCAGGAACTGACGGCAAGCTTCGTGCCGCGGCCGCTGACCATCACAGGACTAGCACTCCACCGTTATATGGGTGGCCCGTGGCAGCCGATAGGCGACTGGCGGTTCCGGGGCCGGGCTCGCGCCTGAGCGTGCTATGCCAAGCGCTCACCGCCGAAGCTTGTCCAACCCGGTCCGCGCCGCAAGCACCAGGGTCGCGATCACCGCAACGCCGGTCAGTGCGAACTTCAGCGGGGTCAGCACCGTCTTGGCATCCAGCCAGTCGGCAAGTCCGCCCAGCGCGAGCAGTTGGACGATGTTTTCGGCATAATCGGTCATCATGCCTGCCAGCATGGTCAGCGCTATCCATCGCGCCCGGCGACCGCCCAGTCGGATCGCGAGCCCAGCGAAGAACGCCCCGTAAGCCAGAGGATAAAACCCGTCATACAGCATCGTGGCATGCGCGTGCACATCGCGCTGCCAGGGTGAAAGTTGTGCCAGCAGGGCGCGTGCCGATGCGCCGTCCAATGTCAGGTCAAGCATGCCGCCGAGTGCTTGGCCCGTCTGGCGGAGCAAGGCGCCCAGCAGAACCATCGCGGCGAAGCTGATCGCCAGCGCCGATGTCCGGGCGAGGCGGGGGAGAGGGTCGCGCGCGCTATTGTCCATGGTTTCCGGCAATGCGCGCGCTCCTGAAGCTGACCCGGCTGACCCGGCGGCTGCGGTGCAGCGATCATGCAGCGGTGTTCTGGCAAGCGCAATCACCTGATTGACCAATACACCATTGCAGCGGCCGGGCGTTCACCCCGAACGCCTGCGGGCTGTTTTCCTGTGCCGATCAGAAGCGATAACGCAACTGCGCGCCAAAGGTTCTGGGTTCACCAAATGCGGCTGAGATGAAGCCCGATGCGCCGGTGTATAGCTGGATTCCGCCAACCTTGTAGACGGTGTCGGTCAGGTTTCTGACATACAGGTTCAGATCGAAATTGGATCCGGCGATCTGTCTCCAGCCGACCGTGGCATCGACCAGCCAATAACCCTCCTGCTGCAGCAGCGGCCGGATGGCAGGCGGATGCTGCGCAATCACGACATTGGTCTGCAGCGCGTTGATCCAGATGTCGTCGGTATAGGCCGCGTTCGCAGAGAAATTCAGCGATCCCAGGTTTGATGGCAGCGGCACCTCATAGGACACCAGGGCGTTGCCGGCGAAATCAGGTGTGAAGAAGAACGGCGTCGATGACAGATCGGCGTTGGTGGCCGGGTCGATCCAGTCATTGTATTTCGGATCATTGTAGACGAAATTGAACTGCAGGGTCAGATTTTCCGTCGGCTTGATCGTCTGCTGCAGCTCGATGCCGAAAACCTGCGCCGATGCAGCGTTGGTGACGCTCGATGCGGCGATGCCGGTGATCGGATTGGTCACCGCAACCGTGCGCTGGATATCGTCGTATTTCTGGAAGAACACCGCAAGGTTGGTGCGCATCTGGACGCCGCCCAGCGACCAGTCGGCCTTCGTGCCGACCTCGAAGTCGTTGACGGTTTCCTGCTCGAAAGGCTCATACTGGATCGGCAGCGACGCGCGCAGGTTGAAGCCGCCCGAGCGGTAGCCAAAGCGGCTGGTGGCATACACCAGAATGTCGGGTGTGATCTTGTAGTCCAGTGCGACGGTGCCGGTCGGCTGGCTGAAGCTGTCTTTCAGCGTGATCTCGCAGCCGTTGAGAGGGAGGCGGGTCAGGCCTGTTCCCGCGGCGTTGGCAACCTGCAGCAGGCACAACGCGCCATTGACCGTCTGGTTGAGGACGAGGGTTCTGTCGTCCCTGTTCAGGCGTCCGCCAAGGGTCAGCGTCAGATCCGGCGTCAGCTTGAACGACCCTTGCGCAAACGCCGAATAACTCTTGTTGTTCACCGCACCGTTCTGCGAGATTCTGGAGCCGAAAAAGGCTGCGGGGGTCCGTTCGGCACCTTCTTCATGATAATAATAGCCGCCCACGACCCAATCCAGCCGGTCATCGAACGCCGTGCCGAATAACTGCCCTTCAAGGCTCATGTGATCCAGCGATGCGCGTTGCTCGGAGGTCAGAACATTGGGCACAATGGAGCCATCCAGATCCACCACGATATCTGTATCGACCTGGCGATAGGCCGCGATGAACTTCATGTTCAGCGAATCGCTCAAACGTGCGGTCGTGGTGTTGGTAATGCTCCACGCCTCGACATCGTCCCTTTGGTCCAGATCGCTTTCGATATCGGTCACCGGGCGATTCTGGGCGCGGGCGAGCGCCGCGGCCAAGCCGGGGGCGAAGGCGGGATTTAACCCCGCGATCGGATGCGCCGGGTTGACCGCCTGCAGGACGGTGCCGCGACCCTCGGTTTCCTTCGAATCATAGGTGACCATGATGGTGTTGGTGATATCTGGGGTCAGCTGGCCCACCGCTGTCACCCGGATCGACCGGGTTTTTTGACCAGCCAGCCTGTTTCCGAATCTCGGGCCCGGCGTGACATCGGTCTGGTAGTCGCCGCCATCGATGGTGCGTCCGGCGATCCGAACCTGGAAGGTGTCCGCAAGCGGCAGGTCAAGCCCGACCTGGGTTTCCACCAGACCAAAATTGCCCGCGCCAACCATGAAATCGCCCGCCAAGGTGGTGCCAGGGGCTCGCGGTGTCAGCAGCACCGCACCGCCGATGGTGTTGCGGCCGAACAGCGTTCCCTGCGGTCCTTTGAGGATCTGGATGTTTTCTAGATCGTAGAACCCCAGATTGCTGCCCTGCGCCGGCGACTGTACGACATCGGCGAGATAGATCGCGACCGTCGGGTCTTGTCCGTAGATCGCTTCGGTCGGACGGATCCCGCGCAGCGAATAGACCGGCGCGTTGGGACGGCCCGATGAGGAGCTCGAGGAGAAGGCTGGCTCCAGCGCCTGAAGATTGTCGAGATCCTCGAACCGGAAGCTTTCCAGAATCTTGTCGCTCAGCACCGATACGGAAATGGGAACCGACTGCACGTTTTCATCGCGACGACGCGCGGTGACGACGATCTCATCGATCGTATTTTCGGTTCTTGGTGCACCATCAGCTTGGTCGGCAGCGTGAGCAACGACAGGATGCATGGCAAGCATCGAGCCTGTAAGCATCAGCGCCGCGAGTGTGTGGCGTAGGCATTTTTGCCCCGCATGCACGGATGTGCCGTTCATCGATATCTCTCCCCCGGACTATGGCGTGCTGCAACTGCACGTCCGAATTGGTCCCGCCAGGTCTTTGCCCGGCGTGTTGGAAGAGATGGTGAATTTGTCGAGCAAGTGCCAAACGTTTGCCGGAACCATCGCCCCGGCGAGGTTAGGCAGCACGAAATCGCCTCGTTGCATTATCCGCAATAGGACCGTGGCAGGCAATTTCGAGATTTTGGCGGAGCGGGTGGGATTCGAACCCACGATAGGCTTTTGACCTATACACACTTTCCAGGCGTGCGCCTTCGACCACTCGGCCACCGCTCCGCTTGTCCTGGGAGCCGCCCCCCTAAAGGCAAGTTCACCCTTGCGCAAGGGGCGGTTTGTCTCGGCGCTGTCCCGCGGTTCGCGGCGTGTTTCCCAAGTGTGTGCGGCATGTTAGCGTGCACTCCATGAAACAACCCCGATTCCGCTCCGCCGCGCTCCGTGCCATCGCCGCGCTGACCCCATTGGCGCTGCTCGCCGCGGCGCCGCCACCGCCGGCCAGCCCCAGCCCGGGCCAGATCATCGAGCAAGCACCGGAGGCGCACTGGACTGCGATTGCGGCGTCGGACCTGCTGGTGATGGAGCTTGCCCCCGATGCATCAGGCAAGCCGCGCCGGGTGGTGATCCAGCTGATGCCTGCGCCGTTCAGCACCGGCTGGACCGACAACATCCGCAAGCTTGCTGCGGCGAAGTGGTGGGATGGCACTGCCATCGTGCGGGTGCAGGACAATTACGTCGTGCAATGGGGTGACCCCGATGCCGAAGACGATGCGAAGGCCAAGCCGTTGCCTGCGGGGATCGCGCAGGTTCCAGAAAGCGGTTATGTCGTCGGGCTGGATGCTTTTGATTCAGCCGTAAAGGAATGGTTGTTGGCGGACGACAGTGCCGGGGCCGCTGAAGCCGCCGCTACGGCTATCGGCGAGGAAGTATCGCAGGACGGTGGTCGCCCGTGGGCCGGGCCCGACACATACGCCAAGACGCTGGACTTCTTCCGCGGCTGGCCGATCGCAGGCAATGACGACGATGTGTGGCCGGTGCATTGCTATGGCATGGTCGGGGTCGGCCGCAACCTGTCGCCTGATACCGGCAGCGGCGCTGAGCTTTACACCGTCATCGGTCACGCCCCGCGCCATCTTGACCGCAACATCGCCGTGGTCGGCCGGGTGGTCGAAGGGATCGAGCATCTGTCCAGCCTGCCACGCGGCACGGGCGAACTGGGCTTTTACGAAACCGCAGTGGAACGCACCGTCATCCGGTCGGTGCAGCCGGCCACCGCGCTATCCGAAGCCGAACGCCCACGCCTTGAATATCTCGACAGCTCCAGCGAATCGTTCGTCCGTTACGCCGATGCGCGGGCGAATCGGAAGGACGCGTTCTTCAACATCCCCGCAGGCGGCGCCGATATTTGCAACATTCCGGTGCCGATTCGGAAAATTATGCAATAATGTAATAAAGTAACAAATTGATGTCGCACAGGGACGGCGGGGTGGGTAAGCATCGGGCAAAATTATCCAGCAGGAGAAGTCTGACATGCGCGTCGGCACCGTCAAGGAAATCAAGAACCACGAATATCGCGTCGGCCTTACGCCCGAGAGCGCGCGCGAACTGGTGCAGCATGGCCATGAGGTCTGGGTCCAGAAGGGCGCAGGCCTGGGCATCGGCGAGAGCGACAACGACTATCTGCGTGCCGGCGCAAAGCTGATCGACACTGCAGAGCAGATCTTCGCCGAGTGCGAGATGGTGGTGAAGGTCAAGGAACCGCAGTCGGTCGAGCGCGCAATGCTGCGCGAGGGACAGATCCTGTTCACCTATCTGCACCTCGCGCCCGATCCTGAGCAGACCAAGGATCTTGTCGCTTCCAAGGCAGTATGCATTGCCTATGAGACCGTCACCGATTCAAGCGGCGGGCTGCCATTGCTCAAGCCGATGAGCCAGGTCGCCGGGCGTATGTCGATCCAGGCGGGCGCCACCGCACTCGAAAAGGCGCATGGCGGGCGCGGCATACTGCTCGGCGGCGTTCCCGGCGTGGCGCCTGGCAATGTCTGCGTGATCGGCGGCGGCGTTGTCGGCTTCAATGCGGCGCAGATGGCCGCGGGCTTGGGCGCGGACGTCACCATCCTTGATCGCAGTCCCGAAGTGCTCGAGCGGCTGGGCTATTACTTTGAAGCACGCGCCAAGACGCGCTTTGCCAATGCCGCCAATGTCGCCGAGTGCGTCGCGCAGGCCGATCTGGTAATCGGCGCGGTACTGATCCCGGGCGCCGCCGCTCCGAAATTGGTCACCCGCGAGATGCTGGCCACGATGCGCACCGGCGCTGTGCTGGTTGATGTCGCGATCGACCAGGGCGGCTGCTTCGAGACCAGCCATGCCACCACCCATGCCGAGCCGACCTACATCGTCGATGGCATCGTGCATTATTGCGTCGCCAACATGCCCGGCGCGGTCGCGCGCACCAGCACCTATGCGCTCAACAACGTGACGTTGCCGCACATGCTGCGCATGGCCGACAAGGGCTGGAAGGACGCGCTGCGCGCCGATCCGCATCTCGCCGCGGGCCTCAACGTGTGGAACAGCAAGGTCACCTACAAGGCGGTGGCGGATGACCTGGGCTATGCCTATTGTCCGATGGAAGAGGCGCTCGCCTGAGGCGCTGACAGCGTAGCAGGAGAGCCAGTATGATCGCCGCCCATCAGCAACCCGTCGAGTCGCCATTCGGTCGTCACAGCGAACCCGATGAGGTGCTGGCGGGGATCGACCTGACCGGCAGGAACGCGATCGTTACCGGCGGCTATTCGGGGATCGGGCTTGAGACGGTGCGCGCGCTGGCAGCCGCGGCGGCCTCGGTCACCGTGCCTGCGCGCGATACCGCCAAAGCCCATGCAGCGCTGACGGGCATGAAGGGCGATATCCGCATTGCCCTGATGGACCTTGCCGATATCGCCTCGGTGCGGCGCTTTGCGCTGGGCTATGCCTCTGACGTCACGCATCTCGATCTGCTGATCAATAACGCTGGCGTCATGGCCTGTCCGGAAACGCGGGTAGGTCCGGGCTGGGAGATGCAGTTCGGCACCAACCATATGGGGCATTTTGCGCTGGCGGACCTGTTGCTACCGCTGCTCCAGCGTACCGAAAGCCCGCGCGTGGTGGCGCTATCGTCGACCGGGCACAAATTGTCGAACATCCGCTGGGACGATCCCAACTGGACCGATGGCAGCTATGACAAATGGAAGGCTTATGGTCAGTCCAAGACCGCCAACGCGCTGTTTGCGGTTGGCCTGAATTCCAGGCTGGCACAGAGCGGCGGCATGGCGTTCGCGGTGCATCCCGGCGGCATCTTCACCCCGCTGCAGCGCCATCTGCCGACCGAGGAGATGGTGGCGCTGGGCTGGCTGAACGAACAGGGCGAGATTGCCGAGGGTGCGCGAGCGCTTTTCAAGACACCGACGCAAGGCTGCACCACGACGCTCTGGGCGGCGACCAGCCCTCTGCTGGAAGGCAAGGGCGGGGTGTATTGCGAGGACTGCAACATCGCGGACGTCTCCAGCGGGGAGACGGTGCGCTACCGGTTTGTCGAGCCGCATGCGATCGACAGCGAGAGCGCGGAACGCCTCTGGACGATGAGCGAGGCGCTGCTCGCGACTGCCTGACCGTCGGTGACCAGGGATAAAAAGCAGGCTGGCAGCTCGCTGGATAGACGATAATCCCGTCCACGGGCGAAGTTGCCTTCGTTTGGCCGTCGCATAATGGTCGTGCGGTCACGACGAAAATCCCGCGCGATCGCCTTCTCGCCATCCCGTCTCCAATGAAAGGATTCCGGCAGGTCCACACTGGCCCCAGGCATTCCCACAACGCGCTTATACAGGGACCCATGCCAATCAGGCCCAAGCCACGCTCAGCGCTCGCCGGTGTCGGCAGGTCGCCTTGTCTGATTGGGCAATATCCTGAAAACCCCAGGGATCGCGACTGCGAATTTTCCCGGCTATGCCACAGAAAATCTTTCTGCCGGGGCCATAAGGGATGGTAGCGGAGGAGGGACTTGAACCCCCGACCTACGGATTATGATTCCGCCGCTCTAACCAGCTGAGCTACTCCGCCATCCCGGCGCGCCCGGCGCTATTCAGCCGGGGCAGGTCGCGCCCTATAGTTTGCGCATCGGCGCCGGTCAAACCAAAATGCGCCCGATGGGTGCTAATGCCTGCTTCGCTCACGCACGGGCTTGTTTTCCGCAGCGTCAACCGGCTAATGGCGCGGGGCTTTGGCTGCAAGTGGCCAGGATTGAGGAGATGGACTCGGTGCAGGACAGCTATGATATCGTCATTGTCGGGGCGGGCCATGCCGGTGCGCAGGCCGCTATCTGCCTGCGTCAGATGGGGTTTGCAGGGTCTGTCGCGCTGATCGGCGATGAACAGTTCCCGCCCTACGAACGACCGCCGCTGTCGAAGGAATACCTCGCTGGAGAAAAGCCGTTCGAGCGCATCCTTCTGCGACCCGAAAGCTTCTGGGCCGAACGCGAGGTCGATCTGCAACTGGGCACGCGGGTCACCGCAGTTGATCCTGCAGCCAAGCGTCTGACGATCAGCGGCGGCGGACACATCGGCTATGGCCAGTTGATCTGGGCCACCGGTGGTACGCCCCGGACGATGGACTGCCAGGGTGGCACCGCGCGCAACGTGTTCGCGGTGCGCACCCGCGCCGATGTCGACAAGATTATGGCAAGGCTGGGCGATACGCAGAGCGTCGCGATCATCGGCGGCGGTTATATCGGGCTGGAAGCGGCTGCGGTGATGCGCAAGCTGGGCAAGAAGGTGACGCTGATCGAAGCGCTCGACCGGGTGCTGTCACGCGTCGCGGGACCTTCACTTTCTGCCTTTTTCGAGCAGGAACACCGCGCCCATGGCGTCGACCTGCGTACCAATTACACGGTCGATCATATCGAAACCGACGAAGCGGGACATGCGGTGGCGGTGCGCTGCGGCAATGGTGAACGTATTGCGGCCGACATGGTCATCGTGGGAATCGGAATCATCGCGCAAACGGGTCCGCTGATCGCGGCAGGAGCCGCAGGCGGCAATGGCGTCGATGTCGACGAGTTCTGCCGCACCAGCCTGCCCGATATCTATGCGATCGGCGATTGCGCCGCGCACGCCAATGCGTTTGCCAATGATCGCGTCGTCCGGCTGGAATCGGTTCAGAACGCCAATGATCAGGCCAAGGTCGCAGCCGCCTATATCATGGGCAAGGCAGAACCCTATCAGGCGATCCCCTGGTTCTGGTCGAACCAGTATGACCTTCGGCTGCAAACCGTGGGGC
This sequence comes from Blastomonas sp., assembly GCA_046291395.1. Lineage (GTDB taxonomy): Bacteria > Pseudomonadota > Alphaproteobacteria > Sphingomonadales > Sphingomonadaceae > Blastomonas. Next base: position 85,509 of record JBKBTF010000006.1, on the reverse strand, counting down.
TGTCGCTCGATTACGATCAGGAACTGGTACGCGGCGACCCGGCAAGCCGCAGCTTTTCCGTCATCTATCTGCGCGGCGGCAAGGTGATCGCGCTCGATTGCGTCAACGCGACCAAGGACTATGTCCAGGGGCGCAAGGCGGTGCTTGAAGGCATTCCGCTCGACCTTGAGGAACTGGCCGATCCCGCCATTCCCATCAAGGAAGTCAACCACGCCTGATCGGGAAAAACTCCACACTGGCGCAAGACGGTCCGATCGCGCAGAATTTTTACGGCCAAGATGAAACAAACTTGCCCCGTTTGGGGTTAAGCCTCTAATAGCCGCGTCAATCGTATACGGTGTCCCCCAGTTTCTGCGAGTTTGCTATTTATTCTGCCGTTCGCCAGACACGAACGATCGTGAGGTGCGTCGCCCTTGCAGGGCTGGCGGCGCTGGCGCTTGCGGGCTGTTCCGGTGGAGACGAGGGCAAGGCCGGCGAGCGTCCGGCGCCAGAGGTCGGGTTCGTGGTCATGCAGGCAAAGGCCGTCCCGGTATCGGTTGAACTCGCCGGGCGAATCGCGGCGTTCGAGATGTCCGAGGTGCGCCCGCAGGTCACCGGCATCATCCGGCGACGCTTCTTTGCCGAAGGCGCCCTCGTCCGCGCCGGGCAGACCCTCTATGAAATCGATCCCCGGCTGTATCGCGCGGCGACGGCGGAGGCGAGTGCCAATCTGAACAGCGCGATCGCGAATGCCGAAGCCACCCGCATCCGGGCCGAGCGGCTGAAGCCTCTGGCTGAAGCGCAGGCGGTATCGCTTCAGGAATATGTCGATGCCGCCGCCGCTGCGCGCCAGGCCGCCGCTGCCGTGCAACAGGGCCGGGCGCAGGTGCAGACCGCGGACGTCAACCTCCAGTTCACCCGCGTGCCTGCCCCGATCACCGGGAGGATCGGTCGCTCGTTGTTCACCGTGGGCGCGCTCGTAACCGGCAACCAGCCCGAGCCGCTGGCGGTGATCCAGGGAGTCGATCCGGTGTTCGTCGACATCCAGCAGTCGAGCGCGGAACTGCTCACGCTGCGCCGGTCGCTGGCGCAGGGTGGATCGGTCCCCGCCAGCGCCGAGGTGTCGCTGATTCTTGAGGACGGCAGCGAATACGGCCCGCGCGGGGTCGTCCAGTTTTCAGAGGTGATGGTCAACGCTGCGACCGGCACGGTGACGCTGCGTGCGCGCTTTGCCAATCCGCAAGGCCTGTTGCTGCCCGGCATGTTCGTGCGTGCGCGCTTCGATCAGGCGATCAACACCAATGCCATCCTGGTCCCGCAGGCCGCAGTCAGCCGGACCGCGCGTGGTGAAGCCAGCGTGTTCGTGGTGGATGACCAGAACCGCGCCGTGGAGCGACAAGTGACTGCCGACCGCGCGCTGGGCACAGATTGGGTAGTCACCAAGGGCCTGAATCCGGGTGATAAGGTGATCGTGCAGGGGCTGGCCAAAGTCAGACCCAATGCCCCCGTGCGTGCCGTCCCCGCCAGCAAGCCGCAGGTCATCGGATCACCATCGCCGCCGAAGCGCGGCTGAGTCCGGCGATGTCGCGGATATTCATCGAACGGCCGATCTTTGCGTGGGTGCTGGCGATCATCACCATGCTCGCCGGGATCGGTGCGATCTATCTGCTGCCGATCGAGCAATATCCCGATGTCGCCCCGCCACAGGTCAATATTCGTGCGACCTTCCCGGGGGCCTCGGCCGAAACGCTGGAGAACAGCGTCACCCAGATCATCGAGCAGCAGCTGACCGGGATCGACGGACTGCTGTTCTTCAGTTCCAGCTCGAGCTCGCGCGGCCAGGTGACGATCAGCGCCACGTTCGAGAAGGGCACCGACCCCGATATCGCCCAGGTGCAGGTGCAGAACCAGGTGCAGCAGGCGCTGGTGCGGCTGCCGCAGCAGGTGCAGCAACAGGGTCTGCGTGTCACCAAATCGAACCCAGATTTCCTGATGATCGTCGGCGTCTATGACGAGACCGACCGCAGCACCAATATCGACGTTTCGGATTATCTGGTGTCCAACCTGCAGGACCAGGTCGCGCGTATCGAAGGCGTGGGCGAGACCAATGTCTTCGGCTCGCAATATGCCATGCGCATTTGGCTCGATCCCGACCGGCTGGCCTCAGTCGGGCTGATGCCGGGGGATGTCGTCACCGCGATCCGCAACCAGAATACCGAGGTTGCGGCCGGCGAAGTCGGCGGTCTGCCGCAACCGCAAACCAACCAGCTCAACGCGACGGTGACCTCGCAATCGCGGATGCGCACCGTCGAGGAGTTCGAGGGGATCATCCTCAAATCCGAGCAGAGCGGCGCGCTGGTCCGCCTGGGTGATGTTGCGCGGGTCGAGCTAGGCGCGGAAAACTATTCTGCGTCCAGCCGCATCAACGGCCATCCGGGGGCGGGGCTCGCCGTGTCGTCCGCTCCTGGCGCCGATGCGCTGGCCACATCCGATCTGGTCAAGGAAGCCGTCAGGCGAGCCGAGCCCGGCTTCCCGCCCGGATACAAGGTTGCCTATGCCAACGACACCACGGCCTTCATCCGCCTCTCGATCAACGAGGTCGTCGGCACGCTGATAGAAGCCATCATCCTGGTGGTGATCGTCATGTTCGTGTTCCTGCACAGCTGGCGTGCGACGCTGATCCCCACCATCGCGGTCCCGGTAACCTTGCTGGGCACATTCGTCGTCTTCTACATCTTCGATTTCTCGATCAACACGCTCACCTTGTTCGGGCTGGTGCTGGCGATCGGTATTCTGGTCGATGACGCGATCGTCGTGGTCGAGAATGTCGAGCGTCTGCTGGAAGAAAACCCCGAGATGACGCCCAAGGAGGCGACCATCCAGTCGATGGGCGAGATCCAGGTCGCACTGGTCGCGATCGCCATTGTGCTGTCGGCGGTGTTCCTTCCGATGGCGTTCTTCGGTGGGTCGACCGGGGTGATCTACCGGCAGTTCTCGGTCACGATGATCTCGGCCATGATCCTGTCGACGCTGGTCGCGCTGATCCTCAGCCCGGCGCTGACGACATCGCTGCTGCGCCAGAAGCACAAGGGACATGATCAGCCGCAAGGCTGGCTCGACCGGCGCTTCCCTGCGGTGACCAACCGGCTGGACCGGGCGCAGCGGTGGTTCAATCATGGCTTTGCGCGCGGCACCGACCGGTACATTGGCGCCATCGAAAAGGTGGTCGACCGCAAATGGATATTCCTGGCGATCTACGCGATCGTGCTGGTGCTGCTGGTGGCGATGTTCGCGCGGCTGCCGACCAGCTTTCTGCCCACCGAGGATCAGGGGGCGGCGCGGGTTCAGTTCCGCCTTCCCGCCGGGGCGACACAGGGGCGCACGCGTGAAGTGCAGCTTGCGATCGAGAAATACATGCTCGAGCAGGAACGCGACAACATTGCGGTGATGTTCAGTGTCGCGGGTGGCGGGCAGGGGGCGGCGGGCCAGAACACCGGCCAGGGCTTCGTCAATTTCGTGGATTGGTCCGAGCGCAAGGGCCGCGAAAACTCTGCAGACTCCATCACCGAACGCGCGGGCAAGGCGTTTGCGCAATTCCGCGATGCTCAGGTCAACGTCCTGGTGCCGGCTGCCATCCGGGGGCTCGGTCAGACCAACGGGTTCAGCCTGCAGTTGCAGAACACCAGCGGCATGCCGCGCGAGGAATTTGCCGCGGCGCGCAACAAGCTGCTGCAATTGGCAGAGCAGGACACGTTGCTGACCGGGGTCAGGCTGGGCGAGCTGCCCGATGTCGCTACGCTGCAGGTGGATATCGATCAGCCCAAGCTGGCGGCGCTGGGACTGAACCAGCTCGACGTCAACACCACGCTTTCGGCGGCGTGGGGCGGGCAATATGTCAACGATTTCATCGACCGTGGCCGGGTAAAGCGCGTCTTCGTGCAGGGCGACGCGCCGTATCGGGCCACGCCCGATGATCTGAGCAATTGGTTCGTGCGCGGAGCGAACGGCCAGATGGCGCCGTTTTCTGCCTTCGCGCGCACGCGCTGGTCCACCACGCCCACCACCCTGTCGCGTTTTCAGGGCTATCCCAGCTTCCAGTTCGAAGGCCAGGCGGTGCCCGGCCAGAGCTCGGGCGCGGCGATGGACCGCATCGAGGAACTGGCGCAGCAGATCCCCGGGGTCAGCGTCGCCTGGTCAGGCCTGTCATTCCAGGAGCGGTTGTCATCGGGCCAGGCGCCCTTGCTCTATGGCCTGTCGCTGCTGGTGGTGTTCCTGTGCCTTGCGGCGCTTTACGAAAGCTGGAGCGTCCCCGTGGCGGTGATGCTGGTCATTCCGCTAGGGCTGGTCGGCGCAATCTTCGCGGTGACACTGCGCGGGCTGGAGAACGACGTGTATCTGCAGATCGGCCTGCTCACCACGATGGGGCTGGCGGCGAAGAACGCCATTCTGGTGATCGAATTCGCCGAGCGCGCCGAAAGGCAGGGCGCCCGGGTCATCGACGCCGCTCTGCAGGCTGCGCGGCTTCGCCTGCGGCCGATCCTGATGACCAGCCTGGCCTTTATCTTCGGCGTGCTGCCTTTGGCGCTGTCGAGCGGCGCAGGCGCCAACAGCCGCATCGCCATCGGCACATCGGTGATCGGCGGCATGCTGACCGCTACCGTACTGGCGATTTTCTTCATCCCCTTGTTCTTCGTCCTGGTTCGCCGGACCACGCGCGATACGCTCAAGAAGCTGCACTTCGGTGACGGCAACCCGCCGGAGGCGCAGGCATGAGATATCCCGCGCTGATCGCCGCCGCGTTGCTGTCGAGCTGTTCGATGGCTCCGAAATATGTCCAACCGGACCTGCCGGTGCCGCCCTCCTGGCCAGTGGGCGACGCCTATCTGGCGCAAAGCGAGGCGGCTCTCCCGGTACTGTCCTATCGCGAGGTCTTCGTCGATGCCAGGCTGGCGCAGGTCATCGATCAGGCGCTGGCCAACAATCGCAACCTGCGCGTCGCAGCAGCGAATATCGCGGCCGCCCGCGCGCAATATCGCATCCAGCGGGCCAGCCAGCTGCCGCAGATCATCGCAGGCGCCGGCGGCACCCGGTTCGACAACGGCACCGCCAACCAGAACCGCAACCAGGATGTCGACATCGGCAACGATCCGTCGGCGAGCCGGTCCAATGCCGGCAGCCGCTATACCGCCGATGTCAGCGCCACCGCGTTCGAAATCGACCTGTTCGGGCGGCTGCGATCGCTGTCCGATGCCGCGCTCAACCGTTATTTCGGGACCGAGGCTGCGGCTCGCGCGACCCGGCTCACCCTGATCGGCGATATTGCCGATGCGTGGCTGACCTATGCTGCCGACCGGTCGTTGCTCACTCTGGCCGAGGATACTGCGGCCAACGCGCGCGAGCGCGTGAAGCTCACCCGGATGCGGCTTGACGGCGGCATCGCTCCGCGCACCGATCTGCGCCAGGCCGAGCAGATCCTGGCGACGGCAGAAGCCGATATCGCGCTGCAGACCACGGCGGTCGCCCAGGACCTGAACGCATTGCAACTGCTGGTCGGCGCGCCTGTCGGCCAGGCCTTGCTGCCGCAATCGATCGTCGATGCGGGCGACGCGGTGAGCATATTGCCTGCGGGGCTTGATTCGACGATCCTGCTGCGCCGTCCCGACGTGATGCAGGCGGAATACGAACTGCGCGCGGCCAATGCGGAGATCGGCGCGGCGCGTGCGGCGCTGTTCCCGCGGATATCGCTCACCGGTCTGGCAGGGCTGGCGAGCAATGCGCTTTCGACGCTGTTCACGGGGGCGGCGTTCAATTATTCGGCGGGTGCCAATGTGCGCTATGCGCTGTTTGCCGGCGGTGCGGCGCAGGCGGGCGTGGCCCAGACCCAGGCGCAGCGCGATGCGGCAGTCGCGGGCTATGAAGGTGCGATCCAGGCGGCGTTCCGCGATGTCGCCGATGCGCTGGCGCGGCGCGGCACGATCACCGAACAGCTGCGTGCGACCCAGGCGTTTGTCGATGCCGCGGAAGACAGCTATCGCCTGACCGACATGCGCTATCGCGGCGGTCTGGATTCCTTCCTCACCAGCCTCGATGCCCAGCGTTCGCTCTACACTGCGCAGCGCAACCTGCTGGCGACGCAGCTTGTGGAAGCGAGCAATCGCGTGACGCTTTACCGCGCCCTTGGCGGCGAGGCTGTCCAACCCTGATCCCCACTCTTTCCCTCTCTGGACAGGGAGAGAGCAAGTGAGGTGGGTTGGGTCAAAGTGCCTCAGCTCTTGGGGCGTTTTGCGCCCGGCTTGGCGCCGGGGCGACCTTCGAAGCGGGGCTTGCCTTCAGGGCGGGGACGGCTGTCGCCACGCGGGGCGAAGGGCTTGCCGCCGCCCGGGCCGCCCGGCCGGGGCCCATCGCTACGCGGTCCATCGCTGCGCGGACCGCGTGGCTTGTCGGCGAATGATGCCCGGTCAGCGGTGGTCTTCTTGTCGCCATAAGGCTTTTTGTCGCTGAACGGCTTGCGATCACCAAAGGGCTTCTTGTCACCAAAGGCACGCGGCTCGCCATAAGGCTTGCGGTCGCCCGAGGGCTTCTTGTCGCCAAACGGCTTTTTGTCACCGAACGGTTTCTTTTCGCCGAACGCCTTGGCTTCATAACGCGGCTTGAGCGGGCCGGAATTGCCCTTGCCCTTATAGCCCGATCCCGATCCGCTGCGTCCTTCAGGACGGCGCGGAGGGCCCGAACGGCTGTGGCCCGGGGGCGGTCCATCTGCGCGGGCGATCACCAGGCTGCCCTCGTCGCCATCGTCACCACCCGCGGTGCGTTCGACCGCTTCGGTAAAGCGATCGGCAACGGCGCGGGGGACTTCGAAATGGCTCTGCTCATCGCCCAACCGGATCGCACCGATCTCGCTGCGGGTAATGTGGCCGCGACGACACAGCAAAGGCAGCAGCCAGCGCGGATCGGCGTTCTGACGGCGGCCGATGTTCATCGTGAACCACACCGTGTCCTCGAAGCCGGCGCGCGGGCCTGTCTCGCGCGGTGGCGGCGAGGAGTCGGCATCGAGCAGCTCTTCGGGTAAAGGCATCTGTGCGCGGTGCGCCTGCACCAGCATGATCGCGATGTCTTCTGCGGTGCGTTCGCCGAGCAGCTTTTCGGCCAGCACGCGGTCGGCTTCGTCGGACTCAACCGGAGCGCGCAACTTGTCGAGCAGACGGTCGTGATCGGCGCGGCGGATGTCTTCGGCAGACGGCGCGTTGATCCACTGTGCGTTGATGTTGGCGCCACGCAGCATCGATTCGAGGCGGCGGCGGCGCGGATAGGGCACGATCATCAGCGCGGTGCCCTTCTTGCCCGCGCGACCGGTTCGGCCCGAACGGTGCTTGAGCGTGTCCATGTCGCGCGGCAGCTCGACATGGATCACCAGTGACAGGCTGGGCAGATCGATGCCGCGCGCAGCAACGTCGGTGGCGACGCAGACGCGGGCACGGCGATCGCGCAGCGCCTGCAGCGCCGCGTTGCGCTCGTTCTGGCTGTGCTCGCCCGAAAGCGCGACGGCGGAGAATCCGCGCTCGATCAGGCTGGCGTGGAGGTGGCGGACATTGTCGCGCGTGGCGCAGAACAGCATCGCGGTCTCGGCTTCATGCAGGCGCAGAAGGTTGACCACCGAATTTTCGATCTCGGCAGGCGCAACGGTCACTGCGAGATATTCGATATCGCCATGGCCGCGGTCCGAACCCACGGTCGAGATACGGTGCGCATCGCGCTGGTAGCGCTTGGCGAGCGCGACGATCGGTTGGGGCATCGTTGCCGAAAACAGCATGGTGCGGCGGCCATCGGGGGTCGCGTCGAGGATTTCCTCGAGATCTTCGCGAAAGCCCATGTCGAGCATCTCGTCGGCTTCGTCGAGCACCGCGACCTTGAGGCCGGAGAGGTCGAGCGCGCCACGTTCGAGGTGGTCACGCAGGCGTCCCGGCGTGCCGACGACGATCTGTGCGCCCTGCGACAATGCGCGGCGTTCCTTGGATGCGTCCATGCCACCGACACAGGTGGCGATGCGCGCACCCGCCGGACCATAGAGCCAGATGAATTCGCGGCTGACCTGCAGCGCCAGTTCGCGCGTGGGCGCAACGATTAGCGTCTGCGGAGTGTGGCTGGGCGCGATGCGGCCGTCCTCGCCGATCAGGTCGCTTGCCATGGCCAGGCCGAAGGCGACGGTCTTGCCCGATCCGGTCTGGGCAGACACCACCAGGTCGCGCCCCAGCGCCTCGGGGGCGATCACGGCCTGCTGGACCGGGGTCAGCGTGTCATAGCCGTGCGCGTCGAGCGCGTCCGACAGGATGGCGGGTACAGTATCAAATGGCATGGCTTATCAATTCGTCTTGAAGATGCGAAGGCTTCGCATCTTCAGGCGAAACCGCGCGCGACACAAAAACGGGCGTCGCTGCAAGCGGCTGCGCGTAGCCGAATGTGTGCAATTGCACAATGATAATCGAAAGCGAGCAGGCCGGGACGCGCTGCAGAGCAGCTCAGCCCAGCCCCGGCAAAGGGGCGCTCCCCTTTTTGGTCCAATATGCATTGGCATCATGTTCATAGATCGGATCGGTGATTCCGAAATGCGCGCGATAGTCCAATACCGCCATCCTGCAGCCCGGCAGATGCCAGTCGTCGATGATGATAATCCCCCCATCGGACAGCAGCGGATAGAGATATTCGAGCGATGTCTCGACCGAGTCATAGGAATCGGAATCGAGTCGGATCAGCGAGAACCGCTCATTTTCGAGGGTGTGCAGCGTGTCGGCGAAGAAGCCGGGCAGAAATTCCACCTTGTCGTCCAGCATCCCGAAGCGTTCGATATTTTGCCGGACTTCGTCGAGTGTCGCCACCCAGCGATCGGTCCACAGATCGACAGGGTCGTTCAGTGCCCGCTCGTTCTTGGGAATCCCGGCAAAGGAATCGGCGGCCACCACCGTGCGGCCCGTGATGTTGTATGCGCCCATCAGCGCGCGAAGCAGGATGATGACCCCGCCGCGCCAGATGCCCGCCTCGATATAGTCGCCCGGCACCTTGTCGGCTTCCAGCGCCACGACGGCCTGCTCGATCAGGTCGAGCTGGCCCTTGCGCAGCAGCGTCGTGGGTTGCACCGAGCGGTCGATCTTCCACTCGCCCTGGTCCAGATCGTAATGGGATACGCAACGGAACTGCTCGAACGACGCGTCTTCACCGAGATAATGGTAGTTGGTGATCGACCGTTTGACGAGGTCGATATACGCGTCGCGATCGAACTGCATGGACGGCGTAGCCGTTTGCATTACCTGGAAATCCTTATGCGGCTGAACGGAATTGGCAATGCTGCCAACGCGTTAGCGTCTGGCTGGTTCCTTGGTGTCGCAAACAGGATGCAGATTTGTGCGAACCTGTGCGTTTTTTTTGTGGCGAGCCGCACGCCAATCGGCATTAGATTGCGGCTACGCTCAGCCGCATCGCCAGAATGCGGGTCGGCGGACGAGTCGCATCACTTCGCGTTTTGCCGTTTCGCCGTTGCGGCGCCGGCTCTTCCATCAGCATAGCGTAGAGGATGTCCTGCAATGAAATCACTGTCTCTCGCTGCCAAGGCCGTTTTGATCGCGGCGGCATGCGTTGTTCCGGCGACGGCCATGGCGCAGGAAGTCGGCGACTGGGTGTTGTCCCCCTGGCGCGGCAGCAGCGTCTTTTATCCCGGCGTGGTCGAATCGCGCAGCGGCTCCGTCGTCACCGTGCGGTTCGATGATGGCGACGTGGAGACGCGTCAGGCAGATACGGTCGTCCCGTTCGACTGGCAGGCGGGAAGCCGCATCGCATGTGCCTGGAGCGACGGCAAATGGTACAAGGCCACGATCCGGTCGATCGCCGCCGACGGCTATACCATGCAGATCCGCTATGACGACGACGGCACGATCGAGAACACCAACACCGGACGCTGCCGCACGCGCTGAGCGGTTCGATGGCCTGGTGTCAGATGGCGAGCCCTGCGGCATGCCCGCTGGCCCAGGCCCATTGGAAGTTGTAGCCGCCCAGCCAACCGGTGACGTCCACGGCCTCGCCGATGGCGTAGAGGCCGGGCACCTTGCGCGCCTCCATCGTCTGCGATGACAGGCCATCGGTGCTGATGCCGCCCGCGGTCACCTCGGCCTTGGCATAGCCCTCGGTGCCGTTGGGGTGGAAATCCCACGCTCCAAGCCGGCGTTCCGCATCGGTGAGCGCCTTGTCGCTCTGGTCCGCCAGCCGCCTGTCGCCCGCCAGCCGCTCAGCGAGCGTTGCCGCCAGCCGGTCGGGCAACAGGCTGCCCAATGTGCTGCGCAGGGTCGCGCGCGGCTGGCTGCGCTTGGCACTTGTCAGCCAGCCCGCCGGGGTATCGGGAAGGAAGTTGACCGCGACCGGGTCGCCATGGCGCCAATAGCTCGAAATCTGCAGGATGGCGGGGCCCGACAGCCCCTTGTGCGTGAACAGCGCCGCCTCGCGAAACGCCGTCTTGCCCGCGCGGACGATCACTTCGGTGGCAACGCCCGAGAGCGAGCGGAACAAGGTTTCCTCGCCGCCCAGCGTCAGAGGGACGAGCGCGGGGCGCGGTTCGACGACCTTGAGGCCGAACTGCCGTGCCAGATCATAGGCAAAGCCGGTCGCACCCATCTTGGGGATCGAGGGGCCGCCGGTGGCGATGACAAGCGCGGGGGCCGTTGCCGTTCTCGAACCATAAGTGACACGATAGTTACCGTCGGAAAGGGCAACCTCGCCGACCGGCTGGCCAAGCGCGATCTGCACCCCGCCCTTGTCGCACTCCTCGAGCAGCATCGCGACGATCTGCTTGGCCGAGCCGTCGCAGAACAATTGGTTCAGGGTCTTTTCGTGCCATGCAATGCCGTAAGCATCGACCAGAGCGATGAAATCCTGCGGGCTGTAACGGCCCAGCGCGGATTTTGCGAAATGCGGGTTGGCGGAGATGTAGCGGTCGGGCTGAGTGTTCACATTGGTGAAATTGCAACGCCCGCCGCCCGAGATCAGGATCTTCTTGCCGGGGGCGTCGGCGTGATCGACCAGCAGTACCTTGCGCCCGCGCTGGCCCGCGATCGCCGCGCAGAACAGTCCCGCCGCGCCAGCGCCCAGGATGATCGCGTCATAAGGGGTGGGAGCGAGGGAGGGCATGGCGCGGGTCTATGGCGCGGGAGAAATGCTTAGTCGAGAAAATCCTCCCCGGCACAGGGAGGGGGAGGATTACTAGAAGATCACATCAAACCCATCGACCGCATGCTCGAATGCCCGTCGATGCCGATGATGATGTGATCGTGCACGTCGATGCCCAGACGCTTTCCCGCCTCGATGATCTCGCGGGTGATCTGAATGTCCTGCTTGCTGGGCTGGGGATTTCCGCTTGGGTGGTTGTGTACCAGGATCAGCGATGTCGCACCCAGATCGAGTGCGCGCTTGATCACCTGGCGGGTGTAGATCGCAGCCTGGTCGACCGAGCCTTCGGACATGTTGTCGTCGCTGATCAACATATTCTTGGCGTTCAAGAACAGCACGCGCACCCGCTCGCGCGTGAGGTGCGCCATGTCGAGCCTGAGGTAATCGAGCAATGCCTGCCAGCTCGAAAGGATCGGCTGGCGGCGCACCGGTTCGCTGACCAGTCGCGAGGCCGCCAGTTGCACGATCTTCAGCGCTGCCGCGCTGGTATCGCCCATGCCCGGGATTGCGCGCAGCGAATCGCCATCTGCGGTCAGAACGCCGGCGAGTCCGCCAAAATGGTCGATCAACTGCTTTGCGAGCAGCTTGGTATCGCGACGGGGAATGGCCAGCGCCAGAAGATACTCAACGATTTCATGGTCATGCAGCCCGGTTCCGTCACCGTTCAGCAACCGCTGCCTAAGTCGGGAGCGATGGCCTGCGCCGTGGTGCCCCGCTGCCACCGTGTCCGGCAGTTCGGCATCGGCCAGCAACGGCAGCACGGGCGAAGAGGAGGGCATGATTTGAGGTTAATCCGTCGCCCGGCTGTCGGCAAACGCTTTGTCCGTCCAGCTTTTCGTGGTCGTCGTTGCAACCACACGCGTTGCGGCGCATTCAGGGCACGATGAGCGAGGCCGACACCCAGACTGAAGCTTTCCCGCCCGATCGTCCGGTGCGGGCGTGGGGACGTACCGCATGGCCGTTGAAGATCGCGCTTTATGGCATCGCGCTGCTGGGCCTTGTCGGTCTGATCGCCTGGACCCAGCGCGAAGACATTGCGCGCAACCTGATAGGTGCCGAGCTTGAGCGCCAGGGCGTCCTTGCGACCTATGAGATCGAATCGATCGGGGTGGGCCGCCAGGTTGTGCGCAATCTGGTGCTGGGCGATCCTGACCAGCCCGACGCGACGATCGAACGGCTGACGGTGGATATCGGCGGCGGCCTTTTCGGCCTGACCGTCGACAGCGCTGTGGTCGAAGGCCTGCGTGCCTTTGGGCGTTGGGATAGGGACCGGCTCAGCTTCGGCAGCCTCGACCGCTTCCTCTACACCGATAGCGCCGAACCGTTCAGCCTGCCGCGGCTGGACCTCACGCTGCGCGATGCGCGGGTGAAGATCGACAGTCCTTTTGGCGCGGTTGGCATCAAGGCAGACGGCAGCGGTGATCTGCGCGGCGGGTTCAAAGGCACGGTGGCCGCAGTGGGAGAGCGGTTCAGCTATGCCGGGTGCACCATAGACCGCCCCAGCCTGTACGGCACCATCAGCATCAAGGGCCAAAGGCCTGCCTTTGCAGGCCCGCTGCGCTTCGATGCGCTGGCGTGCGAGGCTGGCGACATCGCCATGGCGCGCTCTGCTCTGGCGGTGCGCGCGAGAAGCAATGTCGCGCTCGACCGGGTCAGCGGTTCGCTCGTCCCTGCGACGGGTGCGATCCGGACTGGCGGGATCGGCGCGTCAGCCCTGAGCGGGAAAATCGATTTTGCCGCGACGGCGCAACAGGTCGACGCCGATATCGACGTGGCGCTGAAAGATGTGGCGACCGCCGGAATTGGCTTTGCGACGCTGAGCACCAAGGGTGAGGCGGTGCTGCGGACCGGCGGAGCATCCCCAGCATGGTCGTTCGAGGGCCAGGCGCGCGGCACCGAACTCACGGTGGATCGGGCGCGGCTCGCCGGTCTGGACGATGCGGTAGCCGCCAGCGCGGCACTGCCGATTGGCCCCCTGGTTGCGCGCCTGGCCAGGGCGACGCGCAAGGCGCTCCCGGGCTCGACTCTCGCGCTCGACCTTCAGGCGCGCGGGCGCGGGGAGGGGCTTGCGCTGACAATCCCGCGGCTGTCGCTCAACAGTGCAGGCGGCGAACGGTTGATCGGGGGCAACAGCCTTGCTGTGCGACGGGATGGCGATGGTGTGCAGGTAGTCGGAAATATCGCCACCGGCGGTGCCGATCTGCCGCGCGCGCAATTGCGAATCACGCCGCGCGGGCAGGGAGCCTATGCGCTGCGGGTCAATATGGATGATTATACCGCTGGCGGGGCCTCGCTGGCAGTGCCGGAACTGGCGGCTTATTGGAATGGAAGCCGGGGGCTCAGCTTTGGCGGGCGGGCGCTGCTGTCTGGCCCGATTCCCGGCGGATCGGTGCGGGGGCTGGCGGTGCCGCTGCAGGGGCGGTGGAGCGAAGGGGCGGGACTTGCGCTTTACGATGGCTGCGAGACCTTGCGGTTCGAGCGGCTGCAACTGGCAAGCCTGACCGCAGGGCGCCAGGCCGTCACCCTCTGCCCGGTGCGCGGCCAGCCGATTTTGCGGCAGGGACCGAACGGGCTGCAGATGGCGGCGCGCCTGCGCGGTCCGGCGATGGTGCAGGGACGGCTGGGCTCATCGCCGATGCGGCTGGCGGTCGGCGGGTTGCAGATGGACTTTCCGGGTACGGCACGCCTGACCGACGTCGATCTGCGGATCGGCGAATCGCCATCGGGCACGCACATCAAGGCGGAAGATTTCCGCGTCGATCTGGGCAGAAAGCTGACCGGGACGTTCGCCGATGCTGAGGCGACGATCGGGGCTGTGCCCTTGTTGCTGACCCGGGGCAGCGGCAGCTGGAGTTTCGCCGATTCGACCTTGGGTATCGCCGGCGACGAATGGCTGCTGCGCGACCGGCAGGTCCCGGCGCGCTTCCAGCCGCTGGTCAGCAGCGACATGCGGCTGACGCTGGCAGACAACAGGATCGCGGTGACCGGCACGCTCGACGAGCCGCAGACCGCGCGTGACGTGCTGCGGGTCGCGATTGCGCACGACCTTTCGGCGGTCACGGGCCATGCGGACCTGTTCGTCGACCGGCTGACCTTCGACGATCAGCTGCAGCCCGAGATGGTGAGCAACATCGTGCTTGGCATCATCGCCAACACGCGCGGCACCCTGGCTGGCACCGGGCGGATCGACTGGACCGCCAATGGCGTCACTGCCAGCGCCGGACGCTTCCGCACCGATTCGCTCGATTTCGCTGCCGCCTTCGGGCCGGTGCGCGGCCTGTCAGGCGAGATCGTGTTCAGCGACCTGCTGGCCATGCAGACCGGGCCGGGGCAGGTCGTCCGGCTGGCCGAGGTCAACCCTGGCTTTGCCGTCGCGAACGGGATGATTCGCTATCGGCTTTTGCCCGATTTCCGGATGCAGGTGGAGGGTGGGGAATGGCCATTTGCCGGGGGCAGACTGCTGCTTGAACCTGCCATCGTCAATCTGGTCAGTGAGGAGCCGCGCCGGCTGGTTTTCCGCGTGGACCGGGTCGATGCGGCGCAGTTCCTGGCCGGGTTCGATTTCGAGAACATCAACGCAACCGGTCATTTTGCAGGGGTGATCCCGATCGTGTTCGACAAGGACGGTGGCCATGTCCGCGGAGGCAGGCTTGAGGTCATCGAGGATGGAGGGACGCTCGCCTATGTCGGAGAGCTGACCTATGAAGATTTGGGCGCGATGGCAAACTTCGCCTTCAATGCCTTGAGATCGCTGCGCTATCAATATCTGATCATCGAGATGGATGGCGATCTGGCTGGCGAGGTTATCACCCGGATCCGCTTCGATGGCCTCAGCCAGGGCGAGGGGGCTTCGCGCAATTTTCTGACTCGCGGGATCGAGAAACTGCCTTTGCAGTTCAATGTCACGATCAGCGCGCCATTTCTGCAACTGATCACTTCGGCGCGGTCGCTTTATGATACGCAATATGTCACCGATCCCGCATTGCTTGGGCTGTTGCCCGGCCAGATCAACAATCCAGATGGCATCGTCGCAGGGACGCCATCACCAGAAAGTCCGGGCATTCAGCCCCCAGAAAGCGAGGATCGTCCATGAAGGGGACAACGAGGATGGCGATGATGAGAAAACCGGCGGCCATGATGGCAATGCTGGCGGCGGCAGGGGGGCTTTGTGGGTGCGTGACGATTGCCGCGCCCGACAAGCCGATTGTCATCAATCTCAACATCAACATCAAACAAGAGGTCGTCTACCGGCTTGATGGCAAAGCCAAGGCGGTAATCGACGAGAATGCGGAGATTTTCTGATGACCAAGGCCTATTTGAAAACCGCAATGGCGGCGCTGCTGGCGCTGGGGCTGGCCATGCCCGCTGTGGCGCAGCGTGACCCTGCCTATGAGGCAGCGCGCGCGAGCGGCTCGATCGGTGAAAAGCCCGATGGCTATCTGGCGGTGGTGAGCGGCGGCGACGCGCAGCTCCAGCGACTGGTCAACGACATCAACCTCAAGCGAAAGCAGGTCTATACCGATCGCGCTTCTGCGGAGGGGTCGACGGTCGAGCAGTTCGCCTTCACTGCCGGGTGCAACACCATATCGCGCACCAAACCGGGCGAAAGATACATGGCCCCCGACGGAAGCTGGAAGACTCGTGATTCCAGTCCCCCGGTGCGTGACGCGCGCTGTCCGTAACATCGCTTGGGGCACGAGAAATGATCAGGTCCGGATTTCCGAAAGAAATCCGGGCTTTTTTGCGCGCGATGGCGCAGCGCAGCATGGCCATTGACTTGGGCAGCAGCCCTTTCTAAACGGGCCGCGCCTTGGCGGGTCAGCTCGCCGCTTTTTGCGTGACTTTTCGGTTGTTGTAGCCTTTGGCCCGATAACAAGGAGTGATGCAGATGGCGGAGAACGAACCCGGGCAAGACCCTTCTGGCGGCGACGCGCGGATCGATCATATAGGTGATCGGCTGCGCGATATAACGCAGCGGGAGCAGGCCGACGCGAGCGGCAAAGGGGGCGCAGTCGATGCGAATTATCGGCTGGGCAACCGTGTGCTCGCCGATCTGCTTGGGGGTATTGCAGGTGGTTTGCTGTTCGGCTGGCTGTTTGATCGCTGGCTGGGCACGTCGCCCTGGCTCCTGATCACGTTCCTCGCTCTGGGGATTTTCGTGGCCTTCAGGAACATCATCCGGGTTTCCAACGCATATTCGGCGGGGCTGAAAAATCAGCAGTCCCCGAAGGATAAGCCTGAAGATTGATACGAAGAGGTAAGGTTGTGGCAGCCGAGTCAGGCAAAATCGACCCCATGCACCAGTTCGAGATCGCGCCGGTATTCCCGGGTGGCTTCGAAATCGCTGGGCAGACGATCGCCTTCACCAACAGCGCCTTGTGGATGCTGTTGACGCTGGTGACGTTGTGGGTGTTCATGCAGGGCGGCATGAAGCGCGAACTCGTGCCCGGCCGCTGGCAGCTCATGGTCGAAAGCTTCACCGGCTTCATCGACGACATGCTTGTCGCCAACATCGGCGCCGAGGGCCGCAAGTACGCACCTTATGTGTTCTCGCTGTTCATGTTCATCCTGTTCGCCAACATCCTTGGGCTGCTGCCCATCGGTGTCTTGGGTGGCCATCCCTTCACCGTGACCAGCCATCTGACGATCACCGGAATTCTCGCCATCGTCAGCTTCGCCATCGTGCTGATCGTCGGTTTCGGTCGCCATGGCCTGCATTTCTTCTCGCTGTTCGTGCCGCACGGTACGCCGCTGCCGATGATCCCGTTCATCTTCCTGGTCGAACTGCTTTCGTTCCTGGTCCGCCCGTTCAGCCTGGGTCTGCGACTGTTCGTTGCGATGACCGCGGGGCACATCCTGCTCAAGGTGCTGGCCGGCTTCGTGATCAACTCGACAAACGCCGGTGTCGGCTACGGCCTGATGGTTGGCCTGCCCAGCCTGACGCTGATGGTCGGCATCAGCGCGCTGGAAATCCTGGTCGCCGTAGTCCAGGCCTATGTCTTTGCGCTGCTCACCTCGCTGTACATCAACGACGCAGTGAACTTGCACTAAGCCTTTCTTTTCGCTCTCAATCTTTCCATCAAAAGTTTCTTAAGGAGTATTACAATGGACGCAGAAGCTGCAAAATTGGTCGGTGCTGGCCTCGCTGCAATCGGTGCCGGCATGGCCGCCATCGGCGTGGGTAACGTGTTCGGTTCGTTCCTGGAAAGCGCTCTGCGCAATCCGGCAGCCGCCGACGGCCAGCAGGGTCGCCTGTTCATCGGCTTCGCCGCTGCCGAGCTTCTCGGCCTGCTGGCGTTCGTTGTGGCGATGATCCTGATCTTCGTTGCCTGATTATCTGCGAACCGGGGTCGACCTGCCGTCGGCCCCGTTTTGCACCTTCAAGATTCTGATCCACGGATAGCTTTGATATGCCCCAGATTGACCAGATCATGTCCACCTACGGGTCCCAGTTCTTTTGGCTGGTGATCACGTTCGGGCTGATTTATTTCGTGATCGGGCGTTCGATGCTGCCGAAAATCCAGGGCACGGTCGATCTGCGCAAAGGCAAGATCGCCGGCGACATCGCCGCCGCCAAGGCTGCGCATGCCCGCGCTGACGAGATCGAGGAAGATTATCGTCAGGCCCAGGCGCGTGCCCGTGACGCGGCTCTGAAGATCACCGCCGAAGCCAAGGCCAAGGGTGCTCGTGAAGCCGAAGCCCGGGTGCGGGATGCCGATGTCGGTATCGCTGCCCATCTGGCCGAAGCCGAAGCAGCGATTGCTGTGCAGCAGGCTTCCGCTCTTGCGGAGATCGAGGCTGTCGCGGTGGAAGCTGCACAGGATATCGTCGCCCGGTTGACCCCGGCAAAGGTGACAAAGCCGCAAGTCAACCGTGCGGTCAAGGGAGCGCTGGCCGATGCTTGATCTCATCATCCTCGCAGCCGGTGCTGGAGAACATGCCGATCCTTCGATTGGTGGCGTCCACATTCTCAACGCGACCTTCTTCGTCTCGGTGGCGATGCTGATCCTGATCGGCATCATCCTCTACAAGAAGGTTCCGACCGTGATCGGCGCGTCGCTTGATCGCCGGATCGCGATGATCCGCGCCGAACTCGACGAGGCCCAGGCGCTGCGTGCCGATGCGGAAAAGTTGCGGGCGGAATATGAGGCCAAGCTGGCTGCTGCGTCGCAGGAAGCCGCCGACATGAACGCCCGCGCCGAGGCCGAAGCCGAAGCCATCCGTGCCAAGGCACAAGCGGATGCGGAAAACCTGATCGTGCGTCGCCAGAAGATGGCGACCGACAAGATCGCTTCCGCCGAACGCGCTGCGATCGCCGAGATCCGCAGCAAGGTCGCGCGCGCGGCGACCGGTGCCGCCGCCTCGCTGATCGCCGAGAACCACAATGCCGAAGCCGACCAGGCGCTGGTCGATCACACCGTCGCGCAACTGGGTACACGGCTGAATTGACGTTCTCGCCCCTCTCCCCTTCGAGGGAGAGGGTTGCGAAGACTTGGCAGCTTGCTGCCTAGTCGAAGCTGGGAGAGGGGGCAGCAACGCTGGCATTTGCAATATCCCGCTTCACCCTCATCCAACTCCGCCTAGCCTCGCTTCGCTCTGCAAGGCTGCGTATCCTTCTCCCATCAAGGGCGAAGGTTTGGGCGGAAGGGGAGTGGGGATAAGCCCCATTGACCTGCCGCCCCGCTGACGCCACATCACGCGGACCATGGCAGGTCGTCCCGCTCACCCCAATGACAGCAATCCGCGCGCACCCGACCGCTTCCTCGAGGAGGCGGCGACGTACAGCGTGCGCGGTGCCGACACGCCCGATCTCGACACCGGCATTGCCGCGATCCGTAGCCAGCTGAAATCGCTGCCGACGCGCCCCGGCGTCTACCGGATGATCGATGCGCGCGGCGATGTGCTCTATGTCGGCAAGGCGCGGATGCTCAAGAACCGGGTGACCAATTACACCCAGGTCGACAAATTGCCGCGCCGTTTGCAACGGATGGTGTCGCTGACCCGGTCGATGATGATCGTGACGACCAACAGCGAGGCCGAGGCGCTGCTGCTCGAGGCGCAATTGATCAAGCGCTATCGCCCGGCGTACAACGTGCTGCTGCGCGACGACAAGAGCTTCCCCTATATCCTGCTGCGCGAGGATCACGACTTCCCGCGCATGTCGAAGTATCGGGGTGCCCAGAAGTACAAGGGCCAGTATTTCGGCCCCTTCGCCAGCGCCGGATCGGTAACGAGCACGCTCAACTCGCTGCAGAAGCTGTTCCTGCTGCGCTCATGCTCGGACAGCTTCTTCGCCAACCGCTCGCGGCCGTGCCTGCTGTACCAGATCAAGCGATGCTCTGCGCCGTGCGTCGACCGGATCAGCAAGGAGGATTACGCCGCGCTGGTCGGCGATGCGCGCGCCTTTCTCACCGGCAAGTCAACCGACGTCCAGGCCAAGCTCGG
Organism: Blastomonas sp.; assembly: GCA_046291395.1. Taxonomy (GTDB): domain Bacteria; phylum Pseudomonadota; class Alphaproteobacteria; order Sphingomonadales; family Sphingomonadaceae; genus Blastomonas. The sequence goes on along the minus strand of JBKBTF010000006.1, from coordinate 65,877 downwards.
CGCGCGGATGGAGGCGGCAGCAGCAGCACTCGATTTCGAAAGCGCGGCAGCGTATCGCGACCGATTGAAGGCGCTGACCTTCATACAGGGCAGCCAGGCGGTCAACGCCAACGGCATTGCCGACGCCGATGTGTTCGCGATGGCGAGCCAGGGCGGTACCGTCTGCATCCAGGCCTTCTTCATCCGCGCTGGGCAGAACTGGGGCCACCGCAGCTTCTTCCCTGCGCATGTTCAGGAGCTCGACGAGGCCGAGATCCTCACCAGCTTCCTGATGCAGTTCTACCAGGACATGCCACCGCCACGGCTGATCCTCACCGACCGCGCGCCGTTCGAGTGCGATCTGGTGGTCGAGGCGCTGTCGGCCAATATGGCGCACAAGCTCGAGTTGCTGGTCCCCCAGCGCGGCGAACGCAAAAGGCTGATCGAACAGGCGCAGCGCAACGCGCTCGAAGAGCTTCAGCGCCGCGTCGCCGAAAGCGCGAGCCAGGCGAAGTATCTCGCCGAGATGGCCGACCTGTTCGGATTGGACGGCCCGCCCGACCGGATCGAGGTCTACGACAACAGCCATATCCAGGGCACCAATGCGCTGGGCGCGATGGTGGTCGCGGGGCCCGAGGGATTCCGCAAGGCGGCGTATCGCAAGTTCAACATCAAGCGCGCCGACACCGTTCCGGGCGACGACTATGCGATGATGCGCGAGGTGTTCGAGCGGCGGTTTGCGCGCGCGCAGAGCGAGGACCCCGATCGCAGCGGCGGCGACTGGCCCGATCTGGTGCTGGTCGATGGCGGCAAGGGACAGCTCAAGGCGGCGATGGAGGCACTGGCGGTGCTGGGCATCGAGGATGTCGCGCTGGTCGGAGTTGCCAAGGGGCCCGATCGCAATGCGGGCCGCGAGACCTTCTTCATGCCCGATGGCAAGGAGTTCACTCTGCCGACCAATAGCCCGGTGCTGTTCTATCTCCAGCGGCTGCGCGACGAGGCACACCGCTTCGCCATCGGCGCGCATCGCGGCAAGCGCAAGAAGGCGATGACCAGCAGCCCGCTAGACGAGGTCCCCGGCATCGGCCCGGCCCGCAAACGCGCGCTGCTGATGCACTTCGGCACGGCGAAAGCGGTGCGCAGCGCGAGCCTGCAGGACCTGCAGATGGCCCCCGGTGTGTCGAAGGCGATGGCACAGTTGGTCTATGACTATTTCCGGGGATGATTGCATTTCTATACCGTTTTGGTATTTTGCACGTCCATGCTGTTCGAGTTCGATCCGGCGAAGAGTGCGCTGAACAAGCAGAAGCATGGCATCGATTTTGTCGAGGCGCAGGCGCTTTGGCTGGATTCAAGGCGCGCCGAGTTTGATGCGCAGTGGTTGGAAGAACAGCGTTTCGGTCTGATTGCGGAGTTCGGCGGTAAGTTGTGGACTGCCATTTATACCATGCGTGGAGATACCGTCCGGATAATATCCGTTCGCAGATCCCGGCCAGCGGAAGTGAAAATTTATGAAACCCAAGACGATTAGCGCCGAAGAGTTTGACCGGATGTTCGATGATGGAGAGGACATCTCCGAGTATATCGATTTGTCTTCTGTACGTCGGCCTGGACTGGAGCCGAAGCGGGTCAATGTCGATTTTCCCGGTGACATCGTGTCAAAGCTTGATCATGCGGCAAAACGCCGTGGCGTGTCGCGTCAGGCGCTGATCAAGATGTGGGTGGTCGAGCGGCTTGATAACGAGGCAAAGCTGAACACGGCTGCCTGACCGCATACGCCAGCTATGCCCGTGATCCGCACCTCCGCGATCGTCTGCACGGTGCGCAAGCATGGCGAGCATGGCGCGGTGGCGCGGCTGTTTACGCCGGAGCATGGGCTTCAGGCGGGCTATGTGCAGGGCGGGCGTTCGACCGCGATGCGTCCGGTGCTGATGCCTGCGAATCTGGTGACGGCAGAACTGCGCAGCCGCTCGCCCGACCAGCTTGCCAGCCTGACGGTCGAGCTTTCCACCAGCCGTGCGCCTTATTATGCCGAGCCTCTGGCGGCGGCGGCGTTCCAGTGGGTGACTTTGCTCACCGCGACGGTGGCCCCGGACGACCAGCCTTTCCCGCGCCTTTATGCCGCGCTGGCGGCGCTGCTCGAATTGGTCTGCGTCGCGCCCTCGGCGCGCTGGTGGGCGCGGGCGATGGTGCAGTATGAAGTGCTTTTGCTCGCCGAACTCGGCTTCGGGCTCGATCTGGAGCGCTGCGCGGTGACCGGCGAGCGCGACGATCTGGCCTATGTCAGCCCGCGCACCGGGCGCGCGGTGTCCTTGCACGCCGCCGGTGTCTATGCCGAAAAGCTGCTGGCGCTGCCTACGTTCATGACCAGCGACGCCGAGCCGGACTGGGAGCAATTGCTGCAGGGCTTTGCGCTCACCGGGCATTTCATCGAGCGCCAGTTCTTCGCCGAACGCCGCGCCGATCCGCTCGCGGCGCGGGTGATGATGATCGACCGGCTAAAACGCATTGCCGGCTGAAACAAAACGATGTTGTCCGAATGGCCATCGGGACGCTATGCGCGCGGCGGTAACTGACAGGGGCACTCCATGAAAATTGCAATTCTACCCGGCGACGGCATCGGACCCGAAATCATGGCCGAGGCGGTGCGGGTGCTCAGCGCGCTCGATCTGCCGGGGATGGAACTGCACGATGGGCTGGTCGGCGCCGCCGCCTGGCGCGTCCATGGCCATCCGCTGCCCCCCGAGACGCTCGCGCTGATGCAAGCGTGCGATGCGCTGCTCTTCGGCGCGGTGGGCGATCCCGCCTGCGACGGGCTCGAGCGGCATCTGCGCCCCGAACAGGCGGTGCTGGGGATGCGCAAGGAATTGGGGCTGTTCGCCAACCTGCGCCCGGCCAAGGTGTTTCCGGGTCTCGAGGACCGCTCATCGCTGCGTCCCGAGGTGGCGGGCGCGATCGACCTGATGATCGTGCGCGAACTCAATGGTGACGTCTATTTCGGCGAGAAGGGCATGCGCACCACCGCCGACGGCCAGCGCGAGGGCTATGACATCATGTCGTACAGCGAGAGCGAGGTACGCCGCATCGCACATGTCGCCTTCCGCACCGCGCAGGGCCGCTCGGGCCGATTGTGCTCGGTCGACAAGGCCAATGTGCTGGAAACCTCGCAGCTGTGGCGCGATGTGATGATCGAAGTCGCGGCGGAGTACCCGGCCGTCACGCTCGAGCATATGTATGTCGACAACGCCGCGATGCAGCTGGTCCGCGCGCCGGGCAAGTTCGACACCATCGTCACCGGCAATCTGTTTGGCGATATTTTGTCGGATCAGGCGAGTATGTGTGTCGGTTCTATCGGTCTGCTCGCCTCAGCCTCGCTGGGTGCGGAGCAGACCGCTTACGGCACCAAGGGCGCGTACGAGCCGATCCACGGCAGCGCGCCCGACATCGCGGGCAAGGGGCTCGCCAATCCGGCAGCGATGATCCTCTCCGCTGCAATGATGCTGCGCCACAGCTTCGGGCTCGAGGCGGAAGCCGCGCGGATCGAGGCGGCGGTGGCGAGCGCACTCAATGCGGGCGCGCTTGGCGCGGACCTTGGCGGGACGATGGGCACGCGCGAAATCGGCGACGCGGTACTGGCGGCGCTTTAACCGCGTTCGCGCGCAACCTCGCGCCAGCCGATGTCGCGGCGGCAGAAGCCGGTGGCGAAGGTGATCGCATCGACAGCGGTATAGGCGGCGGTCTGCGCCTCGGTAACGCTGTTTCCAGTGCCGGTGACGTTGAGCACGCGGCCACCGCTGGCGACCAGTGCGCCGTCCTTCAGCGCGGTGCCTGCGTGGAAGACCTTTGCGCCGCCGGCGTCGCCCAGAGCGATCGCGCCGCCTTTCTCGGGCGTGCCGGGATAGCCTTTGGCCGCCATTACCACGGTCAGGGCATAATCGTCGGAGAAGCGGGGAGGGGGGCAACTCGCCAGCTCGCCCTTCGCGGTCGCCAGCAGCAGTTCCGCCAGATCGCTTTGCAGGCGAGTCATCAGTACCTGGCATTCGGGGTCGCCGAAGCGGCAATTGTATTCGATCACCTTGGGGCCGTCGTCGGTGAGCATCAACCCGGCGAACAGCACGCCCGAATAGGGCATGCCCTCGGCGGCCAGCGTGGCGACGGTGGGCGCGATGATGCGCTCCATGACATCTGCTTCCAGCTCCGCCGTCAGCACGGGAGCGGGGCTGTAGGCACCCATGCCGCCGGTGTTCGGCCCGGTATCGCCTTCACCGACGCGCTTGTGGTCCTGCGCCGATCCGAACGCGACGATCGCGCTGCCGTCGGTGATCGCGAAGAAGCTCGCTTCCTCGCCCGTCATGAACTCCTCGATCACCACCTCGGCCCCGGCCTCGCCGAAGGCTCCGGCGAACATGTGTCCGATCGCGTCCTCGGCTTCCTCAGCGGTTTCGGCGATGATCACGCCCTTACCCGCAGCCAGCCCATCGGCCTTGATCACCACCGGCAGGTCGAAATCAGCCAGCGCCGCGCGCGCTTCCGCCGCATGGCTGGCGCGGACATAGCGTGCGGTGGGGATGTTCGCGCGGTCGCACAGCGCCTTGGTGAAGCCCTTGGAGCCTTCGAGCTGCGCCGCTTTTTCGGAAGGTCCGAACACGGGCACTCCCGCGGGGCGCAGGCTGTCGGCGAGGCCATCGACCAGAGGCGCTTCTGGGCCGATCACGACCATCCCGATCGCGTGCTCCGCACAGAACGCCGCAACCGCTGCATGATCGGTCACGGCGAGGTCGACGCACATAGCATGCTCGGCTATCCCCGGGTTTCCGGGCGCAGCGAAGATGCTCTCCACCTGCGGGGATTGCGCCAGTTTCCAGCAAAGGGCATGTTCGCGGCCACCGCTCCCCACCAACAGGATATTCATGCCCGACCCCTTTTCAGATGATGCCAACTCGCGTTCCGGCGGGCTGTTAGCCCAGATGGCCCCGGGCGACAACGCTCCGCCGCTGTCGGTCTCCGAAATCTCCAACCTGCTCAAGCGCACTGTGGAGGACCGCTTTGGGCATGTGCGGATTCGTGGGGAAATCTCGGGGTTCAAGCGCGCGGCCTCGGGGCATTGCTATCTCGCGCTCAAGGACGACAAGGCGGTCATCGACGGGATCATCTGGAAGGGCACCGCGCAGAGGCTGAACTTCGCGCCGGAGGATGGACTCGACGTGATCGCCACCGGCAAGCTGACGACCTTCCCGGGCCGCTCCAAATACCAGATTACGATCGAAAGTCTCGAGCTGGCGGGCGAGGGCGCGCTGATGCAGCTGTTCGAGAAGCTCAAGGCGCGGCTGGCCGACGAAGGGCTTTTCGACCCGGCCCGAAAGCGAGAGCTGCCCTATCTGCCGCGCACCATTGGCGTGGTGACCTCGCCGACAGGGTCGGTGATTCGCGACATCCTCCACCGGCTGGCGGATCGCTTTCCGAGCCATGTGCTGGTCTGGCCGGTGCTCGTGCAAGGCGATGGCGCCGCTGCCCAGGTCGCCGCCGCCGTGCGCGGATTTGGTGCAATGCCCGAAGCGTCTCGCCCCGATCTGCTGATCGTCGCGCGCGGTGGCGGCTCGATCGAGGACCTGTGGGCATTCAATGAGGAGCCCGTCATTCGCGCGATCGCCGAAAGCAGCATCCCGGTGATCTCCGCCGTGGGGCATGAAACCGACACCACGCTCGCCGATTTCGCTGCAGACCGGAGGGCGCCGACGCCGACCGCGGCTGCCGAAATGGCAGTGCCGGTGCGCAGCGAGCTGCTCGCCTGTGTCGCAGAATTCGGTCTGCGTGCCTCACGGGCGATGAACCGCAGCCATGCGCTGTGCCGCGAACGGCTCGATGCACGCGCCCAGAGACTGCCGCGATTGCCCGATCTGCTCAGCCCGCAGCAGCAGCGCGCAGACGATCTGGGCGAGCGGCTGCGTGCCGCGCTCGGCCTGCAACTGGCGCATGCGCGCGGCTCGCTGGGCCGGGTCTCGGGTGCACTCCGCCCGGCGGTGCTCGATGCCCGCGCCGGGCTGGCACACGAGCGTCTGGCGCGGCTGCGGCTGGACCCCGGTATGCTCGAGAGGATCACTGTGCGGGCTCAAGAGCGACTCGCCGGACTGGAGCGGGTGCTGGCGCAGCTCGACCCGGATGCCCCGCTGCAGCGCGGCTATGCCCGGGTGACCGCCACCGATGGCCGCACGCTGCTGGACCGCGCCGCAGCGGCAGGCGAGCCAAGGCTGGCGCTGCATTTCCGTGATGGTTTGCTCGATGTGGTGCCGATCGACGGGCCGGTGCCGAGTTCGGGGCGGACGCCATCGCCTGCGCCGCGAGCGAAGGCCAAACCCGTCGAGCCGCGCCAGACCAGCCTGTTCTGACGGAACGGCAGATTTGCCTGCCGGCGCGCAATATTCTATCGTGCCGTCAGACGGCAGGTGCGCATGATGAGGCGCTGTAAACCTGCGATACACAAACGATGGAGCACTGTTTCACTATGTTGATGTCCAACCAGGATCGTGCCGCGCGCGTGCATTTCATGCCCAATGGCTTTCGCCTGCTCAGTGCAGGGGACCATGTGTTGTGTGCCCGGACCGGCCAGAAGATCGATCTGGAAGAATTGCGCTACTGGAGCGTCGAGCGGCAGGAGCCTTACGCGAGCTGCGAAGTTTCGGTCCGCGCAGCCTTGGGGCAGGGCTGATCCGATGGCGCGGATCGGCATTGGAGCGGCGCTGGTGTTCGCGGGTTTCGCAGGTGCGGCTCTCGCCCAGGGCGGGCCCACGCAGCAGAATGTTCCAGCCGAGGCGGCGCAGACGCAAGGCCCGGATTTTCTTTCCAGACCCTTTGGCGCGGCGCGCCCGCTGCCCAGCGGCATCCGGCTGAGCGGCCAGCCGGTGCAGGGCGCCTTGCTGCGCGGCACCGTCCCCCGCGGCGTGGTGGCGCTGGATCTCGATGGCATCAGGGTTCCGGTGGCGGAAGATGGCGAATTCCTGTTGGGCTTCCACCGGGACGCACCAGCCTTGGGGGTTCTGACCGTCAGCTTTGCAGACGGTCAGGTTCTCACAGAGCCGCTCGCGGTCGAGCCAAGATCATGGCGACGGGAATTTGTCGCGGTCGCAGCGCGGGGTGGGGTGCCCAGCGCGGCCTTCATGGCCCGGCGCGCGCCCGAACTGGAACTGATCGCCGCAGCGCGGCTTCGAACGTCCGACAGCATCGGCTGGCGCCAGCCGTTCATTTGGCCCGCATCGGGGCGGATATCGGGCATCTTCGGCTCACAGCGTATCTATGCCGGTGAGCCGGGCAGCTTTCACAGCGGGGTCGATGTCGCGGGCCCCGTCGGCGCGCCCGTGGTTGCGCCGGCCGACGGCGTGGTCATTCTCGCCGCGCCAACCCCGTTCTCGCTCGAGGGCAACCTGTTGATGATTGATCATGGCATGGGCCTCAACAGCGCCTTCCTGCACCTTTCGTCGATCGATGTGAAGGATGGCGAGAGCGTTCGCCAAGGCCAGCAGATCGGCCGAATCGGAGCTACCGGACGCGCAACCGGACCGCATCTGCACTGGAGCGTGAAGTGGCACGACGCCAGAATCGACCCGCAACTTCTGGTGCCTGATATGAACCGCTAAAGTAATTTAAAACCTTTTTATAACATAGATTATCTAAGCGTGTTGCATTCATGTGACATCCATAAATAAAACCTGTCTCAGCTCGTCGCCCTTCGCTTTACAAAAATTCGTGGTTTCTGTCTCCCTGCCGCTCCGCATGGGGAGCCGACCATTTGCTGCACAGCAACAGCTCCCTCCAATGCACCAAGCGTTAAACTGCGCTGCAACGGACAGGGTCTGAATAACAATGAAAACTAATGCACGTCTATGGGCTGGGGTCGCACCAGCCGTTATCGGTATGGCCATAGCGGCGACACCGGCCTTCGCTCAGGATCAAGATACGCAGAACGAAGCCGCGGCATCGTCTGAAGCAGAAACCACAGCCATCGTCGTGACCGGGTCGCGTATCGATCGGCCCAATCTTTCCTCTCCTGCGCCGGTGACCTCGGTGACCATCGCCGATCTGCCAAGCGGCGGCGACGTTTCGCTGGGCGACGCACTCAACGAACTGCCCGCCTTGCGCTCGACCTATTCGCAGTCGAACTCGACGCGCTTTATCGGCACCGCCGGTCTCAATCTGCTCGATCTTCGCGGTCTGGGCACCAACCGCACGCTGGTCGTCGTCAATGGCCGCCGTCACATCACGTCGCAGCCTGGCGTTCCCACCAGCGTCGACATCAACACCATCCCGACCGATCTGGTCGAGCGCGTCGATATCGCCACTGGCGGCAACGCGGCGGTCTATGGCGCAGACGCTGTGGCCGGCGTGGTCAATTTCGTGCTCAAGCGCGACTTCGAAGGCATTCGTCTGCGTGGCCAGGGCGGTATTTCGAGCGAGGGCGATCGCGGTTCGTATTTCGCATCGTTGACGGCAGGTGAGAATTTCTCCGAAGGCCGCGGCAACGTGGCGGTCAACCTGGAATACTCGTTCCAGAACGACCTCTATTATACCGACCGTGACAGCCAATACGGCGCGTTTTCGGGTCGCAACCAGTTTCAGCTGACCGAAAACACCATCGGTGAGCCGGCAGCGGGTAACGGCATCCCCGACAACACCTTCCTCCGCGGCATCCGCAACATTACCATTTCGGAAGGCGGCCTCTATGGCTCGACCTGCACCGGCAGCGCCGCGCGTCGTGCGCTCAACTGCAATGGTCTGCGCAGCAACACCGGCGCAGAGCTCGGCTACACCTTTGCGTTCCTCCCCGATGGCACGCTGGCGCGCAATGAGCCGACCCAGGACTTCCGCACGGTTGGTTCGGGCAACGCGCAAGGCGGTCTCGGCTCGTCGCTGCGGCTGACCGGGCAGCTCAACCCGCAGATCGAGCGGATTGCCGTCAACAGCCTTGCCCGCTACGAATTCAGCGAAGCGTTTGGCGTTTTCCTTGAATCGAAGTACGTTCGCATCAACGCGATCCAGGAAGGTCAGCCAACCTTCTTCAACAATACCTTCAGCATCGACAATCCGTTCCTGACGGAGCAGGCGCGGTCCACGCTTGTCCAGTCGCTCGCGCCGGATGCCACCACCTTCACCGCACAGCGGTTCAACGTCGATTTCGGCGGTCGCGGCGAAGACCACCAGCGCGAGACCTTCCGCATCGTTGGCGGCATCGAAGGCACGTTCAACGATGACTGGAAGTACGAAGTCGCGCTGAACTACGGACGTCTCGAAACCTCCTATCGGACCCAGGGCAATCTCCACCGGGGGCGTTACGCGAATGCGATCAATGCCGTGCGCAATGCGCAGGGCCAGATCGTCTGCGGTATCAATGCCGATGCCAGCGCTGCCAATGACGATCCCGCGTGCGTTCCGGTCAACCTGTTCGGCAACGGCCAGCCGAGCCAGGCCGCGTTGAACTATTTCATAGTGGATTCGACCCGCCAGCAGAATGCAGAGCAGATCAACGCGACGGCTTTCGTTTCGGGCGATCTTTCGCAGCTGTTCGAACTGCCCGGTGGTCCGGTCAGCTTCGTGCTCGGCGGAGAATATCGCAACGAATCGGCGTTTTCGGCATTCGATGCCCAGACCCGTTCGGGCGTGACCTTCCTCAACGCAATCCCGGTCTTCGATCCTCCGCGGTTGAAGAGTTACGAAGGCTTTGGTGAAATTCGCATCCCGATTGTCGCCGACAGGCCGTTTTTCCACGAACTGTCGATCGAGGCAGCAGGCCGCATCGCCGACTACAACATCGGCAACTCGGGCACGGTCTATACCTACAACGTCGGTGCGATCTGGGCGCCGGTGCCAGACCTGCGGATTCGTGGTAGCTATGCCCGGTCAGTGCGTATCCCGACGCAGAGCGATCTGTTTTCGGCACCCAGCCAGACCTTCCTAAACGGCCTTGTCGATCCTTGCGCGCAGAACAACATCAACAACAACCCCAACCGCGTGCGCAACTGTGCGGCTGCCGGGGTGCCGGTCACCGAAGTGGTGGGCGGTGTGACCGTGCCTTTCACCAACATTCCGGCATCGGGTATCCGCGGCCTGAACGGTTCCAACCCCAACCTGTCGGAAGAGCGCAGCGACAGCTTCACCGCAGGGTTCGTGGTGCAGCCGCGCTTCGTTCCCGGCCTGACGCTTTCGGTCGATTACTACAACATCACCATCGACAACGTGATCTTCTCGCTCGGCGCACAGACCATCATCAACCAGTGCTATGACAATCCGAGCGGGATCGACAATCCGTTCTGCGCTGCTGTCTTCCGGCGTACCGACGGTACCTTCCAAGGCCAGGAAAACCGGGTCGTCGGCGGATCGACGGTGACCTACCCCGTGGCTCCAGGCGATGCCTCGTTCATCTCGGGTCCGTTCAACTTTGCCAAGCAGAAGACTTCGGGCATCGATGCTGACATCGCCTACACCGTCACGGACGGCAGCACACGGCTCAATCTGCGCGGCGTGCTGTCCTATGTGATCCGGCGCGACAACTTCACCGATATCGACGATCCCAGCTTCCGCGATCAGGTGCTGTTCGAACTCGGCGATCCGCGCTGGGCCGGAACATTCAGCGCCGATCTGGACTTCGGGACGTTCGATATCGGCTATCGTCTGCGCTTCGTCGACAAGCAGTCAATCGGCACGATCGAATCGATCCGCACGATCCAGGATCGTCCCCCGACCAACCCCGATCAGTTCAGCCGCGATTTCTATCCCCGCGTGGTGTATCACAACATCCGCGCAGGCGTGGATGTCGACGATCGCTTCCGGCTCTATGGCGGCGTCGACAATCTGACCGATCGTCAACCGCCGCTGGGGCTGGACGGCACAACGTTCGGTTCGGGCGTCTATGACAATGTCGGGCGCTTCTTCTATGTCGGAGCGGAGGCGCGATTCTGATCTGAATGTCGGGTCCCCTGGGGAAACCTTGGGGACCCGGACAGGAATGGGGCGGGGGTTCCTGCCGAACCCCGCCCCAGGTGTACAAGCAGAGGAAGCCGTAATGGTTTGACTTCCACAGAT
>JBKBTF010000006.1:41610-54818 GCA_046291395.1 Blastomonas sp. | reverse complement strand
CGGGGGGCGGGTGCCCCCCCCCCCCCCCGCCCCTGTTGTCACCGCAGGGCATGCCTGATCGGTTTCCGTGCCACGTTGCGACAAGGCGAGCACGTCATTCGATTCGGCGGACCCGTGTGAAGCCGGTGCGGCCTTCGACCTTGGCGCGGTAGCCTCCCATCGCTCCTCGATCGATCACCAGCATCTGGCCGGTGCGGGGCGAGAAGATGAAGCTCGGGGGGTCGGTCTGTTCCCAGCGGCTGCCGTTTTCGAGAGCTATCACCACACGGCCGCTTCCGGGCAGGGTGCGCAGGTCAGTAATCTTGGAGGACAATGTCTTGAGCGGTTCGCCATCCGGCCCGCGCAACAGGGTGCTTTCCCCCACCGATAGCCCGAAGGCTGACTCGCGGGCCTGCTCGACCACACGGCGCTCGGCCACGATCACTTCGCCGGTTTCCTGAGCTTCGGCAAAAGCGGCAACCTGTCGATCGAAACAGGCGAGACGCGCTGCGTTCTCGCTGATCGTCCTGCACTGGAGCATCCCTTCGAAGACCGGACCAGGATCGGCTCGGTTAACCTTCTTCTGGGCGGCTGCCGGCAGCGACAGCGCAAACAGAGCAGCAAAGGACAGGGTTGTTAGGGTGGCGAGACGCAGGCGCCTGATCGCTGGCATGACAGAAACTCCGGACTGTGGAACTGTACCGTAAGCCAGCAAAAGGCCGTTGCAAGCGTGGATTTGGCCGTGCTGCAGGCACCGCCCCCGTTCTGTGACCTTTTTGCTACAGCCCGCTAGAAACATCATGTCCGAAGGGCAACAAGTGTTGCGTTTCCAGCGCTTTCTTGCGTAAGCCAAGCTCAAGAAGGGTAAAAATGCTCTTCCAACCATAATTTTTTCAAAAGACGGTCGCTCTCGATGGCGACGCTCCAAGGGGAAAAAAGCATGACGTCTCGTTTCAAACTCGGCCTGCTGACAAGCAGCCTGCTGGCTGCGGCAGGCAGCTTTGCGGCTCCTGCTATGGCGCAGGATCAATCGGATCAAACCGGCGCTTCGGAAGGCCAGGCGATCGTGGTTACCGGATCGCGTATTGCGCGTACCGACCTCAGCTCGACCAGCCCGACCGCCGTTGTGACCGCAGAAGAGTTCCTGCTCTCTGGCGCCACCAACGTTGAACAGGTGCTGAACACCCTGCCGCAGGTCCTGCCGGGCGTCACTAGCTTTTCGAACAACCCCGGCAACGGTGCAGCCACGCTGAACCTGCGTAACCTTGGTGCCCAGCGTACCCTGGTTCTGGTCAACGGCCGCCGCTGGATGTTCTATGATACCAACCAGATCGTCGACTTGAACACCATCCCGCAGTTCCTGCTCGAAGGCGTTGACGTTGTGACCGGCGGCCAGTCGGCTGTGTATGGTTCGGACGCAATCGCGGGCGTCGTCAACTTCCGTCTGCGTCAGAACATCGACGGCATCATCATGGGCGGCAACTATTCGCTCACCGGCAAGGGCGATGGCGCACGTTATGACGTGAACTTCGCAATCGGCACCCCGTTCGCTGATGGCCGTGGCCAGGTCACCATCTATGGTAACTACTTGCGTCGTGAATCGATCTTCCAGGGCGCACGCGCCTATTCGCGCTTTGCTGCCGGTGATGGCTGCGTCGTCGCTGGATCGACCAACACCAGCACCGGCCTTGGCACCAACCTCGGTGGCGCCTTGGGCACCTGCACCGCGCGCGGTGGTGAAATCGGTCTGATCCCCGGCGGTTCGGCTGCTACTCCCATTGCTACCCTTGCCAACCTCAACACCGGCGGTGTTGCAGGCGGATCGATCTTCAACCCCACTGGCGGTGGCCTCCGTTCGTTCCAGAACCCCGGTGACCTCTACAACTTCGCTCCGGACAACTATCTGCAGCTGCCTCAGGAACGTTACCTGTTCGGTGGCTATGGTAGCTATCAGGTCACCGACGGCATCGAGGCCTATGCTGAAGTCAGCTATGTCAACAGCCGCGTGAACCAGGAACTGGCTCCGACCCCAGGCAGCGTCAGCGCTTCGCTGCAGACCAACAGCCCGTTCTTCAACGCGGCAACTCAGGCTGCCCTGGCTGCAAGCGCAAGCGCTACCGATCTTCCCGGTCGCGCAACCCAGCTCGTGACGTACCGCTTCAACCAGAGCGGACCGCGTAACTCTCAGCAGGGCCGTTCGGCATTCCGCATTCTGACGGGCGTTCGTGGCGAAATCGTCTCCAACATCAACTATGACCTGTATTACAGCTACTCGCGGACTGAAAACACCCAGTTCCAGCAGGGCAACGTTTCCGTCAGCCGCTTCCGTGCTGCTCTGGAAACCGAAACCGTTGGCGGCGTAACCCGCTGCCGCGACGCTGCTGCGCGTGCAGCAGGCTGTCTGCCTCTGAACGTGTTCGGCCAGGGTCTGGCTGATCCTGCTGCTCTGCGTTATGTCACGATCAACTCGACCAACCTGGAAACTTCGGATCTCCAGAACATCGTCGGTTCGGTCAGCGGCACGCTCGGCAGCATCTTCGGCAACTCGGAACCCATCGGTTTCGCAGTCGGTGGTGAATATCGTCGCGTTTCTGCTGCCTACACCCCTGACACATTCCTGGCTTCGGGCGACGTGATCGGCTTCAACGCTGGCCAGCCGACCGGTGGCAGCTACAATGCGAAGGAAGTGTTCGCAGAGCTTCGTATCCCGCTGGTGAATGAGTCGTTTATCCACCGTCTGGAAGTGACGGGTGCTGCTCGTTATTCGGATTACTCGCTGGATAACGTCGGCGGTGTGTGGACCTATGCTGCTGGCGGTGAATTTGCTCCGATCCCGGACATCACCTTCCGCGGCCAGTATCAGCGTGCGGTTCGTGCACCGAACGTGCAGGATCTGTTCGGTGGACAGTCGGTCGGCTTCCCGCAGGCAATTGACCCCTGCTCGAGCCGCACTCCGGTGGCTCTGCAGACGGCAACCATTCGCGCACTCTGCGTTGCCAATGGCGTACCTGCTGCGAACGTCTTCACCGTCGCGGTGCAGCCGAACCAGCAGATCCAGGCATTGTTTGGTGGTAACCCGAACCTGGGTGAAGAAACCTCTGATACCTTCACCATTGGTGCGGTTATCCGTCCGAGCTTCATTCCCCGCCTGAACATCACGGTCGATTACTTCAACATCAAGGTGAAGGACACGATCAGCCTGTTCGGTGGCGGTCTGAACAGCGCGCTGCAGCTCTGCTTCACCGTTGCCCAGGACCTGACCAACCCGATCTGCTCGATCTTTGCTGGTGCTCGTAACCCGCTGAACGGTGCTCTGGGTGAAACTGCAGGCGGTCTGAACCCTCCGGTGCTTTCGGCCAACATCGCACGGTTGGAAACTTCGGGCGTCGATATCCAGGTCGACTACAACGTTCCGCTGAACTTCTCGCTCACCGGTTCGGACCAGGCGCGTCTGACGTTCTTCTTCCTCGGCACCTATCTCGACGAATATCGCACCACGGCTGTGGCCGCGATCCCCGAGCGGGTTACGATCGGTGAAGGCACCATCGCTCTTCCGGAATGGCGCCACACCGCCCGTCTGGGTTATGTCGATGGCCCGGCGCAGATCTCGCTTCGCTGGCGCTATAACGGCCCCGGCGTCGACAGCCGCATCATCAACACCTTCAACGGCCTGGTGCGTACCGAGCAGGATCCTGCTCTGTTCCCCAACCGTCGCGTCAAGGCGTTCAACTACTTCGACCTGACCGGCTCGGTGGCCGTGACGGACAACTTCCAGTTGACCGCGGGTGTGAACAATCTGTTCAACAAGACCCCGACCGTTCTGGGTGCGGCTCAGGAGCAGGGCAACAACTTCCCCGGCTTCTATGATCCGCTCGGCCGTGACTTCTTCGTGAGCGCACGTCTGAACTTCTGATCGGGCTCAAACTCAAAAGGAATGGCGGCGAACTTCGGTTCGCCGCCATTTTTTTTGTGTCCTGATCACGTCGGGGCCGAGAGCGCTTGCGCAAAAAGCGGGCGCGCAAAAGCCGACGGGGGAGGTCCCCCGTCAGGCCTGCGATGATATGGTGATCAGCGGTTGAGGACGGCGTCGAAGGCGACGGTCATCCGCTCGCCCTGCGCAAATGGCCGGGTGCCATGGAACATATAGCTGGGAAACAGCGCAAGGCGGCCAGGCACCGGCTGGATCGTTTCCAGCGCACCAAGCGGCAATTGCAGCTCAGTCGGCGCCGCCCCGACTTCGAGCCAGCCGGCTTTTTCCGGCCCATCGGCCTCCTGAGGGACGACGATGTAACAGGCAGAGCTCAACACGCCTTGCGGATGAATATGCGCGACATGGTAACCGGCATCGGTCAGTCGGACCGACCATGAACCTGCAATGCGCAGCTTCTCATCGCGATGCTTGAGCAGCGGATGCGTGGCATCACGCGGCGGCAGGCTGCGCCAGAAATCGCCGACGGTCTTCTCGATCGCTCTGGCCAGTGCCTGAATCTGAGGTTCCTGCCTCCAGAACAAGCGGCCCTTGGTCTGCGTGCCGCCGCGCAGGGATTGCCCGACCGGATGCGCGCGAGCGGTGTGGATGCCGCGCAGCACCTCTGCCACCTCGGCGAGCGCGTCGGTGTCGAAGTCCAGGGCGCGCGACTGGACCAAGCCAGGCTGCCCGGCAAGCCAGGCATGCCGAGGGTCGTCCAGCATTCGCCAAGCCAGGGCCAGATTGGCCCATCCCATGATATCGTCCGGGCTGCGGGCCACAAGTTCTTCGAGCAGCGCTGAGGCCTCGTCGGCCTCGCCCATGCGCAGAGCAAGTCGCCCGCGAGTCTGCCGGGTCAGATCGGTATCGGCCATGGCACCAAGCGCCGCCTTTGCTCCCATGAAGTTGCCGCACTCGCCTTCGAGCCTTGTCAGCTCGAAAGCCCAATTGATCTGGGGGCCGCAGGCTTGTTCGCCGTCTCGCAGCGTCTTGAGCGCGGCTTCGAAATCGTTGGCGGAGGCCAGCACGGATGCAAGCGCTTCATACAGGCCGGGATGTCTCGGGTGCTTCGCGATGGCTTCGTGGATATGTGCGACATAGGCGTCAGCCTCACCCGCCTCGGCGCGCATCTTGGCGAACTCGTGATGTCCTTCCAGCCACAAGGGGTCCTGCCGCAGGACATCCTCGAGAATATCCAGGCCGCTCAGGTCGCCATTTTCCATCAGGGCCTGGACCACGCCCAGAACGAGCACCCGGTCACCGGGCGATTGCTGCAGCGCTGCCACATGACGGTCCACCGTGTCAGGCGCGCCGGTTTCGAGGGCCAGCCGCGCTCGCCCCGCCAGCGCTACGGGTCGTGTCGGCTCCTGGGCCAATGCCATATCGAACGCAGCGATGGCATCATAGGGGCGCTCCATGTCCTTGAGCACCGCGCCCCGCGCGGAATGGACCTTTGCAGAGCCGTGTCCAGCCTCCAGCATCCAGTCGAACGTGTCGAGTGCCTGCTGCAATTGCTTGAGCCGGTGCAGGGCCAGTCCGCGATTGTAATGCGCTTCGGCAAAGGACGGATCGTTCACCAGCGCCCTGTCATATTTGTCCAGGGCCGCGGAATAATCCCCTCCCGCCACCAGAAGATTGCCCCAGTTGACCAGGATCTGCACATCATGCGGCTGGTGTTGAAGCGCGACGGCGAAGAGTTCGTTGGCCGTGGCATGATCTCCAGCCGATTTGCGGCAAAGCGCGCGCAGGTGAAACACGTCGGCATTGGGACCGCCGATATGTTCGACCTGACCGAGCAGTCGCTCCGCTTCGGCAAGATGGCCGGCGGCGTAGGCCTGCTGTGCGGCCACGAACCGCTGCTGATAATCCTGCATCAGAAACTTCCTTAAAACTGCGGTCGAAGATTTCGCCTATCTGTCGCGAAACCAGCCGGTGATCGAATACCGCCCGATCGGCGCAAAGGGCGGGACATAGCTGACAAGGTGATCTTGCGGCACCGCAAAAAGACTCAGACTGTTGAACCTCGGGCGATAGCCAACGATGATGTCGCCGTCCTCATCAAGGAAATTGAGATAACCGCCCCAATCCGGCTTCCAGTCATCGGATGCGAGGCTGAGAACATACGCGATGCGCCACCCTTCGCCGACATGGCTGTCGCTGTGCTTGCCGAGGAACTGGGATGGTGCAAACAGCGTCGCCTGGGCATCGGCCTTGACCAGTTCTGCGATGCCGGTAACCGAGCGGATCAAGTCGAGGAAAGGCTGGTCGTTGATATGCTCGAGGAGAATATCATGCGGCGAGTCCGGCGCCCAGCCGCCGAGATAGGCATCGAGGATCGGGTAGCGAGCAAACGCGAAGGCATAATCGCCGCGTTGAGCCGCGGTGGCCACGTTCTCGGCGATATGCCGATGCCGTTCAGGGGGGAGCGCAGCTCGCTCCTCAGGGCGCATGCCATGTGGACCATCTGCTCCGGCAGTCCAGGCGAGCCCCCATGGCGTATGCTGCGCCAGGATTTTGCGCAGTTCCAGCGCTGCTTCCTTCTGGAGGACGTCACGGATCTGGAGACGCTGGTTGACTGCAAAAGCGTTGGCGAGGGCGACCCTGTCGAGCGCGGGGTTCAGTGCCAGAAGATGCAGCGGAGCAGCCGTTACAGATGACATGGAGCAGTGCCTTCCTGAATAGAGCTGGCCACATTTGTCCATAGCCCGGTCCAGGGTCCCTCTCAACCCTTGCGGCGCGGCAATTACGCCCCGCAAGGATGGAGTGACACGAGGGTAGCGATTGCGAATCTATTGCAATAGCAATAAGCCCCTGCTAACAGCTCCCCAGCGACAGGGGGATCTACATGAAATATGGGAAATTAGGCGGGCTGATGTTGGCAGCGCTGTGGATCAACCCGGCGTTTGCGCAGGATTCGGCGGTCGCGGAATCGGATCGAGGACGTCCGCAGGACGAGGCCGATATCGTCGTCACCGCGGCGCGCACTATCCTGCCTCCCAGTGCGCTGCCTTTGACAATCGATATCATCCGCAAAGAGGCGCTCGATCAACAGATCATCCTGTCAGGATCGATCACCGATGCGGTTGCCGCCTTGACCCCCTCGTTTTCGCCCACCCGCGGCAAGCTGTCCGGGGCAGGGGAGACGCTGCGTGGCCGCTCGCCGCTTTACGCAATCAACGGCATCCCGCAATCCACGCCCTTGCGCGATGGCAGCCGTGATGGCTTTACCATCGACGGGTTCTTCGTCGATCGGGTAGAGCTCATCTACGGCTCCAACGCGCTACAGGGCATCGGCGGGACAGGCGGCATCGTCAATCAGGTTACCGTCGGCGCCCCCACCCAGGAGGGGATTTCAGGTCGGGCGCTGCTTCAGGGCTCTGCGGATGGCGACTTCCGCTCTGACGGCTTCGGTGCCAAGGCGGCGGGGCTGGTGCAATACAAGGCCGACCGGTTCGATGCCACGGTCGGCGCGTCCTATGAGCGGCGCGGCGTGTTCTATGATGCCCGCGGACGCCGCATCGGCCTGAACCTGACCCAGGGCGAAACCCAGACGTCGGATGCGGTTTCGCTGTTCGGGCGCTTTGGCTACGCGCTGTCATCCACCGCCCGGCTCGACCTGATGGCCAGCCGCTATGAGCTGAAGGGCGATGGCGAGTTCGTGGCGGTCGCGGGCAATCGCCTGACCGGCGTGCCCACCACCGCGGTGCGCGGCAACCCACCGGGTGAGCCAGCCTCGAACCGTACCGAAAGCGTCGCGCTCTCGCTGACCGATACGGACCTTGGCGGCGGCAATTTCGTCAGCCAGATATTCTTCAATCGCAGCCGCGACACCTTCGGCGGCGAGCTTGGGCCGATTGCGACCTTTCAGGATGTCCGCCTCGCGCCGGTCGGCACCCTGTTCGACCAGTCGCAGAACCGCTCGCGCAAGCTCGGCGGCAAGATCAGCTATGAGCGTGCGGTCCCGGGGTTCGAAGACCTGACCGCAATAGTCGGTTTCGATGCGCTGTTCGACACCACCGAGCAGCGGCTGATCGCGACCGGCCGGGTCTGGGTCCCGCCGACCGAGTTCCGCAGCCTCGCCCCGTTCGCGCAGGCCAATCTCAAGTTGTTCGACGGCCTTGTCCGGCTGGCGGGAGGCGCGCGCTGGGAGAATGTCGAGATCAAGATCGACGACTACACCACGCTCGCCACCACTACCACGCCGCGCGGCGGAGTGCTGGTCTTCGGCGGCCGCCCCAAGTTCGATGACATTTTGCTCAACGGCGGGGTCATCGTCGAGCCTGCGCAGGGCATCCGTTTCTATGCCAGCTATGCCGAAGGCTTCACCGTGCCCGACGTCGGCCGCATCACCCGTGCCATTGGCGTGCCGGGCGTTGATCTCGACAATTTCCTCGATATCAGTCCGATCATCTCGAACAACCGCGAGATCGGTGCGGAGATCAAGCGCGGGCCGGTGGATGCCAGCGTCACCTATTTCTGGTCATCGAGCACGCGTGGGCAGATCCTGGTTGCCCGCCCCGACGGCATCTTCGACGTCCAACGCCAGCGCGTCGAGATCGAGGGGCTGGAGCTGAATTTAGGCGTGGCGATGCCGATCGATGGGCTGCGCCTGTCAGCGGGCTATGCCCACATTCTCGGGCGCACCGACACGAATGGCGACGATGCGGTCGATACCGACCTGGACGGTACCAACATCTCGCCTGACCGCCTCAACCTTGCCGCCAGTTTTGATCGCGGCAGGCTATCGGCGCGGGTGCAGACCCAGTTCTATTTCTCGCGGACGTTCGACGGGCTGGTCCGCGATCCGCGCAACGACTTTGGAGGCTACACGCTGACTGATGCCTATCTGGGCTATCAGGTGGGGCCGGGGCGTATCATTCTAAGCGCGCAGAACATCTTCAACCGGCAGTATATCGACTATAACAGCGACGTCCGTTTGCCGAACGACAATCTGTCGCTGTTCGCAGGCCGCGGGCGAACGATGACGCTGGCTTGGGACATGCGCTTCTGATGCGTCAGCTCGACTGGCTTCACCGCTGGACGGGCGGCCTGATCGGTCTCGTGCTGGCCCTTTTGGGACTCAGCGGCACGGCCCTGCTGCACCGCGACGCGTGGATCATGCTGCCCCACGCCCATG
Organism: Blastomonas sp.; assembly: GCA_046291395.1. GTDB lineage: Bacteria > Pseudomonadota > Alphaproteobacteria > Sphingomonadales > Sphingomonadaceae > Blastomonas. The sequence continues at coordinate 45,735 of JBKBTF010000006.1, read as the reverse complement.
ATGCGCAGGTGGCAGACAACGCCGCCGTGGCGCATGCGCTGGAGCAGTTCATGTCGGACCCGCAATCGCGGCCCACCAGCGTAGTGTTTGCCAGCAAGAGCTTTGGCCTCAATCGGCTGACCTATGCCGATGGGGGCGGGGCGTATACCGATCAGACCGGAGCGATGGTGGCGAACTGGCACAGCCCCTGGGAGCGACCGGAACTGTTCCTTTTCGATCTTCATCACCATCTTCTTGCAGGAGACACCGGTGAGACAGTCATCGGCATTGCCGGGCTGTGTGGCCTGTTCTTCGTGATCAGCGGGTTGATCCTGTGGTGGCGAACACGGCGCACCTTCCGGTTGAGGTTGATTCCTGCCCGTCTGTCGCGTCCGGCGATCCTGTGGCATCATCGCGATCTGGGTGTGATCTTCGCACCGCTGCTGCTGCTCACCATCTTCACCGGCACGACGATGATATTCCGGCCCGTCGCCGCACTGGTGCTGGGCCCGTCCGCTCCCGCCACCATCGGGGCCGCGCTCAAGGCGCCCGAGATCGCATCGGCAGCTCTGGCCGATCGGCACGACTGGTATGCGATCGTCCACTCCGCGCGCCAACGTTTCCCGGACGCCGAAATCCGCACCATCAGCCTGCCGCGCGAGGAAGGCGGGCCGATTGCGATGCGCATGAAGCAGCCTGACGAATGGCTTCCCAATGGTCGTACGACCTTGTGGTTCGCGCCTGATACCGGCCGTCTGGTGGAAGTCCGCAACGCGCTCATGCTGCCATCGCAGGTGCAGTGGTTCAACATGTTCTATCCGCTGCACGCCGCCAAGGTGGGGGGCTTGCCATACCGGCTGGTGATGACATTGGTAGGGCTGGCGCTGACTGTGCTGGGTTCGCTGACCGTGTGGACATTCTGGTTCCGCCGCAAGCCTTCGCAGCGTGGCAAGCGGGCACGAACGCCGGTTCCTGCCGAATAGGCGTTACAGGTCGAACAGCCCTTCCTGCGCTCCTTCGGGTGGGTTCAGGCCCAGATGTTTCCACCCACGGGCGTTGAGGCAGCGTCCGCGCGCGGTGCGGGCGATGAGCCCCAGCTGGATCAGATACGGCTCGATGACATCCTCGATCGTGTCGCGCGGCTCCGACAGACCCGCCGCCAGCGTTTCGACGCCAACCGGACCGCCGCGATAGATGTCTGCGATCATCATCAGATAGCGCCGGTCCATGGCGTCGAGCCCCAGCCTGTCGACCTCCAGCCGGGTGAGGGCTGCGTCTGCAGCCAGCGCATCCACGGTGGGCTGGCCCGCCACATTGGCGAAATCGCGCACCCGGCGCAGCAATCGCCCGGCGACGCGGGGCGTGCCGCGCGCGCGGCGGGCAATCTCGGTCGCGCCATCGGCCGCGATCCCCAGCCCCAACAGGCGTGCGGCACGCGTCACCACCGCTTCCAGCTCGGCAACGGTATAGAAATTGAGCCGCACCGGGATGCCGAACCGGTCGCGCAAGGGGGTGGTCAGCAGTCCCTGGCGCGTCGTGGCGCCGATCAGCGTGAAGGCGGGAAGGTCGATCCGCACGCTGCGTGCCGAGGGGCCTTCGCCGATGATCAAATCGAGCGCGCGGTCCTCCATTGCAGGATACAGCACCTCCTCGACCACCGGATTGAGCCGGTGGATCTCGTCGATGAACAGCACATCGCCTTCCTCAAGATTGGTCAGAAGGGCGGCAAGGTCGCCGGATTTGGCGATGACCGGGCCGGATGTCGCACGAAAGCCCACGCCCATCTCGCGCGCGATGATCTGCGCCAGCGTGGTCTTGCCAAGCCCCGGAGGACCGAACAGCAGGACGTGATCGAGCGCTTCGGACCGGCTGCGCGCCGCCTCGATGAATACGCGCAGATTGTCGCGCGCCGCAGCCTGGCCGATAAACTCGGCCAGCGTCTTGGGACGCAGCGCCGCGTCCTGGTCTTCAGGAATGCGGTCGGGGGTGAGGAGGCGGTCTGTGGTCATTTTTGACTCTGTATAGCTGGCTTGGGTTCGATCGATTGAAAGTCGTCTCCGTACACCATTGCGTAACCAGAGATTATCACTCCGGAAACAAAAGCAACGCCGGACAACCACCCCGCCACTCGCGCCACTACCCCAATTTTTGAACTTTTCCGTAATGTATCTGCCAATTCCACCTCAAAATTGTCATCTCTTTCGCCGTCGCGCACAACCGTCATCCAATATCCAATCTGCTGCTGGACTGGCGCAAGAGAGGCTTGGTTTGATCGTTGCCCAAACATAGCGACGGTTAGAGCCAGAACCATTCCGATGACAAAGGCTCCGCAGCCGAATAGCTTGATTTCCTTGGCAATCTCATCCGACCCAAATATGGACAAACAGGCTCCAGCGTGGAGTGCCAAAAGCGAGGCCATCAGCCATCTGTAGGATTGAGAGTGCTCCTCCCACACCCTTTCTCGGATTAGCCGGAGGTTAGCAATCTCTTCTGATGCCGCGAGCTTGTTCCATTCAACCAAGCTAAGACTGGCTTTTTCTCCATCCATCACCGCGCCGCCTTCTTCAGCGCCAGTCGCACCAGCGCGTCGAGGCTTGCGCCGTCGCCCAGTTCCTCTTCCGCGCTCGCTACCGCCCTTGCCGCATCGACAGGCTTGAAGCCCAGATTCTGGAGCGCGGAGACAGCATCGGCAGCATGGTTGCCGACCAGCGCAGGAATTCCCATGCCTGCAGGTCCTAGCGCCATGGCACCCATCTTGTCCTTGAGCTCATTGACGATCCGCTGTGCCAGCTTGGGGCCTACGCCCTGCGCACGTGCGACCATGGCCTTGTCGCCCTGCGCCACCGCGCGTGACAGCTCCTCCGGGGTCATTGCGGACAATATGGCGAGCGCAACCTTGGATCCCACGCCCTGCACGCCGGTGAGCAGGCGAAATCCGTCGCGCTCGCTTGCCGAGGCAAAGCCGATCAGCCGCATGTCGGTTTCGCTGACCTGCATCTCGGTGTGGAGCACAACATTGTCGCCCTTGGCGGCCAGACCTGAGAGCGTGCGCGAGGAAGCAAACACCAGATAGCCGACGCCGCCGACATCGATCACCGCGTGATCATGCCCCATGCTGTCGAGCTTTCCGGTGAGTTTGGCGATCATCTGTTTTCCCTCTCCCCTTGCGCGGGAGAAGAGGGGGTTAGCGCAGTTTTTCGTACCCCGCCAGATGCGCATGGGTGATCGCCACCGCCAAAGCATCCGCCGCATCGGGCCCGGCAATTTTGACGCCTGGCAGCAGCACCTGCACCATCGCGTCGATCTGCGCCTTTTCGGCAGCACCAGTGCCGACGATCGCCTTCTTGATCAGCCGCGGCGCATATTCGCCCACGCTCAACCCGGCCCGCGCCAGCCCCAGCAACAGTCCCCCGCGCGCCTGCACCAGCTTGAGCGTCGATTGCGGGTTCTTGTTGACGTAGATTTCCTCGATCGCTGCGCAGCCCGGCTGATAGTCGGTGATGATTGCCGCCAGCGCAGTATCGAGCTCCAGCAGCCGCGACGGCAGCGCGGCCTTGGCGTTGGTCTTGATCTGACCGTTGGCAATGTGGCTGAGCCGATTGCCCACGGAGCGGATAACACCCCAGCCGGTGGTGCCGAGGCCTGGGTCAATGCCAAGGATGATCAAAGCCCCTCCCCTTTAGGGGAGGGGTTGGGGTGGGGCAGTAACTTTCCAGGCCAACGATCAGGCAGGTTTTCCAGCCTTTCCAGAATAAGACCAAGCACCCCTTCGACGCTCTGTCCAACTTCGTAATTCGTAAACCGCATGGTGACGTATCCCAGTTCAACCAGGGCGGCATCGCGCTCTGAGTCCCGTACCGCATCGTGCGTATCACCATCCACTTCCACGATCAGTCCCTTCGACGGGCAAAGGAAATCACAGATAAACGGACCAATGACCGATTGACGGCGGAACTTGTAGCCTCCGAGTTGCGAGCTCTTGAGATACTTCCAGAGAATAATCTCGAATGGGGTCGGATTGTTGCGCAGTTCGTTTGCGAACAGAGACAAGCGAAGATTGTTGTCCAGGGGGGCCCCCCCCCCCACCCCCCCCGGGGGGGGGGGGTTTTTTGGTGTCGCAACCTGCGGGGGGGGCCCCCCGGCGGC
>JBKBTF010000006.1:0-41600 GCA_046291395.1 Blastomonas sp. | reverse complement strand
TTGCGAACAGAGACAAGCGAAGATTGTTGTCCATTCCCCACCCCAACCCCTCCCCTGAAGGGGAGGGGCTTTTTTGCGATGCCTAACCCAGCTTCTCCATCACCTCGTCCGAAACCTCGTAGTTGCCCCAGACGGTCTGGACGTCGTCGTCATCGTCGAGCGCGTCGATCAGCTTGAACAGCGTCTGCGCGTCGGCTTCGGCGACATCGACGCGGACCTGGGGGCGCCAGGCGAGCTTGACGCTCTCGGCCTCACCCAGCGTCTTTTCCAGCGCGCCGGAGACCGCATGGAGGTCTTCCATGTTGGTCCAAATGTCATGGCCGTCTTCGGTGGATTCGATGTCGTCGGCGCCGGCTTCCATCGCCGCTTCGAGCACCTTTTCCTCATCGCCCACGCTTGCGGGATAGCTGATCAGGCCCATGCGGTCGAAGCCGTGGCTGACCGCGCCCGATGCGCCCAGGTTGCCGCCGTTCTTGCTGAACGCGGTGCGGACATTGGTCGCGGTGCGGTTGCGGTTGTCGGTCAGCGCCTCGACGATCAGCGCGATGCCGCCGGGGCCGTAGCCTTCGTAGCGGATTTCTTCGTAATCCTCGCCGCCGGCAGCCGATGCCTTGTCGATCGCGCGCTGGATGTTGTCCTTGGGCATCGACTGCGCCTTGGCGGCGTTGACCGCGAGCCGGAGGCGCGGGTTCATGTCGGGATCAGGCATCCCCATCTTAGCGGCCACGGTGATTTCGCGGCTGAGCTTGGAAAACATCGCCGAGCGCTTTTTGTCCTGCGCGCCCTTGCGGTGCATGATGTTCTTGAATTTGCTATGGCCTGCCATGGCGGATATCTGCCTGTTCAGTTGAGGTGATGCGAATGCTGGTGCGCGCCTGTACACCAGCGGGATGGTTCATAGCAACCGCTGCCACCAGCCGACATCGCGCCAGCCGCCCAGCTTCCAGCCGACTTCGCGGTAGACGCCCACAGGCACCATGCCCATCGCCTCGTGCAGCGCAATGCTGGCAGGGTTGGGCAGGGCGATCCCGGCAAACACCGCGTGGATGCCTTTTGCCCGCAGGCGATCGAACAGGGCGGTGTAGAGCATGCGGCCCACGCCGCGGCGCCGCGCTGCCGGTGCCAGATATATGGCAATGTCCGCCGACGTCGCATAGGCGGCGCGCGTGCGGTGCGGGCTGGCATAAGCATAGCCTGCGACACTGCCGTCGAGCTCAGCTACCAGCCAGGCATGCGAACCGCCAAACTCGGCGATCCGCGCAGCCATCGCTGTGGCGTCAGGCGCTTCGGTCTCGAAACTCACCCAGCCATTATCGACGAACGGCGCGTAAATGGCTGCAATCGCTGCGCCGTCCGCCGAAATGGCATCACGGATGAGCGGGATCGCAGCCATGCAATCAGCCCAGGCCCAAAGCTGCCTTGTAGGTTTCCAGGATCAGTTCCATTTCCTGCCGGTCATGCGCTTCCATTTTGCGCAGGCGCACGACCTGGCGCATGATCTTGGGGTCATAGCCTTGCGATTTCGCTTCGGCATATGTGTCGCGAATGTCGTCGGCGACGCCCTTCTTCTCTTCTTCCAGACGCTCGATGCGCTCGATGAAAAGGCGCAGCTGGTCGTCTGCGGACATGGTTGTTTCGCTCATGATCTGTCTTTCGTCTGGTGGCGCGCCCGGCGAATCTCCCGGCGCGAAAATGGTGGACCGCCCCCTTAAGGGTGGTCGGCGTTCTTCGCCACGCTTTCCTTCATCCGTATGAGCTGTTCTGGGCTGGCCTCGCCCTGATAGCGCGATTTCCACTCCGCAAAGTCCATGCCGTAGATCAGGCGACGTGCCGCGTCTCGATCATCCGCGCCGCCTGCTTCCTGCACCCAGTCTGCCAGGCAGTTGCGACAGAAGCCCGCAAGGCCCATCAGATCGATATTCTCGGCATCGTGCCGGTGGCGCAGATGGCGCACCAGCCGGCGAAATGCGGCGGCGGCGACGTCATCGGGTATCTCGACATCCATCGGCGGGGCAGGGACGGGCTGTGTCATCACATTATTTCCATACAGGTTTTGCGATTGGTGACGCTCTGGCCTAAGCAACGCTCGACACATGCCGCTGCGATGCAAGAGGTCGCAGCACAGACCAGTGCAGGGGAAATCAGTGAGCAGGACTATCGCCAAGCGCAGCCGCAAGGTCAAGATTCTCGCAACGCTCGGACCCGCCAGCAGCAGCCCCGAAATGATCGAACGGCTGTTCCGCGCGGGCGCAGATGCTTTCCGCGTCAACATGAGCCATGGCGACCACGCCACCCATGCCAAAACGATCAACTCTATCCGCCAGATCGAAACCAAGCTCCAACGGCCGATCACCATATTGTGTGATCTGCAGGGTCCGAAATTGCGGGTCGGCACGTTCGAGGGGGGCAAGGCCTTCCTCAAGCACGGCCAGCATTTCACGCTCGATTCGAACCCGGCGCCTGGGAATGACGAGCGCGCCTATCTGCCTCACAGGGAGATATTCGCAGCCCTCGACAAAGGGCAGCGGCTGCTGATCGACGATGGCAAGATGGTGATGCGCGTACTGCGCCCCGGCGAGAGCGAAATTCTCTGCTCGGTCGAAGTTGGCGGGTATATCTCGGATCGCAAGGGCCTCAATGTGCCCGACAGCCTGGTACCGATGGCGGCGCTGACCGAAAAGGACCGCCGTGACCTCGCGTTCTCGCTCGAAATGGGCGCGGACTGGATCGCGCTGAGCTTCGTCCAACGTCCCGATGACGTCGCCGAGGCGCGCAGCCTGATCGGCGGCCGCGCCGCGCTGATCGCCAAGATCGAGAAGCCCGCCGCTTTGAATTCGCTCGAAGACATCATCGAGCTGTCCGATGCGGTGATGGTCGCGCGCGGTGATCTGGGCGTTGAAATGGCGCCCGAAGAGGTGCCGGTGATGCAAAAGCGCATTGTCGAAACCGCGCGTCGTTCAGGCAAGCCGGTGGTCGTGGCGACGCAGATGCTCGAATCGATGATCACCAGCCCGTCGCCGACCCGCGCCGAAGTCTCCGACGTTGCCAATGCGGTGTATGACGGGGCCGATGCGGTAATGTTGTCGGCGGAAACCGCTGCGGGCGACTGGCCCGAACTGGCGGTAGGCATGATGGACCGGATCGCGACGCAGGTGGAGAGCGACCCCGGCTATGCCGCGCGGGTGCATTTCATCGAGACCTTGCCCGATTCGACCACGGCCGATGCGCTGTCCGCCGCGTGCAGCGAGATCGCCAAGACCGTGCGGGTCAGCGCAATCGTGTGCTTTACGCTGTCGGGATCGACGGCGCGGCGGGTATCGCGCGAGCGGCCATCGGTGCCTATCATGGTGCTCACGCCTTCGCGTGAAACAGCGCGCCGCGTGGGTTTGCTATGGGGCGCCTATCCGGTGGTCACCCGCGACATCGGCAGCTTTGAGGAGATGATCGGCAAGGGCAAGCGCATGGCGTTGCGGCACGGCTTCGGCGAGGCTGGGGGCCGGATCATCGCGCTGGCGGGTGTTCCGTTCGGTACGCCGGGATCGACCAACGTACTGCACATCGTCACGCTCACCGGGCAGGAACTCAAGGGCTACAAGGATTGATAAACCAGTGGATGGACTAACAGCAGCCGGTCGCGCGTGAACAACCGCGCCCCGCTCTGCTGCGCCTGGACCAGCAGCAGTTCGTCGAACGGGTCCTTGTGATCCATGGGAACGAGCAATGGGGATGCGGCGGTGTCAGCATCCAATGGCAAGATATTCAGACCCATTTTCCTAAGCGCCCCGAACACCGGCGTCGGATCTCCTGGGCCCTTTCGGAGTCCGGACCGGTAGAAGCTGTGCCATTTGAGGCGCAACTCCCAGATTGAAACCGCCGAAACAAGCAGTTCGTTATCGACGGACAGGCGAGTGGCAAGCTCATGCCCTGTCAGTGCTGCTCGTTCGACCGCCAGCCAATAGGCGATGTGCGTGTCGAGCAGCAGCTTCAATCGTCAATGCCGAGCACTTCCCGGCTGAACGCCGGGCTGTTGAAATCGTCGGGCATTTTCATCGCATCAGCTTTCCAGCCGATTTCAGCCAGATACTCGTCCGCTGCGGCAAAGTTCAGCGGCTCCTTCTTGGAAGGCATGGTAAGCTCCGCGACAGGCTGGCCATAGCGCGTGATCACTACCCGTTCGCCGCGCATGGCAGCAGCGATGGCTTCGGAGAAGCGGGCCTCGGCTTCACGGATCGAAATGTGCACGTCGGCAAACATAGCACATTGTGCGACCATCATGTAGTCACATTATCCAGCACGCCGCGTGCTGCCAGATCGATGTATAAAGTCTCAGCATCACTGAAGACATGGCCCTGCAGTCCGCAGCTGATCGCGCCTTCGATGTTCGCCTCCCGGTCATCGATGAACAGGGCGCGGGCAGGGTCGATGCCGAAACGGTCGATGGCGAGGCGGTAGATCGCAGGATCGGGCTTGGTCAGTTTTTCCGCGCCCGAAACGACAATATCCTGGAACAGGTCGAAGACAGGTGCTGTCGGGCGGAACATGTCCCAGAACTCCACGCCGAAGTTGGTGATGCCGAAGATGGGATAACCCATCAGCGCAAGCCGCTCGACAAGATCGAGCATGCCGGGAACCGGGCCGGGAATCGTTTCCAGCCAGCGCGGCACATATTGCGCGATCAATGCTTGGTGACCGGGATGTCGTGCAGTCAGCTCTGCCACCATCTCGGACAGCGGGCGTCCCGCGTCATGCTGGTCGTGCCATTCCAGCGTCAGCACGTTGCCCAGAAAATGGTCGAGCTCCGCCGGGTCTGCGATCAGCTTGGCGTAGAGATTGCGGATGTCCCACTGATACAGCACCTTGCCGACATCAAAGATGATCGTATCGACCGGTTGCATCGGTGTCCCCTCGAACGCGCAAGCAAAAGGCCCCGGAGCCTGCCGGAGCCTTTGCAAGATCATCGCAGCTTCAGGCCAGCGCGCACCGTCAACGGCGCGCGAGCCGGATCAGCCCTGGCGGGCCTTGAAACGACGGTTGGTCTTGTTGATCACATAGGTACGGCCGCGACGACGGATCACGCGGTTGTCACGGTGGCGATCCTTGAGCGACTTCAGCGAATTGCGAATCTTCATGACGTACAGGCCCTTGATTGAAACTTCTGGTGCAGCGAAAGCCCCTGGCGACCGCGCGTATGTGACGCGAATGCCGTGCTGGAGCTTCCATGCCGGAAAGCGGCGCGGATACGTGGCGGGGCAGGTAAAGTCAAGCATCGCTGCCGCCGATGGAACCGATTTTTGTTCGCTTCATTGGTCATTCATCACCGGTTGCGTTAGGCAATAGTCCGGTGGGGCAGGTCGAGCAACCGTACGCTGCCGGAACAGGAAAAGGCGCAAGCATCATGGGATCAACCCGCACATCCCGCACATCCCGCACTATGGCGGTTGCTATGGCAGCCACGCTGTCTTTGCTGGCGGGGGCATGCGTGTCGCCGGCTGGCCCCGTCGAGGCGGTACGCTTCGTCTCGCCCGATCGCGCGGCAGAATTGGGCCGTGGTCCGATTCGCGTGATCGCAGCCGATGGGGTGAACTCGACCTCGCTGGAATTCCGTAGCTATGCCGCCGCCGTCGAGCGTGAGCTGGAGCGCGTCGGCTACCAGGTGCTGCCCGTCGGTGCGGGCACCGCCCGCGACGTGCAAACCGCCGTGATCCGCGTCGAACGGGCGGTGCTTGCGCCTGGCGGGCCGGAGCGAAACCCGGTGAGTGTAGGGATCGGCGGAGGTACTGGAGGATTCGGATCAGGGCTGGGGGTCGGCGTCGGCCTCAATTTGGGCGGTCGGCCCAAGGATCGCGTCGCTACCGAACTGTTTGCGAACATCCGGTCCGGCGATGGCGCTGTGTTGTGGGAGGGGCGTGCCATGGTCGAAGCGAAGGCCGGTTCGCCTATGGCCGAGACCCAATTGAATGCCAGCAAACTTGCTGAGGGTCTGTTTACGGACTTTCCCGGTGAATCCGGAGCGACTATCAGGGTCCCATGAGCACAGACAATATCCCGAGCATTTCAAGCGCATTCGATTCCGGAAACATCATCGTTCAGTCAGTTTCTCCCGCCCCTGCAGGGGGCTGGAGGGCTGAACTGACGATTCGCAAGGACAAGGATTCGGACTTTTTCCAGTGGTTCCATTTCCGTGTCGCTGCCCAGCCGGGCGACGACCTGGAACTGGTGATCACCGGCCTCAAGGAATCGGCCTATCCCGGTGGCTGGCCGGGCTATCGCGCCTGTGTCAGCGAGGATCGCGATTTTTGGGGGCGCACCGACACGTCCTACGATTCCGCGGCGGGGGCATTGACCATCCGCTACCAGATGACCGGCGGCGTTGCATGGTTCGCCTATTTTGCACCCTATTCGATCGAGCGGCATCATGATCTTGTGGCGGAAATGGCGAGCCGCGCCGGCGTGCGTCACCGCGAACTGGGCCTGAGCCTGGAAGGGCAGCCGATCGACTGCCTCGAAATGGGTGAGGGCCCGGTGCAGCTTTGGTTCTATGCCCGCCAGCATCCAGGCGAGAGCATGGCCGAGTGGTGGATGGAAGGCGCGCTCGAGAAGCTCACCGATCCCGCCGATCCGCATGCGCGCCTGCTGCGCAAGAACTGCACGCTGCACATCGTGCCCAACATGAACCCCGACGGGTCGGCGCGGGGTCATCTGCGCACCAATGCGGTCGGCGTGAACCTCAATCGCGAATGGCACGAGCCGAGCGCTGAGCGCAGCCCCGAGGTGCTGTGCGTACGCAATGCGATGGACGCGACAGGTGTCCATTGGGCGATGGATGTGCACGGGGACGAAGCTATCCCACATGTATTCATCGCCGGTTTCGATGGCATCCCGTCACGGACCGAGGAGCAAGGCGCGCGCTACGAGCGGTATCTCAGCCTGCTGGCCAGTCGCACTCCCGATTTTCAGACGAAGCAGGGATATCCCCGCGCGCCTGCGGGCAAGGCCAACCTGTCGATGTCGACCAACCAGCTGGCCGAGCGCTTTGGTGCATCGCACGGCTGCGTGGCGATGACACTGGAAATGCCGTTCAAGGACAATGACGACCTGCCCGACCCCGATCAAGGCTGGAGCCCGGAACGCTCAAAGCTGCTGGCACATGATTGTCTGGCGGTGCTGGCGGAGATGATAGCGGACTGACGCTGCCGGTTGTTCATGGCAAAGCAAGGCGGAATGGGGCATTCTTCCGGTCGTTGGAACCGGAAGGACCGCCGCCATGTCACTTCATCGTCGCCTGATCGCCACCGGATTGATTGCCGCTGGAGCTGCCATGTTCGCGCTCCAACCCTTGGCACTCGCACAGGAAGAGGCGCAGAAGAAGCCGAAGGTTCCTCCGGCTGAGATCACGGGAAAGCCGGTGAGCTGCATCAATCTGTCGCAGATCCGCAATACTGTGGTGCGGGACGATCGCACCATCGATTTCATTATGTCGGGCGGCAGGGTGTACCGTAACGAACTGCCCAATCAGTGCGGCAGCCTGGGCTTTGACCGTGCGTTCAGCTATTCGACATCGCTGACCCAGCTGTGCAATGTCGATATCATCACGGTGCTGCAGAACGTCGGCGGCGGGTTGATGCCGGGCGCGAGCTGCGGCCTGGGCGAGTTCACGCCCGTCAAACTGATCACACAGCCGAAATAGGCCAGCTCAGACGTCGTCGTCCGAGATCATTTCCTCGCGGTTGAGTTCCCCCGTCATCGCCGCCACGGTGACGGCGACGGCGGCATCGCCGGTGATGTTGGTGGTGGTGCGGATCATGTCCATGATCCGGTCGACGCCAGCCACCAATGCGATGGTTTCCAACGGAACGCCGACCGACCCGAAGACCAGCGCCATCATGATCAGCCCCGCGCCCGGGATGCCCGCAGCGCCCACGGCGCCCAGCGTCGATGTCACCGCAATCATGACATAATCGCCCCAGCTCAGATCGACGCCGAAGATCTGCGCGCCGAACAAGGTGGCGAGGCCCAGATACATCGCGGTGCCGTTCATGTTGATGGTGGCGCCGAGAGAAACCACGAAGCTGGAAACGCTGGTGGACACCCCCAGGTTACGCTGGGTGCAGCGCAGCGTGACCGGTAACGTGGCGTTGGAGGAGGCTGTGGAATAGCTGACCGCGATGGCATCGATCATGCCGCGGAAGAAATCGATCACCGGCAACTTGGCCATGAACTTGATCATCGCCGAATACATGACGAGGATGATGATCGCGCACCCGATGTAGTTGAGCGCCACCAGCTTGGCGAGCGGGATCAGCCCTTCGAAGCCGAAGGTGCCTGCGACCCACGCCATCAGCGCGAAAACTCCGAACGGGGTCAGCTCCATCACCAGGATGGTGACCTTCTGCATGATGACCGCGCCTGAATCGAAAATCCGCGCGACGGGCTCGCCGTCCTTTTCGGCCATCAGGATGCCGATGCCGAGCAGGAGCGAGAAGACGATAAGCGCCAGCACATCCATCGTCGCCATCGCCTGGACCACGTTTTCGGGGACCATCTTCAGGATCATGTCGGTGATCCCGGTTTGGGGCGGGGCGGGGGTCTGGGATACACCCGCCAAGCTCGCATCGACGCCCAGGCCGGGCTTGATCAACGTCCCCATGGCGAGACCGAGGAGCACCGATATCTGACCGGTGACCAGGAAGAACAGCATCGCCCGGCCGCCCACTGCGCCGAGCTTGCGGATATCGCCGATCGAGGCGACGCCTGCGACCAGCGAGAAGAAGATCAGAGGTACGACCAGCATCTTGATCGCGCGGATAAACAGGTCGCCTATCCATTTGATCGCAACTGCGCCTTCACCCCAGACCAGACCGGTAATGATGCCAAGGATGAGGGCCGCGACAACGCGCTGCCACAGCGGAATACGAAACCAGAATCCCAAATTGCATCCCCTGAACATCCTAAACGCCCGACGCTAGACATCGCACCTCATCTGCGCAAGCGCGGCGGCCACTCAGCTGAACGCAACGATCGCGAAACAGGTGGTCACTCCAACCCCGATAGTCAGCGGAATGCCCGCCTTGAAGAAGTCGGTGAAACGATAGCCTCCGGCTGCATAAACCAGAGTGTTGGTCTGGTAGCCGATCGGCGTTGCGAAACTGGCAGATGCGGCGAACATCACCGCGATGACCAGCGGGCGTGGGTCGATGCCCAGGTCCGTCCCCAGCTTGATGACGATCGGGGTCACCAAAATGGCCACCGCGTTATTGGTGATGATCTCCGTGAGCAGCACCGACAGGACATAGACCGCGAAAACGACGGCCCAGACGGGCACGCCTTCAAGATAAGGGGCGAGGGCGTTCACCACCATCGTCACGCTGCCCGATTGCTCGAGTGCAAGTCCGACAGCGAGCATTCCGAAGATCAGCACCAGCACGTTGCCGTCAATCGAGCTCCAGGCTTCCTCGGCATCGATACAGCGCGCGATGAGGATGAATCCGACCGCGAGAATGGCCGCCACCTCAATCGCAACCAGATTGAATGCGGAGAGCAGCACGACTGCCGCCAGAGCGCCGATCGCCAGCGGCGCCTTGTCGCGGCGGAAGGCACGCGCGCTGGTATTCATCACGCCAAACAGATTGGGGTTCTCGTACATCCGCGCGATATCCGCCTTCGATCCGGTCACCACCAGCTTGTCGGCGGCGTGGATCTTGGCGTTGGGCAGGTCCGATCGCGGCAGGTTGCGATAACGGCTCAGCCCGAGCACGCGCACATTGAGCATCGAGAGAAACGGAATGTCGTACAGGCGATTTCCGATGCTGGGATGGCTGGGAGCAACCATAGCCTCGACCACGATCTCGCCCATTGCACCGACATCGCCCTTGCGCACGATGCCGACCTTGAAGTCATCGCTTTTGCGCAGGGACATCAGCTCGGGAAGTTCGGTGCGAATAACCAGCACGTCGTCGGCCTGCAGCACCTGAGAGGTCAGATTGTGGCGGATGTAGCGGCCGTCGCGCTTGATCGCGGTGACGGAAATCTTGGAACGCTTGGCGATAGCCGTGTCTGCGAGCGTCTTGCCGCGCAGGGTCGATGCGTTGCGTATGGTCAGTTCGGTGAGGAAAAGCTCGTCGCTCGCGCTGCCAGCCAGGCCGTCGTCATCCTTGGGTAGCAGCCAGGAACTGAACCCGACCAGCATGATCATCCCGGCCACGCCTGCAATCAGCCCGTAAGGCGTGATCTCGAAAATGCCGAACGGCGCAAGTCCGCTGCTGCGCGCCACCGAGTCCACGATCAGGTTGGTCGATGTGCCGATCAGCGTCGTGGTGCCGCCCAGAATGCAGATGAAGCTCAGCGGTATCAGCAGCTTCTTGGCCGAATATCCGGTCGCCTGCGCCAGCTTCAGAATGATCGGGATCATCACCACCACCACCGGCGTGTTGTTCATGAACGCCGACGCGACATAAACTCCGAGGAACATCTCTCCCACCGCCAGCTTGGGATTCTTGGCGGCTCGCTGGATGATAGCGCCGGCAATCGCATCGATCGTACCGGTGCGCAGCAGAGCGCCCGATAGGATGAACATCGCGCCGATGGTGATCGGAGCGCTATTGGAAAAAGCGGAAAACAACTGTTTGGAATCGATGATTCCCAGAAAAAGGAAAGAGCACGCGCCGAGAATCGCCACCACCGCGGCCGGGAAGCGTTCCATGACAAAACCGACGAACATCAACGCCAGAATGACGAGACCGATCTGGGCCTGCCAAGTTTCAATGAACAGGCGGATGTCTTCCATGGGTTATGTGGTCCCCCTTCACCACGTCATTGCACCACGCTCTACCCGCTCTTCAGTTCCCGTGTCAGCCTCAAACTCGCGCGCCAGAACAGAAAAGCCGGGATCAGGCCGAGCCAGGCCGCTCCGTAAAGCACCCAGCGCACGCTGTCCGCGCCTGCCAGCGGCTGGAACCCGTCCGACATCATGCCAAACAGCAAGGGGCCAAGGCCGAGGCCGATCAGGTTCTGCGCAAACACCATCACCGATGCCGCCACCGCACGCAATTCTGGCCGGACCAGTCCCTGCACGCACGCATAGGCCGGGCCGTAGTACATCGCGTTCATGATCGTCGGCAGGAACAGCAGCGCCATGGAAACCCGCCAGTCCGTTGCGGAATAGGCAAGGAACAGAATGGGTGCAGCGACGGCCATCGCGATGGCTGGGCCGGTCAGCAGATGCTGGCGGTTGCGCTTGCCGAAATGGTCGGCCAGCTTGCCTCCGATCCAGGTGCCGATCATCCCGGCGATCCCTGCGCTGACGCCAAGATACAGGCCGGTCTGACCGGGGCTGAGTTCGAAGGTGCGGATGAACAGGACCGCGACCCACACCGCCTTGCCATAAGACAGGAACGCCGTGACGCCGCCCGCCAGACACAGCAACACGAAACAGCGCGAAGTCGCCAGCTCGCGAAGAGCATCGCGGACCGGTACCTGCACCTTGGCCGCGGGCTGTTTGGCGCCAGCGACCATTCCGGCGCGGCGCGGCTCCTTCATCAGGAATGGAACCAGTATGGCCAGAACCACACCAGGCAGGCCCACCGCCAGAAATGCTGTGCGCCAGCCAAAAGCATCGGCCAGCCCGCCGCCTATCACCATCCCCAGCAGCGATCCGATCGGAATGCCCAGGCCATAGAATGCGATGGCGGACGATCGCTTCTCGGGCGGAACGCTGTCGCTGATCAACGAATGCGCCGCCGGAGTGCACCCCGCTTCGCCCACGCCCACGCCGACTCGCGCCAGCAGCAGCTGCGGGAAGGTGCGTGCCATGCCGCAGGCCATCGTCATCGCCGACCAGATCGCCACCGACCAGGCGATCAGCGATACCCGGTTGGTGGTCGATTTGTCGGCATAGCGGGCAATCGGGATACCCAGCAGCGTGTAGAATAGCGCAAACGCCAGCCCGGTCATCAGCCCAAGCTGGGTATCGCTGAGTCCGAAGTCGCGCTTGATTGGCTCGGCCAGGATCGAGACGATCTGCCGGTCGAGAAAGTTGAAGATGTAAATGACCAGCAACGTCCACAGCATCACCCGCGGCACGGCGGCGGTGGGTGCGGACGCAGCGGAAGCGGGTATCGACGCACCTGCTCCGGGTGGCGGCAAGGCATCGCCAGCCCCTTGGGGAATCACGGTCATTCACTCTCCAGTCGCGCCGTCTTCTGCCCGTCCGGGCGGATGGCTGCTTGTGGGGCCATGCTAGACACAGATGGGGGGGAGAGGCAATCGCTCTTCGGTGAACTGTTACGTTTACGTCAACGGCACGCAATTGCCGACCGGGTCAGCCGCACTGGGCGCGATGCAGCAGCTTCTGATCCGCCAGCACCAGCGCGACCATCGCCTCGACCACCGGCGTGCCGCGGATGCCGACGCACGGGTCATGACGGCCCTTGGTGACGATCTCGCTGGCCTCGCCCTGCCGTGTGATCGTCTCGACCGGGGTGAGGATCGAACTGGTCGGCTTGAACGCGACGCGCACCACTACCGGCTGGCCGGTCGAAATGCCGCCTGCGATCCCGCCGGCATGGTTGGCGAGAAACTCTGGATCGCCATCGGCGCCGGGGCGCATCGCGTCGGCATTGCGCTCTCCCGACAGCCGCGCCGCTGCAAAGCCATCGCCGATTTCGACGCCCTTGACCGCGTTGATCGACATGCAGGCCGCCGCCAGTTCGCTGTCGAGCTTGGCATAGAGCGGCGCGCCCCAGCCTGCCGGGACACCCGTGGCGACGCATTCGACCACCGCGCCCAACGAGCTTCCCGCCTTGCGTGCTGCATCGACCTTGGCCTCCCAGCGCTTTGCCGCCTCGGGATCGGGACAGAAGAACGGGTTGCGTGCGATCTCAGTCGCATCGAACCGGGCAGGGTCTATGCTGTCGCCGCCCAGCTCCGCGACATAGGCGATCAACGTTACCTCGGGGATCACCAGCCTCGCCACACCGCCTGCCGCCACCCGCGCCGCGGTCTCGCGCGCGCTCGAGCGGCCACCACCGCGGTAATCGCGAAAGCCGTATTTCCTGTCATAGGCATAATCGGCGTGGCCGGGCCGATAGGCCTTGGCGACCTCGCTGTAATCTTTGGAGCGCTGGTCGACGTTCTCGATCATCAGGCTGATTGGTGTGCCGGTGGTGCGCCCTTCGAACACCCCCGACAATATCTTCACGGCGTCGGGTTCCTGCCGCTGCGTCGTAAAGCGCGATGTACCCGGGCGGCGTGCATCCATGAACGGCTGGATGTCCGCTTCGCTCAGCGTCAATCCTGGCGGGCACCCATCGACCACCGCGCCCAGCGCGGGGCCATGGCTTTCCCCCCAGGTGGTGAAGCGAAACACGCGGCCAAAGGTGTTGAAGCTCATGGGCAAGTCCGTTCAGGCGAAAAGGATTCGCCCGCGCTTTGAGGGATTGTGCCCGCGCTGTCCAGATGACCTAGCCAGCGAGCGCGTGAGCGACGTGTTACGCTGCGCGCGACGAGGGTCGCGTCATATCACCCCGGCCCGCGATCAGACCGGCGACGGATATATCCTCGTCGATCGTTTCCCAGTGCATCCCTGCCGGAGATAAGGCGACGTCTTCACGCTGTTCCGGCGTCGCATCGAGCAACCGGGGAAACCACGCCAGCGGCACACCGATGGTGCGACCGTCGGACAGGTTAACCCACAAGGTATCATCGTCGCACCGGGCGGATGTCGGGCTAATAGAAATATCCATGCCAGGCCCTTTCGATCTGACTGCGCTTTGCTCGTACGACCATCATGGCGAAAGCCAGATCGCGCCGGTTGAGGCCGCGATTGTATGCCACCGTCACATCATCGCCAACCCAGAACTTCGCTTCACCATCGCCATTGGTCACATGAATGTGGCACGGCTCGAGGGGACTACCTTCGTCCGAGTAGAAAAAGTAGCGGAAGCCGCGATCTCGAAAGACGGTCGGCACGGCGTTACTGATCCAGTGCGATGTCCGGCGCGTCTTCCTGCTTCATGCCGACGACGTGATAGCCGGCATCGACATGGTGGGTTTCGCCGGTAACACCCGAAGACAGGTGCGAGCACAGGTACAGCCCGGCGCCGCCGACATCGTCGATCGTCACGTTGCGGCGCATCGGAGCGTTGTATTCGTTCCATTTGAGGATGTAGCGGAAATCGCCGATGCCGCTGGCGGCCAGCGTCTTGATGGGTCCGGCGGAGATCGCGTTGACGCGGATGTTCTCGCGCCCCAGATCGTTGGCGAGGTACTTGACGCTCGCCTCCAGCGCGGCCTTGGCGACGCCCATGACGTTGTAGTGCGGGATGACTTTTTCGGCGCCGTAATAGCTCAGGGTGACGATAGACCCGCCATTGGACATCATCGGCCGCGCGCGCTTGGCGACAGCGACCAGCGAATAGGCCGAGATGTTCATCGTCATCAGGAAGTTTTCGAGGCTGGTGTCGACATACAGCCCGCGGAGCTCGTTCTTGTCCGAAAAGCCGATTGCGTGGACGACGAAATCGATCGTCGGCCAGCGTTCGGTCAGCGTGGCAAAGGCGCTGTCGAGCGCGTCCATGTCGGACACATCGCATTCGAAGGTGAAGTCGCTGCCCAGTTCTGCCGCGAGCGGAATCACCCGCTTGCCCAGCGCCTCGCCCTGATAGGAGAAGGCAAGCTCTGCGCCCTGGGCAGCAAGCTGCTGCGCGATGCCCCAGGCGAGAGACTTGTTGTTGGCGAGGCCCATGATCAGGCCACGTTTGCCCTGCATCAAACCGTTCATGGATGTATCCTTATTCTATTGGCGTTTTCTGCGGCACACCGCCGCGCGCGCGGGCGATGGCCGCGTTCAGTTCGGCCCCGATTACCATAGCAAGCCCGATGAGGAAGAAGAAAATAAGGGTGACCATCACCCCGGCGAGGCTGCCATAGGTCAGGTCGTAATTGGCAAAGTTGCTCAGGAAGAACGGCAGCACCGAAAGGCTGACCATCCACCAGATGCTGATGAACAACGGGCCGGGCCAGATCGGATGCCGGGCACGGCGATAGATGGTCGGGGTCAACATTCCGAAGACCAGATACAGCATGCCCAGCAGCACCAGAAACGTGAACACCTGGCTGAATGTGACCAGCGACAGCGCGTCCTGCGGAAAGCGGAAGCTGGCGGCGATCACTTCTGCCGCGCCCACCAGCACCACCTGCATGCTGAGCGCCAGCATGGTGGCGATCACCGCAATGATGATCAGGGCAGCCGAGCCCAGGCGATAGCGCCAGAAGGGCTTGTCGGAAGTCGCGCCATACGCGCTGCGGATGAGCGACCGGATGGTCTCGATCAGGCTGCCCGTGGTCCACAGCCCGACGATCACCGCCAGCCACAGCAGCGGCCCGGTGCGCGCGGTCATCGCGGCTTCCATCGGCGTGGCGATGACCGCAGCGGTACTGGGAGGAACGGCGGCAAGAAAAGCGTTCACCGCCTGCTGGCCATATTCGCTGCGTCCGAACACTCCGCCCAAAGCCGCAGCGACGATGAAGAAGGGAAAGATCGTCAACAGCGCGAGATAGGCAAAGTTGCCGGCAACTACGCCGCCATGCTCGAGCACATTGCCTGCCACCTCGACGATGATCGCCTTTGACCGGGCGTAAACCTGCCACAGATTCTTCGGCTTGAGCAGATCGGAGCGCAACATTCCCGGCGGGGATCAGGCGATCAGGCCGCTGCGCGGATCATAATCCACCTGCCAGCCCTCGACGAATTGCGCCAGCGCGGCATCGCCGCCTTCGGGCAGGCGGATCTGCAGTTCGATGATCTGGTCGCCGCGCACTCCGGTCTTGCCGTGGAAGCCCTTGCCCTTGAGCCGCATCTGCTGGCCCGACTGGCTGCCCGGCTTGATCTTCATCATCACCGCGCCATCGACCGTGGGAACGCGGACCGAGCCGCCGGCAACCGCTTCCTTGAGCGTGATCGGCAGGTCGAGCCGGACATTGTCGCCGTCGCGGCGGAAGAAGCGATGCGGGCGGACCTCGATCGTCACGATGCCGTCACCTGCGCCTCCTGGTCCGGGCTGGCCCTTTCCCGACAACCGCATGTTGGTGCCGGTCTCCACCCCGTTGGGCAGCTTCAGATCGATCGTCTTGCCATCGGCCAACGTGATCCGCTGGGGTTTCAAAGCTGCGGCATCGGTGAAATCGACCGCCAGCCTGTAAGCGACATTGGCTCCCTTGGGCGCAGCGCTGCGACCGGCACCGCGATAGGTTGCGCCGCCGCCCAGGCCGCCGAACAGCCCATCGAAGATATCGGCAAAGTCGACGCCATCATTGCCAAAGCCGGAGAAGCCTGCGTTTTCGCTCGAGCGGCCCTGCTGGCGATATCCGCCGCCGCCGCCAAAGCCGAAGGGGGCGGCCGGATTGCCGTCGATATCGATCTCGCCCCGGTCGAAGCGCGCGCGCTTGTCCTTGTCGGACAACAGGTCATAGGCGCGCGTCACTTCGGAGAAGCGCGCAGCGGCTTCTGCATTGTCCTTGTTGTAATCGGGGTGCAGTTCCTTGGCGAGCTTGCGGTACGCGCTCTTGATGTCCTTTTCGCTCGCGCCCTTGGACACGCCGAGAATTGCATAGGGATCAGCCATGAATGTGGTCGCCATCGTTGGTAGGAATATCCATTGTTGCCGATTTACAACAATATCTGGGGTTGGGGCAGGGCTTTTTTCAAGCCGGTATCAGATGATCCGAGCGACTGCGCAGAAAAAATCCGCGCAAGCCCAGATATAAAGCCAGCCCGAACGGCCCTGCGGCGAAGGTGAAGAACAGGATCGGCGCCTGGATCAGCTGGCCCTTGAGGTCATTCAGGCCGTGCGCGTCGGCGTTGCGTGCGATCCACAGCCCGACGAACAGGTCGAAGGTCAGATAGTGCACCCAGCCGATGGTGACGCCGGGGTCGCTGGCAAAGATGCTGCGCACGCCTTCGATCGTCGAGAAATCCGCGCCGCCGCCGGTCGGCACCACTCCGGTCAGCACCAGCGCCAGGCCGGTGGCATAGCCGAGGGCAAGGATCAGCACGGGGCCGAAGAACAGGCCGCGCATCACGATCTCGCGCCGGGGTGCCAAAATCAGCACCGCCCAGGCGAGCATCGCCAGCAGGTTGGCGGCTCCGAAAATCTGTTCCCACATCCCGCCAGACGCCCCTCTTGCAAAATCCTGTTCATCGTCAGCCCGTTCGCGCTAAGACGCTCCGACACTATGACCGCTGTCTTATCTGATTAAGGCAGTCAATGAAACCGGCACCTTCAGGACGAAAACTTATGGCTGACGACCCCTTCAAGCTGTTCGACGACTGGTATGTCCGCGCGCGCGAAACCGAGATCAACGATAGCAACGCCATGGCCTTGGCCACTGCCGATGCTGCGGGCCACCCATCGGTGCGGATGGTGCTGCTGAAGGGCCATGGTCCCGACGGGTTCATCTTCTACACCAATTATGAAGGCCGCAAGGGTGGCGAACTGCTCGCCAATCCGAACGCGGCCTTGCTGTTCCACTGGAAGTCGCTGCGTCGCCAGATCCGCATCGAGGGGCCGGTAACGCCCGTCGATGATGCGACCGCTGACGCCTATTTCGCCACCCGCTCGCGCGACTCGCAGTTGGGTGCGTGGGCATCGGATCAGTCGCGGCCCTTGCCCGAGCGCGCGATCTTCGAGCAGCGCTTTGCCGAAGTGGAAGCGCGGTTCGCCGAAAGTGACGTGCCGCGCCCGCTGCACTGGTCAGGTTTCCGCGTGACGCCGCAGCGGATCGAGTTCTGGGAGGACCGCGACCACCGGCTGCACCACCGCCGGGTGTTTACCCGCACCGCCACCGGCTGGGACGAAGGACTTTTGTATCCATGACTTATGCCCCTGAAACTTTGCCCTATTGCCACATCGATGCCTTCGCCGACCGGCCGTTCACCGGTAACCAGGCGGCGGTGATGCCGCTCCATTCCTGGCTCGACGATGCCGTGCTGCAGGCGATCGGCGAGGAGAACAACTTCGCGGAGACTGCGTTCATCGTGACGACGGACAGCGATGAGGCGGATTACGAGCTGCGCTGGTTCACGCCCGCGGTCGAGATCGCTTTGTGCGGCCATGCGACGCTGGCGGCGGGGCATTTTGTCTTCGAGTCTGGCTTCAAGGGAGACGCCGTTCGTTTCGCGACGCGCAAGGCCGGAGTGCTGATGGTGACGCGCGACGGTGACCGGCTGGCTTTGTCGCTGCCTGCCTATGCACCATCGCCCGCACCATTGCCCGAATGGACAGCGGCGCTGGGTGCGCTTCCTGCGGAATATCATGTCTATACCGGTGATTATCACGTGTTGTTGTTCGACCATGCCGACGATGTTCTGGCACTGAGGCCCGACATGAAGACGCTTGCAGCGCTCGGCGATCACCAGTTCATCTGCACCGCGCCGGGCAAGGACACCGATGTGCTCAGCCGCGTCTTCGTGCCGGGGGCAGGCGTCGACGAGGACAGCGTCACCGGATCGGCGCACGCGGTGCTCACCCCGTTCTGGGCGGCGAAGCTGGGGCGCAGGGGCTTCACCGCGTATCAGGCCAGCAAGCGCGGCGGCCTGCTCCATTGCACGCTCGATGGCGACCGCGCTGTGCTGGGCGGTCAATGCGTGACCGTGGTGACGGGGACATTCCGGCTGCGTTGAGCGACATTCCTCTCCCCTGCCGCAGGCGGGAGGGGCCCTCTTGCCTCTCCCTTGATGGGAGAGGCAGCGAGACTTGGCAGCTTGCTGCCTTAGTCGCAGCGGTGAGGGTGATGGTGCGGCGGGGTGCCGACTGGGCAATGTATTTAGCGCTCACAATCCGGAGAGATGGCCCCCCCCCAACCCACCCCCATCAAGGGGGAGGGCTTTTGCAGTGATCCCGCAAGCGGGAGGGGAGAGCGTGGTCATCTGCCCAAGCTTAGGTCTATTTCGCCGCACCCTTGCTTGCCGCCACCATTGCATCCCATTGCGCCCATTCGATCGTCCGCCCCGGATATGCAACCTTGGCGAACGGCCATTCCTTCGCCACCCACTCGGTCGCCCAGGCATAAAGCTCGGCATCGAAGCCCGCGTCGTACTCTGCCTTGGTGACCCACATCGTCACCACCGCGTCAAAGCCCTCGACCTGGCTGGGATAGACATAGATGCACCCGCGCTCGCGCATGCCGTCAGGGGTCAGCACCGCATAGGCGAACGACGTCCTTTTCTCGAACCGCGCCTTCTCGGTTTCCATGTCCTTCATCGCATCGGCGGCGGACACATCCTTGTGCGGCCAGCTGGTGGAGCGGGTAAACGTTTTCTGCAGGTGCTTGATCGAGGACATATAGGCGGCGAAATCGATGTCGACGAGGTCAGGCCCCAGCGGGACGATCTTGAAGCCGGGCGTTTCGACCCATGTCGGCACCTTGAAATCGGCGGCGATGAATGGGGCCGCGGGAGCGGTCTGCGCAGTGGTGCCGGATGACGCGGCAGCCGCAATCGCCGGAAGTGCCGCCATCATCACCAAAGTCGCAATGGCCGCGCTCTTCATCTTCCAACCCATATCCATATCCCCCAAAGTCTGAACCGCGATGCAGTGTGCCAGACCGTGGGCGATCCGCCTATCCTTTGGGAAACAGCACCGCGATTTTGCCCAGTTGCTCCTTGACCGGGTCGAGCTCGTCATCCTGTGTCTTGCCCAGCCGCACGATGGTCAGCCGCTGGCTGGGGCTGACGATGACATACTGGCCCAGATGTCCCTGCGCGGCGAAGACATCTCCGGGGAGCAGATCGGGGTAGAGGATCTTGCGCATCCCTGCGGCTCGCGGCTTGTTCAGCCAGATGTGCCCGCCATAGGCCGGGTCGTTCGGTGATGATGTCAGCATGAAATCCACCCAGCCGCGCGTCAGGAACTGGTTGCTGGAGATCGACCCCTTGTTGCGCAGGAACTCGCCGAATTTGGCCCAGTCGCGGGCATTGGCCTGGATGATCGATCCGCCGATCATTGTACCCGATGCGTCGAATTCGGGCACCATCGAGGTAATCCCGAGAGGCTCGAACAGCCGCCCCTGCATATAATCCAGCATCGCGCGGCGCCGCACTTCGGGGTCCCTGCTGTCGGTGAGCTGGCGGGTGATGATGTCGGACAGGATCACCGTCGTATTGGTGGAATATTCGAACTTCGCCCCCGGCTCGGCCTCAAGCGGCCGGCTGGCGGCATAGCGCACCATGTCGTCGCGTCCATCGAGGAACAGCATCCGCACCTCGTCCGACTCATAAGGCGGATCGCCCGCCTCGGTGTGCTGCAGGCCCGACGCCATGTGCAGCAGATGGCGCAGCGTGATCGCGCCGCGCGGATCGCCAGGGCGCTTCCAGTCGGGCACCGGGGCTGGGGCATCCAGCGCCAGCCGTCCATCGGCAACCATCAGCCCGACCAGCACAGCGGTCACGCTCTTGGCCATCGACCAGCTTATGAAACGGGTGTCGCGGTCATAACCGGGGGCATAGCGCTCGGCGACGATCTCGCCGCCGCGCATGATCAGCAGCGCGCGCGTCTCGGCCATTTCGTCTTCGTCGAACAGCCTGTCGATCTCGGCATTAAGGGTCGCGGTAGAGACGCCGGGCACGTCGGCGATCATCGTCTCGCCGCTGTCGGCTGCCTTGCTCTCGATGCCATATAGGCTCAAAGCGGTTGCGCCGAGAAGGCCGGTTGCGGCAAGGGCGAGGAATATGCGGTGCTTCATGGCTGCATCCATCAATCAGGCGGGGACCAATGGCAACTCGAATTATCAGCGCGATGCAGGGCGGCGGCCGCAGCAAGTTCAAATGGGTTCTGCTGGTAATCGCCGCGATGATCGTGGCGGCGCTGATCTATGCCTGGCCAGCTATGCGCGCCTACAGCCAGACCGGCGCTGCCTATTCCGCGCGCATCGTGTGTTCGTGCCGCTATATCGGCGGGCGCGGCCTTGAGGATTGCGAGAAGGATCTCGAGCCGGGAATGGAGGTCGTCAGCCTCAGCGAAGCCGCCCAAGCCAAACGTATCGATGCGACCGTGCCGCTGATGGCGAGTGAAAGCGCCGAGTTTAGGGAGGGATTCGGCTGCGTGCTGATGACCCGCAAGGAGCGTGATGCCGTTCGCTGATGCAGCGGCGTCAGAAACTGACTGTCATCTGCCCATAGGCATAGCGCGTATCGCCAAAGCCCAGGGCGTTGGGCGCATCGTCCAGCAGCGCGCCGCTGGCGAGCAGGGCGGAACCGGCCTCCAGCCTGAGTTTCTTGTCGATCAGCCAGTGGCCAAGCCGCACCTCGACCATATGCCCTGCAAACCGGCCCGACGCGCCCGAGGGGTCGGAAGGGCCATTGTTGCTGAACCGGTCGCGCCGGTTGTGCACCCATGCGGGGCGCCACATGGCCATGACATCCCATCGGGGGGCAGGGGCCGTCTCGATCCTCAATCCAGGCGCGATAATGTTGGTCCGCGCGAGCGCGCCGAAGATGCCGCTCGGGCCAAACTCCCATCGGCGTGCGCCGTACAGGGTGTCGAAACGCGTGAAGTTCGCGTTGCGCGGATCGTCACCACTGGCGATATCGAACATCAGTGACACGCGCGGATCGCCCGGGAGATCTGCACTATAGCCGATTTCGGCATGAGCGAAGAACGCGCGGACATTCTGGCGCGGCGCGCCGGGGGCGACCGACTGGCGGATTGTGCCGGTCTGCACCGCGCCCTCCATGTCGACATACCACGCCCCCGCCTCCGGCGCGCGGTGAAGTCGGGCGCCTGCCGTCCAAAGCTGGCGGTTGCGGTTGGGGCCGTTGTCGCCGTCGCGTTCGTTCAGCCGAAAGATGTTGGCCTGCAGGGTGATGCCGCCAAACAGGTCCGGCCGACTGTAGTGCGCCCCCCAGAAGGCAAGGTCGAAGCTCTCGCGGTCCCATCGCACGCGGTTGGCGATAAGTTCTTCCCGGTCGTTGGGCAGACGGGTGTGGGGGAGCGTGTAGAAAGCGGTGAGGGTGTCGTCGCTTTGCCCGTGCCAGTCCACACGCAGCCCGGTGAAGCTGTTGATGGTGTTGCGAAAAGCGTTGCGCGCAGCCAGCCTGCGCGATCCCAGATTGAGGTGGAAGCGCCCCACCGTCACTTCGACAGGACCGGTGCGGTACCCGATCGAGGCGCGGCTGAGCTCGAGCGCGTTGACCTCGCTGGTGCCCGCAGCGCCTAGCGCGTCGATCAGATAGCCGCGGGCATCGACCAGTTCGGCTGACAGGTGCCAGGGCCCGGTGCGATAGTCGGCGGCGATTGCGGTCTGCACCGTGATGGCATCGTCTCGTGGTGGCAGTCCGGGGCGATACTGGCCTTCGAGCATTTCATAGCGCAGGCGCACGCTTCCGGAGACATTCAGGCCACCATCGGATTGCGCCTGCTTCTGCGCGTGCGCGGGTGCAGCGGCCACGAAGACCGACGCTGTCATCACAAAGATCGCAGATGTGTGCACAGGCACCCCCCGGCTTTGAGGGATAGCCCAATTGCCGCGCATTGTTGAGAGCGAACCGCTCAGGCCGCGAGCGCCGGTTCGACCGGTTCGGTGCTGGCGATCCAGCCGCCGCCCAGCACCCGGCTGCCGGCATACAAAACGGCAGCCTGGCCCGGTGCAACGCCATATTCAGGCTGCAGGAACACCAGTCGCCGGTCGGAGCCGCTGCCCTCGATCCGTGCTGGCGCAGGTTTGGCAAGCGAGCGCACCTTCACCTCGATCGGGCCTTCATAGCTGCCGCCGATCCAGTTCATGTCGACCACCTGCGCCGCCCGCGTCGCAAGCGCCTCGCGCGGGCCGACAATGACGCGGCGGGTGGCTGCGTCGATTTTCACGACATAGAGCGGCTCGGGCTGTCCGCCGATCTCGAGCCCCTTGCGCTGGCCGATGGTAAAGTGGATCAGCCCCCTGTGCTCGCCCAGCACCCGACCATCGATATGCACGATGCTGCCGCCAGTATCGGCATCGGGGCGCACCTTGCGCACCACCGAGGCGTAATCGCCATCGGGCACGAAACAGATGTCCTGGCTGTCGGGCTTGGCAGCATTGATCAGCCCCATCTCCTGCGCCAGCGCGCGCACCTGTGGCTTGGGCAGATCACCTAGCGGAAAGCGCAGGAAATCCATCTGCGCATCGGTGGTGGCGAACAGGAAATAGCTCTGGTCGCGAGCCGGATCATGCGCCCGGTGCAGTTCGGAGCGGCCGTCGCTGCCGGTCATGCGGCGGACATAGTGCCCGGTGGCGAGGCAGTCCGCGCCAAGGTCGCGCGCCATCTGCAGCAGGTCGGTGAACTTTACCCCCATGTTGCACTGGATGCAGGGGATCGGCGTGCGCCCGGCCATATATTCGTCGGCAAAACGCTCGACCACGGATTCGCGAAAGCGGCTTTCATGGTCGAAGACATAATGCGAGATGCCGAGGCGATCGGCGACCGCGCGCGCGTCGCGGATGTCCTGGCCCGCGCAGCACGATCCTGCGCGCTTGACCGCCGCACCGTGATCATAAAGCTGCAGCGTGATGCCGATGGTTTCAGCGCCCGTCGCTGCGGCCAGCCCGGCGACCACCGACGAATCGACTCCGCCCGACATCGCCAC
Source organism: Blastomonas sp. (assembly GCA_046291395.1). Taxonomy (GTDB): domain Bacteria; phylum Pseudomonadota; class Alphaproteobacteria; order Sphingomonadales; family Sphingomonadaceae; genus Blastomonas. The sequence goes on along the minus strand of JBKBTF010000006.1, from coordinate 17,985 downwards.
GACGATTCGCCGTGCCTTCATATCGCCGTTCAGCTGGAAATCGGGGGTGAGAATGGGCTGCATGGGGCTCCATGTAGCGGTCACGGCATCTTTCTGCCAGCCCGCAGCGGCAAATATTTGCCGCCGGGTCATCGCGCCAGAATGGCGGAAATACGGGAGTTGGGCGGCGCTGGTCATGCCGAATTAACCAAGGCTAATCAGCGATGAAGGCAGCTTTTACCTGCTCTTACGGATTGGTTGGTAGACGGCTCAACATGGAAATGAACTTCCCCCATGACATGCCAATCCCGGCCAGCAGCACCGGCATCAGCCTGCGCAAGCTGGATATGGATATTCTGCGCGTGCTCGCCTTTTCGCCGGTGATGGCGTTGAGGCGAGCACGACGGGGGAGTGCTGCGGCACAGGGAGGCGATCAGGCGCTGATGGCTCTGTTCGCGGGCAGCGGCCGCGCCGATGCGGTTGCGAAGGGAGGCTTCAACCCGCATTTCGCCGTGGCGCTCGACCAGTTGGCCGCGGTGCCGCAGCAAGGTGAAACCGGTGTTTACCATTCTGCTTCAGTCAATCGCAAAGCCGCTCGGTTACTCCGTTCCAACGCACCCATTGCAACAAATCAGGCCTTTTGAGGACATGATGATCGAGAATCAGAAAATCAAACCAGCACAGGTCATTGGTCCGCTCGGCGAGCCGTTGACGCTGGACAATCTGCCGGCGCCCGGCACCAAGCGCTGGGTTGTCCGTCGCAAGGCCGAGGTTGTCGCTGCGGTCAATGGCGGGTTGCTGACCATCGACGAGGTCTGTGAGCGCTATGACCTGACGCTGGAGGAATTCGCCTCCTGGCAGCGTGCGGTCGATCGTTCGGGCATGCCCGGGCTGCGGGTGACCCGCATCCAGCATTATCGCGATCTGTACGAGCGCCAGCAGCGTTACTGACGCCTGCCGTTCGGCGATGAGGAACGAGAAAGGGGTGCGATCCCGTCCGGCTAGCCCCCCGTTCTCGGTTCGGTGGCCGTCCCGGTGGGGAGGAGGCTGGCTTCAGCTATCGGCTGCAGCAGCCTCGACATCACCCGATTCGGTGGCCTTGCGACGCGGCGCTGCCCGGCGCTTGGGCTTGGGAGCCTCGGCTTCGGGGCTGCCCTCGGGTGTCGTGCCAATCGCTGGCGGAAGGATCATCGGATCGAGACCATTGCCTTCGCCGCCCTCTGCCGCGCGTGGCGGACGACCACGGCCCCGGCGCGGAGGCGCCGCCTGTTCCTGGTCGCTGGATGCAGTCGGCGAGGACGCCTGGGGAGCATCCTGCCCGGCTTGCGGACGGGGGTTGCGCTCTCCACGCGGCCGCGAAGAGCGTTCGCCACCTGTATCGTCGTTGCGGCCGCCATCGCGACTGGCCTCGCGGCCTTCCGACCTGTCCTCACGGGGGCGACGTTCACGACGCGGCTGGTTGTCGCGGGCCTCGGTGCTGCGGCCCTCGCTTGGGCGTCCTTCGTTGTTGTTGCGCCCTTCGTTCTGACGACCGTCGTTTTGGCGGCCCTCATTCTGACGGCTGCCCGAACGGACGTTGCCGCGATTGTCGTCGTCGCCTTCGTCCTGGTCGTCGTCCTGACCGTTGCGGCTCTGCTCGTCGGCATGGTCGAGCGACGAAGTATAGCCACGCTGGCCATTGCCCTGGTTGCCCGAATAGCCGCCGTTGTTGTCATCGTCGTCGTCGGCATAATCGCTGCCGGTGTCGCGACCCTGGTCTTCGCGGGGGCGACGATATTCGTCCTGGCGAGCCCGGTTATCGGCCAGCACGCGGAAATAGTGATCGGCAAACTGCAGATAATATTCGGTGGCCACGCGGTCGCCGTTCATCTGCGAATCATGCGCCATCTTCTTGTATTTTTCGAGCATCTGGGTGGCATTGCCACGCGCCCGGCTGTCGATCCGGTTGCCCTGATCCATGCCGCCGCTGCGGCCGGTGGGCTGCGGACGGTTATTGCCACGGCCGCGACGACGGCTCGTTCCACGATTGTTGTTCAAGATTGACGCTTCCTTATCAGTCGCAAATTGCCTGCGTGTCCTCTGCGCGCCCGTGCAGCCCGACACCTAAGAGGTGCGCGGCGCGTCCCAAGCCTTTTCATCCGCTTTGAGTGGCCTTGATAAGCTGCCCTAATAAGATGACTGGGGTCAGCAAGCGTGACGGGCCATCTGCCAACATCACCTGCCTTGCTATCCCGGTGGTAGCGGGTCGCCCATGCCTTGCCAAGCGAAATATCAAGCTGGGCTGCTCTGGCGCAATATCAGTGCGCGGTCATGTCCGGCGAGGTCCTGCTTGCACTCGGCTTCGAAACCGGCCGCCATCGCCAGCGCGGAGACGGCCTTGCGCTGGCCTGCGCCGATCTCGAATATCGCGATGCCCTGATCCGCCAGCAGGGCTGGGAGCGCCGGCATGAGGATGCCATAGTCGTCGAGCCCGTCCGTGCCTGCAAACAGTGCGCTGTGCGGTTCATGCTCCAGTACCTGTCGGGCGAGCGCGGCGTCGGTCTCGACATAGGGCGGATTGCATAGAACCAGGTCGAACGGGCCGGGCAGGACATGGTGCCAGCCCGGCTGCCGCCAGTCGCCGGGCAGCATCCGCGCGCGGGTATCGAAGTCCAGCGCCGCCGCGTTGCCGCGGGCGATATCAAGGGCCGCAGCGCTCGCATCCACGCCCACGCCGTGCGCGGCAGGCCATTGCGCCAGCGCCGCGAGCAGCAGCGCACCGGATCCGGTGCCGAGATCGAGGATTCGCTGCGGTGGCCGATCCTTGAGCGCGCCGATCGCTGCCTCGATCAGCGTCTCGCTGTCGCTGCGCGGGATCAGTACGGCGGGTGTGACCTTGAGCGTAAGCGTCCAGAATTCCTGCCTTCCGGTGATATAGGCGACAGGTTCGTGGTTGCAGCGGCAGGCGAGAAGCGCGGCAAAGCCATCCGGCACGTCATCGCGCATCCTGTTCAGCAACAGCGCGCTGCGGGACACCCCTAGGCACTCGGCCATCAGCAGCTCGGCGTCGAGCCGGGGGGTGTCGGAAACATGCTCAAGCGCCAGCGCGGCTTGGCGCAGCGCGTCCGCGATGGCTGTCACCCCGCCATTTCCATGTTTGCTAGCCGGCTCGCCTGGTCCTGCGCGGTCAGCGCGTCGATCAGCTCGCCAAGCCCAGCGCCCGCCAGGATCTCGTCGAGCCGATGCAGCGTCAGGTTGATGCGGTGGTCGGTGACCCGGCCCTGCGGGAAATTGTAGGTGCGGATGCGCTCGGAGCGGTCGCCCGAGCCGACCATCGACTTGCGCGCGTCGGCCTCGGTTGCCGCAGCCTTGCTGCGTTCGAGCTCGTACAACCGTGCGCCCAGCACCTTCAGCGCCTTGGCCTTGTTCTTGTGCTGCGATTTCTCGTCCTGCTGGGTGACGACGAGCCCGGAGGGAAGGTGGGTGATGCGCACAGCGCTGTCGGTGGTGTTGACATGCTGGCCGCCCGATCCCGACGCGCGATAGACATCGATCCGCAGGTCGTTGTCGTTGATCTGGATATCGACCGCCTCCGGCTCGGGCAGCACTGCGACCGTTGCCGCCGAGGTGTGGATGCGCCCGCCGCTTTCGGTCACCGGAACGCGCTGCACCCGGTGCACGCCGCTTTCGTATTTCAGCTTGGCGAACACGCCTGCGCCGTTGACCGAGGCGATGACCTCCTTGAAGCCACCGACGTCGGACGCGCTGGCCGACATGATCTCGATCCGCCAGCCCTGTTCCTCGGCGAAGCGCGAATACATCCGCAGCAGGTCGCCTGCGAACAATGCCGCCTCGTCCCCGCCGGTTCCGGCCCGGATTTCGAGCATCGCCGGGCGCATGTCGGCGCTGTCACGCGGCAGCAGCTGGATCGCGAGGTGCTGTTCGGCTGCGGGCAACCGGTCGCGCAGGTCCTGCGCTTCCTCGGCGGCCATCTCGATGATCTCGGGCTCGGAATCGGGGGCGGCGATCAGGCCCTGCAGCACATCGAGTTCGGCGCGGAGCCGGCGGACTTCACCCGCGGCGCGGGCGACGGGCTCGAGCTCGGCATAGTCCTTCGACGTGCGCACGAATTCCTCGCCATCGAGCGCGCCCGACGCCATTCGCGCCTGCAGCTCCTGATACCGCGCCTCGATCTGCGCGATGCGTTCTGGGGATATGCGGGTCATTGGAGACGCTCCCGACTGGGAGGGAATGCAAAGGCCTTGGTCATGCTTTCCCGATCCCCTGCGAAGGCAGGGGCCCATCACCGGACGGTCAGTGTTGATGGAAGCGCAGGGGATGGGCCCCAGCCGGCGCAGGGGATCGGGATAGGGCGTGGGTAGGTCAATGCGACCTTCATTCCCCGGCGGTTCCCTGACCCAGCAGTTCCGCCACCCTTGCGTGCAACGTGCTATCCGGCGCAGCCTTGATATTTGCCATCGCCGCATCCCCGTCATGCTGAAAGGAAATCAGCACCTTGGCGTTGATCTTTGCCGCCTTGTCATAGCGTTTGCGCGGCGAACCGGTGGCGATCATGTCGCTGGAAATACCGTGATTGCGCAATGTGGCCTGCGCAGAGGTTGCATCTGCCAGCGCGCGATCGTCCTCCAGCGCGATGATGACGTCGAGACCGCCGGTTTCCGAAAGCTCGCACAGCATCGCCAGACGCTCGATCCCCGCGGCCCAGCCGACCGCGGGCGTGTGCGGCCCGCCGAGGTTTTCGACCAGCCCGTCATAGCGTCCGCCGCCGAGCACGGTGCCCTGCGCGCCGAGCCGGTCGGTGACGAACTCGAACGCGGTGTGGCGATAGTAATCGAGCCCGCGCACCAAGGCCGCGTTTCGCGTCCAATTGACGCTTGCCGCATCCAGCCCCTTCGTAACTGCTTCAAAGAAATCACCAGTTTCTTTAGAAAAAAACTGATCAATCTTTGGTGCGTCAGCCACCAATGCTCGATCGCCTTCATCCTTGCTGTCGAGGATGCGAAGTGGGTTCAAGGCAAGCCGATTATAGCTCAGTTCGGACAAGGCATCTCGGTGATTGTTGAAATAGTTCACCAGTGCTTCGCGCCAGAAGTGCCGGGTGACCTCATCGCCCAAAGTGTTGAGCTGCAGCGTCACGCCCTCGGTGATGCCGAGCTCGCGCAGAATATGGTCGGCCATCACGAGCAGTTCGACATCGGCTTGTGGTTCGCCTGCGCCGATGATTTCGGCATCAATCTGGTGGAACTGGCGGTAGCGGCCCTTTTGCGGGCGCTCATAGCGGAACAGCGGTCCGTGGGTGGCGAGCTTGATCGGCGCATATTGCTGCCAGCCATTGGTGAGATAGGCGCGGGCAAGGCCAGCTGTGAACTCGGGCCGAAGCGTCAGCGAATCGCCGCCCCGGTCGTCGAACGAATACATCTCCTTGCTGACGACATCGGTGGTCTCGCCCAGCGAGCGCGCGAACACTGCCGTCGCCTCGAACACCGGCATTTCCACCCGGCGGAAATTGTAGAGCCGGCGCACGCGTTCGAACGTGTCGATGACATGGCCGAACCGCTCCTGATCCTGTCCGAAGATGTCCTGCGTCCCGCGGATCGCGCCTGGTGTTGTAATTTTGCCCATATTCCGCCGCCATTAGCGACTTTTTCGTGCCACGCCAAACTCGCGGGTGCTTTTTTTTGGAGCTGGGCGTTATGGTGGAGGCAACAACCAAAAATCCTTCCCTGCGGGGGCAGGATTTGAAGGGAAGAATCGTTCAAAAAGGGTCGATCATTTGCGTCATTTTCTCACTGCCTCCTGCCTCGCCATCTCGCTCGCTGCATTCCCCGCCGTTGCTTCTGCTCAGGTCCAGAACAGCGAGCCGCAGCCGCAGCCGATGGTCGATATCGTGCCTGCCGCGCGCGACATCGCCTTTCCCGGGGTGATGACGATCGAGGTCGACGCAACCGACATCCAGCGCGCGATCTTCTCAGTGAAGCAGACCATCCCCGTTCCGCCCGACGCCCGCACCGCCGGGCGGTTTACCGTGCTGTATCCGCAATGGCTCCCCGGCAACCACGCTCCGCGCGGCGAGATCGAAAAGGTGGTGGGGCTGACCTTTACCGCTGGCGGCAAGCCGTTGGCATGGCAGCGCGATTCTCTGGATGTGAACGCGTTCCACGTCACCTTGCCCGATGGTGCGCGCGAGATCGTCGCGAACTTCCAGTTCGTCAGCCCGACCGCGTCGAACCAGGGCCGGGTCGTGATGGCGCCGAAGATGATGAACCTGCGCTGGAACAATGTCTCGCTGTACCCGGCGGGCTATTTCGCGCGCAACATTCCCGTCGACGCCACGGTCACCTGGCCTGCAGGCTGGCAGGCGGGCAGCGCGATGCGCGCCAAGCGCACGACAGGCGCGAAAGTCGCCTATGAACGCGTCGATTTCGACACCCTGGTCGACAGCCCGATGTTCGCAGGCGCGCATTTCCGCAGCTGGCCGCTGTCCGACAAGGTGACGCTCAACGTCGTTGCCGATGCGCCAGAATTCCTCGCCGCCACGCCCGACCAGATCGAGGCGCATAAAAGGCTGGTGGCAGAGGCAGAGCATCTGTTCGGCGCGCGCCAATATGATCGCTACGACTTTCTGCTGTCGCTCTCGGACGAGATGAGCGGCATCGGCATCGAACATCATCGCAGCAGCGAGAACGGCGTCGGCACCGGCTATTTCACGGACTGGGCCAAGGGGCCTGGGTCGCGCAACCTGCTGCCGCACGAGATTACGCATAGTTGGAACGGCAAGTTCCGCCGTCCGCAGGGCATCTGGGCGCCCGACTTCCGCCAGCCGAGCCGCGACGACCTGCTTTGGGTGTATGAAGGCCAGACCCAGTTCTGGGGCTATGTTCTGGGTGCGCGATCAGGGCTGTTCAGTTTCCAGGACACGCTCGATGCCTTCGCCAACATCGCCGCCGGGCTGGACCGGCGGACCGGACGCGAATGGCGACCGCTGGCCGATACCGCGCATGATCCCATCATCTCCGCGCGCCGCCCCAAGGCCTGGGCCAGCTGGCAACGCAGCGAGGATTATTACAACGAAGGCATGCTGATCTGGCTGGAGGCCGACCAGATCATCCGCCGCGAATCGGGTAATACCAGATCGCTGCAGGATTTTGCGCGCAGCTTCATGGCCGGGCGCGATGGCGACTGGGGTGTGGTGACCTATGAGCTGCCAGATGTGATTGCGGCATTGAATGCGGTGCATCCTTATGACTGGCAGGGCTTCTTGCAGAAGCGGGTATTCGAGGTCACCAGAGAGGCCCCCAAACAGGGGCTGATTCTGGCCGGCTACGAGCTCGTCTACGTAACCGAGCCCAGCGCGTATATCCGGTCCGCTGAGACCGCATCGGGAACCACCGATCTGAGCCATTCGATCGGCCTAATCCTCGAGCGTGACGGCAAGGTGGCGCAGGTTATTTGGGGCAGTCCCGCCTTCGATGCAGGGATGACGGTGGGCGACCAGATCACCGGCGTTGGCGGGAGGGATTATTCGGGCGACATGCTCAAGTCTGCGGTCGCGGCGACCACCAGCGGTGGCAAGGTCGATCTGCTGGTCAAGCGCGGCAAAAGATACCGCGAAACCGCGCTTTCCTATACGGGCGGCTTGCGCTATCCGGCGCTCCGCAAGACGGGGCAGGGCGAGACAGGCCTTGACCGACTGCTTGCCCCGCAAACCCGCTGAACGCTGAAATACGGGCGCGTCCGTTCAGCGCAAAACCAGAACAAAGGCCTACTTTCTTATGGATATCAAAGAAATTCCGATCGGCAAAAATCCGCCGAACAACGTCAATGTCATCATCGAGGTGCCGACGGGCGGCGAACCGGTGAAGTATGAATTCGACAAGGAATCGGGCGCGCTGTTCGTGGACCGCATCCTGCACACGCCGATGCGCTATCCTGCCAATTACGGGTTCATCCCGCACACGCTGTCGCCCGATGGCGATCCGCTCGATGCGCTGGTCGTGGCACGCTCGCCGTTCATCCCCGGTTGCGTGGTCCGCGCCCGCCCGATCGCGGTGCTCAATCTGGAAGACGAGCACGGCGGCGACGAAAAGATCGTCTGCGTTCCCGACACGGACACCTTCCCTTATTACACCGATGTGCGCGAAAAGGCCGATCTTCCCGATATCGTGTTCGCTCAGATCGAGCATTTCTTTACCCACTACAAGGATCTGGAAGCCGAAAAATGGGTGCGTATCGGCAAATGGGGTGATGCCGAGGAGGCGCGCCGGGTGATCGTCGAGGCGATCGAGCGCGCCACAACAGACAAGGCCGGCTGATGGGCGGCGGGGCAGGGCATCGCCGGGCGATGCGTCGCACCTGCACGCTGGTCATGATGACCGCATCTGCCCTGCTGCTTGCCGGGTGCGCGACCCCAGAGGCGCGCACCCGCGCCGCGCTGGAGAAGACTGGCCTCAGCCGCCCGGTGTCGGAGTGCATGGCAAGTCGCATGGTCGACCGGCTATCGCTGGCGCAGCTGCAGCGGCTCGGCCGTCTGGGCCGGCTGCAACGCGCGGGCGATTTCGAGGAATTCCTCCGCCTGACCCGCGGCTTGCGCGATCCTGAAATCCTCGCCGTGGTCAGTTCGTCGGGTGTGGTTTGCGCCGTACGCAACTGACCGGCGAAAATCACAGGTGCCGTTACGCGAATGCAGGGTTTCCTTTAGGCCGCGTCTATGCTTTAGCGCCCCTCACAACCGTTCATCGACCGCTTAAACGGCCCGGTGTCGACCGCTTGTGAGTCGAACGCCCGGCCTGCTTAGAAAGGCATGGGATCCTTCATGAACATCCACGAATATCAGGCCAAGGAACTGCTCGCGAAATACGGCATCGGCATCCCCACCGGGCACGCCGCACTGACCGTCGAAGAGGCGGTGGCCGGCGCTGAAAAGCTGCCCGGACCGCTCTATGTCGTCAAGGCGCAGATCCACGCGGGTGGACGCGGCAAGGGCAAGTTCAAGGAGCTGGGCGCGGATGCCAAGGGCGGTGTCCGCCTCGCCAAGTCGATCGACGACGTCCGCAAGGACGCCGGCGAGATGTTGGGTAACACCCTGGTCACCGTGCAGACCGGCGATGCCGGCAAGCAGGTCAACCGCCTGTATGTCACCGATGGCGTTGATATCGCAGCCGAATATTACCTCTCGATGCTGGTCGACCGCAAGTCGGGCCGCGTCGCGATGATCGTCTCGACCGAAGGTGGAATGGACATCGAGACCGTCGCGCACGACACCCCCGAACGCATTACCACGATCACCATCGATCCTGCGCAGGGCTTCCAGCCGCACCACGGCCGCGCCGTGGCGTTCGCGCTCAAGCTCACCGGCGATCTCAACAAGCAGGCGGCCAAGCTGGCGAGCCAGCTCTACGCCGCGTTCATGGACCTCGACTGCGCGATGCTCGAGATCAACCCGCTCGTGGAAACCAAAGACGGCAAGCTGCTGGTGCTCGATACCAAGATGAGCTTCGATTCGAACGCGCTCTATCGCCACCCCGATGTCGAAAAGCTGCGCGACGAGACCGAGGAAGACCCGATGGAGGTCGAGGCCAGCAAGTATGACCTGGCCTATATCAAGCTCGATGGCGATATCGGCTGCATGGTCAACGGCGCAGGCCTTGCCATGGCGACGATGGACATCATCAAATTGAACGGCATGTTCCCCGCCAATTTCCTCGACGTCGGCGGCGGCGCGAGCAAGGAAAAGGTGACCGCGGCGTTCAAGATCATCCTGTCCGATCCGGCGGTCAAGGGCATCCTGGTCAACATCTTCGGCGGCATCATGAAGTGCGACATCATCGCCGAAGGCATTGTCGCGGCCGCCAAGGAAGTGAACCTTTCAGTGCCGCTCGTCGTGCGTCTCGAAGGCACCAACGTGCAGCAGGGCAAGGACATTCTTGCCAATAGCGGCCTGCCGATCGTCAGCGCCGACAATCTGGGCGATGCTGCCGAAAAGATCGTCGCACAGGTCAAGCAGGCGGCTTGACGATCAATATATCCTCTCCCTTTGCGGGTGAGGATATGGAGACTTGGCGGCATGCCCGCCTGGTCGGAATTGGAGAGGGCGGCGACATCACCGATGCCGCGCACTCACCCTCTCCCAGCTTCGACTAGGCGCTTGCAGCGCAAAGTCTGCGCAACCCTCTCCTGTCAAGGGAGAGGGGATGGTGGCACAAAAGCCACCACTTGACGTTTACGTGAACGGAAACTAAATCCGTCTCACGACCAATAGGGAAGGAAGCGCCATGAAGATCCTTGTGCCCGTGAAACGGGTTATCGATTACAACGTGAAGCCGCGCGTCAAGGCGGATGGGTCAGGTGTCGACCTCGCCAACGTCAAGATGAGCATGAACCCGTTCGACGAAATCGCGGTCGAAGAGGCGCTGCGCATCAAGGAAGCGGGCAACGCCGAAGAGGTCATCGCCGTCTCGGTTGGACCGGCCAAGGCCGCCGAAACGTTGCGCACCGCGCTCGCCATGGGCGCCGACCGTGCGATCCTGATCGAAACCGACGAAACCGTCGAACCGCTGGCCGTTGCCAAATTGCTTGCCAAGGTGGCAGGCGAAGAAGGCCCCGGGCTTATCCTGCTCGGCAAGCAGGCGATTGACGACGACAGCAACCAGACCGGCCAGATGCTCGCAGCCCTGCTCGGCTGGGGCCAGGCGACGTTCGCCAACACGGTCACCGTGGAAGCCGGCAGCATCACCGTTGCGCGCGACGTTGATGGCGGCCTGCAGACGGTCAAGCTCAATACGCCCGCGATCGTCACCACCGATCTTCGCCTCAACGAGCCGCGTTATGCCTCGCTGCCCAACATCATGAAGGCGAAGAAGAAGCCTCTCGATACCAAGACCCCGGCTGATTACGGCGTGGACATCACTCCGCGCCTGACCACGCTAAAGGTCGCCGAACCGCCGGTGCGCAGCGCCGGGATCAAGGTGGCAGATGTCGACGCTCTGGTCGAAAAGCTCAAGACAATGGGAGTTGGCGCATGAAGACGCTCGTTTGGGTTGAACATGACAATGCGGTCATGAAGGATGCAACGCTGGCTGTGGTCACCGCCGCCAGCCAGCTGGGTGAAGTCCATGCACTGGTCGCGGGCAAGGGCTGCGCTGCCGTGGCCGATCAGGTCGCCAAGGTCGCCGGTGTCAGCACCGTGCACCTCGCCGATGACGCGGCCCTCGAAAACGCATTGGCCGAAAACGTCGCGCCGCTGATCGCCGATCTGATGGGCCATCATGATGCGTTCCTCGCGCCTGCCACCACCACCGGCAAGAACATCGCGCCGCGCGTCGCCGCCTTGCTCGACGTCATGCAGATTTCGGACATCCTCTCGGTCGAGGGCCCGAAAACCTTCACCCGTCCGATCTATGCCGGCAATGCGATTGCCACTGTCGAATCGTCGGATGCAAAGCTGGTGATCACCGTGCGCGGCACCGCGTTCGACAAGGCCGCGACCGAAGGTGGTTCGGGCACAGTCGAATCGATCGGCGGCGCTTCGGATGCTGGCCTGTCGACCTTCGTCAGCTCGGAGATCGCAAAGAGCGAACGGCCCGAATTGACCAGCGCCAAGATCATCGTCTCGGGCGGTCGCGCGCTCGGTTCGGGTGAGAAGTTCGAGGAAATCATCACCCCGCTCGCCGACAAGCTTGGCGCCGGCATCGGGGCATCGCGCGCCGCGGTCGATGCGGGCTATGTACCCAATGACTATCAGGTCGGCCAGACCGGGAAGATCGTCGCGCCCGAAGTTTATGTTGCGGTCGGCATCTCCGGCGCGATCCAGCACCTTGCCGGCATGAAGGACTCCAAGACCATCATCGCCATCAACAAGGACGAGGACGCTCCGATTTTCCAGGTCGCCGATATCGGCCTGGTCGCGGACCTGTTCACGGCTGTGCCGGAGCTGACCGGCAAGCTTTGATCGTTCCAACCAATCCATTGCAGAAAAGGCGGCTCTTGCGGGCCGCCTTTTTTGCGTCTGATGCGTTGGGCGGTCATGGGCGAGCGTCTTTCGACTTCCGACCCTGCGCCCCTTACGCCACCAAGCGGAGTTTGAGCCTGCAAACTGGATCGCGACCATGCTGCGAATAATGCAATGGGTGCTCAAGCGCGGGCTCCAGCTTGTGATGCTGTTCCTGGTGATCGTGGCGATCCTTGCATTGTGGCAGGACCTGCCCGGCCGGATCGCCGAATGGCAGCGCGAGGCGGCAGCGATCCAGTCGACATCCGACGCGCTGACCGCATCACGCGCCCAGTTTGCTCGGGACGCAGCGTTTGCCGCGCGCAGCGCCGATGCCGAGATCGCGCGTCTGCGTTCCGCCACCTCCGCCCAGCTCGACCTGGCCGAACGTGATATTGCGGCCCGTCGAAAGGGGGCCGATGCACTCATCCTGTCGCCGACGGCGCAGGCTCTGGCTGCAGCCCAGGGATCACACGATCGCATCATCGCAAGCTACCGCGCGGAATATATCGACATTCCATTGCTCGACAGGGCAGCTGCGCTGGTCGCCCTGCGGCGGCAGAATCTGGCGACTGTGCTGGAGCGCGAAGCGCTGGCAGCGGCGACGACCGCCTACGAACGCGAACGCCAGACTTTCAATGCGCGCGTGCGGCAGCGCAATGCGTTGGCAGAGCTGGCACGGACGCAGCGTCGCAATCCACTGTGTCGCAGTATCGCCGTTCCGGTTGTCTGTGCGCGGGTGATCCAGCTCCGGCAGATGGACAGCGATCTGGCAGAGGCGCGCGCGACATTAAACGCCAGCGCGGACAGGCTCACTCGGCGCCGCATCGCGGTGCGCGCCCTGAATCTGCAGCAGGAGGCCGTAGCCGACGGCGCTCAGATTGCCCGCGATGCAAACCGCGCGCTGGCTGAACGGGTGGAGGCTCTTTCAGAAGACGCGGCATCCAGAGCGCCCAATCGGGTGCGCTCTGCGCTCCAGCAACACGGATTTCAGGCGGCGCTGCTCGTCCTGCTCGCGGTGCTGCTTCCGCCGCTTTACGCCATGTTCCGCTATTTCGGCCTGGCAAGGCTGCTCGATCGCAGTTCCGGGTTGACGCTTCAGGGCGCTGGCCCTGCTTCCTATGGCAGCCGATCGCAAACCTCGATCCAGGTACCGATCGACAGCCACACCGAATTGCTGCTGCGATCGGGCGCGCAGGAACGTGCGGTCCACGCGCGCGCCGACGACGTGCTGATGCTCGATTGGTCGATCCCGCTGACGTGCCTGGCAGCCGGTCTCGTCAATCTGCAACGGTTCAGCAGCGATGAGCCCGATCATGTCACGGTGTCGGCAGCAGAGGGCGAGCAGCACCACGAGCTCGCGCTGGTGACGATCCCGGCAGGCGGCGCGGTGGTGCTCAAGCCGCGCGCGCTGATCGGCGTGGTCAAGCCGCGCGACGAACGTCTGGCCATCGAGCGGCGCTGGCGGATCGGGTCGCTGATATCGTGGATGACGATGCAGTTCCGCTATCTGATCTTCACAGGGCCGTGCACGCTCATCGTGCAGGGCAATCGTGGGGTGCATGTCACCGGTGCGACCGATGGCCGGGCGATCAGTCGGCGGCTGGTGCTGGGGTTCGATGCCGGGCTGTCCTACAGCGCCGTGCGCTCCGCCTCTTTCCGCCCGTATCTCTTCGGACAGGCGAGCCTGTTCGACGACCGGTTCGATGGGGCAGGCAGCTACATCCACCAAGCCCGACCAGACGCGGCTGTCCGGCGCGGGTTCCTGGGACGGGGGCTGAAGGGGGCAGGCGACGCGGTGTTCAACGCCTTTGGCATTTGATCGCCGCGCCCCGGCGATCAATGCCGGAAGTGGCGCATTCCGGTAAACACCATCGCCAGCCCCGCCTCGTCGGCTGCCGCTATTACCTCGTCGTCGCGCATCGATCCGCCCGGCTGGATCACCGCCGTGGCGCCCGCCTCGACCGCAGCGAGCAGACCATCGGCAAAGGGGAAGAACGCGTCGGAGGCGACAGACGAGCCTTTGGTGCGGGGTTCGGCCCAGTTATAGGTGTCGGCCGCTTCGATCGCCTTGGCGGCGGCGATGCGCGCCGAATCGCGGCGGTTCATCTGGCCCGCGCCGATGCCAGCGGTAGACCCGTCCTTGGCATAGACGATCGCGTTCGACTTGACGTGCTTGGCCACGGTCCAGGCGAACAGGCAGTCGGTGAGCTCCTGTGTCGTAGGCGCGCGCCTGGTGACGACCTTGAGGTCGTCGCGGGTGATGCGTCCATTGTCGCGTGACTGGAACAAGGCGCCGCCTGCGATGGTGCGCAGGCTCATGCCGCCACGCGCAGGGTTTGGAAGGTCGCCGGTGAGGATCAGGCGCAGGTTCTTCTTCTTCGCAAACACCGCCTTTGCTGCGTCATCTGCGTCGGGCGCGCAGACGACCTCGGTGAAGATGTCGCTGATCGCTTCGGCCGTCGGCCCGTCAAGCGGCCGGTTGACCGCGATGATCCCGCCGAAGGCCGACACGCTGTCGCACTGCAGCGCGGCCTTGTAGGCGCTGACCAGATCGTCGCCGCTCGCCACACCGCATGGGTTGGCATGCTTGACGATGACTACGGTCGGCGGACCGTCGCGGAACTCGGCGACCAGCTCGAGCGCGGCATCGGCGTCGTTCAAGTTGTTGTAGCTCAGTTCCTTGCCCTGTACCTGGCGGTGGTCGGCCAGCGATCCGCCCGGCGCGAACGCGGGCAGATACAAAGCCGCATTCTGGTGCGGGTTCTCGCCATAGCGCAGCGCCTGGCCCTTGCGGAACGGCACCGAGAGCTTCTCGGGGAACATCTCGCCCTGGTCGGCAAAGGCGAACCAGCTGGCGATCATCGCGTCATACTCGGCGGTCGCGGCATAAGCCTTGGCGGCCATCTTGCGGCGGAAGGCGAGGTTAGTGGCGCCGCTGCTCGCATCCATCTCGGCGGTCAGCGTCGCATAGTCGGCAGGGTCGGTGACGATGGCGACGAACGCGTGGTTCTTGGCCGCAGAGCGCACCATCGAAGGACCGCCGATGTCGATGTTCTCGATGATCTCATCGCGCTCGGCCCCCTTGGCGACGGTCGCCGCGAAAGGATAGAGATTGACCACCACCAGATCGATCGCGCCGATGCCGTGCGCTTCCATAGCCGCCACATGCTCGGCATTGTCGCGCACCGCAAGCAGCCCGCCATGCACCATCGGGTGCAGAGTCTTGACGCGGCCGTCCATCATCTCGGGGAAATCGGTGATCTCGGAAATGTCACGTACGGTGAGGCCTGCGTCCCGCAGCGCCTTGGCGGTGCCGCCGGTCGAAACCAGCTCGACGCCATGCGCGGCAAGGCTTGCCCCAAGTTCGGCCAGACCGCTTTTGTCCGAAACGGAAAGCAGCGCGCGTTTGATCGCAATATCAGTCACTTGGTCTATCCCATATGCTTCAGGAGCCAGCCGTAATTGCCACCGCCGCTGGATGCGGACCCGGTGAGCACAATCTGCTGGCTGGGCTGGATCTGCCCGCGGTCGTCGACCCACAGGCTTTCTTCGAGAGTAACGCCGGATGCCGCCGAGCGGAAATGCCACAACGAGCCGTCCGCCACACGCAGGAACACGCCAAGGCCATCGGCCGCCAGGTGCGCCTCGACATCCAGCCCCAGATGGAAGCGGATGGCGAACGGCACATCGCCGGTCCGGCTGCGGCCAAAGCCGCGCTTTGGGACGGGCAGCAGCACGTCTTCGCCGCGCAATTCGCGCCCGTCGCTGCGCAGCACCAGCAGGCGGCGGTGGATCAGGCCATGGCGTTTGGCATAGCCGTCATGGCTCATGTCGAGACGGACAGAATCATCGGTATCGCGGCGGTCGAGCTCGACCAGGCCGACACCCTTGCCGAGCTGTCCCTTGGGGAGCACCGCAGTGCTGTTGGTGTCGTCGAGGCACAGGGTCGAATGCGCGGCAGTAGCGCGCAGCCCTCTGGTCAGTGACGCCGGCATGTCGGGCGGAAGAACGCCTGCGCCGCCGCAGTTGACGATGATCCGGTGCGGGCCGTGGCTCATCTCGAAGGCGAGGGTGGAGGCGCAGCCGGTGACCGCATGGCGTGCCATCGGCGGTGTCCCCGCATCGACCAGCACAACGGTGCGCCCGGCGGGAATACGCTGGAAACCCCAGTGGCGCGCCTGACGGAGCGGCCGCGAGCGCACGCCGGTAGCACGGATCAGCGTGGTCATCGCCTCGGCGGGGATCGCAGCGGAGCCCTGCCAGCTTCCGAGCGATCCGTCGTGATGCGTCAGCCCCTGCAGCGCCGGTACCGCGCGGCCCAGCGCCAGTTCGACGATCGGCGAGAGCAGTTCGTTGCGCGCGGCATAGACCGATTTCAGCATCGCCAGCACGCGGATGGCCTCGATCTGCGCGAGCGGAGACCGCGACAGCGCGCCGCCGTCCTCACCCATGAAGGTTTCGACCGCGCGCTTGAGCCCCGCTTCGCCGAAGATGCGGCGCGGTTCGCCATCGGGCAGCAGCAACGATGCCGCGACTACGCCTGCCCATGCGGTGAGTCGGGGCAGGCCCTCGGGTGCCTTGTCGGCGACATGATCGAGATGCCGCGCGGTGCTGGCAAAATTCCGAAGCACCCGCGAGCGATAGACCAGGTTGCTGCTCGACAGGATCAGCGGCGCATGCGCGGCGCAATTGAGGATGCGCCGGGCGGAGATGTCGGCACGCCATGCGGGGTCGGACACGGTTTCCAGATGCGCGTCGAGCCAGCGATCGACCAGAGCCTCGGCCACCGGAACGCACGTCTCGCGCGGTGCAGCCGCGGCAAGATCGCGCAGCCAGGCGAAGCTGTGAATATAATCGAGCGCCTCATCCGGTGCCTTGAGGTTGGCATAGTCCAGCTTGGCGGTCGCGATGCTGACGCCTGCGACCTGAAAATGGCCCGCGCGGATCGCCTTGCCGCGCCGTGCATCGCCGGTGAACGGATCATCGGGTGCGGCCAGCAGCCGCAGCGGCGAGCGTCCCTTGAGGCGCAATTTGTGCAGCGGCGTGCGCCATGTCAGCCGATAGAAATAATGCACCACGCTTTCGGTGAGCGAGAGGCCGCGGTCGTTTTCGAGCCGGATCAGCTGCTTGCGCTCGCCTTGCGCATCTGCATCGCTGGCGTGGATCAAATCGGGTCGGGTTTCTGTCACATCGCTGCCTATCATCGGCAACTGCCGTTCTGCTTCGCTGGCCTGGGCAGCAAGGGCGCCTGTCCGGCGGCTATCGGACAGGGCATCGGTCATTGGCCTTTGAGCGCCTTGATGTTGGCAGCGTACTGATCTGGCCCGCCCTTGAACGTCGCTGTTCCCGCCACCAGCACGTTCGCGCCCGCGCTGATAGCCTGGGGTGCGGTGACCGTGTCGATACCGCCATCGACCTCCAGATCGATATGCCGTCCGGTCTTGCCGATCATCTTGGCGATCGCCTCGATCTTGCGCAACTGGCTGGAGATGAAGCTCTGCCCGCCAAAGCCGGGATTGACGCTCATCACCAGCACCAGGTCGACGTCATCGATCAGGTAATCGAGCATCTTGGCCGGAGTTGCGGGATTGAGCACCACGCCTGCCTTCCTGCCCAGCGACTTGATCAGCTGGACGGTGCGGTGGATATGCGGGCCGGCCTCGGGATGCACGGTGATGATGTCCGCGCCGGCATCCGCAAAGGCCTCGACATACTGGTCGACCGGCGAAATCATCAGATGCACGTCGAACGGCTTGGTGGTGTGCGGGCGCAACGCCTTCACCACAGCCGGACCGATGGTGATATTGGGCACGAAATGCCCGTCCATGACATCGATATGGATCCAGTCGGCCCCGGCAGCATCGATCGCGCGCACTTCCTCGCCCAGACGCGCGAAGTCGGCAGACAGGATCGAGGGTGCTATCAGTGGGGGCTGCGACATATGCATTCGCGCTTAACCCTCAACATGTGGTGGGGCAAGGTTTGTCCTCAGGCTTTTCCACATGATTTGACCCATG
>JBKBTF010000070.1:0-15700 GCA_046291395.1 Blastomonas sp. | reverse complement strand
GTAGTGGGTGGCGTAGTTTTCAAGGATATACGGCGTCAGCAGCCAGTTCTCGTTGACCTGGCTTGGGTACTCGACAAAGTCGCGCGGCGTGCCGCGCAGGCCGGGGTATTCGATATCGGTCAATAGAGAATGCAGCGCATGGCCGAATTCATGGAACAAGGTTGACGCGTCATCAAGGCTGATAAGCGCCGGTTCGCCAGCGGCCGGCTTGACGAAGTTGTTGTTGTTCGACGCCAACACGTTGCGTTCGCCGCCAAGGCTCTGCTGAGCGCGGTACGACGTCGCCCACGCACCCGACCGCTTGCCGGTACGCGCATAGGCATCCATGTAGAACAGCCCGACATTCTCGCCAGTCAGCTTGTTGGTCACGACATAGGTTGTCACATCGGGATGGAAGACCGGCACCTCGCCGGTGTTTTCCTTGAACTCGAGGTCATAGAGCTTGCCCGCAGCATCGAACATGCCGTCGATCATCTTGCTGAGCTGGAAATAGGGTTTGATCTCGTTCTGATCGAGATCGTACTTCGCCTTGCGGACCTTCTCGGAATAGAAGCGGTAATCCCAGGGTTCGATCTTCAGGCCCGCGCCTTCGGCATCGGCCACCGCCTGCATGTCGGCGACTTCCTGGTTCACCCGCGCGACTGCCGCAGGCCAGACCTTCATCATCAGCTCCATCGCGCGCTCGGGATCCTTGGCCATCGTGTCGTCCATGCGCAGATGTGCATGGGTCTTGAAGCCGAGCAATTCCGCGCGCTGCTGACGCAACTTGAGGATCTGCGCGATCGTCGCGTTGGTATCGTTGGCGTCGTTGTTGTCGCCGCGCATGACGTAAGAGCGGTACACCTTCTCGCGCAGCCCCCGGTTGGTGGCATTCTCCAGCACCGGCTGCATCACCGATCGGGTGTTGACCAGCGCCCAGCCATCCACCTTGCGCTCTTCCGCCGCCGATTTGAGCGAGGCGACGAAGCTGTCGGGAAGGCCCGCAAGTTCGGCCTTGTCGGTCACGACGATGTACTTTTCCTCGTCGGCCTGCAGCTTTTCGTTAAAGGTCGAATACAGCCCGGCCAACTGACCGTTGATGGTGATCAGTTGCGCCTTGGCGGCATCGTCGAGCAGCGCGCCACCGCGCACCAGACCATCATAGCTGCGTTCCACCAGCCGCTTCTGTTGCGCATCCAGGCCCAGCGCATCGCGACGATCATAGACGGACTTGATCCGGGCGAGGATACGAGGGTCCAGGGTTAGCTCATTGTAGAACTTGGATATCTTTGGGGCCCATTCGGCCTGCATCGCGCGGACCTGCTTGTCGGCGAGGTTGCTGGTATACACGCCCCACATCGCGAACACGCGATTCATCCGGTCGCCCGCCATTTCGAGCGCGAGGTTGGTATTCTGGAAAGTGGGTGCTGCCTTGTTGCTGGCGACCGCCTCATATTCGGCCTTGAGCTCGTCCATCGCCGCCTGGATGGCCATCGGGAACGCTTCGGTGCTGACCTTGTCCCATGGCGGCACGCCCTCATAAGGACCGGTCCACTCCTGATAGATCAGCTTCGCCTGCGCGCTGGTGTCAGCCTGCTCGGCTGGGGGCTGCTGCGCCATTGCGGGGCTTGCCGCGCCAAGTGCCAGAGCCGATGCCGCGACCAGCAGATAACTATGTGTCATAAATCGTCCTTTTGATCCGCATTGTACGCTTCCAGTCGAATGTGGACGCACCAGCGGTGGGTCGCAAGGGGGAGCAGCAGCTTGTGCGCCCCGGCCCTTGCCGATGTCCCAGGCCGATAACAGCGAATGCATGAACGAAACCGAAACGCCGGTGCCGGTCGCGCCTAGGCCGGACGCTCCGCCAGCAGGCTGCGCACCAGCGGCTGCATCTTTTCGTCATAGCGCGCCAGCATCACATGCTCGTCGGCGGTCTCGTAATGGGTGATCAGCTCGCGCCCGTTCCACCAGTGCAGCGCAAAGGCGGGCGGATCGGCGATGATCATGTTGCGCCCATCGGGCACATCGGGGTCGATCGGCGCGAGCTCGAGCGCCACCTGCGGCGCGCTCGACGGGCAGATCGCGACCGGAAAGCCGCACCAGCTGCTGACGATGGCGCGGTGAATATGTCCGCAGACCATGCCGATGATGTTGGAGTGCCCCGCAAAGCAGTCGCGCAATCGCTCGACCCACGGTTCCTCGGGGTGAGTGTTCATCCACTCGATCCCCACCTCGATCGGCGGATGGTGCTGGACGATCAGCGTCGGGCGATCGGTTTGCTCGGCCAACCGCGCGCGCAGCCAGCGCGCCCGGACCTCGCAGTACGCGCCGCCATGGCGCCCGTCTTCCAGCGTATCGAGCACCAGCAACCGGATCGGACCGGCATCGACCTCATATTGGATAAATCCGTCGACCACCGGCACATCGGGAAATTGCGCGCTGAAGGTGGCGCGCTGGTCGTGGTTGCCCATGCACATATGCACCGGAAACGGGCAGACCGAGAGCGCGTTCTTCAGCCTGCGATAGCTGTCCTCGTCGCCTCGGTCGATCAGGTCGCCGGTGGCGAGCAGCATATCGGGGAGCGGATCGAGGTCGCACAGCATGTTGATCACCTGATCCAGCCGCTTGCGATTGAATTCGGCTGGATTGTCCGGATCAAAGCCCAGATGGATATCGGTGATCTGGGCAATCAGCATCCGGCGTGAAGGTCCTCTCTGTCGGGTCAGGGCTATATCGTCGGCTATGGTCGCAATCGGGCCGCTGCGACCGCCGGATGCGCCACGGCCGCCGTGATCTCGGGCCGCTTTTTCTTCTTGTCTTGCTCGCGAAGCAGCCATGGGGCCCCCTTGTCGGCGTGGTAATCGTGACACATTGCGCAGGTGGATTCGACCGGTTTCTTCACCTTGATCAGCGCATCGCCGGTTTCACCCACATGGCAGGTGCGGCAATCCTTGATCCCGGGCAGCAACAGGTCCGTCGCTTGGCTCGACTTCTCGGCAAGGTGGCAACTGGTGCACTCTTCCTTGTCGTGCGCATCGTGCGTGAACCAGCCCTTTTGCAGATAGCGGCTGGTTTGTGCGACCGGTGCGATGCGGAAGTCCAGGCTGCCCGAAGACGACGGCGGCACCACGACATGGCAGTCATAACAGGCGCCGCCACGGCTGAACACCTGGCGGATCGCCTGATCGGCGCGACTGCCGCGGAAGTTGACCGCGCGGGCATAATCCGCCGCGGTCCGCCGCGAGTTGACGACACCGGGACGCTGGCGCGCCAGACTGCCCAGGTTGATAGGCCGGGTCGGCGAGGTCGAGCGGTAGTACGCGCGAAGGTCCGCCTTTACCTGCTCGGGTTCGCCATGGCGCAGCGTGCGGAACGTGCCGCCGATCTTGTCGAACGCAAGGCTGTGGCACATCGCACAGCTCTTCTCCATGTCGACCGCGACGAAGCCAACGTTGTTCTTGTCGGCCTCATGGCAATCGGAGCATTCGAGTGCATCGCCAAACCCATGTTTGCCCGACAGCCGCCGCCCCATCTGCGCAACACCGCCGGTCTTGTTGAGATGCAGGTCGTGCGGGAATTTGAGCCCGTTGTTCTCGCGCGGCTTCTTGTCGAGCGAGATGCGCTTGCGCGGCGCCTTGGTATCGTCTCCCGCGAGCGGGCGCACCAGCACGGCGGGCTGGAACTGCGGATGCGCAGTGCCGAAATCGGCGGCGTTATCGAGCTTGGTATTGGTCAAGCGCGTGTCCATCCCGTCATGGCAGTCAGCACAGAATCGCTGCTGAGTGGGCTGCATAGCACCTGCACCCTCATGCTCGGTGTGACATTCGACACAGCGTCCGGCAGGTTTGTTGAAACTGGCGGCAACGAATCGGGTGAAGGCGGCAAATCCGGTGGGGTCGCCGCGCGCTGCGAGCTGCCGCTGCATCGGCGCATGGGGCCCTGCATCCTTTTCGTGGCAGGTCATGCAGGCATTGTCGCGCACCGAAACGAAGGCATCGACATGGCACGACTGGCAATCATCCTTGAGCGTCTTGTGCGCAAGGCTCAGCTTGCCCGACGACCACAGGCTATCCCCGTGAAAACCATCCGGGCGCGAGGCTTTTTCCTTGTACGCCAAGTCCTTATAAGTCGACCAACTGTAGATCGGCCAGGCCAGACAAGCGATCAGGATCAGCAGGGCAAAGCCCCAGGCACTCATCCGCTTGCCGGGGAGCAGCCCTTTGAGCGAATAGATTGCCGCTTCGTCCTTGTCCTCGGCGCTGTCCGAAACCGCCTCGATCCGGCGAATGGTCAGCGTCACCGCATCGCCTTCGGTCCCCACCGCAATGATATGACCACCGAAACGCAGCTCCGCGCCG
The DNA here is from genome assembly GCA_046291395.1 of Blastomonas sp. GTDB lineage: Bacteria > Pseudomonadota > Alphaproteobacteria > Sphingomonadales > Sphingomonadaceae > Blastomonas. Next base: position 11,363 of record JBKBTF010000070.1, on the reverse strand, counting down.
CGCGCGATGTCGATCGTTGCCGATTCCACGCTGCGGCCATCAACATCGAAGGGCTGCTGCGATTGCGAGGTGATCAGCAGTTCGCCGCCGCGCCGTTCCACCCGCGCGTGCACCGGGTTCACCGCCAGGTCGGGCAGGTGGACGCCGTTGGCGGCATTGCGGCCGACGAAGATTTCCTCGCCCGCTACCTCGGTCTGGCGGACAATCTCGCTGCCGTCTGCCTTCAAGGCGACCTGGCGGACGATAAACATCATTCAACTGCCCCCAAAACCCGTAAACCCTGCCCCCGGTGGCGCGTCACCAATAGAAGAACACGCTGAAGATGTGCGCCGACAGCGCGGCCAGCAGCGCGAACGTCATCGGCACGTGCACGAACAGCCACACCTGCAGCATCGACTTGATCTGCAGATGCTTGCGCAGCCGCGCCAGCGTCGATTCCTTGCGCTGCAAAAGCCCGTCGACCTTGTCGAGCGGATCGTCGCCCATGCGCGGCTGATAGGCACGCATCCTGCGCAATTCGGCGATCGCCGCGCGGGTTTCGCAGCCGCGATAGCTGTTACCGATACGCTGGAAGAAATTGCCGTCGAACGGGTCCTGTTCGAGCGAGGCCTGCACCAAAGCGGCCTGTGCAGGATCGAGCGGCTGCGCGGCGTCGTGCAGCTGGCGGTCGAGCGAGCGGAGCTGCTCGATCATCATCCGCTCGGTCACCGCGCCATCGCTATCGGCGCGGTTGTTCGACAGATTGTCGGGTAATGTCGCGTAGAAATAGATGCCGACGATTCCGGAGACGATGACGATCATCATCAGCGCCCAGGCGAGCGTGTGGACGTTCCAGCCGAGCTGGAAACCGGTGTGCAGCGTACCGATGACGATGAGGCTCAAACCCAGATAGACATGCGCGCTGGTCCACGCCTTCAATGACCAGCCCCCCGGCGTGATCGCGCGCTTGCGCAGGCCAATGCATGTCAGCCACAGGATCAGGCCCGCCCCGACGGTGCCCAGCGTATAGCCATACCACGAGCCGCCGTTGTGGCGCGGCTGCACATCGACGAGGAAATAGCTGACCAGGCAGACGATGCTGAGCACCGTCGCGATCTTCATCCAGCGGAAGTTGCGATGCCGCAGGAAGCCATCGTGCATGGAATTGCGTTGCCGTCCGGTGGTCTTCTTGCGGACGGCGGGGCCTGCAGGCTGTACTTGGGTCGCCATCGCCTACGCCTCCTCCTGCTCGAGCCGCGCGACGGTCAAAAACTCGTCGGGCGCGACGCGGATGGCGGCCCCGGTCGGGCAGGCGCGCACGCAACTCGGACCGCCCTCGATGCCGGCGCACATGTCGCACTTGATCGCCTTTTTGGGCTTCTCGACGCCGGGATCGCTGTTGGCGTAGGCCCATTTCTTGCTCGGTTCGCCTGGGCCCGGGCCGAAGCCGAAGAACAGCCACGACAACAGGCTCGGCTTCTTGGGCGGCACCTTGTCCATGCGGATCACGCCATAGGGGCAGTTGCGCTGGCAGTTGCCGCAGCCGATGCAGGTGTCGTTGATATACACCTCGCCATCGGGCCCACGGTTGATCGCGTTGGGCGGGCAATCGGCCATGCAGTGCGGGTGCTCGCAATGGCGGCAACTGGTCGGCACGTGCAGGTGCGCATAGGAACGCCCCGCTTCGCGGTCGAGCCGCGAGAGCCCATCATGGCTGTCGGCGCATGCCTTTTCGCAATTGTCGCAGCCCACGCACAGGCTCTCGTCGATCAGCAGCACGTCGGTCGCCTCGCCGATGCCGTTTTCGACGAGGAAGTTGGCGACCCCCGAATACATGTCGACCACGCCCGAGAAGCTGTCCTTCTTGGCCTCGATGAACGCGTTGATATCCTGGCGGCTGGCCATGTCGCGCTTGGCGCGCTTCAGCAGCTCGGGATGCGCCTCGAGCACTTTCTTGAACGCATCGCCGTCGATGCGGATGACCTCGGACTTGATCGCGGCCTTGACCGTCGCGGTGCGCCTGCCGCCAGCGATCAGCGCCATTTCGCCGACATAGGACCCTGCGGGCAGATAGGACAGGAACACCGGCTTGCCGCCGATCTCCTTCTCGACGATCATCGATCCGACGCGGATGACATAGATCTCGTTGCCCTCGTCGCCTTCCTTGAGGATCGCCTCGCCCGGCTTGACCTGGCGGATCTTGCTGGTCTCGACCACTTCGGCAATGTCATCCGGTTTCAGGCCCGATCCGAACATCTGCAGCAGCAACCGCTCGGTCGAGATGCGTTCGATCGCCTTCTTGGCGGTGGGCACCTGGCTCTGCAGCTTGAGCGCAGCGTTCCGCGAGATCTCCACGCAGATCGTGTCCTCGGCCGCCACCACGGTCGCGCCGCGGCGACGTCCGGAGATCAGCCCGACCTCGCCGAAGATCGATCCCTGGCCGATCGGCACGGTCTTGCTGGTATCATTCGGATCGATCTGCACCGCGACCGACCCTTGCGCGATCGCAAACAGCGACGATCCAGGAGCAGCCCGCTCGAAGATCACATCATCCTTGCGGTAGAACCTGGCATCGGAATCGAGCATGAACTCGCGCATCTGCAGCGGGTTCATGCCGTTGAGGATGGTCACATTCTCGCGCAGCAGGTCGAGCCACTCGGCGACCGACCTGCGTCCCGGAAGGTCCTTGAACTTGGCTTCAAGGATCGGCTCGTCCGCCGGTTTCAGTTCGGTGTTGCCGTTGATGAACTCTATGACGTCATAGCCCTGGTTCATGCAGTGCTTGATCAGCGGATAGCCCGCAAGCGCGCCGATGACGAAGATGCCGGGCGCGGTCGATTCGAACACCGGCGACAATTGCGGGAAGGCCAGGCGGTCGGCGCTGGTGAACGCGATCCCGCATTCCTCGATGAACGCGCGCGGCGGGGCGGAACCGATGCGCGCGATGATCCGGTCGCAGCGGACCCGCTCCTCGCCGTCGCGGGTGTTGAAGGTGATCCAGCCCGGCTCGACACTCGCCGTGTCGGTTTCGAAGCGGATGTTGAGCTTGCCCGCGTTGCGATCGCCCAGCAGCGCCAGTGCGTTGGCCTCCTTGGCGGTCGGAAAAGATTCCTTGGGGCTGGGCGCTTCGGGGCCACGGCTGACGATGGTGACGACATTGCCCTGCGCTGCGTCCTCGGCCAGGCCGCGCGCGTTTTCGATCCCTGCATCGCCCGCGCCGATGACGACGATATGCTCGTCGACATATTCGGTGGGATCATCCAGCTGATACTGCACATGCGGCAGATCACCACCGGGGCAGCGCATGCGGTTGGGGTTGCCCTGGGTGCCGATGGCGAAGACGACGTTCTCCGCCATGATCTTCTCGCCGCTGGTCAGCTCGATCTCGTACGGCGGGGCGTAGCGCTGGATTTCCTTCTTGGTGATCGATCCGTCGCGCGCGCGCTGTTCGATCACATGCACGCTGCCCTCGATCGCGGGGCCGGTGCCGCGAATGGCCTTGGCCTCGGCATTGAACTTGACGTTGACGCCGAGCTCCCTGGTCCGCGCGTTCCACTTTTCCAGGATCGCCTCGCGCTTGCCGGCCTCGAACTCCTGGTCGGAGCGCAGCACGAGCTGCGAGGGCGTCGCCATCACGTGCTTGCCCTTCTGGTATTTGTAGATGGTGTCCGAGAGATGATCGGTCTTTTCGAGCAAGATGTGGCTCATCCCCAGGCTCGCGGCGCGTCCGGCAGCGCTCTTGCCCGCCGGGCCTGACCCGATGATCGCAACGCGGAAAATCTCGCTCACAGGTTCGCGTCCCCCATTTGCGGACGCACACGTCCGCGCTTGCATAGCCGAGACAGACCAGCCCGGCATCTTGCTGCCCGATATCTCCCTGATCGGTACCGCTGACGCCAGATTGCTCCGCAGCCGCAAGAACTTGCCCAAAATTCGGTTGCGAACCCTATGCCGATATTTCTAGCAAAGAATGTGATCTTTACCACTTAGAAATTGGAAATTTCGGGTGATCGGCTAGCATGAGCCCCTCACACGCGGACGAAGAGACAGCCAGATGACCCAGAGCACCCAGATATCTCCGGCCGCGCAGTCTGAAGCGGGACCCCCCGCGCAGGGCCCGCAAGGGGGATTCGGCGCTGCCCGCGTGGCGTTGCTTGCCGCAGCGCTGATCGCTGGCGGTGCGGTGGGGTATAAGATCTATACCAATCAGGCGCCGACGAACACAGCGCCGCCCGCGTCCGTCGCTGCTGAGGGTGCGCCCGCCTCCGTCGATGAGGTGATCGCCGCGCTCGAAGCACGGCTGCAGGACAATCCCGATGACGCCGAAGGCTGGCGGATGCTGGGCTGGTCGTATTTCGAGACCGGGCGCTTTGCTGAATCTGCCACCGCGATGCGCCGCGCGATCCAGCTTGCGCCTGGCAATTCGGAATATCACTCGATGCTGGGCGAGGCGCTGGTGATGGCCAGCAACGACGCGGCGATCAGCCAGGATGCCCGCGCCGCGTTCAAGCGCGCGGTCGAGATCGACCCCAAGGACGCCCGGGCGCGCTATTTTCTCGCCGCCGCCAAGGATATAGACGGCAAACATGCCGAGGCGATCGAGGACTGGTTCGGCCTGCTCGCCGAGACCCCAGCCGACGCGCCGTATGCCAAGGACATTCGCGACGTGATCCGCAATGTCGGCAAGGAACGCGGGATCGAGGTCGAAAAGCGGCTGGCATCGGCGAAGTTCGCGCCGCCCGCAGGCGGGTTCAGGACCGATGGGGCTGCGACCGCGACTGCGGGCATCCCCGGACCCAGTCCTGACCAGATGGCCGCCGCAGCCGCCCTGCCCCAGGGCCAGCAGGATTTGATGATCCAGCAGATGGTCGATGGCCTTGCCGATCGGCTGAAGCGCGAGCCGGGCGATGCCGACGGCTGGATCATGCTGCTGCGCAGCCGGATGCAACTGGGCGAGACCGGCAAGGCTGAAGGCGCGCTGCGCGACGCCACCGCAGCGCTCAGAAACAATGCCGCCGATCAACGCCGCGTGCGCGAAGCAGCGTCGGCTCTGGGCGTGCCGGGCGCCTGACTCTGGGCCCGCAGAGCCACGATTGGCTCCATTTTGGACCAATGTAACCGTATAATGATTGCCTCAACCACGAGGAGCAAATAGTTTGCTCTCAATGGCTTGCGGGCCATTGGCCAATTCGTGGCATGGGCGCTCGCGTCTCTGGCGCAGCCATCTCTTCCATCAACCCAAGCCGGGACGCATTATGCCGGAGCTGGATCATATCGAGCAGAGCTGGCGCGCGATCGAGTCCGCGCCGACGCTCGACCGCCTGCTGCACGTGGTGCTGGCTGCGGCACGCCAAGGTGGTTTCGAATACGGGGCTATTGCACGTCACGTCCATGTGCAATCCGGACTGATGCTTCCTGAAATCAGAAGCAATTATCCCGACGCATGGGAGGATGTGTTCCGCCGCCGCGATTACAGCCTGTCCAGCCCCATTCTCGTCGCATGCCAGCGCAGGGGCGGCGCGATCCGCTGGAGCGAGCTTGAAGCAATCATCCCGCTCACCCGGATCCAGCGCGAGTATCTCGACGAATTGCGCAAGCTTGGGCTCGCCTCGGGCTGCACCGTGGCCAGCCATATGCCCGACATGCCGACCGTCTCGGTGCACTTCGTGATGCGGGACAATGGTGCGCTCAGCGCGCAGGCATTCATGCTCGCGATCCTGCTGGGCACTGCAGCGGGGCAGCAGGCACGCACCCTGTGGCAATCGCATCTTCCCCACGCCGCCCCCGACATGGCCGAACGCCTGTCCCCGCGACAAGTCGACTGCATCAAGCTGGTCGCTCGCGGCATGACGAGCTGGGAGATTGCCAGCGTGCTGGGCATATCCGACCAGACCGTCAGCGAATATCTCACCGACGCCCGCCGCCGCCTCGCCGTATCCAACCGCGCGCAGCTGGTGCTCAAGGCTCTGAAGCAGGGCTATTTCACGCTGGACGACGTCACCGAATAGCCGGGATGCGGGCTATGACCCTGATGCCTGCCATCCCGGGATCAGCGGATCGGGCCCTGCCGGAACCACGCTGGTCGGATTGATGTGGTCGTGGCTTTCATAATAATGATGCTGGATGTGCTTGAAGTTCACCGTCTCGGTCAGGCCGTCCAGGTCATAGATCCGTCGGGTGAAGGCCGCGAGGTTGGGATAGTCGGCAATCCGGCGAATGTTGCACTTGAAATGACCATGATACACCGGATCGAAGCGGATCAGCGTGGTCCACAGGCGGATATCGGCTTCGGTGAGCTGTCCGCCGACGAGCCAGTCCTTGCCCTCCAGCCGTTGCTCGAGCTCGTCGAGCATGGCAAACAGCGGCATCACCGCATCTTCATAGGCCTTTTGCGATGTTGCAAAGCCAGCCTTGTACACCCCGTTGTTGACCGTGTCATAGACCCGATCGTTGAGCGCATCGATCTCGTCGCGATGGCCCTCGGGATAGAGATCGAGATCGTTTGCACCGCAATCATCAAAGGCGGTGCCGAGCATGCGCAGGATATCGGCGCTTTCGTTGCTGACGATCGTGCCGGACTGGGTGTCCCACAACACCGGCACGGTGACCCGGCCCGAATAGTCCGGCTTGGCGCGGGTATAGATCTGGTGCAGATTGTCCGCGCCGCACAGCGGATCGGGCGTCACGCACTCGCCGTCGCGGAACGACCAGCCGCCTTCCTGCATCCGCCAGTGCACCACCGCCAGCTCGATCGCGCCAGTCAGCCCCTTGAGATGGCGCGCGATGTTGGCGCGGTGCGCCCATGGACAGGCAAGGCTGATATACAGCCGATAGCGGCCCGGCTCAGCCGCAAAACCGCCTTCGCCGGTGGGCCCAGCCGCTCCATCGGGCGTGATCCAGTTGCGAAAAATGCTTTCATCGCGCTTGAACGCGCCGCTGTCCTCATCGGCGTAACCCCATCCGTCATGCCATTCGCCGTTCTTGAGAAAACCCATACCGTAAGACACCTTGCTTCATCTGTGTTCAGGCAAACAGCGAAGCGCGGGCATTTGTGTTCCCTGCCAGCGTGGTTCTTTTGCGGCGACGCAATCGTCCAACCATGGCGGATGAGCGTAAAGCGGCGCTCAGGTCCGAGCGATCAGCGTGCGCCGAACAACGCGGAGCCGATCCGCACATGCGTCGCACCGATGCGCACCGCAGTCTCGAAATCGCCCGACATGCCCATGCTGAGCTGGTCCAGTCCAGCCTCGCGCGCGAGGCTGGCGAGCAGCGCGAAATAGGGCGAAGGCTCGACATCGGCGGGCGGCACCGCCATCAGCCCGACCACCGGCAGGCCGAGCGTGCGGACCTGTTCGAGGAACTGCGGCAGATCGGCGATCGCGCAGCCGCCCTTCTGCTCCTCCTCGCCGATGTTGACCTGGACAAAGCACGGCACCCTTTTGCCCGCCTTGGCCATCGCGGCGGCCAGCGCCTTGGCGAGCGACATGCGGTCGAGCGAGTGGATGCAGTCGAACAGCGCAACCGCCTCGTCCGCCTTGTTCGACTGCAACTGGCCGACCATGTGCAGCTCAAGGTCCGGGTAGCGCGCGCGCAGACCGGGGAACTTGGCCTCAGCCTCCTGCACCCGGTTTTCGCCAAAGACCCGCTGCCCCTGTTCGATCAGTTCCTCGATCGCCTCGACGGGCTTGGTCTTGGAGATCGCGATCAGCGTTGTCGAACCCGCCGGGCGCCCGGCGATCTTCTCCGACTGGGCGATGGCGGCGCGGATGGTGGCGAGCGGGGTTTCGGTGGTGTGGCTGGGCATATTCATGGGGCGCGGCTATAAGCCGGGTCATGCGCCGCCGCCAGCCCGGAAAATCAGCCCTGCCCCGCCTGTGGCTGATCAGCGACGCACGCAACGATGCGCAGCTGGAGCGGTCGATCGCTCGGCTGCCCTTGGGATCCGGACTGGTGTTCCGCCATTATCACCTCGCGCCCGACGCCCGCCACGCGCGGTTCGACCGGCTGGCGCGGCTGATGCGACGCCGCGGCGGGGTGATCGTGCTCGCAGGCGATATCGCGGCCGCAAAGGCGTGGCGCGCGGACGGCTGCTATGGTCCGCCTGGCGGTGGTTCATGCCTTGGTCTGATCCGGCTGCTGACGGCGCATGACATGCGCGAACTGGCCCGTGCGAACGCGACCAGAGGAACCCGCGCGCAAGTCCTGATCTCCCCCGTCTTCGCAACGCGTACCCATCCCGGAGGCCCACCGCTGGGCGCTCCCCGATTCGCCAGCCTCGCGCGGCTGTCGCGGCTGCCGGTGATCGCACTGGGCGGCATGACACCAAAACGCGCAAGGCAGATCGCCAGGATCGTCAGCGGCTGGGCGGCGATTGACGGGCTGTCAGGTTAGCGCCCCCAAGCAGACTGTACTCCACGCCAATCTTTGCAGGCAGTTTTCAGGACAAGTCGAGCTTGGTGGAGCTGACTGAAACTGGGATGATTGGTGGCCGTTGACCGTAGTGCCAGGACGGCTATTCTCTGAAGCTCATGCTCAAACTCCTCACCATCCTGCCAATGGGGCTGATTGTAGCCGGATGCACCGACTTCGATGAACCGGCGGCAGTCGATACTTCTCCCGTCGTAGGGTGCTACGTCGCTCCTGAGGCAACTTCCTTGAGTGTTCAATCTAATGGTGTTCGGATCGGGCAAAGCCCCGCAGTCCTCCCATTTCGCTTCGAACAGCGTAAAGTCGGTATGGTTCTTGCGATACCGATGGTCGCCTCAGACGACAGAGGCGGGTTCGAGATAAGGTCAGGAGACGAGCACCTTTATAGAGTTCTAATGACGGAAGACGGACCCGTCATACAGGTGGCAGCCGACCCGGACGGAACTCTGCGGCAATATGAACGACGTTCGCAAAATCCTTGCTGATCTGTTGTCCGCAACCCTAAACTTGCTTCAGTTGCTCGCATTGCAAGATGAAGTCCCATTTCGACGGTATCCTTGCGAAAGATTGGCCCGCCCCTCGTCGTCACCCCGGATTTGATCCGGGGCACATTGCGTTTCTGCGCGCTGCTTGGTCGGAAACACTGGGTTCCGGGTCAAGCCCGGGATGACGGAAAAGCCGACGGTCTGCATTGGATCGCGTGCAGTACGGCAGCTTTGGCTCGGGCTTTCGCCGGGGGCCAGGCTTGGACGGGTTCATCCTGAGCGGGTGGCTGGGTAAGCGTGACACGCTCGTGCTCCGCCCGGCACTGCCGACATGAGCTGGATCCCTGCCTAAACAGGGGATCAGCATCGAACGCGATATCAGGAAACGCTCAGAGGATCAGAAGCGGAATTCGGTTCCGACATAGACAGCCTGGCTGTCATACTGCTCGTTGGTGAGGCCGGTCAGGCGGTCGCGTTCGCTGCGCAGGCGGATGCCGGCGGTGACGTCGAGATTGCGGGTAACCTTGTAGGCTCCGCCGACATCGAGCGAATAGCTGCCCTGATCGTTGAACGGACGCACCGCGCGGGTGGTGGGCGCCTGGATATCGTCCATTTCGATCCGCGGGCTGAAGCGGCTCTTGCGTGCCGACGCATTGCCCTGGCCGAGTTGTGTAATATCCGGCAATGCCTCGTCCTGCTGACGGATGCTGGAGGGCAGCGCGAACTTGGTGAAGCCCTTGGCCACGCCCAGGCTGAACGCGGTGGGCGTGATCTGCACAAGACCTGCACCCTGGCCGCCATCGCTGGCGAGGTCGGGACGGATATTGATGGCCTTGGCCGAGTCGGGCCGCACGCGGACCGCGATGGTCAACGCGCGGGTACCGTTGGCGGCGGAGGCGGCAGGCGTGAAGCGGAACATCTTGTCGCCACGCAAAGCCGAGAATTTGAGCTTCTCCGCCAGACGCGGGTCAACCGAAGCGGGAGTGAACGAGCCAATGCCGCCGCGGGCGTCAATCGACACTGGACGCGAGTCGAACCCGGAGGAAAATGCCAGGGCAATCGACGGCACCAATGCCGCAGACCCGAGCAAAAGCCCCGAAATCGCCAGTTTTTTAACAACTCCCGCGTTCATGTCTTTTTTTCCGACCCCGCTATCCCTTGCCTGGAGTGTTACCACAAAAAGGGGGTCTTGAATGCCCCAAGGCAGGAACCGCAAAAATAATCTGAAACCGTTGCACACAATCCACAATGGGAAGCTTACATCGCACCTCGGCTTTGGTTCCCACCGCCTGAGGCGTGACTCGCCACACGCGATATTAGCGCGCGCGAACTTGCTGCTACATGAACGCGCAGGCGCGTGCGCAAGTGCTTGCCCAAGCCCGCAAAGCAACTATAGAAGGCCGCTGTTTCATGCGTCAGTTGTGTAAGGATTCCGCCATGCCTGTTCTTCCTTTCGCCCGCGCCGCGATCTGCGCTGTCGGCACCCTGGCATTGCTGTCCGCATGCGGCGGCGGCAGCAAGAGGGCAGAGGCAGACATCGCCGCCAGCCAGGTCACGACCATCGGCGTGAACAGCTATCTGTGGCGGGCCTCGCTCGACGCCCTGTCATTCATGCCGCTGTTGCAGGCAGACAGCGCGGGCGGCGTGATCGTGACCGACTGGTATGCCAACCCGCAGACCCCGGGCGAGCGGATGAAGGTCACTGTCTCGATCCTCGACCAGGACCTGCGCGCAGATGCACTGCGCGTCGCGGCCAGCCGCCAGGTCAGCCAGTCCGGCCAGTGGGTCGATGCCCCGGTCCGCGCCGCCACCGTGCAGAAACTGGAAGAAATCATCCTCACCAAGGCCCGCGATCTGCGACAGTCCGCCATTCGCCAATAAGCCCCGAGTTCCAGAGGCGATACCATGAACGAGACAGTGCGGTTCAATCCGCTGGCCGCCGATTCCCGCTGGCAATCGGTGTGGGAAGAACGTCAGTCCTTCAAGGCAGACAGCAGCAGCGCCAAGAAAAAGGCGTACGTGCTCGAGATGTTCCCCTATCCATCGGGACGCATCCATATCGGCCATGTCCGCAACTACACCATGGGCGATGTCATCGCGCGCTACCGCCGTATGCAGGGCTTTGAAGTGCTGCACCCGATGGGCTGGGACGCCTTCGGCATGCCGGCGGAGAACGCCGCGATGGAAAAAGGCGTGCATCCGGGCGGCTGGACCCGCGACAACATCGCCGCGATGCGCAAGCAGTTGAAGCGGCTGGGCTTCGCGCTCGACTGGAGCCGCGAGATCGCGACCTGCGAGCCCGAATATTACGGCCATGAACAGGCGCTGTTCCTCGATCTGTATGCCGCAGGGCTGGTCTATCGCAAGGAAAGCGCGGTCAACTGGGACCCGGTCGACCAGACCGTGCTCGCCAACGAGCAGGTCATCGACGGCAAGGGCTGGCGCTCGGGCGCGCAGGTCGAGCGGCGCAAA